>PXOU01000001.1 GCA_003022365.1 Candidatus Saccharibacteria bacterium QS_5_54_17
CCGGCTCAGTTCCAAGAATGGTACGCCCGCGACCCCGAACATGCTAGAGTAGCGTTAGAGAAAGTATACGGGTAGTCGCATTTGCGGTGAGACTTTGCGGTTTTTGCTTGGGAGGGGAGTGGCGCGCTATCATATACAGCATGAATGACCACATATTCCGGGGCAGCAATGAGATCATTGAATACCGGGAACTCGAGAAAAAACTAAAGCGAGAGGAGCCGCTGCGGATAAAGCACGGCATAGACCCCACCGGCGACCGAATCCATATTGGACATGCGTCCACGTTACGAAAATTAAAGCACTTCCAGGACATGGGGCACCAGGTGGTACTCATTGTCGGAAGTTTTACTGCTCAGATCGGCGATTCTTCGGACAAGTCGAGTGAACGCCAGACACTTTCCAAGCAAGACGTCGAAGCCAACATGCGGGATTATCAAAAACAGTTGGCTCGGGTAATCGATATCGAGAAAGCCGAAGTGCGGTTTAATCACGAGTGGTTCGAATCCATGGAGCTGTCGCAGTGGCTGGAACTGAACCAACTCTTCTCGGTCGCGCAGATGATTGAACGGGAGAATTTCGCCCAACGATTCCAGGCCGGGAAACGGATCGGATTGCAGGAGTTTCAATACCCGATTATGCAGGCATACGACTCGGTGGCAGTCGAAGCGGATGTTGAAATCGGCGGGACAGACCAATTGTTCAACATGCTGGGGGGAAGACAGGTCCAGAAACATTATGGGCAGCCGATCCAGGACGTGATTACCTATGAGTTGTTGTGTGCCGATGACGGAAGCAAAATGAGCAAAAGCTGGGAGAACTGTATATGGGTCGACGACGCCCCTAGTGACATGTATGGCAAGGTCATGCGGATAGACGACGACATGCTGACCCACTACTTTACCCTGGCGACCGATGTCGAAAACGCGGAAATCAAAGATATACACCAACGGTTGGAAGGCGGGGAAAATCCCCGGGATGTTAAGCAGCGGCTCGCCCGGGAGATCGTGTCGATATACCACGGGGAAACGGCGGCCCGCCGGGCCGAAGACGGGTTCGTGCGACAGTTCCAGAACAAAGAACTCCCCGAAGATATTCCGGAAACACCATTGTCTAGGCGTGAGTGGGAGCTCGTTGACTTATTAGTAGCCACCGAACTGGCCGGGAGTAAATCTCAAGCTAGGCGATTGGTCGGGCAGGGTGGTATACGGATCAATGGCGACCAAATACAAAAGGACACAATCACCGTTGCCGACGGCGATGTGTTGCAGGCGGGTAAGCGGCATTTCCGGAAAATCAGACTCTGATGTGACCGGGGAAGAGGTGGGCAACTGTTCCCGCTGCTGGCAAGGCGGCTATAATAGGCGTATGGAGTTAACTACATCCATTACCGCCTTGAAAGGGGTCGGAAGCGCCTCGGCCACCAGGCTGAAAAAGCTTGGCATTACCACCGTGGCGGATCTGCTGCATCACTTCCCGCGGCGGTACGAAGATTATTCCCGGGTAGTATCGATCCAGGACGCCCGGCCGGGAACGATTACGGTCAAAGGAGAGATCACCCGGATGCAATCCCATAAAACACGGCGGGGAAAAACATTAACCAAAGCATTAATCGATGACGGAACGGGCGCTATCCAGGCGGTGTGGTTCAACCAGCCCTATGTGGAGCGGAGTCTGCCCAAACGAACACCAGTATACGTGGCGGGCGAATTGGCATTTTCCTACAACCAATACGCGTTGCAGTCGCCGACCGTTGAACGGGTCAGCGCATTTCCCAGGAACGCGGCGCGAATCGTGCCGATTTATCCAGTAACAGAGGGAATAACGTCCAAACAAATACGGTATTGGCTGGGACAAGTATTACCCGCCAAACTGGACGACCCCATTCCCGAATCAGTCCGGGAAACGTATGATCTTATGGATAAAACCGGTGCCGTGGCCAATATGCATTTCCCCCGCTCTATGGAAGACGCCGACCGGGCGCGATACCGGCTGGCCTTTGAAGAACTCTACATCTTGTTTCTCGCCCTCCGTGACATAAAATGTGAAGTCGACAATCAGGAGGCTACCCCGGTCACCTTTGACCGGGAAGCTATCCGGGCATTGGTTGCCGACTTGCCCTTTTCCTTGACCGGCAGCCAACGCAAGTCAGCCTGGCGGATCATTCAGGACATGCAGCGGGAACATCCGATGAATCGGCTTTTGCAGGGAGATGTGGGGAGTGGCAAAACGGTGGTGGCGGCCATTGCAGCTGCGGTCGTGGCCAACAATCGACTCCAAACCGCTTTTCTGGCCCCGACCGCGATTTTAGCCGGGCAGCATGAGCAGACACTCCGTGACATCCTCGCGCCGCTGGGGGTTGAAGTGGCGCTCGTGACCGGAGCGAACAGGCGGAAGGAGCGAGGAGACATCATCCAGCGTCTCCGGGCGAATCAGATATCCGTAGTTGTCGGTACGCATGCGCTTTTGGAAGATGATGTCACCTTCTCCGGGCTCGGGCTGGTCATCATCGATGAACAGCACCGGTTCGGTGTCGACCAACGGAAGCGGCTGCAGGAGAAAGCTTCCAACGCGCCGCATGTCTTGAGCATGACCGCGACTCCTATCCCCCGGAGTTTAGCCTTGACTGTATATGGCGAGCTGGACATCTCATTCTTAGCTGATATGCCCCCCGGTCGAAAATCGGTCAAGACATTTGTCACCACCAATGCGGATTGGGTTTACCGGCAGCTACAAACATTGCTTGATTCCGGTGGAAAAATTTATGTAGTTTGCCCATTGATCGAAGAGTCCGATACACACGGTATAAAGAGTGTCCAGCAGGAGGCCCGTACTCTCCAACAATATCTACCGGAGGCACGGATTATAAGCTTGAACGGACGCATGAAACCGGGCGAGAAAGCCGAAACCATGCAACGATTCGCGGACGGGGAAGCGGACATACTGGTGGCAACCACCGTGGTGGAAGTGGGCGTTGATGTAGCGGACGCGACTGCTATCGTGGTTGAGGGAGCCGAGCGGTTCGGGTTGGCCACGCTTCATCAGCTGCGGGGAAGAGTGGGGCGGAATACTTCCCGCGCCTTTTGCTATTTGAAACCAACTGATGGATTCGGTGCCCGGCAGCGATTGCAGTTAATGGAGCAGCACAATGACGGTCGACTTTTGGCCGAAAAAGATTTAGAGTTGCGGGGAGCAGGTGAAATATATGGCGAGCGGCAACACGGCGCACTCGATATGCGGCTGGCGCGTTTGAGTGATGCCGCCTTAATCAATACGGCCCGTCAAGCAGCCGCGGATACGCCGGAATCAGATATGGGGCCAGTACTCAAAGAGCTGGTGAATAATAAAAAGAATCAAAAACATCTAAACTAGGTATTGTCAATAACTCAACTGTTTCGCTACAGTGGGTGCGGATACAAGAAAGGAATTACGTTTTCATCGATGTACTCGGGATGGATAACACAACGGCACACGGTTAATTGGTTAGGAGCCCACCAAAAGTTTAACAAGATGGCCTACCGGCAGTTGGCACCGTATGTGCATATGCATTGGTTCCCGCCGCTCGACCGGCTGCAGCACTTCGAAGGATATAACGGTCCTGACGGCATTAAAGTCAAAACCATACACCGCCATGAGGAGCCGAGCCATTTTTACGACCCCACTTCCCAAAGCGGTCCCTTGCTTGACGATATCGAAAACCATTACCAATCACTGGCGGGCGCTTTATCCGAGCAAAATATGGTCCGGGCGGCTTTTGAAGCGGCCTGGCTGGCCCATACCGTGACTGACGGGCTGACTCCCGCCCATCACATTTCCTACGAGGAATCATTAAACGAAATGTACCGGAACGGAAACCACACCTTCAGAAAACCCCGCCATAAAGTTATTATGCAGGGTGAAACCAAGTTGCAGACCCTGCAGCAAAACTGGCAGATGTGGGGCGGAAGCGGATTGTTATCCATGCATATCCATTTCGAACTCGGGGTGGCTGCCGCTGTCATTGCCAGCAATATCAGGGGTGAAGTTAAACCGGCTAAATTGAAAACGGCGCGAAAACAAGGACCCGCGGGCTTCTTTCAAGCCCGGGCCCGGGACATACACCGCCTCCACATGTATGAGCGATTCGGCCAGCAAAGCTGGACCACTGAGTTGGCGAGGACGGTGCGCCGGCGATTAGCACCGGCTATCGTGCAAGCGATTGCGGTGGAGTGGATTCTGGCGGCCGAGGAAGCGGGTGTAGCGCGCCGATGAAGATAACCGGGGGTTCGTTCAAAAGCCGGGATATCGCCCAACCATCGGCTGAAACCACGCGTCCCATGACGGGCAAAGCGACGGAAGCAATCTTTAATATGCTCGGGGACATGAGGGGTCTTTCGGTGCTTGATCTGTACGCGGGAAGCGGCGTGCTCGGGATAGAGTCCGTAAGCCGCGGCGCGAGCTCAGTAATTGCGGTAGAACGCGACCGCCAAGCTGCTCGGGTTATCCAGGACAACTATGACAAGCTCGGCATTTCCGAGGTGCTGCGGATCGAAACCCAACCAGTCCCATTATGGTTAGCCACCAATACCATGACATTCGACATCGTGTTTGCCGATCCACCGTTCGCTGAGTTTGATGAAACGGCATTTATAGAAGCTTCCAAGAAAGCGGGCAACGTATATGTGGTCCGCCACGGGAAAAGGCAAACACTCCCCAGTGTCCCGGGCATGGATTTGCGGCGGCACCGCCAGTACGGCAACAGTCTGTTGGCATTATACACACCCCAAAATTAAGAAATGGCAACTGTTTTTAATAAGTGGTAAGTAATAAGTAGTAAGTAGTAAGTTATGTTTGCCCTTGTGGCGGTTGCTTCTGAGGCGGCCGCTGCAACTACAGGCGAATGCCGGTTTGGCGGACGATGACTCATGAGTATTGTGCACTAGTTCAGACACATTCCGTACACATTGTGATTCCGTTGCGGGATTGTCATAATGATCGTGATGTTATTACTTTTCTGGACGCTGGTATTCGCTGTGGCACTTTTCGCGCTTGTCAAAGGGGCTGATTGGCTGCTGTTGGGGGCTGGGCGCGTCGGGTTGAGCCTGGGGTTGTCGCCGTTCATTATCGGGGTAACCATCGTTGGTATCGGAACCGGATTGCCCGAAATGATTTCCGGAATTGCCGCGGTTGTCAGTGGCATCACGACCATACCGGTGGCCAACGCGGTCGGCTCAAACGTGGCCAACATCCTTCTTGTCATCGGTATCCTGGCGATCTGGAGTAGACATATCGACATCAAGAAGAGTATCGTAAAGGCGGATTTGCCGCTGCTGCTGGGGGCCACCGTGGTATTTCTGTTCCTGGTGCCTAACGGTCACGTCAGTTTCCTTGAGTCGATCATATTGCTCGGAGTCTATGGAGCCTACTTGGGGTATACGGTGCTTACGCGAAAGCAGGTAGAGGAAAGCGAGGCCAAAGAAGCTATCCCCGAAGAGGCGTCGCGACCACCTCGCTGGTGGCAATTCTGGCGTTACAGCGAATACATTACCCGCCCGGATGTGCAGACCATCGATTGGCTGCGGATCGGATTCGGAATGCTGGGTTTGGGACTCGGGGCGCGCTACGTAGTTGAGTCGGTCACCGAACTGTCCGGGTTGCTTGGCATCGGCGCGGGGGTCATCGCCCTGGTTGCCATTGCCTTTGGAACCAGTTTGCCCGAAGTTATCGTCTCCGTGAAAGCAGCTCGGCAAGGGCAGTCGGAAGTGGCGCTCGGGAATATCATCGGTTCGTCCATTTTTAATATCTTAGCTGTGGTGGGAGCGGGCGGCTTGTTCGGTGAGCTTCTGATCGATGCTTCCACCTTGGCACTGGGAATACCGTTTATGGCGGGCGTTACGCTTCTGTTCATTGTTTCCAGCGTATCCCGGCGTATTTACGCGTGGGAGGGTGCTACCTACCTGGTGCTGTACGCGTTATTCATTGGCAAAACCACCGGAGCGTTGTGAAATACAGATGGTCGCCCTCACGCCGAGTGGCGCCCCTACACTGGCGACAGGAAAGGTAGGGAATCGGCTTACTCAGGGGGTACTCTAAGGGTATGAACCTATCCGTAAGGGGCGCGCGCACAACGCCAAATCGTGTGATAAGTTATACATGGCCATGCGAATACTTTTCGTTTCAGGTATGCCGCGGTGGCGGAATCGGCAGACGCGCCAGGTTTAGGACCTGGTGGGCTATACGCCCGTGGAGGTTCAAGTCCTCTCCGCGGCACCATCACCCCGAGTTTTGGCTAATGAGGAGGCCTATTACACACCAGGGCCAATCCGAGAAGCGCTATTTCTTTTCCAATTGCAGCACCATCAACCGGGGTGGGTGTTACATTATCCCCTGACGGCATAATATGCTAAAATCACCGGCAATGAGCCAACTGTCTGTCCGACCCTACAAAGGAACCCGGGATTTTTACCCTGAGGATATGCGCCTGCAGCGCTATATATTTGAGGTGTGGCGGCGGGTGAGCGAACGGTTCGGCTATGAAGAGTACAACGCACCCCTTCTGGAAATGACCGATTTGTACCGGGCCAAAACCGGTGAAGAAATTGTCAACGAACAGATCTATAATTTTACTGACCGGGGTGGCCGCGACGTAACCATCCGCCCCGAGATGACTCCTTCTCTGGCGCGCTTGGTTGCCGCCAAACAACAAGAACTCCGGACTCCATTGCGGTGGTATTCCATTCCCAACCTGTGGCGATACGAACGCGCCCAACACGGAAGATTGCGAGAGCATTGGCAACTTAATATAGATCTCTTCGGGACGTCGGATGTATCAGCTGAAGCTGAAGTAATACGAATCGCGCACGCCGTCATGCAGGAGTTTGGTGCCACCGAACATATGTTCACCATCAAACTCAACCACCGTGAGCTTATGAGTTACATTTTCGGAGACTACTTGCAGCTCAACGTAGACGCGGCCCACCGTCTGAGTAAGTTGCTGGACCGGAAGAACAAAATGAACCAGGACGCATTCAAAAACCAGATTGCCGCCATTCTGGGTGAGAAAACCGACCAGTTCATGGCCTTGCTGGAAGTTGAGCGTCTCAGAGATTTGCCGGAACAATTATTCCAAAGCCAAGCCGCCCAACAACTCCGGGAACTGGCTCGCGTGCTCCATAACACCGGCGTAACTAACATTCATTTCGATCTGACGATTCAGCGGGGGTTCGATTACTATACGGGCACGGTGTTCGAGGTATTCGATACCAATCCTGACAACCCCCGTTCTATATTCGGGGGCGGAAGATATGACGATTTACTCAGTATCTTCCAGGCCAAACAGATGCCGGCAGTCGGTTTCGGTATGGGCGACGTGGGGACCATGAACTTCCTGCGCACCCACGAGCTCATCCCGTCACTGTCGTCAACCACCCAGGTGTATGTGGCAAGTCTCGACCCCGCCTATGCAGAAGAGGCGGAACATGTCGCCAATCAGCTGCGCGACGGCGACATTAATGTAGCCGTGGACACTACCGATCAGAAAATAGGCGCCAAAATCAAAACCGCTGACAAAAAGAACATTCCCCGTGTGGTCATCGTCGGAGCAGAAGAAGCAAAGGCCGGGAAGTACACTATGCGGGAATTAAGTAGTGGTGAAGAATTGACCGAGGACATAGCGGGATTACGCATAATTCTCACTAACGATGCGACACGTCGTTTAAATATATAGGGCGACACCCGTATACTTGTCTCTAGCTATACAAACTTAAGACATGAAAGGGGG
>PXOU01000002.1 GCA_003022365.1 Candidatus Saccharibacteria bacterium QS_5_54_17
GGCCCAGTTCCAAGAATGGTACGCCCGCGACCCCGAACGTGCTAGAGTAGCGTTAGAGAAAGTGTACGGGTAGTCGCATTTGCGGTGAGACTTTGCGGCTCTTGACTCTCTCTTTCTTCTTCAGGTGGTCTTTCCTCCATAAGTCCTCCCCTTTTCTCCGAATAAGTGTACACACTTGGGAAGGTTGCTGCAAGAATACTTCTGAGTCTCTGTTTGATCTAGGGCTCTTGCGAAGACATATGTGTGAGTTGCCCATCTTGCAACCGGATTACATCTCCCGCGAAGCGATTGCGGAAGCGACGATCGTGCGTTATGACCACGACAGGACCGGTAAACTCGCGGATGGACACCTCGAGAGCCTCAATAAAGTCCAGGCTAACGTGATTCGTTGGCTCGTCCAATAGGAGCAAGTTGGGTTTCTCCAAGATGAGCTTGGCAAGTTCCGCTTTGCGCTGTTGTCCGAGACTCAGCTGGGAAACGCGCTTGCGGAGGTCGGCTTTATGAAAGAACCCAAATTTAAGGACCGATGAGAGGCGGTCCTCATGCACCAGGCCGTTGACCTCAGCTTCTAAAGCGCCGAGCAGGGTAACGTCAGGATCGAGCAACATAGGGTCTTGTGGTAAGTAGCCGATTCTCACCTTAGGACTTACCCAGATTTTCCCTGTGGAGGGTTCCAAGTCGCGCTTTAGGAGGCGTGCCAGAGTGGACTTGCCGGTTCCATTGGCTCCAGTAATGCATAGACGTGAGGTGCGATAAATATCCAAGTCCAAGTGCTGGAAAAGTGCCGCTTCCTCATAATAAAACGATACATCACGGGCGGCGGCTATGTGCTCGGGGAGGCGCTCAAGCGATTCGAACTCTGGGCGGAGGGTTAACGGCTCTGGGGGCGCCTCGAGACCGTTATCCTTGAGACGTGCCAGCTTATTCTCGGCTGAGCGAATATTTCCAGACACGGTTTGCTGTACTCGCTCGCCCTGGAATTTGTGGGCAATCTTATCACTGTCGGCTGGTCCGCGACCGTGCCCGACTCGCCGAGCGGTTGTGGATATATACTTTCTCAATCTCTTAATCTCTTCCTGCTCCCGTTCATATTGCTGCCGCCAGGCCTCGCGCTCTCGCTCCTTGGCAGCCAGATAAGCAGCGTAGTTGCCCTCGTAACGGCGCAAACGGTGATCGTATTCGTCCAATTCGAAAATGGAACTGACCGTCCGGTCTAGGAAGTCACGATCGTGGGTTACGAGAAGGTAGCCGCCCGTATAATCGGAAAGGTAGTTCTCAAGCCATTCAACGGAGTCGTCGTCGAGATGGTTGGTGGGCTCATCAAGTAGAAGGACGTCAGGGTGAGCGACTAGGAGCGCCGCGAGCGCTACCCGAGATCTTTCTCCACCGGAGAGGCTGCTAAGAGATCGGGACGGGTCAATATGGCCAAGGTTGAGCCCCTCGAGAACAGCCTCAAGGCGACGATCGAGATCGTATCCGCCTCTCCGCTCGAATTGGTCAGCGAGTTCCCCATACTCCTCCAGTAGTGAGTCCAATTTGGAGTCGCCGGCGTTCTGCATCTGCCCCTCAATCTCCGACATCCTATGGGAAAGCTGCTTTAGATCGCCAGCAGTGCCCCATACGTAAGTGGTCACTGTACGGGAATCACGTGCCAGTACCTGTTGGGGGAGATAGCCGACCGACGTGTCGGCTCGGCCAAGGACGGATCCAGCTGTGGGCTCGACTTCCCCCGCCAGGACCCTAAGAAGCGTGGACTTCCCAGCGCCATTGGCGCCCACGAGTGCATAACGATCACCGCGATCGATCGTTATGCTGACCTCGCCAAGCACGGGATGATCGGCGAATTCGTGGTATATAGCCTTACCGGTTAACATAGGGGAACAGCTCCTACAGGGCTGATTAAATGGCAAAATCACCATATAATTATCTTGCCTTGTGGTGCAAAAGGACGGGTGCGGCCATTATACGGTGACCGTAATCGTCCCAGGCGAGTTTTGAAAGCTATCCTTTAAGCTGGAACATTTTTCCAAGATATCTTCCCACAACAGGCCATTTACATGGCGTCAGTGAAAGGCACCTTTCCGAGCTTTTTGGCAAAGACGCTGCCTGTATGTTGGTTATATGTTGTTGAGGTCTGTATAGCTACCAAAAAAGCCGGACACTGAGTCCGGCTTTTTATTTCCTCGAGGCAAGCTGGTAACTATTTATTGCCGCAGTCGTTGTTCCGGGAGTTTTCCGGGTGATCATGGCGGGCCTGTGACGCGCAACCTTCCTGCCCACCTTGGTTGTCTCCCGGCGGAGTCGGGTGTGCGTATACCGCGCCGACGCTACCGAATGCCATTACTACCGCCAGCGCGAGTGTCGCTACTGATCTGCCTCCCGTTTTGCCGAGCATAACCATACCTCCCGTTTATTATTCCAATGCTTATTGTAGGACGGCCGTTCAATATGAGTCAAAATTGCCGGACTCCTTCACAGCCGCCATCAAGCGGACTGGGTGCCGGATACATGAATGTTCTATACTGTAGCGGGGGTTAACCATGCCAAAGCCATTAGAAGCTCAGACAGCTTTCGAGCGCAACGTACGGGTATACGCACAAAGTGCCCCGGAATCCCGCAGCCAGAAAAGATTGGAAGCGTTGCAAGATGCATTAGGGGAAAAGTATGGCCGTGACGGGGCCAAATTATCCCGGAATTTGCATCTGACGCTTATGCACTTGGGCAAGCCCCGTGAACTTATGGAGGGAATACGCGTACACAATCCGGATATTACCCGGGATACGTTCATAGATGCCCTGGATGCGGTTATAAGGCGGTCGCGTAACCTAATGCCTGATGCATATTCACTGGCAACAAGCGGATTTGATTGGTTCGGGAGTAAAAGAGAGGCACTTGCGTTGCGCCTGGAGCCGGATGAGCAGTACCGAGAGGCGCACCAAATGGCAGCCAAAGCAGCGGAAATGTTCTTACGTAAATGCGGTGTGCCGGACCCGGATGCGTACGCGCGTTGGGACTCGAATTTAAAACACATGCACACAATCTCGCCGCATATCACGCTTCTGCGTTCGGTGAAAAGCGAGGAGCTGCCGGCTCCGGAACAGGTGCCAAGTAGCATTGATTTGGAGCCGATTACCATCATCGACCCTACACAAGATTGAGTCATACCTCTGTTTCGTGGTAAGATGGCTTTTTGACGTGAAGACGCGTGAGTATACACAAAAACGTATACGTCACCGTTTTAAGCCACTAAGGACGGATGTCAATGAACGACGTGATACGTATTCGGGGAGCGCGTGAGCACAACTTAAAAAACATCGATGTCGAATTGCCGCGGAACCAGTTGATCGTCATGACTGGTTTGTCCGGTTCCGGTAAATCCAGTTTGGCCTTCGACACGATTTATGCTGAAGGGCAACGTCGCTACGTGGAGTCTTTGAGCGCCTACGCCCGCCAATTCTTAGGCATGATGGAGAAGCCGGATGTCGACCAGATCGAAGGCTTGAGCCCGGCCATTTCCATTGACCAAAAGTCAACCAGCCATAACCCGCGCTCGACGGTGGCGACGGTGACCGAGATATATGACTATCTGCGACTGCTGTTTGCCCGCGTCGGCACCCCGCACTGCCCGATATGCGGCCAGGAAGTTACCCATCAATCCCAAACCCAGATCGTGGATAGTATTCTACAATTCCCCGACAAAACACGATTGTTACTTTTGGCGCCGGTCGTCGTGGATCGGAAAGGCGAATTCAGACATGTGCCGGAAGAGTTGCAAAAGTCCGGATTTGCCCGGGTGCGGGTCGATGGCGTCACCTATGATGTGGAAGAGTTCCCCTCCTTGGATAAGAATTACACCCACACTATTGAGGTGGTGGTGGATCGTATCGCCACTTCCGAAGATGTCCGGAGCCGATTGGCCGAATCCGTGGAACAGGGGATCGATCTGGCGGACGGCACCATCAACGTCTATGATGTTGATCAAGAAAAGGAACATATTTATAGCGATCGGTTCGCCTGCGTGGATCACCCCGATGCGCCGATTCCGGAAATGGCGCCGCGGAGCTTTTCTTTCAATTCTCCGCACGGCGCCTGTCCGACTTGCACCGGTTTAGGGGTGCGCCTGGAAGTCGATCCGGATCTAGCGGTACCCAACCCGCGCTTGACCATTGCCGAAGGCGCTATCCGGCCGTGGTCATGGGGGCGCCAGGAGGGGTGGTACCAAAGGCATCTGAGCGCGGTGGCGGAAAAGTACGGATTTACCCTGCACGCGCCATGGCGGAACCTTGCCAAGGAGCACAAAAACCTTGTCCTCTACGGTGAAGCGGAAGAAGAGAAAACCAGAGTGGCATTAGGCCGAAGCGGGCGGACGTACACCACCACATTCGAGGGTGTCATCCCGAACTTACAACGGCGGTACTATGAAACGGACTCCGACTTTTTACAAAAAGAAATCGAAAAGTATATGCGGGAACGAACCTGCCAAACCTGCCAGGGCGCACGACTCAAGCCGGAAGTATTAGCCGTGACAGTGGGCGATAAGTCGATCGTGGATGTCACCCAGGTAGCCATTAGCCAGGCACGAGAGTGGTTCGGCAACCTTACCTTGAGCGAACGTCAACAACATATCGGGCAACAGATACTAAAAGAAATCAATGAGCGTCTGCGATTTTTGAGTGATGTCGGACTAGACTACCTGACACTGGACCGGAGCGCCACGACGCTATCGGGCGGCGAAGCGCAGCGGATCCGACTGGCGACCCAGATCGGTTCCCGGTTGACAGGAGTCTTATATGTGCTTGATGAACCCTCCATTGGATTGCATCAACGGGACAACCGCCGCCTGCTGGACACTTTGAAGCGTCTCCGGGATCTAGGCAATACGGTCATAGTGGTCGAGCACGATGAGGAAACGATCCGCGCCGCGGATACGGTATTGGACATCGGGCCGGCTGCCGGTGAAAACGGCGGCCAAGTCGTAGCACTGGGTGATCCGGATGCTATCGCGGCCAACACGGACAGTCTCACCGGTGATTATCTTGCCGGCCGGCAAGCGATCCGAATGCCGAGCAGGCGACGTCCGGGAACCGGGAATAGTTTGCGGGTCATTGGTGCCCGGGAACACAACCTCCAAAACATCGATGTCGATATACCACTGGGGAAGTTTTTGGCGGTTGCCGGGGTGTCCGGCTCGGGGAAATCCTCGCTAGTCAATGACATCATTGCTAAGCATCTGGCCATGCGCCTCCACCAAGCCAGCCAGATCCCGGGAGATCATGAGGACATCGAAGGCACCCAGCACCTGGACAAAGCCATCACCATTACCCAAAGTCCCATCGGCCGAACGCCCCGCTCCAACCCGGCTACCTACACCAATGTGTTTACCGATATCCGCGCGCTATTCGCCCAGACACCCGAAGCTCGGATTCGCGGCTACAAACAGGGAAGGTTCAGCTTTAATGTGGCGGGCGGCCGGTGTGAAGTCTGTCGCGGGGATGGGATGTTGCGCATCGAGATGCACTTTTTGCCCGACGTGTACGTTACGTGTGAGGAGTGCAAGGGCCAACGCTATAACCGGGAAGTATTGGAAATCCACTATAAGAACAAAACCATTGCCGATGTGCTGGATATGACGGTCGAAGAGTCGTTGGAATTCTTTGCCAACCAGCCGCGGATCAAACGGCGTTTGCAGACATTGCATAAAGTCGGATTAGGATACATAAAGCTCGGGCAGTCGGCGACCACCCTTTCCGGGGGCGAGGCTCAGCGGATTAAGTTAGCCACCGAGCTTTCCCGCCGGAGTACGGGCAAAACACTGTATATACTGGATGAACCCACGACCGGTTTGCACTTTCTCGACGTGCAACGTTTGTTGGATGTATTGCACGAACTGGTTGACGGAGGTAACACGGTCGCCATCATTGAACACCATCTGGATGTTATCAAAAACGCGGACTGGGTGATTGATCTGGGTCCCGAGGGCGGAAGCGGCGGCGGCAAAATCGTAGCAGCGGGAACGCCGGAAGATGTGGCCGGCAATTCCAATTCCTATACGGGACAATATTTGAAGGAGATGGTGTAGGGAGTTGCTGTGTTTGAAAAGTTAGCCGGCGAAAATACTTCCCCGGCGCCGGAAGAAGCGTTTCGGCGTTTGCAGCATGAATTTTATGCCCAGCCCCATTACGGACGTGCCATACTTTTCTTGCGCGAATACATTCTTGGCAGCCAGACCCCGGAAAAACTAAAACAAATGAAATACTCAGCAAGTGAAAGGCGTTTTCTCCTGCCGAAACCCGATCAACGTCCTGAAAACGTGTATACGGCAGCCTACGGGGAATGGCGCACCTACCTTCGGCTGACCCACCAATTACTGACACCCCAGGAATCACGTTCGGCAAAAACGTGGGCGGGCGTGTGGCAAGATACTACTGGCGCGATTTGGGAGGAGTTGTATAACAAACATGCCGATAAACGCGATTCGCCGTGGGATATACCCCGGCCTGAAGCGCCGCCCGGGTTGTATGCCTTGGACACTGAGGAGGTTACCTGGTCCGAAATTCGGGCCTGTTTTGCCGAGACGGAAAGTTAATAATCTCCTGGCGTTAACTTGGATTTTTCCACCGCAAGCATTCGCCTATAGCGTCTTTACCCGAATGAGGGGCGATTGCTTGGTATAATCATCAGTGATGAGTAAAGAGATGGAACACCGGCTGCAAGAATTGCCCGCCGCTCCGGGTGTGTACATGCACAAGGACCGGGAGGGGGGCGTTATATACATCGGCAAAGCGGCCAATCTGCGAACCCGGGTGCGCTCCTACTTTCAAAGATCCCGGCAGCACGATTACAAAACCCGGGTATTAATCCAGGATATTGCCGACACTGACTGGATGGAGACCGGCAGCGAGGTCGAGGCGCTATTTCTTGAATCGGAAATGATTAAGCGCCATCAGCCCAAGTACAATATCGAACTTCGGGACAACAAACAATTCCTCTACGTCAAGATTACCAATGATGAGTTTCCCCGCGTGTGGTTTACCCGGCGGCCGTTTGATGACGGCGCCGAGTACTATGGGCCGTTTACCGATGCCTTCGCCGTGCGGAAAGCTTTACGGCAACTTCGCCGCAGTTTCCCGTACGTGACCCACCGAACTTTGCCGGAGCGGGCATGCTTGCATTACCACATTGGGCTGTGCCCCGGTCCTGAAGTAGACGCCATAACACCCAAGCAATATCGGGCAAATCTTGGTTACATCAAACGATATTTAAAGGGAAAAGGCGGGGCAGTGATCGGTGAGCTGGAGAAGCGGATGAACCGTCTGTCTCGAGAACAGTCCTACGAAGAAGCGGCTGCCGTGCGGAACCAATTACACAACTTAAAGAGTCTTTCCCGGCAGCACGTGTTCGGCGACCAGGAGCTGTTTGATTTACAGCGCGACCAATCACTCCGGAATCTGCGCGAATTTATCGGCACTGAGCAAATGCCTCGGCGCATCGAATGCTACGACGTTTCTCATCTTCAGGGCACGGACAATGTAGCCAGCATGGTGGTGTTTACCGACGGACTTCCCAATCGCGGTGAGTACCGGAAATTTAAATTACGCGCTCCGGGTAATGACGATGTAACGCATATGCGGGAAGTAATCACCCGTCGACTTAAGCGGTGGGACCAGTGGCCGAAACCCGACGTCATGATCATTGATGGCGGCAAAGGGCAGGTCCAAGCAGCACTCGGGGCGCGGGATGAAGCAGGCATCGACGTTCCGGTTATAGGCTTGGCTAAGCGATTTGAATATCTGATAACTAAGTCAAGGGGGGAAGGGTCATGGCAAGAGACGGCTTTGGAGCCTCAATCCCAGCTTCTGAAATTGCTGCAGCACGCCAGGGACGAAGCGCACCGATTCGCGGTGACCTACCACGCACGTCTCCGGAGTAAGCGCCAAACTTCTTCCCGGCTGGAGTCTATCCCGGGTGTCGGCCCCGTTACCCGGAAAAAGCTACTGGCCACGTTCGGCTCACTGCGCGGCATCCGTGACGCTTCCCGGGACGAGCTTGCCGCCACGGTCGGGCCGCGATTGGCCGATTCCCTGATCCAATATATACACGAGGTGTGATACAATTTAACCTGTATGCTTCGGCAGTTATTGATCCGCTTGGCGGCGAACGGCTTAGGGTTGTGGCTGGCAGGTGAGTTAGTGTCCGGTATCGGTTACGGCGACAGCTTGATGGCGCTGGCAGTGGCCACGGTAATTTTCTCACTGGTCAACGCGATTATCCGTCCGCTGGCGGTATTATTGGCCTTCCCGGCGATTATTCTTACGCTCGGGCTGTTTACGCTTGTTATCAACAGTTTGATGCTGTATTTGGCGACCGTGTTGTACGAGCCGTTTGTGGTGACTAGTTTCGGCGCGGCTATCATGGGTGTTATTATTATTTGGATAGTAAATTATGCGGTTAATGCGATAGTGCCGAATAAGTAATGCAGGTATTTAATATTATAGCCGTTGTGGCGGCCGCCCTCATGATCGTGATGATACTGGCCCAGAACCAAGGTGGCGGGTTAGGTGAAGCTTTCGGCGGCGACAACTCCTTCCATTCCTCCCGGCGGGGAGTTGAATTGATCATGCATCAGCTCACCATTCTGTTTGCCATCGTTTTCACGCTTTCCATCATACTCGGTGTTATGTCGAGTTGATAACAAGCGTAAGGTGACGGCCCATGCCATTATCGATTCCCCTTGTGGGTAAAAAAATACGAAAACAATGCCGCAAAGCGCTCCGGTTGTGGCGCCAGCATATAGATTTGTACGTTCGGGACAAGTCGTTGCGCCGGGTGGAGCGGTTTGTCTTTAGCTGGGTCCTGGTGTTTGTGCTGGGGGTGGGCATCGTCATGTATCAGCATCAGCAGCTCGCCTCCTATTATTTGACAGACGGTGCTCGCCCGGGGGGTCAATTCGTCGAAGGGGTGGTCGGGGAAGCCGATGCGATTAATCCGGTGTTTGCGGGCAATCGGGTAAGCCGCGTCGCCGAAAGGCTGGTTTTCCAGTCCTTGTTTCGATATAACGGAGAGGGAAAATTAGTACCCGAACTGGCCCGGGATTATAACGTCAATGACGCGGGCGATGTATACACGGTATCACTCCGGCGGGACGCCGAGTGGCACGACGGCCAATCGGTGACGGCTGAGGATGTCGCCTTTACCTTCCGGACTATCCAGAACCCCAATACTGGTTCGTCCCTGCAGCCGGCGTGGCAGGACATCGAAATACAGACGCTGGATGCTTATACGGTCCAGTTTACCCTTCCCAATGCCTTTACGCCGTTCCTGCACCAGCTAACCACGGGGATAGTACCGGCCCATGTGTTGAGAAACATGGAACCCAGCCAATTGCGCGTGGCCGGTTTTAATCGGTCGCCGGTGGGGAGCGGGCCGTTTACGTTTGATGAAATCAGCAACCAACGGATACACCTGGAAGCCAATCGCGGGTATTCCGCCAGCGGCCCTCGTCTTGATGAATTTAAAATTGCCATGTACTCGGATTGGGGCAATATGGTCGATGCCTATAGCCGCGGGGAACTCAGCGCCATGGTTACCGGCAGCGCCCTAGATACCAGTTCACTCCCCAATCAGGAGCGGAGTCGGGTGCAAAAAATTAACACCCCCAGCCAGGTATTTGCCTTTTTCAATACAGAACGGATTGGTGAGGCGACGGTCCGTCGAGCGTTGACTCGCGGCATCGACAACGGGCGATTAGTGGATCAAATGGGGGGAGAATTTGAAACCGCCCACGGCCCCTTGCTACCCGAACATCCCGGCTATATATCGGCTCAGCTTGCCCAAAATCGGGAAAAAGCGCGGACGTTGCTGGATGAGGCGGGATGGACCCGGGGCGAAGATGACCTCCGCCAACGTGACGGCGAACCGTTATCCATAGATATCGTGACCCAGGAAAAACCCCATTATACTGCCGCTGCCGAGGCGCTGTCCCGGCAATGGGAGCAACTGGGTATAAAAACGGAAGTACGCACCGCCGCCAGTACCCGGTTGCAAGAGGACTATATCCACCCCC
The DNA here is from genome assembly GCA_003022365.1 of Candidatus Saccharibacteria bacterium QS_5_54_17. GTDB lineage: Bacteria > Patescibacteriota > Saccharimonadia > QS-5-54-17 > QS-5-54-17 > QS-5-54-17. Next base: position 10,064 of record PXOU01000002.1, read on the forward strand.
GGAGTTATGATGTATTACTTTTCGGGGTGGCTATTGGCAGTGATCCCGATGTCTACGCCTATTGGCACTCGTCTCAAATTTCGGGTACCGGGCGAAACCTCTCCCAGTACGAGTCCATGGTGGCAGATAGCAGCTTGGAAGATGGCCGCACACGGGCGGATACCAAATTACGGGCGGCCAAATACCAAACGTTCCAGAAAGAATGGCGTAACGACGCTCCCGCCGCAGCGCTGTATCGACTGCACGATTACTACATTTGGCGGCGAGAAGCCCGCGGCATCCGGATAAATAACATTGCCCACACCATAGACCGGTTTTATAATGTGGAGGATTGGACTATTCGGACTCGGCCGGTGTTACGACGGCTGCAGGAATGAGTTCCAAGCAATGAAGCCGCGGTGGCGGAATCGGCAGACGCGCTAGTTTCAGGGACTAGTGGGTTTTTACACCCGTGGGAGTTCGAGTCTCCCCCGCGGCACCATTCGACAGGCTCATGGTAAACCAACAGGCTCATGGTAAACCATTCGACGCGCCGGGATTGCTCCATCTTTCGATTGTGAGCTCTCATTCGAGTCTGAGCCTGAGGGTTCATCCCTCAGAGTCGAAGACAAGATAGCCGAACAGTGACGGGCCAGTAAGGAGAATGATCCCGAGCGAGTGTAGCGAGTCGAGGGGCCACCCTTCGTTAATGTATTCTCCGTAGTTCCGGTGTTACTGGAACGAAGGATGAAAGCTTCGGATGGCAGGCTATCCTTCGCTGATCCATTCTCCGCCAAGCGTCACGGGCATTACTTCAATTTAATTCCTGCCATAAATTTGTTATGATGCTCAAGTAATGAGTAAACTCAACCAACATTTGAGTAAGCACCTTCGCGGGGATGTGCTGGAGAAAAAGTCCGCTTTGGAATACTTTTCCACTGATGGCAGTATCTTTACGGTGACGCCGCGGGCGATCGTCTACCCCAAAGACGTAACCGATGTACGCAAGATAGCCAAATTCAGCTGGCAATTGGCGGAACGAGGAAAAAAGCTTCCCATAACTGCTCGTGGTCGCGGGACTGACCAAGGCGGCGGCGCGCTCGGTAATGGGCTCATGTCCGTTTTGCCCGCCTACATGAATCGGCTGATAGATATCGACCGGGAAACGGTCACAGTGGAGCCGGGTATGTTGTTTGGCGACCTACAGCGGACGCTGCATTCCCATGGCCGATTTCTTCCCCCGTATCCCTCAAGTATGGAATTTTCTACGGTTGGGGGCGCGGTGGCCAACAATGCCTGTGGCGAAAAGACGCTTAAGTACGGCTGCACCGCTGACTATATTCAGGAGTTGGAAGTCGTGCTGGCCGATGGGCAGGTTATACGGACCAGGCCTTTGAGTAAACGGGAACTGAATAAGAAAAAGGGCCAAACTGATATGGAGGGTGAAGTATACCGGAAGATTGACGGCCTCCTGATCGACAAAGCGGATGTCATTGAGCAAGCCAAACCCCGGGTTAGTAAAAACGCCGCCGGATACGCCCTGTGTGATGTCCGCGGAGCCGATAATACATTCGATCTTTCCCGGCTGATAGCTGGTTCTCAGGGTACCTTGGGGACGGTAACCGAAATTACGTTCAAAACCGAAGCCTACAATCCGGACACCCATCTGCTGGCCGCCTTTTTTGACGATATGGAAAAAGCGGGCCAGGCAGTCGAGGCGCTAAGTAAACTCAACCCCAGCGCTATGGAAGTAGTCGATTACCATTTGCTGGATTTCTTAAAGCGGAACAAACCGGAAAAACTGCAAGGTGTTATCGAAAATGAGGAGTTACCGAAACTGGTATTTTTGATCGAATTCGATGACGACAAAAAGGGCGCGCGGAAACGTAAATCTAAAAAAGCCCAGAAAATTCTGAAAGGGCTGGCCGCCAGCACCCGCTTGCGGACTGACCCCCAAGAGCAAGAAGAGTTATGGAAAATCCGCCGAAGCGCCGCGGCTGTCATATGGCAGGATGAGGGCAAAAAGAAAGCCTTACCGATTATCGAGGACGGGGTGGTACCGGTCGGCAAACTGACCGAGTTCCTCCGGCGGGTGTATGAGTTATTCCAGAAGTATGATCTCGATATTGCCATATGGGGTCACGCCGGGAACGGCAACTTCCATATGCAACCATTTCTTGATCTGGATGACACCAAAGACAGGCAGACCGTTTTCAAGGTCATGGATGATTTCTATCAAATGGTGATTGAGATGGGCGGAAGCACCTGTGGCGAGCATAATGACGGCCGTCTCCGCGCCCCGTACTTGCCTGATTTATACGGACAGGAAGTATACAAGGTGTTCCAACAAGTTAAGGATGCCTTTGATCCGTATCGGATTCTCAATCCGGACGTTAAAATAGATGTCAGCAAGGATGCCGCGCGGAAGCAACTTCGCAACAGGTATGCCATGGAACACCTCTACGACCATATGCCCCAGACACACCATTAAATGGTCACTGTAGGAAGGGGCAGAGAGGCGCATTACTTCTGCCCGCGCTTCTCTTCTCCCCTGAGTGGAAATGTAGTTGCGCGGGTTATTTACCTAATTCTGTGGCTTACACATGGAAAATCTGAATAGTCTGAATTTGGGGAGCGTCGTGGGTTTATATGGTAGATTATGGGCTGGCAAAAAGCGTGTATAATCTTTACTATGAATAATGCGCCGCGGTGGCGGAATCGGCAGACGCGCTAGCATGAGGGGCTAGTGGGCTATATGCCCGTGGAGGTTCAAGTCCTCTCCGCGGCACCACCTCGAAGTTGGTGGGCTCCTTTATCAAACCCGATATTTTATACTGATTTCGACGGGGGTCCTTAGCTCAGCGGTGAGAGCGTCTGGTTTACACCCAGAAGGCCGGTGGTTCGAGTCCACCAGGACCCACCACCTAATTGGTCCGGCCAAGTTGACGCCGACCGCCTAATACCCACCCCCGACAATCTGCCAACACAACGGAGGTAAGCAGGGAAATATATTGACCTGGGCGATTTTACACCACGCTTTGTCTGCGGTAATAATGAGTGTGTGGAAAGTCGAATCACTGATTTTGCAAAAGTTAATGATTCAGAATTTGATGTTTTAAAAGCTTACCACCAAGTAAGCAACAAGGCCCAGTGCGCCGAGGAGGAGGAGGAGTTCCGGGACGACTTTTATCCCCCGATGCTGCTGCGGGCCGAAGATGGATCGGGGGAGAGCCCCACGGAGAGAAGAGAACGCGAACAACGGGCCAAAGACGTATGCAGCCGGTGTGTAGTACAGAGTGCCTGCCTGAATTTGATTCTCGCCGCCGGATGGGTAGATGATGGTATTTGGGGCGGGTATACCAGACGCGAACGCGAGGCAAAGTTTAGATTCCGCTACCCCCGAGCAGACTCATTGCAATCCATGCTTACCAACCCCGGCCCATAAGCGAACAGAAGCCCCAAGCTATTATTCTGAGGTTAGTTTCTCTTTGACTTTTTCGACTAAATCGCTAAGCTCCCAGTCTGATTTGGTCAAGTAGTCAGTCACGCCCAGATTCATCAGATTGTATACTTTTTCGCTGCTGTCGGAATTCGTCAAGGCGACGGTCGCTACGCTGTCGCCGCCCTCTTCTTGACGTAATTCTTTCAGCAAGTCTTCTCCGTCTTTTTTGGGGAGCAGTAAATCCAGCAGCATCACATCGGGCTTCCATTCTTTGGCAGCTTCCAACCCGGCTTCGCCGTCAAAGGCGGTCTTGACTTCAAACCCTTCATCGGTAAATGTATCGGCTAATACGTTGCACAATGATTCGTTGTCTTCTACGACCAGTATTTTGTGAGCCATGATTAGTTCTCCTTTTGCCGCATTGTACCACTTTCCAGGTCGGGCAATATGACGGCAAACGAGCTGCCGCGCTCGGGTTGGGATTCGAACCATATCATGCCGCCGAGATTGTCCACCGTAGCTTTGACACTGTATAGACCAAGACCGGTACCTTCGATGTTGCTGTGCTGGGCATTGTCGGCCCTGAAAAGTTTGGTGAAGATGTTGCGTTGTTGGTCCAAGGGGATACCCATGCCGCTGTCTTCCACATGGAAAACAGTACCAGGTTGCAAGGATTTCTTGTCGCCGGTGTAGGGACCGGCCGTGATGGTAACCGTACCACGTTCGGGAGTGTATTTGACCGCGTTGGATATGAGGTTTTGGAGTATGAGCTCCAATGATTGTTCGTCCGTTTGTAACGTCAGGTCTTGGGAAAAATTCTGGCTAATCGCCAACTGCTTTTCATCGATGAGTGGTTGGGCGTCGTTGAGGGTTTTGGCAACTACATCCCCGAAGGCGACCTCTGAAACCGATATTTCCCCTCTCCCCAATTCAAGTCTTGATATGTTTAGATAGTCGGAGAGTAAGCTGCTCATCCGGGCGCTGTCTTCATAAATGGTTTCCAGATAGCTACGGTTTTTCCCCTTGATCTGGCTGGCTTTAAGCAGCCGTTCGGTGTACCAGCGGATAGCTCCCAGTGGTGTCCGAAGTTGATGGGAAGCCAGCGAGAGGAACTCGTCTTTGGCTTTTGCCACGGCGCGTTCTTCGGAGATATCCCGGAATACTTCGATCGCGCCGATGTTCTCATCTTCGGAATTTACCGGTGTGGCCGTAGTGGAGACGGGAACGGGCTCGTCATTGTAGTCATGAAAGAAGTATTCGGCTGTATGGTAGTGAGTCTGATTATGCAGTGCCTGCATAAGCGGGTGTTCTTTGGCCGGAACGGGGTTATCGTCTGTATCATATAAAGCAAATACGTCGCTGTAATATTGGCCGATGATGTCATCTTCATAATAATTGAAGAGCTGCTTGGTCATGTGGTTGGCCATAATAATCTTTCCTTCTTGATCCACGGCGATGACGCCTTCGCCGATACTGTCCAGCAAGGCTTCAATGCGGGCTTTCTGGCGCTGAAGGGTTTGCACGTTTTGATTAAGCGAATCCGCGACTGACTGACGGTGGGCGATCTCGTCCTGCAACTGGGTATAGATAGTGTTGAGTTTTTCTTCCCGCTCCGCGACTGAGGCGGCTTTTCGGTCCAGATTGTCTTGGTAGACATAGACGAAGATGGCGACCAGAAAAATAGCCGCTATAAGCTGCTGGAACGTAGCGGCGTTGTACTCGATCTCGATGGTGGCGATCATGCCGGTTTGACTGGCTACATATATCGAGACAAGAATTAGAACGACCGTCAAAAGCCATATACTTCCGCCGCGTTTGCCTTTCAGAAAGGTAGCCACAACCGGGAAAACGAAAAACCAAAAAATCGTCGCGTCACTTAAACCGCTGACTAAAACGGAAAATACCAGCAGCGCTAAACTGGCCAGAATGGTCAGCGATGAAGCGAGTTGATAATAATTCTTATGCAAGGTCCAAACCGCGACCCATAGGCTGACCACGATCCAAACGTTAAACAGGGCGCCACCAAAGTATTCGGTGAAGGAGTAGTATAGCGTTTGCCCCAGGACTACAGCGATTAACAACAAGAGTAATACCCGGAGGAAGCGCTCCTGATAGTAGGTGTCGATCAGATCGTTGAGGGTGGTATTTCGTTTGTTTCCCAGCAGCTGTTTCATGAGGTTTATTTTGACTTATGCTTTAGTGTAACACGGGGTGTTGGCCGTTTGCATTCACCACCGTTAGGCACTACAATTTAAATGCCCGAAAGGAAAGTGTGGCGAGATAGCTCAGCAGGTAGAGCACCGCCCTGAAGAGGCGGGTGTCCTCGGTTCGAGTCCGAGTCTCGCCACCAGGTACCATGTTGGTGCCCGGCCTAGCCGTCTCGAATGATCTTCTAAGCCAGGTATAGGATTTTAGTTGGCTCAGGTGAATTTGAGAGGCTCATCATCTAAAAATGAATCACCTCACTCCGACCAGCTTGCTACCTGACAACTTTTAACGACGCGGGCGGGTGTAGCTCAGCCGACAGAGCGCATCCTTGCCAAGGATGAGGCCGCGGGTTTGAATCCCGCCACCCGCACCAGTGCGACACTATTCAAACTCGTAGACATCGAATCTTCGTTCGTTGAAGCGCCGGCCCCTATAGGCGGGCGCTCTTCATTGCTGCGCTGACGGCGGTATTGGAGCGCTTGTCGGGCGCTGTCACCGATGTCTGGATCCAGCAGTACGTTCCAAGGACCAGCCAACTCCCCGGCGATCGTGTAGTCCTCGTATACGCGAATCTTGTTAAAAAAGGACTGATTGTATTTGCGACGGATCGCGGCAGACGCCTCTAGGTACGCTTCCTTTACCTGCGGCAAGAGGGCGAGTGCCCGCTTTAGGTTCCGTTCAATCGTCGCTGCCTCCACCTCAGCGTCCCGGAGCGTCTGTTTGGCGGCTTCCAATTCCTCAGTTATGCGCGGCATTGAAGCCATACATGCTTTCACAACTTACAACCTGGATTTCGAGAACGGAGTGTTAACATGGGAAATACAGCCGAAGTTGTACCGTCACTACCGAGTCCGTTGGGCTTGGGCTGGAACTCAGCGAGTTAGTGAATTTCCGGCTGATAAAATGGAGAACGCACATGGCCATTAGGCGAATTATACAATCTACTGACAGTGGGGGTAGCCGAGATGAGCAAGAAGTTCTTACCTCACAGTCAACCTTTATAACGACTATTAACGAAGAGGTACGAGGAGTGGTAAAGGACCTAGTTGATACTATGTCTGCCTATAAGATATGTGTTGGCTTATCCGCTCCACAAATTGGTCGGCTGATGAACGTTGCGGTTGCCCGTGTCCAAGAAAATGGACAAGGCGGGGGAGAGGAATCTGAAACGGTCGTATTAATCAATCCGGAAGTCATCCAAACCTCAGGTAAGAAGGATGTCAAACGTGAATCTTGTATGTCAGTTTGGGGTTTTGTTGGTTCTGTCGAACGACGACACAAGTTACTGGTTAGATATCAGACGCTGGCTGGGCAAGAAACGGAGCGGGACTTCCGCGGTTTCCCTGCAAGAGTCATCCTACATGAAATTAACCATCTCCAGGGTAAAATGTACAGTCATTATGTAGCAGGAGGCTTGGAAGAAACCGATTTATTCGGAGGCGTTTCTCAGCAAGGGACGAGTGATGATTAAGGGGTAAATCTATGGGTACTTAGTGTCCCAGACGCAAATTGTTGAGAGGTCTTTTTGACTGTCACCTGGCGGGGACAGGCGCTGTTGTCCGTTCCTTCGTCTAGTGATGTCGCGACCGCAAACTCACCTCTGGGCGGAATATCCTTGATAACTGCGGTCGATAGTGCATGTGTTAGTCGGTGCTTCCGACTGGGAAAATCGCGGCAGGAACAGTTCGTTGCAATCGGCGCTAGCCCGCTGCGAACTAGATGTTGGACGTTTGTGGCCGGAGACTCACGGAAGCATCGTGTTTTAGTCCGGTCATTCTGGGAACGCCGTCGGGCCTTCGAGACAGTCTTAAGACCATTGATGCACATCCACGACCCCGAGACGGCACCTAGCTCAGTGTAGGCGCTCTTTTCTGCCCGAGTCCTCGACGTCGGGAACGCCCGCCTCGTCCCAGTCGAGGTTTGAAAGACGTCGCATCAGGTGCACCATGAAAAGAGTCCCGCCGAGGCGGGGCTTTTTGCATGGTTGAGATCGGATGTCGGATGCAAACCCCCAAGCCCGAAAGATGGGTTTGGGCGCCGGCTATCCACGCTCGAGCATGTATTTCCAACCCGCCTTCACGGGGATTTCTTTCTCGGCGTCGATTGATGATGAATGGCTGGTGGGCGAGGAGGGACTCGAACCCTCAAGCCCTAAAGAGGGCAGCAGATTTTAAGTCTACCGCGTATGCCAAATTCCGCCACTCGCCCAGGTTTCGTTAACGAGTAAAAGTGTATATAGTCACAAGACAGCTCCGTATAAACCCGGCTTTTCAACTTTACGGACTTTAGGGACTTTAAACTTTCTACTCATTAAATTGGAGGCGCGTACCGGATTCGAACCGGTGTAGCAGCTTTTGCAGAGCTGTGCCTCGCCACTCGGCCAACGCGCCACGCGGAGCCCCACAACCTAATCTTAGCGCTATCAGCACTGGTTTCTCAATACGAAAGCCGCCATCGTCTTCTCATGAAATGTCATAAGATGAGTTCAAAATTCGATATTTTTCAACGATGCACCCCGACGATACACCGGGTGTTTCTCCGGACAGAGGTGTTTATGAGGACTTTATGTTTCGGGTAACCTATTGATTGATGCCAAAAGTATAGTGGCGCGAGGGGGAATAGTGGTATACTGTGATTAGTTAATTATAGGAAGTGTTGCGATGTGGATAGCGATTATCGTGGCCGTGGTTGTAGTCGGGGCCGTCATATTCCTCTACAACAGTCTGGTGAAAACCAAAGTACGAACCGATGAGGCGTGGAGCGATATAACCGTCCAGCTGAAACGCCGGCTGGATTTGGTTCCCAATCTGATCAATACGGTAAAAGGCTACGCCTCCCACGAAAAGGAGGTATTTAACGACGTCACCCAGGCCCGCGCCCAAGCCATGCAAGCCGATGGGGTGAAAGAGACCGAAAGCGCGGAAAACATGTTCGAGAATGCCTTGAAAAGTTTATTCGCGGTGTCCGAAGATTACCCCGACCTGAAAGCCGACCAGAACTTTCGCCAGCTCCAGGAAGAGTTAGTTGATACCGAGAATAAGATCCAGGCTGCCCGGCGTTTTTACAACGGCGCGGTCCGGGATCTGAATACCAAGATCCGCGTCTTTCCGACCAATATGCTCGCCAAACTGTTCGGATTCCAGCAGCGCGATTTCTTTGAAGTAGATGATATGGCCGCGGTCAGAAAGCCGCCTAAAGTAGATTTTTAACGTCGCCACGCGAGGGGAGTTAAACAGGTGTATTCGGCAGTTACCGCCAATAAAGTCAAAACCGTTATTTTGATAGCCATGTTCGTCGCCATTATCGCAGCGATCGGGTGGGTTATCAGTATCAGCATGCAGCGTCCGGGTATTTTTATACCGGTCGCTATATTCGCGCTTGTCTACGCGACGGTCGGATACTTTGCTTCCGCCAAGATCGCCACCGCTATGACCGGAGCGAAAGAAGTCGGCAAAAAAGACGCGCCGCGGCTGTATCGAACCGTTGAAAATATGTCTATTACCGCCGGCTTGCCCATGCCCAAAGTGTACGTGATCGACGATCCGGCCCCGAACGCGTTTGCCACCGGACGTAAGCCCGACAAAAGTATCGTCGCGGCTACCACCGGCCTTTTGGACATGATGGAGGATTCTGAACTAGAAGGTGTCATCGCGCATGAGATGAGCCATATCCAAAATTATGATATCCGGGTCATGGGGGTCGTGCTGGTGCTTGTGACGATTATCGCTTTCATCAGCGACTTCCTGCTGCATATGGGGTTGTTCGGCGGTTTCAGCGACGACAACCGTGAAGGTGGCGCCATTATGATTGCGCTCAGCTTAGCGGCGGCCATCATTGCCCCTATCGCGGCGATGCTTCTAAAGGCGGCGGTATCCCGGCGGCGGGAACTATTGGCCGATGTCTCCGGCGTCCAACTGACCCGGTATCCAGAAGGTTTGATAAACGCCTTATGTAAAATCGAGAATTACAGTCGGCCTATGCAAAAAGCCAACAGCGCCACGGCGCACCTTTTCATCTCCAATCCGTTGGGGAAGGGAAAGGCCTCCCGGCGATTCGCCAAACTGTTCAGTACCCATCCGCCGGTAGATGAACGGGTTGACCAGCTCCAGGAAGTGGGGCGCGAGCTATAATATGCCCCGCCAAAAACGAAAACTCGGGAAACCGGTCGCGGCCACGATTCGGCAATTACGCCACAATATAGTGGTGTGGCTTAGTGTAGGGGTGATCGCCGCCATAGTTGATTGGTTGATCGGTTTGGCTGAACAACAGCAAGGTATCGGCCGTACCATGTGGGCAGCCATCATGTTGGCCGCGTTCATCTGGGCTGCCCGCCAATTCAACAAAAGCAGGAAGCATCAGCCCACTATCCCGCGTATCTTTTACGAGGGGCCAGGTTCGTTTATCAAGCAACTGCTGATTATCTGCTTCTGGATCATATGCCTGATCCCATTTGTATTAGGCACCGGATTTATGGCCTATCTCACCAGTTCGGCCGTTCCTGTCCCAAACTTGGAAATGGCAGTCGGGATCCTCATATGGTTATTATCGGCAGCCGTAAGTTTCTTCTGGATCATTCGCACCATCTTTGCTCCCGTAATCGCGCTGGATGAGGCGCCCGGCAGTGCCATTGCCCAAAGTTGGCGCCTCACCAAGCGAGGTGTCTTGCGGTTGACCGGCTACGTACTGGGCTGGTTGTTGTTGCTATCGTCCATTGTGGTGAGTTTTAATGTCGCGGCGGCAAACGGCTACTCCGTGTTTATGATCGATCTAAAAGCAATCGGCCAAGGGTTGATTTTTGTGCTTGTCTTACCTTTTATTTCTGTGTTGATATACCAACTATATGCCAATGCATCAAGCCAGAGATCGCGCCAATAAACTCCGGGCGGAGATAGAAGAGTTACGCTATCGGTACCACGTACTCAACGACCCGGATGTCTCAGATGAAGTCTATACGTCACTGACGAAGGAATTGCGGGAACTGGAAGAAACCTATCCTGAATTGCGGGATCCCAATTCCCCGACCCAGCGAGTCGGCGGCCAACCGCTCGAGCAGTTCCCGACCCGCCGCCACTCCTCGCCCATGTTGAGTTTAAACGATGTCTTCGACCGGCAGGAACTGGAAGAGTGGGCGGCACGCGTCAATAAAATGCTCCAGCAGGGCCAAACGTCGCCGAGCTATCATATGGACTTGAAAATGGACGGTTTGGCCACGGCGCTCATCTACGACTACGGGGAGCTAAGCTATGCCTTGACCCGGGGTGATGGATACAACGGAGAAGACATCACCTCCAACGTCAGGACGATCGACACCGTTCCGCTTCGATTGCGTCGCGACGGAACAGTCGAGCAAGCGGTATACGAGGGGCGTATAGAGATACGGGGAGAAGTCGTGATTTACAAATCCGATTTTCAGCAGTTGAACGCTGAACGCGGTGAGCAAGGCGAACCGGCTTATGCTAATCCACGTAATTTGGCCGCGGGCAGTGTGCGGCAGCTGGATCCCAAACTGGCGGCCTCCCGCCCGCTCCGGTTCCACGCCTACCGAGTCATGGGAGATACTACCCCTGACAATCTCTACGACGAGTATCAATTGGCCCAAGCGCTCGGTTTTGTGGTTAACGATATGCACCGGTTAGCGCCGGATGTTGATGGTGTTATGGAATTCGTGAATCGGTGGCAAACAGAGCGCCAGGAGCTCGACTTCCAGGTCGATGGTGTGGTTGTTACCGTCAACCAAAACCACGTGCGCCAGGAGTTAGGTGTTGTCGGCAAAGCGCCACGGGGCGCGGTCGCCTATAAATATCCAGCCGAACGGGAAGTGAGCACCATCAAAGACATTCAAGTTAACGTGGGTCGAACCGGTGCGGTGACCCCCTTCGCCGTGCTGGAACCGCTGCAATTGGCCGGTACCACCGTGGGAATGGCTACTTTGCACAATGAAGATGAGATCAAACGGAAAGACATCCAGATCGGCGATCACGTGGTCGTCCAGAAAGCGGGCGATATCATTCCCGAAATCGTGGAAAGCTTACCCAAACTCCGGGATGGTTCACAGCAGCCGTTCCATATGCCCGCCCATTGCCCTGAGTGCGACACGCCGCTCTGGCGCCCCGAAGACGAGGCCGTTATCCGGTGTCCGAATCCCGACTGCCCTGCTCGGACGCACCGCCGGATCGAACGTTTTGTGTCCAAAAGTGCCTTTGACATCGAAGGATTGGGTGAACGCATCGTAAAAACACTGCTTGATGAGGATTTAATAGGTGACGCGGCCGACTTATTTACCTTGTCCGTCGATCAGTTAGAGCAACTGGAAGGCTTCGGCCCCAAAGCCGCCCGCAACACAGTCGAAGCCATCCAAGCCAGCAAACGAGTGCCACTGGACCGGTTTATATTAGCTCTTGACATACGACATATCGGCCAGGAAGCGGCATTTGAACTGGCGCGAGCTTTCGGGTCGCTGGAATCGTTTACCCGTGCCACCGAAGCGGAACTTAAACAAGTAGACGGCATCGGCGACGTGGTTTCCCGGAGCGTTATGAATTGGATGGCGAATTCCGAGAATCAGGCCTTGATAGCCAAATTACAAGCAAATGGAGTGACGGCGGAGCCCACCGAGCAAACCGGTGATAAGCTGGGAGGCTTAACCTTCGTAATAACCGGCACCTTGGCAAATATGAGCCGGGAAGAAGCCGAAACGGCTATCCGCAACCGGGGAGGGAGCCCGACCTCGAGCGTCAGTTCCAATACCGATTATGTGGTCACAGGGATGAATCCTGGCAGCAGTAAACTGCAACAAGCCCGGCAACACGACATTACCCAGATCGATGAAGACCAATTTTACGCACTTTTATAAAAAGCGGTAAATAACGGGTAACCCGCCGACAACTCTTTATGGGCGAAGGGCAATACTTTATACTGAACACTGTCGTTACGTGGGGCTGTAGCTCAGTTGGCCAGAGCGCATGCATGGCATGCATGAGGTCGTGGGTTCGAATCCCACCAGCTCCACCATTCGACTCGTTTTACCTTCGTAAAACTCGCTCATCTTTCGACTGTGAGCTCAAGATTGTCGAACAGTGGTAAACCATTCTCCGCTTGAGGCATGACCATATGCCTGGCGGGTAAAACGAGTCGAATGACCCTGAGTCTGTCGCTCTTCAATTTCACTCAGAGCGACCCTGAGCATAGTCGAACGGGTCGAAGGGGCTTTTATTACCATAATTTCACCATTTTCCACGTGACTTGATGAAATAGGCGGCCTAATAACGAGAAAACCAACCAGAAAACCGTTTTCTCTCCCTCTCCCCCCACAGATTCGCCAAATGTCGTATGCAGATAACATGAGGGAAGCCATGGAAACTGAGCGGTTGTTGTCCGGTCCACCGCCCGGGAACCACACCCCCCCTTTTTTTACCCGCGGGTGCCAAAACAGTTTCACCAATATATAGCAATTTATACCGCAATGGCGCTGCCGATCGGCTTCCCCGGGGTTCATGCGTTCCCGCAAGAAGGAGAGGCCAGCAGAAATACCTCCCAAGACTGGAAGAAAAACCCCGCTTAAAAGGGGCGATATAAGGTGAGGCGGCGCATAATTCTCACTAACGATGCGACAAATCCTTAAACAAAAAGGGCGACACCCGTATACTTGTCTCTAGCTAGTCACTTAAGACAAGAAAGGAGGATG
>PXOU01000003.1 GCA_003022365.1 Candidatus Saccharibacteria bacterium QS_5_54_17
TCAGCAAGATGGTATGCACGGCCGAATTGACAATGTGGACATCTATTTTTCATACCTAAATCGTACCAATTTTGGTCCGATTTAGTTACGAATTACCTTCATTTTTACGCCAATGAAGGTCGATAGCAGACTCCTGACGACCAAAATAGGAGGTAGATATGGGAGGAGAGCAAGAACCACAAAAAAACATAAATGAAGATCCGTCCCCCGAAGATATCGGTAAAATAGTGGCCGCGGCAGAAGCTGCGTCACGAACCATCGGTCCATGGACAGAGTGCCCTAGCTGCCAAGCTCCACCTCAGAGACAGTCGGTCCGCAACTATGACCCAACGTGGATGGATGGAGATGTCTACTGCGATGACTGCGACGGTTATGTCCGAGTGTGGGACGCCGGATGACACGTTCTCACGCTGTAAAAATTTGATTTCTAAAAAACTTTGAACTGGAACGTGGATAAGGATCCGGATGCCGCCGGGTTAAAAGACGCGGTTGCACCCGCAGTTCGGGATAATCTGTCCGCCCGTCACGGGTTGTTGTAACATCTTTCGCCTTATAACCACGGTGTCACGGGTATCCCTACTCCAACACCGCTTTGATGCGCCGGACGCCGGCGGAGGAGGATTCTTCCTTTTTAATCTTGAATCGCCTCCCTCCTTCGGCAAGCTCGCTCGTCCGCTCCACGTGCGGACCGCCGCAGATTTCGAAACTGTAATTTTCCCCGTTCTCCTCATCCATGGAGTACACTTTGACCCTGTCGCCGTAGGTGTCGCCGAAGGCGCCGTAGGCGCCGCGATCAAAAGCTTCTCCGGTCGGTAATTCCTCAGAGGTAACTTTCAGATCTTTTTCAATCCGCTCGTTGACCAATTCCTCTATCCGATGTTTCTCCTCCTCGGCCAGTTTGTCCGGATGAGAAAAATCGAACCGCAACCGTTCATCGGTAATATTGGAGCCGTGCTGGAGGACATGATTGCCAAGCACTTCCCGCAAGGCACGGTACATCAGATGGGTGGCGGTATGGTACTTACGGTGAATATCGCCCTCGCCGCCAAGTCCGCCTTTGAACTGCCCCTTGGCGGCAGTACGCGAGCGATCACGCTGTTTCTGCATTTCCTGCTCAAACACGCTTTTCCAATCGTCAGCAATGGTAATATCGCGCTTGCGAGCTTCTTCGAAACTCAACTCCACCGGAAAACCGTAGGTGTCATATAGTTTGAATATAATCTCACCGGTTAACGTATTATTGGCGCTTGGCTCAGCCTTACCAACCAGTTTATCGAATTCTTTTATCCCTTTACGAATGGTTTGACGAAAAACGGCTTCTTCTTTTTGGAGCAACTGGATGACCTCAGGTTGCCGCTGGGCAATCTCCGGGTAGGAGTCCTGATATACCTCCATGGCCACAGGAGCAAGCCGCTCTATTACTCCTTGATCGATACCGATCCGCAATCCATGCCGGACTGCCCGCCGGACGAGCCGGCGCAATACATAACCCTGCTGGGAATTACTGGGCGTTACTCCGTCGGTCGCCATAAATACCGCAGAACGTAAGTGGTCGGCAATCACCCGGAACGATTCGGCTTCATCCTCATATCGGGAGCCTGAAATCGACTGCAGTGCATCTATAACCGGCCATATCAAATCGATCTTGAACACATCCGGATTGTCGGCAGCAGCGGCCGCGATCCGCTCTAATCCGCCGCCGAAATCGACATTCTTCTGAGGCAATTCCCCGAAGCCATCGGCACGCTTGACGTACTGCATGAACACCGAATTACCGATCTCCAGGAATCGGCCGCAGTCACAATTGGGGTGGCAATAGGTGCCGTATCCAGGGTCGTGCTCGGTACCGAAGTCGAAAAACACTTCCGAATCCGGTCCACCCGGTTCGCCTTCGGGCATTTCCGACGGTTCACCCACCCGGCTCCACCAGTTCTTGCTCCCGTCGTAGTAAAAAATCCGCTCGCCCGCGTGGATGCCGCGATCCCCGCCGTCGTCATCCGAACCGACATAAGCAGTCTCGGCCGTTATATCGACGCTGGCGAACAACGATTGCCACACTTCGGCTGACTCTTCATCGCGAGGGATACCTAAATCTTCATCTCCGGCGAACACCGTAACGGAGAGCCGGGCCGGATCAAGTCCGACTTCTTCGGTTAAAAACCTAAAAAACCACTCCAGTTGCCGGGATTTGAAGTAATCGCCCAAACTCCAGTTGCCCAGCATTTCAAAAAAGGTCGTGTGCCGGTTATCACCGACTTCTTCCACGTCTTCGGCCCGGAAACAAGGCTGCCTGTTTACCAGCCGCCCGCCTTTGGGGTGCGGCTGTCCAAGCAAATAGGGTAAAAGCGGTTGCATGCCCGACCCCGTAAACAGCGTGGTTGGATCTTCGTGGGGTACCAAGTTGGCACGGGGAATCACCGCGTGCTCCCGGTTCTGGAAAAAATCCAGATAAGCTTGTCGGATCTCGTCAACCTGCATACCGGCTATTTTACCCCATGTGCCATAGCCATTAAAATCAGATGCCCGGCCTTCCACGGCTTAAGCGCCCGGAGCCGGTTGGGCGTAAAAAGCCCTCAAGCACGGATAATGCCGCCGCCGGCGACGCGCAGACCCTCAGGCGCATCTTCATAAACAACGGCGAATTGCCCGGCGGTTAACGCCCGTTCCGGTTGAGCCAACCTAATTTCAGCAGTCTGTTCATCGACATTGTCGACCGTCGCCGGTGTGAGCCGGCCGCCATGGCGGGTACGCACATAGTAGGCATCGCCGGCTGTCCGGGGAGGTTCATTGATCCAGTGCGTATCCCCGATGATAAATGTATCCTCCATAAGCGCGGTGAGGTTTTCCGTTACGTAAACCGTATTCTCCGCCATATCCTTGGAGAGCACATATAGTGGCAATCCGTCATGATTCGAGTTGCTGAGGGCACCGCCGACATGCAAGCCATGCCGTTGGCCGATGGTGTAAAACGCCGCCCCCGCGTGCTCACCCAATACGGCTCCGGTCGTGTAGTGCTTGATAGGCCCCGGTTCCGTTTCGATGTAATCGGCCAGAAATGTTTTAATGTCCACTTCCCCGATGAAGCAAATGCCCTGGGAGTCGGGCTTGGAAGCGGTCGGCAAATCCCGTTCCGCCGCCCTCTTCCTCACCGCGTCTTTGCTGTATCCGCCAAGCGGAAATATTGTGCGCGCCAGCACATCACTTTTGAGGCGATGCAAGAAATAGCTCTGGTCTTTTTGGGTGTCTACTCCGGCATACAACCGCCCATCCCAAGCCCGAGCATAATGCCCCATGGCGATCGCGTCCGCTCCTTCCTCAAGTGCTGTCTCAAAAAACAGTTTAAACTTGACCTCCTGGTTACACATGATGTCAGGATTCGGTGTCCGGCCTGCCCGGTACTCATCCAACATGTAATCAACCACCCGGTCCTTATATTCGGTTTCGAAATCAAAAATCTTGAACGGAATATCCAACTGAGCGGCCACACTCTGGGCATCGGCCAGATCTTGGCGCCAGGGACATTCGACCCCGCCCACATCGCGTGTCCAGTTCTTCATGTAGACGCCGGTTACCTCATACCCCTGCTCTTGACACAGGGCAGCGGCAACGGAACTGTCCACACCCCCGCTCATGCCGACAAATATATGACTCATGCCAATACCTACTTACTCGTCATATTGATGCTCATTATAACCCGGGAAAAGCTGTTAGCTTTGGGAAAGGGAGTACAACACCTTGGGCGCTTCGCTGGCGGTAACATACCACCCGAACGGAGAGCGCCACCACGTCCGTCTGCTCCATCGATCATCCGGAGCCGGGTGATTGATGATGGTTACATCTGGGGCAAGCTGATTTTTAAATTCGATATAGGTCCGTCGCTGGTGATACGGGGAAGTTACCAAAATCATGCTCTCGTATTCCAGAGCGCGGATTAAGGCAGCGGTACGGTCAGCATTCTGGCGCGTATTATCCGACTCTTCTTCTATAGTTATGGCTTCGGGCGAGACGCCGGCGTTGATGGCAATGTCCCGCATAGTCGCCGCGTTCGATTCGCTGTCGGGGTCAAGCGCCGACCCGGAAAATATCATATGAGATACCCAATCATTTTGATACAACCGCACCGCTTCCATGGTCCGGGCATAGGTATCTCCACCACTCACAGCCACTACTACGTCGCTTCGGGAAAGTGGATCCTTGGGTGAAATATAAATCCCGAACGCCAGCAAGGCGCCTGCCAAAATTACGACTAGTACCGCTCCTGATATCAGCCAGCGCATACCATCAGTGTAGCATTAATTACCGCCTAATTGGGGTATCCGCTCACCTAGCACATCCTCTGTATAGCCAATGTCGTCTGCCGTGGTATCTCGTCCGAAGGTTAGTCGGAGTGAACCGGTAATGTAGGCATCCTCACGGCCCAAAGCTAGCAATACATGGTCAGGGGTGTCGTTATTGGCTTGGCAGGCGGAACCCGTGGCCACGCATATACCCCTCACGTCCAAGTGATGCACGAGCGTCTCACCGTCAACTCCGGGGAAACTTACGTGTACGTTGTCCGATATTCGGCGCCTCACATCCCCGTTCACCACACCGCCGAGTTGCCGGGCGCAGTTAAACATCCGTTTCTGAAACGCCCGCAAGCGCTTCTGTTCATCGGACCGGGATTCATCGGCTATTTCCAGTGCCCTCGCCGTACCAACGGCAAACGCCACGTTTTCGGTCCCCGTCCGGATCCCACCTTCCTGGCCGCCGCCGTAGAGAATCGGTTGCAATTCAACACCCCGACGCACGTACAATAGACCGCTTTGTTTGGGGCCGTATATTTTTCCCCCGTTGATAGTCGCCATATCCACGCCCAATTCCGACACATCCAACGGAAGCCGGCCGGCAGCTTGGCTCACGTCAGTGTGTAGATACAATGGCGTGTTATTGCCTGAATTTTGCCGTCGAGTCCGGATGTCCGAGACAAGACGAGCTACATCACGGAGCGGCTGGATGACACCCAGTTCACTGTTGACGTACTCCACACTTATCAACACGGTATCTTCATCAATAGCGGCTTCGACGTCTTCGGGGCGGAGCAATCCGTCTGCCCCCACACCGATTTCCTGGTGCTCACCGTAGGCACGCGCGGGCTGCCGGACTGAATCATGTTCGATGACGCTGATCCGCATTGTCTTCTCCGGAAAACGCTGCATAATGCCAGCAATGGCAATGTTATTGGCTTCGGTCGCCCCGGCAGTAAAGTAAATTTCTCCAGGCTTCGCCCCAAGTACGGCCCCGCTGCGTTTTCTGGCCAGGTGCAAGACACTTTTGACTTGGCGAGCCGCCGTATAGAGCGCCGACGGATTATAGAAATCCTCAGTCCAGTACGGTTGCATAGCCGCCATTACCCGTTCATCCACGGGAGTCGCGGCCGCATAATCGAGATAGATCATACCAATTCAGCTATAAACGGCCGTTTTGATCTTATTATAGTAAACCCCAACAGCTTCAGCCAGCCGGCGGGCTTCCTCACGGGGAACCGGGCGATAAGGCTGGTTGCTCTGGGCGCGGTATATACCATTAGGCTGCACCAGATAGCGTGTGGTCGCCACCTGCCAGTCTTTCCCGGTCTTGAACCAGTCATGGAATATCCACTCATACGTATGGTCATCCACGCGGCCATAGTAGAAAAAGTCGAATTTCCGGCCCCCGGGATCTTGAGGAAATATGTCCGAGGCGGCCCGGATTTCCTGCCGGATTAAGTCCTGCCGGGTTTTCTCCATGCCAAACATGCGTCGCAGACTAAGCAGCATATTATTCTCCCAGGGCTTCCCGTCTCATTTGCTCCAGGGCATAACTGTAGGCCCATGCCTTTTCTGCCAATTCTTCCATACTTCCAATATGTTCAACTGTGGTTGTAGCAGTAGCCTGTTCTCTCGGCGCCCCTGGAGTTTCTGAGTATGTCACGGCCCCTTCTTGCGGAGAAGGAGCGTCCGTAGCAGCCGCCGTCTCACCACTTTTCCCTGATAGCTCACCGGGAATTTGAAATTGGGGTATGTCTTTGTTCGTTGCCTGCGTCATAGACGAAACAACCTCCGCGCATTATCGGTAGTCTTGCGGGCGATGTCTTGAACTGATTCGCCGCGCTTTTCGCTTAAGAATTCCGCCACCGTCCTTACGTGTGCCGAATGGTTGATTTTACCACGATACGGATGAGGAGTCAAGAAAGGCGCATCTGTTTCCAGGACCAGACTTTCCAACGGAACTTCCCTGAGTACCTGGTAGTGCTCCGGGTCTTTGCTGAATGTCATAATCCCGTTTAGCCCGATGTATAAACCCCGCTGTAGACAGGCCCGCATGGTTGCCACATCTCCGGTAAAGGAATGTACGACTCCCGTAATACTTTGGTGCTGGTCAAACACGTCCAGAAAATCTCCGAACCCGCCGCGAACGTGGAAAATCAAGGGTAATTCCACGCGTTTGGATAAATTTATCTGAGCATGGAGGGCTTCTAGTTGCTCCTGACGGGGTGAATTTTCATAATGGTAATCCAATCCGCACTCGCCGATCGCCACCACCAATTGATGTGACGCCAGCGACGCTATATGGGAGAAGTCTTCTTGAAATTGTGACGCTTCGTGAGGGTGTAGACCGACACTTGCCACATATTCGTACATGTGAGCGAACTCGAGCGCGCGCTGGCTATCATCAGCATCCGTCCCCACACACACGATTTGGGCTACTGATGCTTTTCGGGCATGGGTTGCGAATTGCTCGGGAGGAATGCCGCAATCCTCCATATGAGGGTGGGCATGGGTATCGATAAGCATCTGGGGCTGAGCCACTGTTTACTCCTTGTCATCGCCTCCTTAATAGAGATTACGGGGAATATTCCTCGCTTGTCGAACGCTTGGGGAATAATGGACCTTCCAGTGGTTGCAACTTTTCTCCCGAAAACGCGTTATATATCGCTTGTCCGGTTTCGGGCAGAAAAGGAGCCAGGAGCCAACCGGCGTGGGCCAGATTACTTGCCAGATATGACAAAACTTCTCCCAAGTGCTCCCCGTCCGTTTTGGCAATTTCCCACGGCTTCTCTTCTTCTATGTAGCGATTCAGATCTTTCACGAACCCCATCACCACATCCAGCCCGTCTTCAAAACGACACTCCGATATAGCTTGGTGGTAGTCAGCAATATCATGGGCTGGATCACCGGCCGGGTTTATGGCACCGTTCTGGTATTTGTCGATCATAGCTCCCACCCGGTGAACCAGATTGCCCAGATCATCCGCCAAATCACTGTTGTAAACAGTCTCCAATCGTTCCCAGGTGAAATCCCCGTCGTTGCTGCTGGGTACTTCATGCAGTAGATAGTACCGTAATGCATCCGTCCCGTAGGCATCGATCACCTCCGAGGGAGCCACAAAATTCCCCTGTGACTTACTCATTTTGTCGCCATTGAATGTAATGTAGTCGTGCACGAACAGTTGTTTGGGCAACGGAAGCCCCGCCGCCAATAACATGCCCGGCCAGATCGCCGCATGGAACCGCAGGATACCTTTCCCGATGACGTGCATATCCGCCGGCCACCACTTATCATACCCCTCATCTGGGAAGCCGGTAGCAGTAAGATAATTGGTCAACGCGTCAGGCCATACGTACATGACGTGCTCAGGGTCATCCGGTACTTCAACACCCCAACTCAACTTGTTTTTGGGCCGGGAAAAACTAACGTCCTGGAGCCCGAAATCGAGCAAAGACAGGATTTCGTTTTTCCGTTTCTCGGGAATAATGCAGTACTCGTCGCGGGTAATCGCGTCTTTAATCTGCTGGGTGTACTTACTGAGCGCGAAGAAGTAATTTTCCTCCTCAATCGTCTCATAGGCACGGTTATGATCGGGGCAGACGTAATCATTTTCGCGAGCATCCTCCTGGGTAACGTGCTCCTCACACCCCACGCAATACCATCCGTGATAAGAGGATTTGTAAATGTCAGCCGAAAGACGGCGCCATATTTCACGGGCGGCTCTCTTGTGCTCAGGGTCAGAGGTCCGCACGAAACAATCAAAGGATACGTTCAGTCGCCGGAAAAGTAACCGCATACGTTCACTGATCTGCTCAGTTAGCTCCTGTGGTTCTAATCCCTGTCCTTCCGCTACTTCGGTGATTTTCGCCCCATGCACATCCGTGCCAGCCGACAGCAGCGTCGCTGTTTGGCGCTGCCGGTGATAACGGGCGAGTACATCAGCTTGTATGGGATCCATGACGGTTCCTATGTGTGGATCGGCATTTACATACGGGATGGCTGAAGTAATGTAGAACGTGTCCTTCATCTCTCGTGCTCCCCGGGACTCATTATTCGATTAATGCATACTGCTGCCCAAACGTTGCCGCATATATCGTTTGAGCCGGTAACGGTAAAATTGTATCACGCCCCCAAGCAGTAATAATACACCGGGAATGGCCATCGGCCACCATACCCGTCGCCCGTCTTCGGTCCGGGGTTCCTGGTCCCCCACCTGCCATTCAGTGGAAAAGGCGCCGAATCCCGCCAATCCCCATGTTTCCCGGGTGATGCGCGCCCGCGGCGCAAGCGAACCGGCGAACGCGTCCTGGACGGAAACATCATCGATCACGTACCCGCCGTCGTTATAGACGGTGCGTTGATCATGCACAATGCCAGGCAATACCATCCGCCGGATAGATTCGACTCGGATCTGTTTGGAAGGGTTTTTCCGTTCCGGTAACTCACCGCCAGCTGACAAGGTGTACTCCCCCTTCTGTAGCGGTTGCACGCCCTCCCACGACCCCTGCCCGCCACGAATACGCATAGCCACCCGGTCCGAACTGTTATACCCAAAGCTATTGAACATATACGCCCACACCGGATCCAATGTCACCCATCCGACTCCGGCAATGTAGGCCTCCGCCCACGCGTGAACTTGGCTGTCCGCTACAGGACTGTTGGCCGGATACACCACCCCCTCCACAAGACGGGCCGGCACGTCCTGGCTCCTCAGCAGCGCGATCAGCGTATCAGCGATGTGTTGCACATTGCCCGAGCCTGCTTCGAGCACTTGGTCGGCCGATTTACGGCCTGGAAAACCAGATTCCACGGCGAATTCATCGCCCATGAAATCGTGAAGTTCTCGCGCAACAGCCCATGCGTTGTCACTTTCCCCGACAACTTTTTGGGCGCGTTCCCCGACACTTCCTCCCGTCGGCCAATAGGTACCCGGTGACGTATAGCCTGACAACCTATCCGGAGTTTTCGAGACTGGACGCGCGCCCGCCGGATCGTAGCGTAGTTGCCGACTCCGCACCGTGGCCGTGGCCGATACGGTCTTTTGTTGCCATGGCCAGAGCCGATACTCAGCAATGACATTCCCATTTCGATCTACCCCGATCGTGTGTGGTTGCGGCTCAATGCTGCCCAGGAACGCTGATTGGCTATGCAAATCCGGGGGCAGTGTCACTGACTTGGTGGTCATCAACGGCCAGGAACCGTGCAACTGCGTGGTCATCTCCAGCCTGTGGGTTTGTGAATTAAGAAAAGAGACACCCAGAAAATTCCGGCCCAGTTTATGGCTGGTAAATGTCAATTGGTCTCCGCTTTCGGACTGGGTAAATTGGGAAACCGGCGGGTGATAGTTCACCTCAGGCAGTGACGGCGGAGCGTCCACCACGGCTCGCCACGAGTCGGCTACGCCGCCATCCAGCAATGGCAACCCGATGGTCGTGTTCTGCTGAGGAGATTGTATTCGTTCCGGAGTGGTATAGGATATCTTGAATTTCCATGTGGTATCCGCTCCGGTCACCTCACGGGGGAAATCGAGAGAAAGTCTTGTGTGCTGAAACACTCGATTAATCCCGCTGGACTGTTGTTGACTGGTTTTAAACGGGATATTCGACCCGTCCGGGTATACGACGCGCATGTCACTTGTCTGGCTCACTGGTATATCAAAATTTAAACGCGACAATGGCCGATCCGTCTGATTGGTAACCTTTACCGTGTGGGTCATGCGCAGTCGTGACGCCTTAGGCTTGACTTGTATGTGCACACGAGCTCCAATATCAAACTGCTGAGCTTGTTGGGCACTGGCGTGTTGCGGGACTCCCCAAGCAATTACCAGAAGCACAACCCCCAACCATCCGGCATGGTAAAACATTGTCATACGTATCCTATAATACGTTGCCCGTTATGCTTTTCAAAACCAATACGGGAAGGATATTACACACCGATGTAGGCTGCTGAGCCCATCTGATAGGTGAGTAGCTATTTTAGATGTTTCCGTATTTCCACCAGTGAATATCCGGATTCACGCAAACGCTGTATCTCCTCCAGCTGCTGCAAAGTTTCAGGGAGTTCATAATACCGCCGGCGTTTTGCCTCCTGCTGGCGATGCGAGAGTAACCCCTGCTCGGTATACCATTTGATCGTGCTTTCCCGTACGCCGCTCCGGGCAGCCAAACTTTTTCGTGTCACGAATTGGTGTCCCTGGTCGTTGTCATATCGCATGTGCAGGGTAGGTATCGTCTTACCACCAGGTAACGGAAACGAGCCGCCCGCCCCTGTTTCGGCGAACCCATACCGTTCATACAACCTCCTCGCACCGTGGTTATAGGTTGCCACTTGGAGGTATACATCCGCCGATATTCCCTCCAGCAGGGTTTCGATCAATGCTGAGCCCCATCCTTGGTTTTGATGGGCAGGTAATATGTTTAACGCGTAGAGCTCATAAGCTGTTGGGTGTTCAACCGCGGTAACGAATCCGTAGACATTCTTATCTTCAGCAACTACCCAGACCGAATAATCCGGGCTTGTGATCATGTGGCGCCATTCGGGTACTTTGCCATGCCAGTCGATGGCTCGTATATCAGCTTCGGTAACGCCATAGGTGTCATTGGGATATTGCGCGATCCACGTGGTCGCTTGCACATACACAATGCCGATGACGTCATCGGCGGTTGCTGGCCTGATCGCTATGTTGGTTTGTTCCCGCGCCGCGTTTGACATACGATGCCGTCTTTATGATTCTCATGTATCGCTTAGGGTGATTCTGTTGGAGCTCGGAGCACACTTTACCGGGGTGATACTTACTACTTACTACTTACTACTTACTACTTATTACTTATCCGATGTGTTTATAGTTTACCCTGTTTGTTGGCGGCTGTATAGAGTGCCTGCCATTTGGCAAGCGAGAGTTCCTGCGCCCTGGCGTCCGGAGCAATGTCCGCCGCCTCCAGCATGGCGATGGCTTGTGATTTGTGTATACCCAGGCCGCCGGAAAGGGCATTGGCAAGTTTTTTGCGCCGTTGACTGAATCCGGCTTTGACCAGTCGGAATAGGCGATGCGTGTCTGCCGAAAAGGGCGGTTCCTGGCGCGGAGTGACGCGCAATATCGCTGAGTCGACATCGGGAACAGGGTCGAAAAGCTCCCTCGATACCGTATCCAGGAGGCGCGGATGAGCGAAATACTGGACACTGAAAGACAGCAACGACATATCACCCGGTTCGGCAACCACCCGCTGGGCGAGTTCTTTTTGCACCAGCAGTACCGCAACCGTAGGCGCGTGTCCGTCTTGGCACAACAACCGTAATAACCGGGAAGTTATGTGATACGGTATATTGGCCACGACTTTGTAGCTTTCAGGGAGAGAAGTGAAATCAAATTCCAGTATATCTCCATGAACGACTTCCACGTTGCCGGTGCCCACCTGCTGGGATAGTTGGCCGGCCAAACGTCCGTCAGCCTCAACCGCGATCACCCATCCCGCCCGATCACTCAGGTAGGCGGTCAATGCTCCCGTTCCAGGGCCTATCTCCAGCACCGTATCGGCCGAGGTCAACTCGGCAGCTTCCACAATACGGCGCAATGTCCCCTCGTCACGCAACCAATGCTGGCTCAAGGGGTTTTTCGGGGCCGTCATGGTTTTATAGGCTCAATGGAAAACATCAGTATAAGGCTGTCGGCTCGCTTGGTTCCCTTACTCGGGTCATTGGGCATTGGTTACCAATTCAAGAAGGGAAGTCAATCAGACTCAAACCGGTTTCTTGGTCGTATTCCCGGTGCCATTCATCGGTAAATGTTCGCAGGTGGACCTCGCACGTACCGCCGACGGTCAATTCTTTAACGTGCCCTGCGTACGTGCGTAAGCCGGCGTCGGATAACACCGCATGGGCATGGATGAACGGTTCTCCGTCTTTCAGTGCCACGTTTCCGTGCAAACTGGCGATTTCCATTACCCCCTCGAAGGTTTGGAATTCGTATTCCTGTTTGTCCAGATGGTAGTACCCCAGTTCAGCCGATAACGCACCGCCGAGTCCGTGGAAAAAGCCGGCAGTAATATTATGCTCTTTGCAAAAATCAGCAATCATGGCGATAAGTGTCTCGTTTTTATGTAAAACAAGCACGAAATCGCTTTTGGAGTTATGGTATTTCATTACTGTTGATTCTACCACGCTCGATGATGGTCATTATAAAATACCATTTTCCCTCATTTGATCCGCACAGGCAGGAAATTGGGTAAAAATACTGGATTGAGAAAGCAGTGCCTGCACAGCTTCTTTCTGGACTGATAGCGGGGCTTGATGGGGCAGGTCGCTACGGCCCGTTACCACACGCCATGTTCTAGGTTTGAATTGAAAGGCCCCATAAAATCCATTGCCAGTATTTTTAGTGGGGTCCATACCGCTTTCACAAAGACCTAGTGCGTTCATCTGTTTTTCATTAAGAGGTCCCCTGTCGTAATTAAGCTTATTCCCTACGACAACTACTTTCGGTTCCGGCTTTTCCTCCACTATTTTCCGGATACGTTTACGGTTTACTTCCTGGCCGTTCCTGTATTCGACTTTATACGTTACTAACGCGACTCCCGGCTTGCCTTTCTCTTTGACTTTCTCATACCCCACAGGCCTATCGTTATCATGGATCGTCTTCTTCTGTGGCTGGATGGTCTTTTCTTCGGTAATCGTCTTATACCCGATCCTCGTCAGGGATACGTTCATATTCTTTTTTATCGTCGCATCGAGACCCGGTTTGACTATATCGTTCTTATTGATTTCGATATCCGCTTCCTTGAACATTCTTTTGACGGTAGAGGCGTGGGTGCGGATGACGGTTTTGCGGTTAACGAGCTTTACGTTGACCGGCACGGCCCGGTCGATGATTACCTTATGGCCGATGAAATCGGAATCCAAAAAGTCGGTTACCAGCTTATAATCGAGTTTGTCTTCCTCGTATACGCTTACCGCTTTTGCTTCTTCGGCGATCAAGCGGGGGCTCCGATGAGCGCTTTCCACCCTGTATTTCCTATCCTTGTCCTTGTCTTTGATGATTACCGGGCGTGCGCGGTACACGTTGACGTTAAACGTTTTGGAAGTAATTTCCGTATCAAAAGAAGGCTCGACGATATCCGATTCATTAATTTTCACGCCGGTACGTTCGAGTACCTCCTTAACGGTGGATGCGTCGGTGGTGATCACATGCTCTTCGCCGTCCGCGTAGACGGTCACGACAGATGTATCGCTGGCGTTGGCCGGTGCGGTGAACGCCAGCATACTCACGGCGATAATCCCCACTATACCTAAGGCTATATGGCGACGAAACGTATACACACGATCGATGGTGATTATCCGTCTCATGAACGATGGTAAAATCTGGTTCTCCGTGGGCTATTCCCTTAGTATCAACCCGAACTCTTTACTGGGCGAAGTTCCGGAAACATTTATAATGTTACCAATGTAGCCGGAATTGTCAAACACGAAAACAGGAGTTTACCCGTTGGGGTGGCAACAATGTAGCTAGGCGTGCGGCAGTAAAATCATATTTAAATATGATTTCAAACCCATCTGTTGCAGGAGGACGGCATCCGTAAACAAAGTATGGATTACTGCTTGGTTAACGGTGCGTACCCGCGACTGAGCGTTTTGGTGCCCACTCCCCTGAAAGCAACCGTGATTTCCTGATCCGATACTCCCGTAATTACTCCCGCCCCGAAAGTAGGGTGTGTTACCGCGTCTCCCTCACCGAAATCTTCATCGGCAACCGGCGATGCGGCCTTGGTAGTAGTTGGAGTACCCTCTTGGATATAACGGGGATCAACTTCGGAGAGAAACCGGGACGGCGTGTTATGCATGGGTTTGCCGTATAGCATCCGGGAATTGGCCCGTAGTAAGTGAAGTTCACGCATCGCCCGAGTCATCCCGACGTAGCAAAGACGACGTTCTTCTTCCATCTCTTCCGCGTCGTATAAACTACGTGAATGCGGGAAAACCCCTTCTTCCATACCGGTCATGAAAACCACGGGGAATTCTAAACCTTTGGCCGCATGTAGCGTCATGAGCGTAACTCCATTGGTTTGTTGCCGGAGGGTGTCAATATCGGCAATCAAAGCTACTTCTTCCAGAAACCCGGCTAAATCAGTATATTCGCGGGCCACGCTGATCAGTTCCTGCACGTTCTCGAGGCGGTCTGGTGCTTGAACACTGCCATCATTGATATACTCCATATATCCCGAATGCTTGATGAGATATTCGATCAACTCCGCCGGGGCCAATGATTTCCCATGAGCTTCCTCCAACATATCTCGCAGCCGCTGGAGCGATTTTATCGCTTGCCCGGATAGGCCGGGGATGTCTGCTGCGTATTGCAGACCTTGAGAAAGCGTGTAGCCATGACTCGATAGCCAATCCAGGAACGCCTCCAGGCTTTTGTCTCCGATACCCCGGGGCGGCACGTTGACGACCCGGCGGAAACTCACCATATCGTCCAGCTGATACACCAATCGAATGTAGGCTAAAACGTCTTTGATTTCCTTGCGTTCATAAAACCGGACACCGCCGACAATTTGATAGGGAATGCCGAAACGGAGCAACGAATCTTCCAACGACCGGGATTGGGCGTTGGTCCGGTACAATACCGCGATATCTTGATGGTCATATTCGGACCGGCGGATGTGTTCGATAACGCGGCGGCTTTCCTGCACCTCGTCACTGACTTGGTGAAGCAGCACAGGATGGTCGGAAGCTATCTCAGTCCATAGATTTTTCTCGGATCTGTTTTCGTTCTGGACGATAACGCTCTGGGCGGCTTCCAGAATCGGTTCGGTCGAGCGGTAATTTTGCTCCAGTTTGACTGTTTTGGCGTCCGGGTAGTCGCGTTCGAATTCCAGGATATTGCGAAAGTTAGCACCTCTCCATGAGTACACCCCCTGCCAATCATCCCCGGTGACACAAATGTTGTTGTGGGTGCTCCCGAGCAGTTTAACCAACTGGTATTGAGCGTGGTTCGTATCCTGATATTCATCGATCAGTATATAATGGAATTGATCCTGCCACCTCGCCAGCACGGCTTCGTCATTCCAAAAGAGCCGGACTGTCACAAAGAGTAAATCATCGAAATCCAGCGCCTGGGCGTCGCGTAAAATCTGCTGATAAAGCGGGTAGATATCAGCGGCCATCTCCTGCAAACGCCCGCTGGCAAGTTGTTTGTAGGTGTGGGGGTCGACGAGCTCGTTTTTGGCGGAGGAAATCAAGCCTTTGATGGAATTGGGATTATACGCCTTTTCATCCACCCCGCGTTGGCGCATGGCCTGTTTAATGGCACTGAGTGAATCCTGGGCATCAAAAATTACAAAATCGCCACGGATGCCGGCAGCTTCCGATTCCTGGCGTAAGATACGGACGCATATTGCGTGAAAGGTACCCAAAAACGGCATGAAACCGCGATCATCCGGACTCTTGCCGAGTAGTTTGGCCACACGCTCCCGCATCTGGGATGCCGCCTTATTGGTAAAAGTAACTGCCAGGATATTGCTCGGATATACTCCGTGGTGGTGTATCAAATTCGCAATCCGGTAGGTCAACATTTTGGTCTTGCCGCTTCCGGCCCCGGCTAAGACGAGCAATGGTCCCTGGGTATGCTCCACCGCTTCTTTTTGTCTGGGATTTAAATCATCCAATCGTACCACGCCTTTAGTGTAGCCCCTAGCTGGAATTCAATCCAGTCCATCGTATAGTCTCCCGGCTTATTGAACACCTCGGATGCAGTAAACAACAAGGAGGTGTTTTTGCGCGTAGAATTCGGAATCATTATCAAAACCCTGCCACAAAAACCGGACTAAATGTCACTCCTGAATATGTCATTCCTGAAACAAGTTCAGGACAGGCTCTGAATTTATTTCAGGGTCTGCTTTAAAACCATATCGTGTTAATGGATTCCGGCTCGGCGGCCGGAATGACAAAGAGAGTAGCCTCGTAATAACGAACTTTCTCTTGTCATCCTGAATTTATTTCAGGATCTATTTCAGAACTGGTTCCGAACCAAGTTCGCAGTGACAGAGAGGGTATTGAAATCAGAAGATGAATCGCCCGAAACCGTAGCCAGTTTTAACTCATACTGGCCGGACTCCATGTTGGCCAACCGTTGCATATATGAAAACGGTGCCTTCTTAGGAGCTACGTACTGGGAATACGCCATATAAGCCCCGAAAGCGAGCAACAGGAGGAGAATGACCGCTCCGGCCAATAGCCATTTTTTCTTCCCTGGGGAGGATTTTGAGGGTTTGTCCTTGCTGTCGATGGAATCCAGGTGTGACTCCGGCGGTAAAACCCCGCCCCCACCGGCTCCGCTACCTTGGGCTTGTTGGGTATCGCCGAGTTTGGATGATTGGTCAGCCGCCTCAGTGGAGGATTCCTGGTTGACATCGGATGTTGCTTGGCCTGCTTGTTCGCCATCTTCGGCTTGGTTCTGCGTCGGCGGCATCGGTTCTTGTGATCCTTGGGCTGCTGCCGCGTTGGTATCGGTCCCCTCCCCGCTCGACGTTCGGGACGAGTTAGGTGGCTGCACGGCGCGATTCTTGTGTTTGGATTGGAACTTGGGCTGGGTGTTATTGGCGGGCTGGTCAGCATTCTGGTCAGTGTTCACCTCGGACGTTGGCTGCCCCTTCTCTTGCCGTGTCCGATTTCCGGTTATGGCAGGGTCGTTGTGCTGGGTTTGTTGGTTGGGTGTTTGTGAGTTCTTATCGGCCATGTTTGCTCCTTATGTGTTTCTTGGCAATCTATAATGCTTTTCAAGCAGTAAGGCAAATGTTATTAGGAGAACCAGTCAAATATAATACCGGAACCTGGTTGCGCCTGCTCAAGTTGATATAACACCACCAACCCGACTATGACGGCGGTGATAAACACCAACAGAATTACGCCGAACGAGGTTGATACCCGTCCGTTATGAGTTGATGAGGTAGTAGATGTACGGGCGGGCGACGGATTATCCGTATCCATTTTACTGGAGTAGAAGTCAACATCATGTATGGTAGCGGGCGGGGTTTCTTCCGACTCTTCGGTTTCCTTGACCTGACCTTCGGTATTATCCGGCTCGTCGGTCGCTGTTTGGCTGTCTTGCTCTGACGTTTCTTCAGAACCCGTTGCTTCTTTCCCGCCCGGCTGTTGTTCGTCTGCTGGTGGACCACTCTCCTGGGATGTCGGTGTGGGCGGCTTTAGCGTCGTTTCCTGCCCCGTTCTTTGGCGTAACGGGTTCGAATCGCTTGGGCTGTTTTCTGTTTCTGTTTCTTTTTCTTGGTCTTGGTCCGCCGCTACTCCGCTCCCGGCACGGGTAGCTTTCGATGTATTGTCGTCGGTGGGGGCGTCCGTGGAACGGGCTTCCTCTGTCTCAGAGGCACTGGATGACTGCGCGGCTCCCGTGGTCGAACCGGAAGAAGACTTGGACGCCCCACTTGAGGAAGCGTTCTGGGATGGAGCCAGGGAAATATTAACTTTTTCCGGTTTCTGCTCCGCCATTGGCAGCTCTTTCTATGATCGCCTTAAATTCATGCTCCTTCAGACTGGCGCCCCCCACGAGTAATCCGCTGATTTCTTCCAAATCAAGGTAGGAGCCGGCCGTTTCCGATGACACGCTCCCCCCGTATAGCACCCGTACCTGGTCGGCAGTTTTCCGGCCGAACATTTCCCCGATCGCCCGATCAATTGTTCGAGCAGCACTGGCCACATCTTCAGGCTTGGCATTTTCACCGGTGCCAATCGCCCATACGGGTTCATAAGCGATGACGCTGCCGGCGACATCTTCAGAAGTAATCATCGTCAAGCCGGTTGATATTTGGTCGTTCAAGACCTGTACCGTCTCGTTTTCTTGCCGTTCATGGAGTGTTTCGCCCACGCACACGATGGGGGTAATATGATTCCGGATGCACGCGGCGGTCTTCCGGGCAACCGTTTCGTCCGTTTCACCGAATACATACCGACGTTCGGAATGACCAACGATGGCATAATCCGCCACGTCGCTGACCTGCGCGGCCGCGATCTCTCCCGTAAAGGCGCCTTCATCAGCAAAGTAAATATTCTGCACCCCGGTAGCGGTCGATTCCACCAACGAATTTACACTGGATAAAGCGATAGAGGAAGGGAAAACGGCCGTCTCTACCGTATCCGCGTATGCTGCTGCTTGGGCCTCCACCTGCTCTGCCAACCCGCGTGACTGGGGCTCGCTCAAATGCATTTTCCAGTTGCCAGCAATTAACGGCTTACTCATAATACTTATGTTAGTGTATATGAACATCGATGCTCGGGGCAAACCAAGCCCTGCCCGATGTATATTGAACCGAGCTTAATCCGGCAAGGCGATGAGGCCCGGCAGCTCTTTACCGGCCATAAGATCCAATGCCGCTCCGCCACCGGTGGAAACCCAATCGAAATGATCCAGCAAGCCATGTTGCTGCACGAACCCGGCAGTATCGCCGCCGCCGACCACGCTTTTGGCGGAGGAAGCTTTTATCGCCTCGGCGACCGCGCGTGAACCATGGGTAAAATCCGGAAACTCCGTCATCCCTAGAGGTCCGTTCCATATGACCGTACCGGCGTTTTTAATCTCATCCAGAACAGAGCCGGGAATTTCATCGTCCAGAATGTAGTCCCCGGCACCGACTTGATCTGTTGCTGACGCCTGGCTCCGGGCTGAGGTGTCCAGCGTTTTCCCCACGTAGACACCGTCTTCGGGTAACCAGA
The DNA here is from genome assembly GCA_003022365.1 of Candidatus Saccharibacteria bacterium QS_5_54_17. Taxonomy (GTDB): domain Bacteria; phylum Patescibacteriota; class Saccharimonadia; order QS-5-54-17; family QS-5-54-17; genus QS-5-54-17. The sequence goes on from PXOU01000003.1 coordinate 19,005, forward strand.
TCATATTTCCCTCAGACCGTTTCTTTGCCGCTTGCTGGTAAATGTCGGCGATAGTCGCCTCCTGCCCATCTTCGTAGGTACTTGCGCCAATATCATACCCATGGTATTTCAAAAACGTGTTGGCCATAGCTCCTCCGATAATCATCCGATCAGCCCGGGAAACCATGCGCCGCATGAGCTCGATTTTGTCCGATACTTTCGCCCCGCCCATGATGGCGATTAATGGACGGTCGGGGTTGTCCATGGTTTCGGTGATGGTGCGCACTTCTTCTTCGAGTAAAAGCCCGGCCGCGGAAGGGAGGAATTCTGTAACCGCGTCAGTAGAGGCATGGGCGCGATGGACAACCCCGAAACCGTCTTGAACAAACACATCTCCTAGTCTGGCGATTTGCTGGGCAAAATCCCGATCATTGGCTTCTTCGCCGGGGTGGAACCTGAGATTTTCACACAGTGTTATCGTATTGGCGCTATCAACTTGGTCGAAATCACTGGCGAAGTCGACTGGACGGTCCAGTTGTGTTTCCAGCACCTCCATGACCCCCGTAAGTGAGTACCGCCAATCATATTCGCCGTCAGGACGGCCTAAGTGGCTTACAATGACCAGCCGACAACCCTTTTCCAGTAGATATTGAAGAGTGGGAATGTTTTTTTGGATCCGGTAATCATCGGCTATCTCGCCGCCGGACACCGGCACATTATAATCAGCCCGTACTACTGCGGTTTTGCCTTCGACTGAGATGCCGCGGATGGTTTTCATTGCACCTCCCGAACCTTAATGGTGTCCGTCCCGCCGGCTACACCCGGATGCTCCCCGTAGGTTAAAACGACCAGATTCCCCGGTTCCAATCCACCCTTTTCTTGCTGCTTTTGGACAGCTTGAAGGCCCGCTTTTTCAGCCTCCTGGAAGTAATACGATTTACTGCCGTAGACAACCGCCAGTTGCTGAGCTACTTGCTGGTTGGTGGTCGCCATGATGATGGGCATTTGCGGTCTATGGGCGGCGATATTGCGCGCGGTCTTACCGGAAGCGGTCTCAGCGATAATCATTTCCGCTTGCAACTGGTGAGCCAGGGTAATGGCGGCCGAAGCAATGGAGCTGCCCTGGGTTTGATCTTCCATGTTTATAAATTTTGGTTCCACGGGGGAATTGGTTTCCGCGTATAAGCTGACTTTTTTCATTAAAGCCACTGCTTCAGTGGGGTAGTTTCCTGTCGCTGTTTCGTCGCTGAGCATTAAGCAATCGGCACCGCATACGACCGCGGTGGCGATATCGGATACTTCCGCCCGGGTTGGTTGGGACGAATCGGTCATACTCGCCAGCATTTGTGTGGCAACAATGGCGATTTTACCGTAATGCTGGGCGAGTCCTATGATATGGCGTTGCGCGATCGGTACGACTTCCGGACCAGCTTCGACAGCTAAGTCGCCGCGGGCAACCATGACTCCGTCACTGGCGGCCATGATGTCTTCGATATTATCAAGCGCGGAGTTAGTTTCGATTTTGGCTATGATTTTGACTGACGCCTCACGCGCCTCTAAAAACTCGCGCAATAACGTTACATCTTCCCCGCTTTGTACAAAGGAAAGCGCGATATAGTCCACTCCTTGTTCGATCGCGAATTCGATGTCGGCATAATCCTTATGGGTGATGATGTCCCCGCCCAAATCCGTATCTGGCAAATTGATGCCTTTCCTGGAGTGTAGCTTGCCGCCCACTTTAATATTCGTAGTGATGATACCGTCCCTGACATCGACGATTTCCGCGCATAGTTTTCCATCGGCCAGGAATAACAATTCACCAGGATTTACTTTTTGACTCAGATCATATTGCACCGGGATAACACCACTCTCGCTATAATCGGCCTTATATCCAAACGAGATCTCTGCTTCTTCTTCCAACTTTACCCCTTCCCGGGGAAGCTCGCCGACATGAATTTTCGGACCTTGCAGATCAGCCACAATCGCGACCGGCTTGCCAACTTCCGCGGAAGCAGTTCGCGTCCACTCGATCCACCGTTCGTACTCTTGGTGGCTGCCGTGGGAAAAATTGAGACGTATTCCATTAACCCCAGTGCGGATCAGATCCTCGACACACTGCATGTTGTCAGTCGCCGGCCCAAGACTGGCCATGATTTTTGTTCGTTTGAATTTTACTGCCATTTGGAGCCTAGTATATCACAGAAGTGAGGCGATAAATAGAAATCTAAGTTCTATTTGTGATCCGAACACCCGACTAGAAAGGTTATATTCGGATCATGAAGCAACATCACACCAAACTGATCCTGAAACCGATCCTGAACCAAGTTCAGGATGACAGGAACAAGAAGCAAGCAGTAAGAAGTAAGTGGGAATCAGTATACAGTAGACGGTAGACAGCAGACAGGGAACAAGGAAGAGGAAGCAGGAAGTAAGAAGTAAGGAGTAAGGAGTAAGTGGAAAAATGCAAAGCATCTTTGTAACTGCGAACCTCCTCCATCATTCGTCACTGCGAAGACGTCATTCCTGAAATAAATTCAGGACAGGCTATGGACCCCGCCCGCACTGAGCAAGGTCGAAGTGATCCGGGATCAGTTTCGGACGTCATTCCGAACTTGTTTCGGAACCAGCCCTGAAACAGATCCTGAAAGAAATTCAGGCGTAATACGGAATTTTAGGGTTTGTGTACCCGGGTAATGACCTCCAGGATAATCTTGTTTCTGAGTGACCGTCTGGCTCCTCTATGCACCGTGGCCCTCGGGGGCACTTTTTTTAGCCACAATTCCACTCCTTTGAAATTATTGCGTATATTGTGGCTTAGTATGGGTAAAAAGTACAGATTTTATACCCTGAAAAACCGTATTACGCCGAAATTCAGGATGACAATTGTTTTTCGTTACCCTCTTTGTCATTCCGGCCCCCGAGCCCCGAATCCATTCATTCGAGATGATTCTGAAGAGATAAAAGGCATACTTGATGTAGCAAATTATCTGATGCCCCGATGGAGCAAACACGGGTTATCCCAGTGAAACGTATTTACATATCAAACATCAGCGCCTGGGCAAAAATATCCTGGTGGCCCCGGCGGGATTCGAACCCGCGTTACCAGATTGAAAATCTGGCGTCCTGGACCAGGCTAGACGACGGGGCCATGAGAAGTTTTCACATCAGAAACTGCATTCACCCTACTACAAAGGAAGCGAGGCCGTCTAGCATAGTGTGTTACGGAGCATCCTTGAACCAGTAGCAACCACACAGGCATTGAATTACGGTCGTTACGTGACTTTCTTTAACTCCTTCCATACCGTCGTATAGCGCGGCGAACGGAAGGTTTGTTGGGGAGTTGCCGAGATATTACCCTCCTTGCTCCCTACTTCGTCCGCGAATCGGATTGCGCGCGCTCCCCATTTCTGATTAATAGCATCGACCGCTGTATTGATTTTCTCCCCGTGATGGAGCGCGGCTTCATTACTGTCCAGCGTTAATTGTTGCACCGGACTGAGGCGAGCTACCATAACCCCTGCCTTTTTATACGACAAACCAGGAGTATACAGGCGCGAAACCATCATTTTTATCGCCTGGATGAGCTTCCGTGTATCATTCGTCGGCATAGAAAGGGTGCATGCAGTTGAATATCGCCCTTCTTTCTTGCCCGTACTCACAAAAGCCTCAATGGAGCTGGCTGTTAATTGTGCCTTGCGCAATTTAATGCCCAAATGTGCCCCGTGGGAACACAAAGCCGCCGAAATTGCGGATTGATCATATACCGGCTGGTCGAAGGAACGGGTGCTGATCATGCTTTTGGGATGCAGTGGAGCATGGTGATCGGTGGGCTGGCCGCGAAGCTCACTGATTACCCGGCATACCGTGATGGGGTATTGGCGCCTCATGCCCTCCGGTAGAGTTTTTAAGTCATAGGCGGTAAATATCCGCCGAGTGCGGAAAAATGGAGCCAGTTTACTGCCCACACCCCACACCTCCCCCACCGGCAATCGGCATAGATGTTGATCGATATCCGCTTCATTCATACCAGTAAAGTCCAGCGCATTATTGCCGTGTTTGGCAAGCTCCGTAGCGGCTTTTGCTAACGTACGCGTGGAGGCGACCCCAATGCTTATGGGAATGCCGGTATCCCTGTGCACAGTTTGGCGCACCGCCTCCGGAGTGTAGGTACCCGGCCACTCCAGGAACGCTTCATCGATGGAATAGGCATCCAGCTGGGGCGTCAGTCGCGCCAGCGTCGCCATCACCCGCCGGGACATATCACTATAAAGGGCGAAGTTGGACGACTTCAGTACTACCCCGTGTTGCTTAAGCGTGTCTCTTACTTTAAATACCGGGACCCCCATGGGAATAACCGGCTTGATGTCGTTCGATCGGGCGATAATGCACCCGTCATTGCTGGAGAGTACTGCTACGGATTTGTGCTTCAGGGACGGATCGAATACCCGCTCCGCGGACACGAAAAAGTTGTTGCAGTCCACCAACGCGATCATGTCTTATGGATGATATAGGTTACCACGCCCCATACGGTCGAAACGGGAGACTGCCGCAAACATAAATCGCCCTCTTGTTCGGCAATCACCCACTGGCCTTTGGCGGGAGTAAGGCTGCGGTCAACTACCAGAATATCTCCCGGAGCTACCCCGTCTTTATGGGTGTCGCTTACCAGCAAAAACGTACTTGCCGGCCGCGGTATCAGTTCGCGCTGCAAATCCAGCGGCGGAGCGTAATCTATATTTTCTCCCGTTTGACTGCTTACTTCGCTAGTCGGTATGAATGGCACGCTCATATATTTTTTCGTATTTTGTTCGGTATAGGTAGTGTACTACGTGTGTTGTCCTCCATGCAAGCATCGACCTGCTGGTACTATAGCCCCTCCCTTGATACACTGCTAATATGAGCAAAAAACGTAGCAATAAGCAGCGGAAAAGCAAACCGCAATCCCCGAAAAACCGCCCCGCCGCCGTGCATCGGTATAGTGCTGAGGATGAAGAGAAGAAAGACAACCGGAAGAAGCTGAAAATCAAAGGCATCATCGCGCTTGTCGTGGCAGCGCTTGTTGGCGGGATTGGACTACTGGTCAACTTCCTGGTTTTCTAGCGGAAACCGGAATCCGAACATAGACCCGGCGCCTTCAGTGCTTTCGAACAGGATTTCACCTCCTTGGGCTTCGATGACTTGTTTGGCCATGTACAACCCCAGTCCGGTACCGTCGGGGCGCACTTGCCGGGCGTTTTCAGCCCGGAAAAACTTGGTAAAGAGCTGCTTCTGAGCTTCTTCGGCGACCCCTATCCCGTCATCGACCACCCGTACTTCTACGTCCCTATCGGTCTTCTCCAGATACACGTCCACATTTCCTTTTGGCGCGTAATAAATCGCGTTATCAACGAAATTCATTATTACCTGGCGGATTTTCCCTTCGTCTCCCGTAAACTGTATGTGGCTATCTTCCGGCGGGTGGAATGTGAGCGTGACCTCGCGGGTCTCGGCTTGTTGTCGTAATTGGTATATTTCGCTTTGGACGAGATCCACGAGATCAATTTCCTTTTTGTCGATGGTCAATTTCCCCGTGCTGATCCGGGAGACATTCAACATGTCGGATATCAAGTACACCATGCGTTGCGACCCGACAAACGCTTGATCGACGAATTGCCGCTGGCTTTTGTTGAGTTTACCGGCATCTCCCTCTAATAGCATGGAGAGGTAACCCTTGATCGTGGTCAATGGCGTCCGAAGCTGATGCGAAGCCATGGATATGAATTCATCCTTGGCTTCATCAAGTTCTTTGAGGTGCTGATTGGCTGTTTCTAATTCTCGAGCCGTTTCTCTTACTGAAGTATGTAGTCTAGCATTCTGAACGGCCAGTCCAACTATATCCGTGAACCCACTGATAAGACTTTTTTCATCTTCAGACACTTCATTTTCTTCCTTGGTCATACTGAATATAAGCACCCCGATCACCTTCTCTCCGACTACAACAGGGTACGTTAAACTAGTTTTTATACCGGCAGCCTTCTGATTAGCAAGCGCTTGCTCGTCGTTCAAAACCGGGTAAAACATTTTTGGCCAATAATCGGTTACTTGGGGTTCTTTCTCGTCTATAGTTTTTATCAATATATTATCGGGAGTCGTGAGAGGTATTTCTATATCATGAAACGCTACAGCTGAAGCGGCCAGCGCTTTGGCTGCTTCATCCGTTTGCGAAAGTGAAACTCGCTCCAGAACACCCTTCTCCTCGTCTACTAAGGTAAGGACGATTATTTTGTACCCCAGTTCAAAGTACCCCAGTTCAACTAATAAGCTGTTGACAATTTTGTCCACAACATTATCAAAATCAAGTTCACGAAGTATGATTTTTTCGAGTCTCCAGAGAGCCTCTATTATGCTTTGCGTCTGGGGAGTTGTTGAATATTGTTGCATATTTTACTAGTGTTTTTCAGTATAGCATGTTATAAATATGTTCGAGTAAGCTCAAGCATGAAAGGAAAATCGTATGTTGTCACTAACTGACGCCAAAACAGCAGCTCAAGCAGCAACAGAAAAAGCCGACGAACTAGGTATAAAAATTACTGTCAGCGTAGTAGACGAGCATGGAGTTGCCACCTTGACTGAAAGAATGGACGGAGCTTTGCATATAAGTCCCGAATTCGCCACAACCAAAGCGTACACCTCCGCGGTGTTGGGGCTGTCAACGCAAGACATCGGTCAATACTCAGGTGAAGGAGGACCGTTTTACGGCGTATCGAGCGCCTTTGGGGGTAAAATCATGGTTATTGCTGGTGGTATACCCGTAAAAAGAAACGGTGAAGTCATTGGAGGTATTGGCGTTGGTGGATCATATGACGTCAATCAGGACGTTGAATGCGCCACAGCAGCCGTTTCGGCAATAAGTTGAAAATCCTCACCTTCACGGACCGCGCGACATCTACCGTTAGGCCATTGTAGCGCTTCCTTGAATTTCCAACCCGTTATTTCGCCTAGCACAAAAGTACGGTAGGACCACGTATATTTAGAAAACCAGGCTGTATTAAAATCAAGTCCAGATGAAGTATTTTCATCTTTTATCGCAAAATCCTGAACTACTATAAGGCCTTCCGAAGTAAGAATACGCTCAGCATTAGCGAGAACACTCTCGCGATCTTTAGGTGAAAGTTGGTATAACATCGTACTTATAATAACGAAGTCCACGCAATTTCTTGGTAGGCTTCCTTTTTCATCGACCGGGTTTTCAGTGAGATCGTATAGCGTAAAGCGTGTCTTCCGAGCTTTTGCTACTTCATCTTCTAGAACCAATGTTTTAGCGAGCTTGCTGAATTCGCTGGGGTAGAATGAGCAGGATATTCGCCATTCCTTGGCAGTTTCCTTATGTGGATCTTCTGTATCAAAAGCTAGACCTTTATTTATTGTTGGAGCCGGGTAAAGCATGGAGGTCGCAAGTCCTTCAGGCGAATGATCATCGATTTTTTCATAGGCAATCTCTAGTTCCATTCCTGGTAGTCCAAAGTTCCCACCACATCCAAAATCGGCAACGGTTACTGAATCACTGTTCTTGAACATATTAATCAATATTTGAGGTCCGGCGTAACGCTGTAATACCGTGGTAACTGTATTTTTATTCTTCAATATGTATTTGATATCGTCTGCATAAAACTCAAAAATGCTCACAAGTTCTTTTTTCCAGTCTTTCTGAGTTGACAGTCGCACGGGGTAACTATGTACCCCACTAGAATCATTATTAATTTCGTAAAGTTCTATGTATTGCAGCGCTCGAAAGAAAAGATTCACAAAATATTGCGGTGATATATACGGCCGGTAATGAAGTGCATACTGTATAATATCGATAACATTCTCGTGGCTGTCTTCTATTAATTCAAGACACGCTCCATAGCAATCGCTGATGTATTTGTCTCCTCCTGGGGGATTTACGTTTTGTTTTTTTAATTCGGACACTACTCCTTGTATTTGACTTAGTGAAGAATTGGTTTTTTTTCTTGTGTTCATGTTTATGTTACTTTCTTGAAAGTTATTACTGGATTAACTCAGCTCTTCTGAGTTTCTGTGTAAACCTTGTCATTACCTTTACTCTACTTCCTCTTGTTGTTGTCGGCTTAGTACGGCATCTAGTGCTGCAAGCATAGCACTATCAAGATCTTGACCCCTTAGTTCGTCTTTTCTCGCTGCTTCAGTAGCACCTTCTACTACCTTGTATCCATGTTCTGATTGTATTCTTTCTAAGTATTTATCTATTGCGGTAGGACCGGTTCTGTGCACCTTCCAGCATGCATCCTCCCCCTTAAGAGGTGGGGCGATTTGCACGAAAGATGAACCAACACTGATTTGCTCAATCAAAGGATCATGGACGACATAATCAAACGGGCAGCCATTTGCTTCTATATACTTAAGCAGATCTTTAAATTCCCAAGCTGGCTGTTCTCCATGTTTATTGAAAGATGATATGGCGATATTACCATCCTGTAAGTATTCTTTGGTCATTGCAGCGATGCGCTCATGGTCGGGATCATACCAGTAAAATGCGGATATGGTCGGTACACTGAGATGTTGCTCCTCGCTAGCTCCTTTTTTGACCAAATCTTCCGGATAGGTAATAAAGACCGAACTAATATCAGTGTTTTCTTTCACTGGCACTATCAAATGGATGGCCGGAGCATTCTTATATAAACCTTTTATGGCTTGTTCATTTTCAAAATATTGCCTGAAATCGTCGTGAATTTGCTCTACATCTATAACTTTTGCAAGATCTTCCGGAAGAATGTATATGGGTGCTTTTTCCCCAGGTGGCTTTTCTTTTACTCTTTCTCCTGCGACATTTGTCGTATCAGAAGATCTTACTGGCCAAACAGCCCCATACAGTCCAACGCCGTGCACTACGCCCATCTCGTCATATTTCGAGTAATGCTGGGCGATTAGTCCACGATGATCTTCTTTTCGTGCATCAAAAATGGGCACCGGTTGTCTCTGGGTTTCATTACCCTCACAACTTTTGTCAAAAACTAACAGGTGAACTCCCTCTGGGTAATCTTGAAAATCTGGATGACTGACGGCATCCATAATATAGTACTGTGGGGAATTATATGCTTGTTCCTGGTCCTCTTGATCTGGCATCATATTTGGCGGTGTTTCGTACATAATTTTATTCAATTATACAGTTTTATTGACTAAATCAAAGTACTCTCTGATTCAATCTTGAAATACGGTTGTAGATATATTCTCTAGCGTTTTTTATTTAAACGTAACTTTAAAATAATATTCATAATGTCAAATTATATCATTTTACCCGTTTTAGTCAATACTGCCGCAAAGTCTCACCGCAAATGCGACTACCCGTACACTTTCTCTAATGCCACTTTAGCACGTTTGGGGTCTCGGTTGTGCCAGTCCTGGAACTGGGCCGGGGTCATCATGTCCGGTAGGCCCATGTGCCAACGCTGGTGGATGTAGTGGCCGGCGAACTCGTCTACCTTCTGCTGGACTTCCGCCAGCTCGGATGTGCTGTAGTACGCGTCGCCCAGGCATTCACTCCGCAGGGCTTTGTTAAAGTTCTCGATATGGGCCTGTTCGTTCTTCTTGTAGGGCCGGGAGTAGCGGTGAGTGGCGCCCGTGCTCTCCACAGCGGCTACGAAATCGGTTCGGAACTCACTACCGTTGTCGGACTGGTGCAGCCCGGCGGGTCCGTAATACTGGTGGTGACGGGCGAAGGCTTGTACTCCGGTCTCCATCTCCAAGTCGGTGCCGATGAATATACTGGGTTCCTTTGTAAAGACATCCAGGGCGGTGTAGGCATACAGTTGTGTTTGTGGTACTTCCTGACGCCCACCACCGCTGTGTGCATGCGGGCGTGCAGCCAGCGGTAGATGGTCGCCAGGCCCAAGCGGATACCGTGGCGTATCCGCAGTTCTTTTCGGATCTTCTGGCCGCACCAGCCGGTCCCGATCCGCAGGTCCACGATCTTCTGGATGACGTACTCGGGTGTCCGGGCCCGGGGCCGGCGGTGTTTACACTGCTGCTTACGCCGAACGAACTCCCTGATACCGATGCGCTTGATATCCCGGAACCAGCGATAGATGGTGGCCCGGTGGCGATCGACCTCAGCGGCGATGTCATCGACACGGACGGAACGTTGATACATCCGCCAGGCATGCTCATAGATTGATATGGTTGCTACACTAGTCATGGGTGGCATCCTCCTCTTGCCTTAGTTTCTAGCTAGAGACAAGTATACGGGTGCCGCCCTATATATTTAAACGACGTGTCGCATTGTTAGTGAGAATTAAGCA
>PXOU01000004.1 GCA_003022365.1 Candidatus Saccharibacteria bacterium QS_5_54_17
CCTGTCTCCCGTCTCCCGTCTCCCGTCTCCCGTCTCCCGTCTCCCGTCTACTCTCTGTTCCCTGCTATACTACCGGACATGCCCAAAACATATACTCCCGTGCTGCTGGGTGCCGGTGCGCTGATAGCCTTGGGACTGATTGCCTCTCTGCTGGTGACCAGCCCCGACCAACTGGGGCCGTTCGGCATCACCATATGGTTCGCACTCCTGCTGCTGGTGACGGCGGCCGCGCTCACCTGGCTGATATACCGGCGGCGGAAAGAGTACAACCGAGCGGGATTTATGCACGCCTCCCGGCGCGGGTTTTTGATCGCCCTGTGGGCGGTGTCCTTGCTGGCCTTGAACAGTTTGCGTCAGCTGGCGATTACGGATATTATTCTGATAACTGTCTTAGTGGTGGTAATTGATTTTTATATGCGACGGACGCTGGCCTCATGAAGCAACGTGACGTAACCAACGCCATTAAAAAAATCGAAGCGGCGGAAACCGAGGAAGAGCTGGAAGAACTCCGGGTCGCCTATCTGGGCCGCAAGGGTGAATTGACTCAGGAGCTGCGGAGTATCGGCCAATTGCCGGAGTCCGAACGGAGCCAGCGGGGCAAAACGCTGAATCAGTATAAAAAGCGGCTGGAACACGCGCTCCAGCAGCAGCGGGAGCAGATCCGGGCCCGACGCCTGGAGACCCAGTCGCAACAGGCTGTGGACCTGACACGCCCCGGAATCGGGCCGCGGCGAGGGCGGCTGCATCCGGTTGAAACGCTGCAATATGAGGTCATCGGGCTGATGCAACAGATCGGATTCCAGGTCATCGAAGGTCCGGAAGTGGAAACCGACTGGTATAATTTCCAAGCGCTCAATATGGGGCCGGATCATCCCGCTCGGGATACCGCCGATACCTTTTATCTGGAAGATGGCAGCATTCCGCGCACGCATACGTCCCCGGTACAAATTCGCTACATGGAGGAGAACAAGCCGCCCGTGCGCATAATTTCACCCGGCAAGGTCTACCGCAACGAAGACGAGGACGCCACCCACTTGTGGAGTTTCCGCCAGGTGGAAGGGTTAGTCGTGGATGAAGGTATCCGCTTCAGCGACCTGAAGGGGACCTTGGAGTGTATGCTAAAAGGTATTTTCGGTGAAGACACCCAGCTCCGCTTGCGCCCCGATTATTTCCCGTATACGGAGCCTTCGGCCGAAGTCGACGCCAGTTGCATGATGTGCAGCGAAGACGACCGAGATGAGCGGTCCCGGTGCCAAGTCTGTGAGGGAACCGGCTGGGTGGAGCTGGGCGGCTCCGGCATGGTCCACCCCCGGGTACTGGGCAATGTCGGCATCGACCCCGAGGCCTACAGCGGCTTCGCCTTCGGGTTCGGTTTGGAGCGATTGGCAGCCGTCAAATACCAAGTACCGGACATGCGCCACCTCTGGCGGCCTGACTTACGATTTTTGGAGCAATTCTGATGCAGCAACCTGTATTACCCATTGCCGATTTCCTTAATGTCACTCCTGAAACAAGTTCAGGACAGGCTCTGAATTTATCTCAGGATCTATTTCAAAGTCGATTCCGAACTAAATTCGGAATGACAAAGTGGCTTTGCATTTTTCCACTTGCTCCTTGCTCCTTGCTGCTTGCTTCTTGTTCCTGTCATCCTGAATTTATTTCAGGATCTATTTCAAAATCATCTCGGGTTAAAGGATTCCGAAACAAGTTCGCAGTGACAGAGGAGGTTTGCAGTGACAGAGAGGATTCGCATTCCCCGCTTACTTCTTACTTCCTGCTGCTTACTTCTGTCCCCCGTCTACCGTCTACCGTCTACTGTCTACTGTCTACTGTTTACTGTCTCCTGTCTACTAAAATCTGGAGCAGGCCGATATGTTAGTCGTCGTTGAGTGGTTACAGGAATTTTTATCCCAGCAGCTGAGCGTTACCCGGATAGAAAACGCCCTGGGACGGGCCGGGCTGGAGGTCGAGGAAAGCATCCGGCCGCCGGAATTCGACGAAGGCATCATCGCAGCCACGGTGGAGGCGGTGAAGCCGCATCCGGAGGCCGACAAACTCCAGCTGGCCACGGTCACCACCGGCGGGGAGCAATACGAAATCGTCTGTGGCGCGCCCAATGTCTTCGAGGGTCAGCGGGCGGTGCTGGCGCTGGTCGGGGCGACGTTGCCGGATGGTACCCGGATCCAGGAGACCTCCATCCGCGGGACTAAATCCCAAGGTATGCTGTGCAGCCAACGGGAGCTGGGGCTCGGGGAATCCCAGGAAGGCATTCTGGACCTGGGTCCGGAAGTCGAACCGGGCACGCCGCTGGGAGCCATATACGATGAGAATTACACCGTAATTGAGGTAAATACACCAACAAATCGGTGGGACATTCAGAGTTACTTCGGCATTGCCCGCGAAGTGGCCGCCCATACCGAAGCGGACTATATTTTTGACATCGAGCAACAGCCTGACTCCCAGGGAGAGCGAGTCGATACCTTGTTCGAAAATCACGCCCCCGAAGCAGTGCCGTGTTATGGACTGGTGCAGTTGCAGCTGGGCGAGGAAGCGGGTGGAGACTCGCCGGAATGGATGCAGCGCCGGCTTCGATTTCACGGTCTCAAACCGGTGGGGATGGTGGTCGATATCACCAATTACGCCATGTTGGTCACTGGCCAGCCGCTGCACGCCTTCGACGATGAGGCCATTTCCGGGAAAGTCCAGGTCCGTTTCGCCGAATCTGGTGAGGTTTTAACAACGCTGGACGGGGTGGAGCGGAATCTGGGAACCAGCGATCTGGTAATTGCCGACGACCAAAACCCCATTGCCTTAGCCGGCGTGATGGGTGCCCGGCACAGCCAAATTGAGGAGAGGAGTAGCAGCATCGTCCTGGAAGCGGCTACCTTTGATAGCGCCCTGGTCCGCGCCACGGCCAAACGCCATGGCGCCCGTACTGAGGCCAGCGCCCGGTTCGAACGGGGCATACCCATGCGGGCGGTCACCTGCGCCTTACGGTTCGCCATCGGTTTGCTCCAGGAGTACGCCGGCGCCCGGGTAACCGCCTACCAAACCGAACGGAACCGCTGGCCGTGGGTTCAGCACATCGGCGTTCCCGCCTCCCGGGCGGCTTCCCTCAGCGGGTTGGACGATCTGGATCGGGAGACAATCGCCGAGCAGTTGCAAAAGCTGGATTTCGAGGCCCGGCCCTTCGATATCGCCGCCGAAGCCCGGCAACACCTGGGAAAGCCATATAAATGGGGCGCCACCTTTAAAACTGACGGCACCCAAGCCTTCGACTGCTCCTATCTGGTCGACTATCTGTATTCGCTGGTCGGGGTCAACATCGGGCATACGGCGCTGGCTCAATACGAGCACGGCACGCCCGTAGAGACGGACGAGCTGCGGCCCGGTGACGTGGTGTTTTATGAGGGTCCCATAGTTAACTCCAGCACCGACCATTATTACCTTCGCGAAGCGGACGGCAGCTTCAGCAAACACCAACTCCCCGAGGAGAAGCACGTCGGCCACAACGGGGTGTACGCGGGAGAAGGAAAAGTTATTACCGCTGCCCAATATGTCTTCCAAAACGGGGAATGGGTGGAACGTGATGAGCCGGGAGTGATCGAAGTCGAACTTTCGGAATTCACCAGCAATGAGGGATATCTGGGCGCCCGGCGGTATTCCGGCGACCTCGACGATCTGGTCACGGTCACGGTGCCGTGGTGGCGGCCGGACGTTCGGCTGCTCGAAGACGTCATCGAAGAGGTGGTGAAATTAATCGGCCTGGACGAGATTCCGGCTACCTTACCCACCTGGCATCCCCGCCAAGCCGACCCGGACGAATACTGGGCCCGGCTGAATCAAATCCGGTGGCTCTTGTACGGGCTGGGATTGTTTGAAGTTACCACCTACCCGTTCATAAGTGAAGATGATATTACAACATTCAATCTGGATTCGGCGCATCTGAAATTGGCCAATCCGCGTTCGCAGGAACAAGCATACCTCCGGGTGACGTTACTGCCGCTTCTAGCTCGGACCATTGCTAACAATGCCGGTTACGCGGAGGAATTCGGCGTGTTTGAGATGGCCCGGGTGTTTATGCCCGAAAGCGATCAAGCATTGCCCAGCGAGCCTTTGAAACTGGGCATCGCCGCCCAAGCCGACACGGTTTTGCGGCTCAAGCACTACCTGGACCAGCTATTGGCGCATACCGGCATTAATGCCGATATAGAGCCCGAACATGAAAACCCGTTTCTGCACCCGGCTCGCCGGGCCGTCGTCCGGGTGACTTCGCAGCAGACCTCCCGTAGCGCCGCGGAGGAATCCATGGGGTGGTTCGGGGAGCTGCATCCGGACATCCAGGAGGCGCTGAAATCCCGGCACCCGATTCTGTATGCCGAGTTGGACGTCGACGTCATATTACGCAACTGGCAGACGCCGGAGTTCCAAGCTCTGCCTGACTACCCCAGCGGTTACCGCGATCTGACCGTCTTAGTGTCGCCGGCCACCCGGTGGCGGGACATACACCGGAGTCTGTCGGCTATAGATGATGTGGTTGCTACTTTCCGGGATGAATACCACCGTGACGCGGACACCAAAGCCGTGACCATCCATCTGGAATTACTCGCCCGTGAGGCGACGTTAACTCAGGAGCGGATCCAGCAACGCCTCGATCACATCCAGGACGTACTAGCCCGGGAACATGAGGCCCAGGTCGAGTAGACAGCAGACAGTAGACAGGGAGCAAAGAACGGGAAGCAAGCAGCAGGAAGTAAGCAGCAGGAAGCAAGCGGGAGAGGTGACACGCAATTGCAAGGAACGTCCTTGCAAGATTAAAAATCGCTACTTGGCGCAAAATTGCAAGGACGGTCCTTGCAATGACTCTTTGTCATTCCGAACTTGGTTCAGAATCTAATTCTGCACAACTGTCACAACCCCACCAACTACCAATCAAACACTACCTATAACCTCTGCTGACGATCGTCAGTAAATGTAATAGCTACGGAAGAGAGGATGTGTGGAAAGTGGGGGTGGGGAAAGGAGGATTTATTTTTGTAGCTGCTTTTGCTACAGTATAGGTGTATGAATGTCCATGATTGCTGGATTTGTGTGTGCCGGGTGGCTCGAGCAAACCACAAGGTTGTTGTTTATCGGACTTCGGCACCCCAAAATTAGGTATGTCGTGCTTTCGTTGTTACAACCACACCAAAATCGGGCATTCGTGTTTTCGTTGTGCAAAGCACACTAAAAGATGCGGAGCGGGACTGGAAAATCGGCTCCACTAGGGCCTAAAATCTGAAAACGTTTATTGCACACTCTCGCGCGCACGTGTACAATATTACTTATAGCTCTAAAAAACCTAAAGGCTAAAAAACACCAAACCCAAAATCGATGTCTTGGACGCGAAAACCAAAAACCAAATATGACACCTTCGCTGGGAAGCAACGACGGTTACGGTCGCTGATCGGTCCGCGCGGGGGCCCACGCCGATCACCACACCTCCCACCCAAGGTAGGCTGGCCACTGGCCGTCCTGACTCTGCTCACCCCGGCCCTCCTACTAACCCTGGTTCCGGCCGAGGACACCCCATCCGAGGCGGCACCCCAAACCGTCCCCCATCTGGTCAACTACCAGGGCCGCCTGACCGATAACCAAGGCCAAGCCCTCCCCGACGGCAACTACAACATGCGCTTCCGCATCTACGACGCCGAAACATCCGGTACCCAGCTGTGGAGCACCACCCGCTGCTACTCCCCCGACAACGGCACCACCTGTGACGGCACCGGCACTGACCAACGGGTATCGGTACAAAACGGCACCTTCTCCCTCAAACTGGGCAAGGTAAACTCACTCCCCGAAAACATCTTCACCAACCCCACCCGGTATCTGGAAGTAGAACTCCCCACCCCCTCCACCAACACCAATACGTCCAACCCCGACTGGTCCGAGGGCCCATTCACCCCCCGCCAGCAACTGAACGCCAGCCCCTACGCCTTCAACGCCGAGGAGATCGACGGCTACGACAGCGACAACATAGCCATACTGGACGAGAACAACACCTTTACCGGAGACAATTCCAACACTACCCTGACGATATCAAACGCCCCTGATGCTAACGGTTCCGTGGGTGCCATCGATGCCAACGGGCTTATCATGGGTGACAATGAGATCGATGGATCCGGAAGTCTCCACCTTAACCATAACTCCAGAGGTGACCTACATATGGTCAACGGCGGCGGCAATGTGGGCATCGGCACTGGCAGCCCCAACAACCGCCTCACCGTCAGCGGCGACGCCGATATTGTTGGCAGCTTAGGCATCGGCACAACTACCCCGAACACCAAGCTGGATGTCGCCGGCAGTATATTTGCCAATGGAGACCAAAGAATCGAAAAAATCGAAGAAATCGGGTCAGGAACATCAGATACCAATTATGTATTACTATTCACTGTCGCCACCTCCACTGAAGATTTTGAGTCTGCGGTAATCGGAGACATCCAGGCTCGCCGAAATGTTTGGGAGCAATCACTGCTGGCGGAGGTAAATGTGAATCAGTACGGAGACGGTGAGAGATTGGGCGGTGGAGCCGCATTGAACGATGTGGGCACCAACGCCGAACTAAAAGTAGTTGAGTACAGTGGAGACAGTCGAGATTATGTGGCGCTTGAGGTTGCCCCATCAGCTAGCGTTAATACTTTTACATTTCAGGGAAGGGCGCAAAAACCCGGTACCGGCAAATTCCTGAAGTATACAAACGCCGACAACGTAACCAATGTTCGCGGCTTTAATCCAAATAATCAGATTCAACATAACTTTTCCGGCCAGGTCGGCGTGGGCACTACTTCACCCAACAATCAACTCACCGTCAGCGGCAATGGCGATGTTACCGGACGTCTCGGCATCGGCACTACCAGTCCCGCCACCGCTCTGGACGTCTCCGGCCAGGGGAACTTCACCGGAGTCGTATCCGGCGCCGACGCTACCGCCAACAATGAATTCGTCACCCTGGGCCAAGGCCACCCTGGGCACCAACGACAGCAACGGTTTAGCGCTGGAAACCGGAGGAACCGAACAAGTCCGGATCGATACCAGCGGCAATGTGGGGATTGGTGCTACCAGCCCCAACGCCAAACTCATGGTCGGGGACGGGAGTAGTTCGGCCAATATGCAGATTCCGCTGGGTGGCCTGTGCATCGACTCGGATGGCGGCTGTGCGGCCCCCGGTAATGGCGGACTCAGCATCGGCTCCTACGGATTGGCCGCCAGCAATGACGCCAGCTACTTGAACATGAACGATCCCGTCCATATGAACGGTAACAACATCCGGCTCGGCGGTGGATGGCTCTCCGGCGACGGGGATAATGAAGGCATCATGGTGGGTGGTGCTGGCAACGTCGGCATTGGCACCACCACCCCCAATAACCAACTTACCGTCTCCGGCAGCGCCGATGTCACCGGCACCTTGAGCGTGGGCACCGGCCAGTCCTTGGGCCAACTCACCCTGGGCAACAACCAGTGGATCTCTTCCGTCTCAGGCGACGGCACCTCCTCAGTAAACATGATGAAAGTCAACACTGACGACCAAATCCAGTTCGGCGGCGGCCTGAGCATCGACGGCGGCTTCGTCTTACCCACCGACGGCGGCCGCCTCACCCTGGCCGACATGCAGGTCACCGACAGCCCGGCCTCGGGCGACCCCATGAGTTACGCCTTCAAACTGGACGCAGGCAACATGCTGGAAATCTACGGGGAAGCCGACGGAACCGGCGGCCTCCAGAACCAAGCCCTCCGCGCCTCGGCCGACCTGGCCTTCCAACAGCCCAGCAACGTCACCACCACTTCCGGCGACCTAACCCTGAATCCCAGTGGTAACCTCGTCGTGGACGGCAGTAGTAATGTCGGCCTGGGTACCAGCAGTCCCAACAACCAACTTACCGTCAGCGGCCATGCCGATGTTACCGGTAGTCTGGGGGTGGGTACTTCCAGTCCCGCCGCCGCCCTCGATGTGGCCGGCAACGCCCGCTTGAACGAAAAACTTACCTTCACTAACTCAACCGACCAGCGCATCCATTACGATACTGATCAGGACGGTTCCGGTTTCTATTTCCAGCGTGCCACTAGTAGCGGTCAAACCACGCTCACCTTGGAGCATCCCAACGTCGGCATCGGCACTACCACCCCGAACAAGGTCCTGGACGTTAACAGTGGCACTAGGAACGTTACGGCCCGGTTCGAATCGACCGATACCCATTCCTGGATCGCGCTGAAGGACGACACCACTTCCATCCACGGCGTGCTCTTAGGCGCCGAAGGGGGTGATATGAAGTTCCGTTCCGGCAGCTCCGAGAATATGCGGCTTACTTCCGGAGGCAATCTCGGTATCGGCACCACTAGCCCCAACAACAAACTCACCGTCTCCGGTAATGCCGACATTACCGGCAACGTTGGCATCGGCACCGCCACCCCCGATGCCTCGCTCGATTCCGACCAGGTGTTGGTGCGCGGCGGGAAGAGTTCCGGAGGCCACAACATCAATAATAGTCTGGTGCTTGACGGTCCCTCAGGTGAATACCTGACGGCGGGTCGCATAAGCGGTTTATTTGGTAGTCCAAGTCGGGAAGGGTATGTATTTGAGTTGCATGATGAAGGCGATGACGGCGTGGAAGGCGGCATCCGCTTCCAGAACCGCGACCAAAACTCCAACGTGGACCATAAGTGGCTTACCATGCGGAGAAATGACACCTACTTCTACCCCGACCAAAACGGCACCGTTGGCATCGGCACCACTAATCCCACCCAAAGCCTCTCCGTCGCCGGCACTATCCAGTCCGGCTCACTCAATCAAAGCCGGGACTATCTGGCCGATGCTGACGGCTCTACCACCACCGGCACCGGCACCGCCGAGTCCATCTCCGAAAACGCCGCCCTGGAACCCGTCGCCTCGGGTGACGGCATCTGCACTGATTCTCTCACCAATCCCACCGACATCTTCACCGACTCCGGCGCCGACTGTGACGTGGATGATGCCGACACCCACACGGTGTTACTCGGTAGCCTCCCGGCCGGGGACGGCACCACCAGTGCCGATGCATCAGCCGTCACCAACGAATGGGCCTACCTGGACAACGGCGCCACCGCCAACAGTTACGACGACGGGGAAGACCTCTACATCGACAGCTTCCCCAAAACTCAGTACACCTCCGGCCAGCTACTCACCACCGGCGATGCCACCAACCTCAACCAACCCATCGACGCCAAAGGCAGCGGCGACCTGCTGCTGCAGACCGGGAGCACGGGGAGTGTGGGGATCGGTACCACCAGCCCCGGCTACGCGCTGGATATAGCCGGAGACATGCGAGTAAAGGGGGACGATATCCAGTTCGGCGCCGGTGAAAGCCTGAGTGCCGGCACGAATTTGGACATCAAAAGCGACGGCGGATACTTGGATTTCAAGACCGGCAGTTCTACCTACGGCTATGTTTTCCGCCAAAACGGCGACAACACCGACTGGGCCAACTTGGAGGTAGCCAATTCATATGTCGGCCTTGCCTCTAATAATAACGATCCCGCCAATCACCTTACCGTTACGGATAACGGCAACGTCGGCGTCGGGACCAGCACCCCCAACAACCAACTCACCGTCTCCGGCAACGCCGACATCTCCGGTTTTCTGGATATGCGTGGCCAAGGTGGGATTCAGGGCACCAATTATACTGACTTCATAAACAAAGAACTCGGCAACTATGACATCAACGGTCGGCTCTACTGGGACCTCTCCGCCGGCCTGTATATCAAGTCCGGCAACGCGCCCAACCCCCAGACCGGCGGCAGCTTGCTCTGGAGCAGCGAGAACTTCACCGCCGGCAACAACGTAAGCGTTAGTTACAACGGCGAGGACCATCCCACCCTCAGCGTCGGGGACGTGGAAACCTTAAGCTCCTCCCTCACGTCCGGCTCGGTAGTCTTCTCCGACGGCTCCTCACTGTCCCAGGACAACGCCAACTTCTTCTGGGATGACACTAATGATCGGCTCGGCTTGGGGACCAGCTCACCCAATGCCGCGCTTGATGTCCGGGGCAGGGCCAATATTAGAAACTCATTGCAGTTGAACGGCGCCGCGACCACGTACCATAATCTTGCCACCCGTGACACCAACGGCAACCCCGAAACCGGTACTATGAAAGTCGACATGCCCAAATCGTGGTCGAATACCATGATGCAGATCCGCGTCCACGGATACAACTACACGAGCGATACCGGTGCCTGGGAAGTGGTTATCGGCGGATATAATTACTCCGGCGGCCCTAGTTGGGAGCGGGTATCGGCTGAAATACGCGGCCGGGCTCCGTTCTCCAAGGTGCGCCTAGCCCATGATGGCGACACTAACGTCCTGCTGCTGGGGGATACCAATACCGATTGGCGTTACCCCAAGATCGCCGTGGAAGAGTTCGTGGCCGGACATAGCAGCCAGTCAGGATGGGGGAGCGGCTGGTCGATTGACCGCCTTACCGACGAGAGCAACATCTCCAGCGCCAAAAACGTCGGGCTCGATACCTATATCGACCGGAACGGCTACTTCGGCATCGATACCACCTCACCCGTTGCCCCGCTTGAAGTCGCCGCAGGTGGCGGAAGTAACGGAACGCTCGCAGTAGGGAGAACGAGCGGTGATCCCAGCATCAAAGCCAGCTCTGATGGATCCGGCCACTTGATCATGGATTCCAGAGCCGCCTATGTTTCACTGAACCATTATACAAGTGATGACGTTATTCTTGCCAATGGCGGCGGCAGTGTAGGCGTTGGCACTCAAAGCCCCGATTATGACTTACACGTGGAAGACACCGCAAAAATCGGCGGAAGCGGTTCTGGTGACTTGGTATTGCACGATAGTAGCAATACCCGAACCATACATTTGGACGCCAACAGTCGTTCATACTTTAACGGCGGCGATCTCGGTATCGGAACCACCTCACCCGGTGGCCAGCTTACCGTCTCTGCTAGCAGTGCCGCCAGCAGCTACAATAACGGTAACGGAGTGGTGCTCGAGCTAGATAGGACGAACGAAACCCTGCTGCAGGGTAATGGCTCAACCGCTCCCTACCGGATAAATCTCCAGGACGGCCACGGCCGGATCAGTAAACTCTGGAACGCCTATGACAGCGGCACCGGCCACAGCTACGATGTCGGCAGCGAAGGTGCCAACTGGTTACTGACGAGTGAGGGAAGTTATCAATTCCGCACTGCTCCCGGCGGCACCGCCGGCAATGCTATCTCGTGGAACCTGGGGTTGGTCCAGGATAATGGTGGCAGCGTCGGTATCGGCGATACCACTCCTGCTAACAAACTCACCGTGTCCGGTAGCGCCAATGTCACCGGCAGTTTGGGTGTGGGCACTAGCAGCCCCGACAAGGCATTACACGTGGAACACACCGCAAAAATCGGCGGAAGCGGTGCTGGTGATTTGGTACTGCACAACGGGGTCAATACTCGAAACATACATCTGAATGCCACCGGTCAATCTTACTTAAAGAATGGCGAACTCGGCATCGATACTACCAATCCCCAAACTGATCTGGATGTAAGAGGCGGCGGTTTAGTCAGGTCCGACTCGTCCACCGCCCTGCAAGTCCAGAATGCGGCCGGCAGCACCGATCTGCTCACCGTCGATGCTGCCAATACTCAGGTGAGGATTGGTGAACCGGCCAGCGCCAGTCTGTCGGGTGCCAGACTGGTCGTCACCAAAGCCGAGATTCAGACCACACTCCGGGTCGGCAACGGCACCGACAATGTCGAGCTGAGCCCGTCCAACGGCTTACAATTTAGCGGCAGCGCCCGTCCCACCGAGAAAATCACCCTGGTGCCTGAATATGAAGGCATGACATTAACGCCGGACGGTACCGACAACCAGGGCACGTTGACCTCCGACTTTTGCTCCGAAAGCGGGCGATTGGGGATTAATACCACGATTTGCGATTCCGCCGGAGATGAGCATAATTACTTCAGCTGGACGACCAGCCAGGGTAGCGCCCAGGATTACGACATCTATATACGCAAACAACTTCCCAGTGATTTTGATGTGCTTGCCTCAACAACTACGGTGAAGATGTACGGATGGCGCACCAGCAGCAGCGAAACCGTGGAATTGGCCATCTTCCAGGCCGATGGCAGCCAATGCGGCAGCACCACCAACGTGGCCACTTCCAATGGCAGCTGGACGCAGACGGCGCTGGACAGCACCGGTTGCAGCTTCAACGCCAACGATGAAATCACCATCCGCGTTCGCTTAACCGCCACCACCGACAACTACGCCCGGGCAGGGGAAATAAGCTTCCAATACAGGAGTAAGTTCTAAGGTTGCGCCGCGGTCAGACAGTAGACAGGAGACAGCAGACGGTAGACAGGGAGCAAGGAACAAGGAACAAGGAGCAAGGAGCAGGGAACAGGGAACAGGGAACAAGTAGCAAGTAGCAATAAGCAAGTAGGAGACGTGATACGCAATTGCAAGAACCGTCCTTGCAATGATGTTCCGACCCCCCTGTCATTCCGAATTTAGTTCGGAATCCGATCCTGAAACAAGTTCAGGATGACAAGAGAGGAAGATCCTGAAATAAATTCAGGATGACATCTTCAGGATGACAGGTGGAGAGCCTGTTACTCCTTACTCCTTACTTCCTGCTGCTTGCTTCCTGTTCTTTGTCCCCTGTCTGCTGTATACTGTAGGAAAATGACCATAGGCAAATTGAAGAAATTGACCATCCGCCAGCGCCCCGGATTTTTCCGCCAGCGCCCCGGATTTTTTCGCCAGCGCCTTAAATCTTTACGGAGCGGCTTTTCGTTTACGGGTAACTGGCACCTGAGAGAGCTTTTCACCCGTCACGGCTGGCATTGGCCCAGCAACCCCCGAGTGCCGCTCAATCTGCTCCTGGTGTGGCTGGTCCTGGTCGGCCTGGTGGGCACGCCCCTTTACATCCAAGCCCGGCAAGCCGCCCAATACGACCTGACGCCCGTCGCCCGGCAACTGGCCGGGGAGACCAGCCGGGAATTAACCCAAAAACTCCAATATAACCGCGATCGCGGCCAATTTGTTTTTAACTATGAACAACTCGTTTCCTCACAGGAAAAGTCGGGCGACAACCAGCAAAGCTTCGCGGCCTCGGTGGGCGCGGGCACCGAGCAAACCAGCAAACTCTACAGCGCCGAACTGGCTCAAAAATTAAAGGGCGGCATGACGGTGCACGACACCAATTACGACCTGAGTTTCGACTTAACCCCGCAATTCAAAGGAGAAACGGGCAAACGCCGCGGCCAACACCTGGTGTATCCGCTGGAGGATGGGGGGCAACTGGTTTACACGCCCCAAAGTAACGGCTTCAAAGAGGACATTATACTTGCCTCCAGTCCTGCCGACGGGGAGGCCAGCTATAGCTATCAACTGAGTCTGCCCCCGACGCTGGAAGCCCGGAAGCTGGAATCGGGCGGCATCGGCATCTTTTCGGCCAGCCCGACCCTGTATGGGGATGTCAGTTTCGGCTCGGATGCCGATAAGGCCCGGGTCCGGAAGGCTCGGGTGAACGGCGACAAGGATCATCTGGTATTCGCCCTGCCGGCGCCGGTTGTCAAAACGGCGGGCCAGGGGAAACCGAAAATCGGCAACCAGCAATCGGGGGAGCAACAAGGGGAGGCAACCGCCCGGGCCTCCACCAAACAAGTGGGCAATGCCTATTTTGAATTGGACAAATTAGCGGACGGCGACGATGGCTCGTCTTCTACGGAGCAATCGGCGACCAAGGCTCAACAGGATAATAAGAATACCGACCAACCGGATAATGGACAGCTCCCGGACGCGGTGGCCGCCGCTCAAAATGCCCAGCAAAAGAGCCGAACCTATTCGGTTACCCTTGTCGGGGAGGGGCTTTCCGGGGTATCCGGCCCCATCAGCATTGACCCCAGCGTGGTGGTTACCTCCAGCAGCGACTTCGGCGACGGCAACAATGAACACACCATCAACTTCGGGACCGATCAGATCAACCGCCAGGGATTGACGGGCGGGGTATTAGACGGCAGCTGGAATAGTACGTCCGGTCTGAATACGGAACGGCTCAACGCTGCCTCGGTGGTATATAACGATCATATCTATACCAGCGGTGGCGAAGATACCAACGGCAACGCGCTGGCTAGCGTCGAATACGCCCCCATCAACAGTGACGGCAGCTTAGGGACCTGGTCGACCACCGCCAGTCTGGGGTCGACACGCTTTTCCCACGGCGCGGTCGCCTACAG
Organism: Candidatus Saccharibacteria bacterium QS_5_54_17; assembly: GCA_003022365.1. Taxonomy (GTDB): domain Bacteria; phylum Patescibacteriota; class Saccharimonadia; order QS-5-54-17; family QS-5-54-17; genus QS-5-54-17. Next base: position 14,263 of record PXOU01000004.1, read on the forward strand.
TGGACATGTCTATGTCATGGGCGGCCGTGACGCCACCGGTACCGGTGGCACCGTGCTGGCCAGCGTCGAATACGCCCCTATTAATTCCGACGGTACGCTGGGGACGTGGTCGACCACCTCCAGCATGACGGCGGCCCGGGATGCCACTTCGGCCGTTGTCTATAATGGCTATGTCTACGCCATCGCGGGTGATGACGGCACAGCTGCTTTGAGCAGCACCGAATACGCGCCCGTACATGGCGATGGAGCCCTGGGTTCCTGGTCGGCTTCCTCCGATTTGGCAACAGCCCGGCGGATGCTGACATCCCAGGTCTACAATGGCTATGTCTACGCCATAGGCGGGCAGAACGATTTACTGGGAGCGCTGTCGGGCATCGAATACGCGTCCGTTAACCAGGACGGCACGCTGGGTAACTGGCAGGATACGTCCGCCATAAACGGCGCCCGATACGATCATTCCTCCGGGGTACATGGTGGGTATATGTATGCCATAGGAGGAACCGACGGGACGCTTTCTCTCTCCAGTGTAGAGTATACCGCCATCCATAGTGATGGGAGTCTGGAGGGGTGGTCGCTGTTGAATGATGCCGAGCTTGCCAATTCCCGCGCCGATCATAGCTCAGTGACGTTCAATGGCTATGTCTACGCGGTGTCCGGCGACACCAGCGGTGCCAGCGTTATCTATAATTCCATCCAGAAGGCCGGGGAGACGGATCCCTGGCAGACGACCACCAGCCTGAGTTTCGACCGGAGTTATCATAGTGCGGTCGCCAGTGCGGGCTATCTGTACGTCATCGGCGGTTATGACGGGCTCAACGGCAGTACTACGGACAGCGTCGAATACGCCCCCATAAATTCCGACGGCAGCTTAGGCAGCTGGTCGACTACCTCCAGTCTGGGTACTGCCCGACAAGAACACGGGGCGAGCGTATATGACGGATATCTATACGTGGTCGGCGGTAGTGATCCCAGCGGTAGCGTGATTGCCAGTACCGAATACGCACCCATAAATTCCGACGGTACGCTGGGGGCGTGGTCGACCACCTCCAGCTTAACCCGGGAAAGGACCGAATTAGGAGTAGCGGTCCATGATGATTATATCTATGCCACCAACGGGTTCGATGGCACAGGAGAGTTGGACAGCGTCGAATACGCGCCTATTAACAGCGACGGCACGCTGGGGAGCTGGTCGAGTACTTCCACTACAGCAACCGCCAAGTCCCTCCATGCCTCCGTGGCCCACAATGGCTACCTATACGTTATCGGTGGCCTGGACTCCAACAACAACACGCTTGCCAGCGTCGAATACGCCCCCATCAATTCCGACGGCACGCTGGGGAGCTGGTCGACGACCGCCAGTTTGAATAGCGCCCGGGACTCCATGGACAGCGTTATCTATCATGACCGTCTATACGTCATGGGCGGGAGTAATTCCAACGGCGATCTTCGCAGCGTCGAATATGCCGCTATCAATTCCGACGGCACGCTGGGGAGCTGGTCGACCACTTCTCGCTTAAATGTCGCGGAAGATAGCTATGGCGGCGCGGGGTATAATGGATATATCTATGTCACCGGCGGTGAAAATGATGGTACGTCCGTGGAGTATGCCCGCGTCAACGACGGCGGCATCGGTACGGCCAACAGCTGGTCGACGACCTCCAGCATGACGACGGCCCGGGACAGGTTCGGGTCAGCGGTATACGAACAATACCTCTACGTGGTCGGCGGTGATGACGGCTACGGAGCCGACTCCAGTGTGGAATACGCCCCCATCAACGATGACGGCACCCTGGGCAGCTGGTCGACCACCTCCAGTATGAGCACTATACGAGAATACCACGGGGCGAGCGTATATAACGGGTATCTATATGCTGTGGGCGGTCATAACCTCAACGGCGAGCTTGCCAGCGTCGAATACGCCCCTATTAATAGCGACGGCACGCTGGGGAGCTGGTCATACACTTCCAGCTTGAACCAGGAAAGGCAAAACATGGGGGTAGCGGTGTCTGATGGTCATATATATGCCACCGACGGATACGATAGTGATTTAGGAACACTTGACAATGTCGAGTACGCCCCGATCAACAGCGACGGCACCCTGGGGAGCTGGTCGAGTACTGCCACCCCCGCAACCCCGAGGGATAAGCATGCCTCCGCGACCTACAATGGCTACCTGTACGTTATCGCCGGTGAGGACACGGGTGGCAACTCGCTTGCCAGTGTCGAATACGCCCCGATTAATTCGGACGGTACTTTGAGTTCCTGGCGGCAAACGGAAGAGATGAACTCCCCCCGGAACAGTATCGACGTCTCAGCCTTTAATGGCTATCTGTACGCGGCCGGCGGAAATACCAGCAGCGGCGTTTCCACTAGTGTGGAGTTTGCCGCTATCGGTTCAGACGGGAGTATTGGTGATTGGGGAGAGACATCCAGCATGACGACGGCCCGACGCCACTTCGGTCTTGAAATATCCCGTGGCAATGCCTACGCTGTGGGCGGATTCAATGGTTCCACCAAACAGGATTCCACTGAATATACTTCTTTGAACAGCATTCCCCGCCTGGGCCGGTACTCCAAGTTGATCGATTTCGGGGATGAATTTAACTTCGGCAGCCTCAGCTTCAACGGCAACATACTGGGCGGCAGAGGGGTGGATATAGACTACAAAACCGCTTGCGCCGACGGGGTATTTGATGCATCGGCTACAACATTGGAAAATGTCCGATCTGGCGAGAACCGGACGGTCAACGAACCGGCCCGATATGTATTGGTCACCTTCCCGCTGAATGACCAGAAGGCGGCCCCGTTCCCGGATGATCAATCGGTGGTGACCGACTTCACCTTGAACTATTCCAATCTGAATACCCGCGCCCCGCTTGATAAACGTCTCCGCATCGGTAACTACTTCAACGAGGAACAAGAACAGCCCTACGACTCCCTGGCTGAAACCGAAGGCGGCCAAGTCTGCAGTTAGCGGTAGGCGGTATACAGTAGACAGGGAACAGGGAGCAAAGAATAAGAACCCGGTAAATCCGCTTTTTGTCATCCTGAACTTGGTTCAGGATCTGTTTCAGGGCCATGTCGCCTTGATGGATTCCGAACCAAGTTCGGAATGACGGAGAGGGGTGTCATCCTGAACTTGTTTCAGGATCTGTTTCAGGATCTATTGCAGGATTGGATTCCGAACCAAGTTCGGAATGACAGAGGGGGGTTCCTATCTACCGCCTACTGTGACCTGCTTGCTACTTGCTTCCTGCTGCTTACTTCTTGTTTCGCCTATACCCGCTCCGGGCTGTTTGTTATACTAAACTATAGTATGGTCCAGAGTAACCAATCTCCCGAATCCCCGCAACAGGAATCAGTTCCCTCCCAGGCGGCCGCCGGGCAAACCGGAGCCGAAGGCAGCGGCAAAGTAGAGCCGGTGGAGCAACCGCTGCCAACCAATGCCCAGGCCCCGGAATCACCGCCCGCTCCCGCTCAGCCCGAACAAGCGCCGGCCCAGCAGGAGCAACAACGCCCCGTGGAGGCGGCCGACCGGGACGACCATGTTATCCTCCCCCATGTAGCCGATGACCAGACACAAGAGGCTACCGGCGACGACCAGACAACCGTCCAAGAGACCGACAACACGGACGCCGGCTCCGACGCTTCCTCCATGCCGACGGTGGCCGATGACGTGGACGTCATCGAAAAAGCCTGGGTCAATAAAGCCAAACAAATCATCGAAAACACCAAAGACGACCCCCACGCCCAGGAAGAAGAGTTCGAGAAATTACAAATCGAGTATCACAAGAAACGGTATGGCAGGGATATTAAGGCCGCGCGCTAGAGCGGGGAGGTGTGGTAGGCGATGCAGACGGTCATCGTAATCGCCATACTGCTGTTAATTGCCGGCGCGGCAGTGACCGGCGGGTACTTGCTGTACCGGCGGGGGCTCCGCTATGCCAAGGGAATCGAGCGCGGCATCAAGATGGTGCCCATTTTAATCAACCTGCCCCCGCCCAGCGAGGACGTGGAAGTCGGCGGACGGGACGTCCGGGAAGTCATTCACGAACGAATTTCCCAGGCCGAAGTTCTCTACAATCTGATCGCCAGCACCGCCACCAAGGGATTTAAGAGTAAATTTTTCGGCCAGCGCCATATCGCCTTCGAGCTGATTGCTGTGGATGGGGTCATCCAGTTTTACGCGGCGGTACCGGTGGCCATGGTGGAAGTGGTCAAGCAAGCGGTCTTAACCGCCTACCCGGGCGCCAGCATGGAAGAGGTCGAGGATCACAACATTTTCAGCCAAACCGGCAAAATCGGGGGCACCTACGGCGGCGAGTTAGTGTTAAAGCAGGATTATCCCTATCCCATCGCCACCTTCGACCAGCTGAAGCGCAACACCATGGAAGGGGTGCTGAATGCGCTGACTTCGCTGGAGGACGGCGACGGGGCGGGCATACAGATCCTGCTCCGCCCGGCACGGTCGGAGTGGACCCAAAACGCCGAAAACATGGCCAAAGAGAAACGCGAGGACAAAGATGACTCCTCCGGGTTTGCCATCAAAGACATCCTGAAAGCCCCCTTGAAAGCGCCCGAGAACAACGATGAAGAGCAGGGCAGCAGCAAGCCCAAGCAGGCGAGTAGTTTAGACCAGGCGGCCGCCGACGCCATCGAAGAGAAAGCCAAGTACACCGGCTATGAGGTGCTCATCCGCATCATTACCTCCTCCAGTACGGCCAGCCGGGCCCAGGTGATCGGCAATAATATCGTGGCCTCCTTTTCCATGTTCGACGCCCAGGGTCTGAACGGATTCACCTTTAAGCCGGCCAAGAATATGGAGCGGTTCGTGACCGACTTCATTTTCCGGTTTTTCCCGCCCGAACGCCGTAAAATGATTTTAAACAGTACTGAGCTCTCCACCATTTTCCACTTTCCCGACGCCCAATTCACCCAGACCAGCCAGGTACAGCGCCAGTACTCCAAGCAAGTGGAAGGTCCGTCCCGGCTGAGTCAGGAAGGCTTGCTGGTGGGGCATAACGTCTACCGCGGGGTCAAAAAGCAGATACGGCTCAGTGATGAAGACCGCCGCCGGCATGTTTACATCGTGGGCCAGACCGGCACCGGCAAATCCGTTTTGCTGGAGAATATGATGACCCAGGACATGCGGGCCGGCAAAGGCATTGCCTTTATCGATCCCCACGGCGACGCCGCCGAAAAACTACTGGGTATGGTGCCCCAGGAACGCAGCGAGGACGTGATCTATTTCGACCCCGGCAATATGGAATATCCGCCGGGGCTGAACCTGTTCGAATACTACAGTGAGGACCAGAAAGACTTCTTAATCCAGGAAGCCATCAACATGCTGGAGAAGCTCTACGATCCGCACCAGCAGGGCATCGTGGGGCCGCGCTATCACCACATGTTCCGCAACGCCGCTCTGACCGTCATGGCCGACCCCCACGGAGGCACCTTCATCGACATCAGCAAGCTGTTCCGGGATTCCCAGTTCGTCAAGGAAAAACTCCAGTACGTGGAGGACAAAACGGTGCTGGAATTCTGGCAGAAAGAGATGCCCCAGGCCCAGAAATCCAGCGATTTCGGCGAAATGGTCAGTTGGTTCGTGTCCAAATTCGGCGCCTTCTTAAGCAACCAGATGATGCGCAACATCATCGGCCAATCGGAAAGTTCGTTCGATCTCCGCGACGTCATGGACAACCGCAAGATCCTGATCGCCAACCTGAGTAAAGGGCGGCTGGGCGAGCTAAATTCCATGCTTTTAGGCATGATTTTCGTCATGAAATTCCAGGCGGCGGCCATGAGCCGGGCCAACCAGGCCGAAGAGGACCGGGTCGATTTCTCATTTTACATCGACGAGTTCCAGAACTTTTCTACCGAGTCGTTCGCCTTCATCCTCTCCGAGGCCCGGAAATACCACTTGAACATGATCGTGGCCAACCAGTTCATCAGCCAGCTCAGCGAAGAAGTCCGGGAGGCCGTCTTCGGCAACGTGGGTACCATCATCAGCCTGCGGACCGGTCCCAATGACGCCGATTTTTTGGTTAAGCAGTTCTCGCCCACCTTTAATGACCGCGATCTGGTTAATTTGCCGAACTTCCACGCCGCCGTCCGGCTCATGAACCAAGGGCTTCCCACCCAGCCCTTTAATATGACGACCATACCGCCGCTGGAAGAGAGCAGTCCGGAACTGGCCAAGGCTTTGAAACAGCTTTCCAATGCCAAATACGGCCGGCCCCGGCAGGAAGTCGAGGATGAGATATTCGGCCGGCTGTCCACCGACCCGGCTCCCGATCCCTACCAAAGTCTGGCCAACTCCCAGGGGGGAGAATCGGCCGCCGCTCCTGCCGCGGCTCGGCAATCCGGTGGCGCCGCGGGCCGGGCGGCTGCCGGCAGCGGAGACGGCGGCTCCACCTTCCTGGATGAATGGCTCCAGAAGCGGCGCTCAGCGCTGGGCGGCGGCCCGGGCCAGCCGGCTCCCGGTGGCGGGGGTGGGCAGAGTCCAGGTAGACAGAGTGCAGGTGGGCAGAGTGCCGGCGGACAGGATGGCGCCCCAAGCCAGGCGGTTCCCGGCAGCGCCGGTGGTCAGAGCGCCGGTGGGCAGGGTAACGCTCCGAACCAGGCGGCTCCGGCACAAGCAGGCCAGGGCAGCGGTTCAGCTCCCGGAAACCCGGCTCAAGGCCAATCTCCGGCGCAAGCGCCCCCAACTCCTGCTCAGCAGCCAAACGCCGCCCCGGGCGGCAACCAACCTCCGCCGCCCGGGGCCCCGGCGAATAATCAACCAGGTGCTTCTGGGTCGAGCGCGGCGGACGGCCAAAGCGCCCCGCCGTCCACCGCCTATCCACGGCACGAGGGCTCGGCCACCCCGCAACAGTTGCAGCCGCAGCAGCAACAACAACAGCAACAGCAAGAAGCAGACAGTAGACAGCAGACAGTAGACAGGGAACAAGGAACAGGAAGCAGGGAGCAAGCACAACAACAACAGCAAGAAGTAAGCAGTAAGCAGCAAGCGGAACAGCAACAACCGCAACAGGCGCAACAACCACAACCACAACCACAACCACAACAGGCGCAACAGCAAGCACAACAACAACCGCAGCCACAACAACCACAGCCGCAACAGCCGCAACAGCAATCACCGCCGCCGCAACAGCAGCCAGCTGCCAATGCCGCGCCCGGCTCCGGGCCGCCTCAGACATCCCAGGCGGTTTCGGGGGTCTATCAAATTCCCGGCCAGCCGGCCGCCCCTGCCGCTTCGGCTGCCAACCCGGCTCAGGCGCAACCTGGGGCCGATCAAGGCCAGCCTCGTGACTCGGTCCGTCCCTCGCCGTCGGGGGAAGAAAATGTCATCCAACCCCCCGATGACACTGACAAACAGTCCGCCCGTGACGAATTGATGTCCGCCCTGGAAGCGGAGCAAACTGACACCTGGGTCGGCAATCAGGGAGTAGACAGTAGACAGCAGACAGCAGACAGGGAACAAGGAACAGGAAGCAGGGAGCAAGCTGGGCAGCCGCAAGCGGTGCAGCCCAGCCAACCAAGTCAAACGACTCACGGCGACACTTCGGACCAGCCGGCACCAGGTAACACCGCCCAGCCCGAAACCACCCAGCCTGACTCCCCAGCAGAGGTCGACCCGGGTGATACCATTACGCCGGAGCCGACCGCCGGCTCGCCCGCGGCATCCGACCAACCCGCTGCCAGCCAGCAAGAAGGAACAGAAACACCGCCAGCGGCTTCGCCTGCCACCCCGGTCGATCAGGACGTATCAGCAGCGCCCAGCACCGAACCGTCAGGGGGTGAAGACCGTCCGGCCTCCACGGCAGCGGAGCCGGACTCAGAAGCCGACAGTCAGGATGATGCCCCAGCCGATGCTGGCGCGGCGGATGTGTCCCAGCAGGTAGCCAGCGATCTGGGCGTGGAGTTGCCACCAGAGCAGCAAACGGATCAGACGTCCGGGCAAACTTCGCCGGAGCCCGACCAGCCAGCAACGCCAGCCGCAGTGGACGACAACACACCGGATAACGACACCCCGGATGACGACAGCACGGAGGACAACGCACCCGCCCAACCCGGCCAGGTCTACATCGACGAAGACGGCAACGTACATCAGGGGTAGACGGTAGGCAGGGAACAAGGAACAGGGAGCAAGGAACAAGGAATAAGAACCCGGTAAATCCGCTTCCTGTCATCCTGAATTTATTTCAGGATCTATTTCAGACTTACATCGGCTTAATGGATTCCGAAACAAGTTCGGAATGACAGAGGGGGTGACGCAAAAGGCAACTTTTGCAAGGACGTTCCTTGCAATTGCGTTTTCCGCTTACTTCTTACTCCTTACTGCTTACTTCCTGTCCCTGTCATCCTGAATTTATTTCAGGATCTGTTGCAAGGTCATGTCGGGTTAATGGATTCTGGACCGGGGTCCAGAATGACAAAGAGGGTGGCGAAAAAGAACTGTCATCCTGAAGACGTCATCCCGGACCCCGATCCGGGATCAGTTTCAGGATCGGCAGCTTTTTATCAGATTACGCACCTAACTTATTACAAAAACTGACGATCGTCAGTAAATGTGATAGCTGTATAAGAGGATGTTCGGGAGGTGGGGTGTAGGATTTGTTCGGAATGACGGAGGGGGTAGTTTCGTAATCACAAACTCTCTTTTTGTCATCCTGAATTTATTTCAGGATCTGTTTTGGGCTCAGAGCGATTCCGAAACTGATCCCGGATCGGAGTCCGGGATGACATCTTCGGAATGACAAAAGAGAGGAGGTCCTCCTTTTGCAAGGACCGTCCTTGCAATACATGAAATGGCTGCATAAAGCTTTTGTTGAGCCAATCTTGCAAGGACGTTCCTTGCAATTGCGTGTCACGTCTCTTACTTGCTGCTTACTCCTTACGTCCTGCTTCCTGCCAGAGCGCCTATGTTATAATCCAGGCTGTGAAAGTGGTCTCAAGTAAAATTAAGTAAAATCGAAAACGAGTAAGTCCGGACCCATGAAACGCTCCGCCCGCGCATATCTCCTCGCCCCTGTGCCATTGCTGATCATCGTGGCGGTATTGGTGATTGGCGGGGGCGGTGCCGCCGGTTTGCTGTTGGGCACCTTCGACGGCGGCGGTAGCAGTAGCACCAGCGTCAACCTCCAAAAAGGCTTGGTCGGGCATTGGAAACTGGACGGCGACGTCAAAGACGCCACCCCGTATGAGAACCATGGCACGCCTTTGGATTCCGATGGAAGCAACGGCGACGGCGACACTCCGCCGCAGCTGACTACGGACCGGAAAGGGCAAGGTAAAAAGGCCTATGACTTCGACGGCAGCGATGATTACATCGAGATTAATTTCACGGATGGCGCACTCGGTTTGGATCGAGTTTCCACTTGTTTATGGGCCTATGCCGACGGCTCTGTCAGCAACGAATACTTATTTGACGGCCAAGATCACCGATGGTGGATTAAAGAGGACGACAACGCGGAAACATTAAAGGCCGAGGTAGAAACCAGCAATGGCCTCTTTACGGTAACCAGCACCAATCCGATCCCCAGTCAGGAATGGGCTTTTATCTGCAGCGCATATGACGGGAGCCAATTAACATTGTATTTGTATAATCAGTCCGGCCTTATAGAAAAAAGCACCAACACCAACGCCAGCGGTAACCTGGTGTCCCATTCGGGTAATGGCAGGATCGGGGATTTTACAGGAGGTGGGTATAGTTTTGCCGGCAAAATCGATGATGTCCGTCTCTACAACCGGGGTATCTCGGCCGACGAGGCCGCGGCGCTGCATGAACAATACGACGCCAGCGTCAAAGTCGCTTCCACCCAGGGCGGACTGGTCAACCAGTGGCAGATGGACGGCGATTTCACGGACGCTACGCCCTATGAGAACCACGGCACGCCCACGGACGCCGACGCCAGCAACGGCGACGGCGACACCCCGCCGCAGCTGACGACGGACCGGAAAGGGCAGGGAAGCAAAGCCTACGATTTCGACGGCAGCGATGATTACATCAGCGGCATCAGCCAGCCGTCAGTCCAAACCAGCCCCAATTTATTCACGGTGACCGGATTCATTAAGCCCGGCAATCAATACAGTAGATTTATTACGCCGCAATCGGTTGGAATCGACCAGTGGATCGGCTATGACGCGAGCAGTGAACGCCTGGAGATAACAATTGCCGAGGCTGCCGATACCAACCAAAGGCAACGGTATTCAACCACCGGCTCGGTGCCGCTTGGCACCTGGACCCATTGGGCCGTCATCATCGACGACAAAAACATCAAGATATACATCAACGGCCGGCTGGATTCGGAGTATAACGAGTCGATTGATATCGCCGGCTGGACCAATGATTGGGTTATCGGGCAAAGAGGCAATGATACCTACTGGTTCCTGGGCAAAATGGATGACTTCCGCGTCTATGATTACGCCCTCAGCGGCCAAGACATCCGGAAAATCAACGATTCCTATAGTCCAGGCATAGACGTTTCCGATTTACAAAAAGACCTGACCGGCAACTGGGTGTTTGACCAGGACGCCAAGGACCGCACGCCGTATGAACACCACGGCACTCCTTTGGATGCCGACGCCAGCAACGGCGACGGTGACACCCCGCCGCAGCTGACCACCGACCGGAAAGGCCACGCCAGCAAGGCCTACCAGTTTGATGGCACGGACGATTATATGGCCCTGGACATGTCCTATAGTGCGGCCGGCGCTCTGGAGGAATTCACGGCCTTGGCGTGGGTCAAAATTCCCAGCGGCGGCGGTGGCTGGTCCGCGCTTGATTTCGACCGGAGCGATTATTTTACCTTTACCCCCGGTAATGATGGCTCTGCGAGCGGAGCCGGTGATGTGGTGGGGTGTCATACTACGGGTTCCGGCGGGGTTACCCACGATTTCGGTGGCAACGCGGTCGTCCGGGACGGTACTTGGCATTTGGCAGCCTGTGTCTACGACGGCACGGATAAGATCATCTATGTAGACGGGGCTGAAGATGCCCGGGCGTCCAATCCGCACAGCGGGAGTGCCATCGGAACGGGCGACACCAGATACGGCTTCATAGGTGACGGCTCGGAAGCGACAAGCTACGATGGTCTGCGGAATGATATCCATTTCGAAGGCACCCTGGGCGGCGTACGCTTCTGGGAAAGAGCATTAACCGCCACCGAAATCCAAACCATCTACCAAACCTACCACTAGCTTGTTAGTAGACAGGGGACAGTAGACCTTACCCCCTCCGTCATTCCGAACTTGGTTCGGAATCCTTCAAGCCGACATGGTTCTAAAACAGATCCTGAAACAAGTTCAGGATGACAGGAAGAGAGTGTCATTCCCAGCCCCCTCCGTCATTCCGAACTTATTTCAGAATCAATGTCCCCATCTACCAAATCACGGTATAAATCTCTCAGTTCGGGGTTTGATTGCCTAATTAGGTTCAATTTCCATTCCCTGTGCCATTTTTTCAGCTGCTTTTCTCTGGCGATAGCTGCCTCAACAGAATTGGTTATTTCATAATAGACGAGCTTGTGTAGTTTATATTTTTCCGTAAATCCCTCTATTTCTCCGGATTTATGCTCATATGCTCGTGTGAGGAGGTCATTGGTTATCCCTATGTATATCGTCGGCCGTTCATTGGCCAAAATGTATACGTAGTATTGGTCGCCCATGGTAGGTATAGTACTCGATCCTATCTTTTTCGTCACTCGCTCTGTCATTCCGGCCGCCGATCCGGAATCCTTTAAGCCGATATGTTCTGAAACTGATCCTGAAATAAATTCAGGATGACAATAGGGGAAGATCCTGAAACCGATCCCGTACCGTCTGGTTCGGGGCCTCGCTACCGTTGCATTGACGTACAGGAGGGAATTACATACAATGATTGTATGTCTAAGACGTTTAATATTGCTATGCCGGAGGAGTTAGCCGAGCAAATAGACGAACAGGCGCGGCGCCAGGGTAGCAACCGGAGTGATTTTATCCGTGCCGCGGTGCGTGAACAGCTGGAACAGCTGCAGCGCTGGCAAACGCTCACCCGTGAAGCCCGCCAAAACTACACGGGGTCGCGGCTAACCGAGCAAGAAGTGGCCGATACGGTCCGGGCCCATCGCGACGAGCACTCCTAGTGCGGGTTACACAGGACAGCAATGTTGTCATTTCGGCGTTGCTGTTTGGCGGCAAGCCCGAACAGGTAACCCAATACATCCTCGCCAGCGATACGCGTTTAGTATTGTCCAGCTACATCATTGAAGAAACCGCCCATATTCTCCGGACCAAGTTCGGGATTGACCCCGATCTGCTGCAGTTTTTAACCCAGCTTTTAGCCGCCAGCCAGCTCCAAACGTTCGACCCATGGCTGAATGTCGTGGCGGATAGCGCCGATAACCGTGTTTTGGAAACGGCGGTGGCGGGCCGGGCCGACTTTATTGTGACCGGTGACAAGTTGCTGTTACAAGTAGCAAATTATCAGGATATTGCTATCATCACCCCGGCCCAGTTTCTGGAAGAAGTCAGTAAGTGGCAAGCGGGAGTCAGTAGACGGGAGACAGGGGAAAAGAACGGGAAGTAAGCAGTAAGAAGTAAGCAATAGAATGCAAAATTCAGAATTGAAAACAACAAAACCACCCAAGCACCCACTGTCATCCTGAACCTGCCTGCCGGCAGGCAGGTTTATTTCAGGATCTATTTTTAGGATCGGATTCCGAAACTGATCCCGGATCACTTCGACCTTGCTCAGTGCAGGCGGGGTCCGGGATGACGTTTTCGGAATGACGGAGGGGGGTCGGAATGACAAAGAGGGGAGTGTCGTAATCACGAACTTTCTTTTTGTCATCCTGAACTTGTTTCAGGATCAGTTGCAGGGTCATGTCGGCTTAAAGGATTCCGAAACAAGTTCGGAATGACAGTGGGGGGGTGTCATCCTGAACTTGTTTCAGGATCTATTTCAGGATCAGTTTCAGGACCATCTCGGCTTAATGGATTCCGGCTCGGCGGCCGGAATGACGGAGGGGGTTCGGAATGACAGAGAGAGGAGGTACTTCTTTTGCGAGGACTGTCCTTGTGGCCAACTTATTACAAAAACTGACGATCGTCAGTAAATGTAATAGCTACGTGGTAGGGTGTCCGGGAGGTGGGAGGTAGGAAGGAGGATTTTGGGTTATTTTTGTAGCTACTTTTACTACAAAACATCTGTTACTGCCAGCCATGAGGCAACTGAATATCTCTGGTTGGCCGGGTTGCGCGTGCTGGCCAGTCTCCTCAAAAGTTTTTGGTTGGCCGGGTTCCAGGCTCGCCAAAATTGGGTAGGGCGGGGATGTGTTGTGTATAGTACATTAAAATATGCAACCTAGGTTCGGATGATCGGCTCCACTCGGGCCTGAAATCTGAAAACATTTATTGCACATCGCGGGCGTGGCGTGTACAATGGTCATCATAGGCGTTAAAAATCCAAGACGCTAAAAAAAACACAAAAACCAAAAACAAAACCAAAAACTGTGGTCCACACACCAAAACTGAAACCAAAACATCATATCTTCATTGGCCAGCTACGGGTGTCATGGGCGCTTGTGTTTTTAGTCCTAGCCGCCCCGACCCTCCTCCTAACCCTGGTCCCGGCCGAGGACACCCCCACCAACGCGGCACCCCAAACCGTACCCCATCTCATCAACTACCAAGGCCGCCTGACCGACAACCAGGGCCAGGCCCTCCCCGACGGCAACTACAACATGCGCTTCCGCATCTACGACGCCGAAACATCCGGCACCCAGCTGTGGAGCACCACCCGTTGCTACTCCCCGGACGACGGCACCACCTGTGATGGCACCGGCACCGACCAACGGGTATCGGTCCAAAACGGCACCTTCTCCCTGAAGCTCGGCAAGGTCAACGCACTCCCGGGCGACATCTTCACCAACCCCACCCGGTACTTGGAAGTAGAACTCCCCACCCCCTCAACCAACACCAACACGTCCAACCCCGACTGGTCCGAGGGCCCATTCACTCCCCGCCAACAGCTCAACGCCAGCCCCTACGCCTTCAACGCCGAGGAGATCGACGGCTACGACAGCGACAACATAGCCATCCTGGACGAGAACAACACCTTTACCGGCAACCAGAACATATTCTCGGGCAACACCGACTCCACCACCTCCCTCCAAGTCCAAACCGCCGCCGGCTCAACCATCTTCAACGCCGACACCAGCAACCAGCGGATCGGCATCAACACCACTTCACCCGCCACCGCTCTGGACGTCTCCGGCCAGGGGAACTTCACCGGAGTCGTATCCGGCGCCGACGCTACCGCCAACAATGAATTCGTCACCCTGGGCCAACTCTGGCCACCCTGGGCACCAACGACAGCAACGGTTTAGCGCTGGAAACCGGAGGAACCGAACAAGTCCGGATCGACACCAGCGGCAACGTCGGGATCGGCACCAGCACTCCCACCAGCAAACTCCATGTGTCCGGAGGACCGTTCCAGGTCGACCGCAGCGGAGCCAACAGCGTGTTTAATTCCACTTCCGGTGACGGACGCTTGGAATTCAAAGTCGCCGGCACCAGAGAAGGGCTACTGGGTTGGAATACCGATGTAACCAAACTACAGGCGGACACCGGCGGAGATTTACTCCTGGGAGGTGATAACACGGAAGATGTGCGCATCACTTCTGCCGGCAACGTAGGCATCAACACCACCACCCCCAACAACCGCCTCACCGTCTCCGGCAGCGCCGATATCACCGGCACCTTGAGCGTGGGCACCAGCCAGTCCCTGGGCCAACTCACCCTGGGCAACAACCAGTGGATCTCTTCCGTCTCAGGCGACGGCACCTCGACCGTCAACATGATGAAAGTCAACACCGACGACCAGATCCAGTTCGGCGGGGGCCTGAGCATCGACGGCGGCTTTGTCCTCCCTACCGACGGGGGCCGGGTCACCCTGGCCGACATGCAGGTCACCGACAGCCCGGCCTCGGGCGACCCCATGAGCTACGCCTTCAAACTGGATGCGGGTAACATGCTGGAAATCTACGGGGAAGCCGACGGAACCGGCGGCCTCCAGAACCAAGCACTCCGCGCCTCGGCCGACCTGGCCTTCCAACAAGCCAGCAACGTCACCACCACTTCCGGCGACCTAACCCTGAATCCGAGTGGTAACCTGCTGGTGGACGGTAGTAGTAATGTCGGCTTGGGTACCAGTAGTCCTAACAACCAACTCACCGTGTCCGGCGACGCCGACATCTCCGGCGGTCTGGGCCTGCGTAGTAACGGCGGCATTTTTAACACCAATTATACCGAATTCACCAACCACGAACTCGGCGACTATGACATCAACGGCCTGCTCTACTGGGACACCTCCGCCGGCCTGTATATCAAATCCGGTAACGCGCCCAACACGCAAACCGGCGGCGGTCTGCTCTGGAGCAGCGAGAATTTCACCGCCGGCAACAACGTAAGCGTTAGTTACAACAACGAGGACCAGCCCACCCTCAGCGTCAGCGACGTAGAGACCCTAAGCTCCTCTCTTAACGCCGGCTCGGTGGTCTTCTCTGACGGCTCTTCACTGTCCCAGGACAACGCCAACTTCTTCTGGGATGACACTAGTGATCGGCTCGGCTTGGGGACCACCATTCCTGATCTGAAATTACACGTGGAAAACGACGTAAAAATCGGCGGAAGCGGCAGGGGTGATTTAGTGCTGCACGATGGGAGCAATACCCGAACCATACGTTTGAGCGCCAGCAGTAATTCATACTTTAACAGCGGCAAAGTGGGCATCGGCGCCAGCAGCCCCCAGGAACTGCTCACCGTGGCCGGTATCGGCCAGATGAGCAACCTGCGTGTCAAAGGAGACACGTTGCAGGATGCTGACGGCTCATCGACGAATAATCTGGGCAGTCCCGATGCCATCGGTGAAAACGACCCGCTGGTGACCGTGGAAGCCGCCGACAACATATGCGCCAACAGCACGAGGGTAGCCAGAGACATCTTCACCGACTCCGGCGGTGACTGCGACGTGGACGATTCCGACACCCACACGGTGTTACTGGGCAGCCTCCCGGCCGGGGATGGCACCACCAGCGCCGACGCCAATCTCATCACCAGCAGCGACGACTGGTCGCTGCTGGACAACGGCGCCACCGCCGGTGCCTACGACGACGGGGAAGACCTCTACTTTGAGCGATTCCCATCACTGGCCTACAACAGCGGGGATATTGAATCTAACAGTAGTGACGGATTCGTACTCGGCCGGGACAGGACGATCTGTAATCAGAATGATTGCACGTTTCTTGCTAAAACGGATGGTGGCGACGCTAACCCCGACGGCGACTTATCCATAGGGGGAAGAGGCAGTGACGGCGTCTTTAATTCCTGGATGCATTTCGAGGGAACATCGGGGGGGAATGTGGGGATCGACGACAGCAGCCCCGCCAGCTTGCTTACGGTGGGGAGCGGTGATGCGTTGCAGGTCAATAGTTCTGGCGCCCTCACCGCTGCTACCGGCCTCACCTCCAGCGGCAGCATTACCTTTAGCAGTTTGGATTGTTCTACGAACGACAACGGCGGCGCGTTAACAGCCGATTCTACCGGGTTGGTCAGCTGTAGTGATGATCTAGCCGGGAGCGGCAGTCCGGCCGGTAATGATGGAGAAATCCAGTACAACAACGGCGGTAGTTTCGGCGGTGCTACCGACGTGGTGTTTGATGATGGTAATAATGATGTCGGCATCGGCACCACCTCACCCGGCGGCAAGCTCACCGTCAACGGTGCCAGTGGCGCCAACAACTACACCTCCAGCATTGACGACGTGGCGATCGAGT
>PXOU01000005.1 GCA_003022365.1 Candidatus Saccharibacteria bacterium QS_5_54_17
GGGAACGACGGTTCCATAAGTTTGCATGGATATACCGTATTTCATGGAGCCTCCTTTTCAGAAGCTCAATGTGTACGGCATGTGTCTGAACTAGTGCAGACATTATTGCTCGACGGAGATTTGTCCGGCGCCAAGCTCGTGAGGGAACGGGGTCCGGATGGCGATAGTACATAACAGCAGCATGAGGTAAAATAAGGTTTATGCAAAAATACAGCGTCAATCAACACTTGGTAAATCATATTTTAACCTGGGTGCAGTCAGGAGAGGTTGCTATACCGGAGATACAGCGGCCTTTTGTGTGGAAGTCAAGCAAGGTACGCGATCTTATGGATTCGTTATATAAAGGATTCCCCATAGGGTACTTGATAGCATGGAAAAATCCGGATGTCCGATTGAAAGACGGAGGGAAATCGAGCGGCAAGAAAATTATTATTGACGGTCAGCAACGAATCGCCGCGCTTCAGGCAGCGATGCTGGGCGAAAATGTGGTCAACTCAGACTATAAGAAGGTCCGTATCAAAATAGCGTTTCATCCTATTGAAGAAACTTTTGAAACTCTCACACCGGCTATAGAAAAAGATAAAACGTGGATATCTGACATTTCCGAATATTTGCAGCGGGAAGGCGGTCTTTTTGATCTTGTAGATACCTACTGTGAACAAAACCCCGATGTTGATCGACGAGTAGTGCAGACGAATATTGAAAATCTATTTGAGATAAAGAATAAACAGCTCGGCATGATCGAGCTGGCTGAAGATCTGCCGATCGAAGTGGTAACTCAGATCTTTGTCCGTATTAACCAACAGGGTGTCCGGCTGAGTCAAGCCGACTTTGCTATGTCCAAGATAGCTGCTGCGGGGGAGAAAGGGATTATGCTTCGGAAGGCGGTTGATTACTCCGCCCACCTTATTCGAGAGCCGGATTTTTACAAACAATTGAATGAAGACCAGGAATTTAAGCAGACGGAGTACGCCGATGCGATTTCTTGGGTGAAAGATACGGATGACCGCCTTTATCAACCGTCATATTCGGACATTGTGCGAGTCGGGTTTATGTCGGAATTTAACAGGGGCAAGTTGAGTGATCTGGTGAGTTTGTTATCCGGACGTAATTTTGAAACACGCGAGTTTGAAGATCGTATCGCAATAGAATCGTTGGAGGGTCTAAAAAACGGGGTTCTTAATTTTGTAAAAAAGAAACATTACGAACGGTTTCTCATGATCTTACACGGTGTCGGGTTTATTGATAAGAATATGATCCGAGCTAAACACGCTATCAATTTTGCGTACGTGGTGTATCTAAAGATGCGAGATCAGGGCTACGAGGACTCTGTGATAGAGAAATATGTCGCGAAGTGGTTTATCATGTCTCTATTAACGGGACGGTATTCAGGCGGTTCACCCGAAACTCAATTTGATGAAGACATTCGCAGAATCAATGAAAAAGGGATCGAACAGTATCTTTCTGCAATTGAGGTATCCGAGCTCTCTGAGGGTTTTTGGAACACGATGTTAGTTGATGAGCTTAATAAAGCGATCATATCCAACCAGTACCTAAATGTGTTTTGGGCAGCGCAGGTGAAGAATAACGATAGAGGTTTTCTCTCATCTGATATAACGGTACGGGATATGATTACCCATCAGGGTGATGTACATCATATATTCCCGAAAAAATATTTACAAAAGAAGTATCCATACCCGCGTGATTACAATCAGATCGCTAATCTTGTTTTTACACAAACCGAGGTAAACATAAAAGTCGGTGATAAAGCTCCAAAAGACTACTTGGCTAACGTTAGAGAGCAGATAGAAAGTGGCCAGCTTAAATATGGCGGAATCTCAACAAAAGAGGAGCTCGAAGAGAACTTTAAGGAAAACTGCATCCCGGACGGTTTGTTCGATATGGGCATTGATGATTACCGGGAATTTTTGGAGCAGAGAAGGAAGCTTATGGCGCAAAAGATAGAGAATTACTACAAGAGTTTTAATGTTGCTGACGGTCAAATAACAAAAGATTAGTGGGTATATGAAGAACGCCGCCGCTCATGACACCTCTCCGGCAAAACGTATTGGGCAACTTGCCGTGGCGATTGCGGTCCCGCTTCTGGTGGGCGTCATCGGGGCAACCGTGGGCGCTCCCGGCGCGTGGTACGCCGGCTTGACCAAACCGCCTCTCAATCCTCCCAACTGGGTGTTCGGGCCGGCCTGGACGACGCTCTACATACTGATGGGTGTGGCGGTCTATCTAGTATGGCGCCGCGGGCTCCAGGACGCCCGGGTCCGCTGGGCCTTGACCGCCTTTGCTGTCCAGCTCGTCTTCAATGGCCTGTGGTCTTTAATCTTTTTTGGCTTGGAAATGACTTTGCTGGCGCTGGTGGATATCATCCTGCTCATCATCGCGATCGTTATAACAATGCAACTGTTTTTGCCGCTGTCGCGAATGGCCACGATTCTGCTGGTGCCGTATCTGGCGTGGGTGGTCTTTGCTACCTACCTGAACGCCGCCATCTTCCTTTTGAATTAATGTTCGGGTGGTCGGAGGCAGTAGACAGCAGACAGTAGACGGTAGACAGGGAACAAAAAGGAAGAAGCAGGAAGCAGGGAGTAAGAAGTAAGTGGAGAAAGAAGTAAGCGGGAGACAGCGCAATTGCAAGGAACGTCCTTGCAATATTAAAAATCGCTACCAAAAGCGCTACTTGGCGCAAAATTGCAAGGACGTTCCTTGCAAACGACATGATCCTGAACCAAGTTCAGGATGACATTTTTAGGGGTGACGTCTTCAGGAGTTACATTCCTCCGGCGCTCGGTGCTTTATGCCCGTGGCTATGTGCTATATAATGCCGGGTAAGCATAAGGAGGGCCTCGGGTTGATTTTGGACAGCCAACATTCCGTGGCTAGAATGGACACCGTTCTCATGAGATTAAACACGCCAGTTAACAAGGGAGCGAGGTAGTTCCCGTGGAACTGATGTTTGTCCCGTTATCAATCGCCATCATCGGGGTTTTGGTGTGGACGGTTTGGCGACTGGCCAAAATCCAACGCCAGCTGAATGCCTACACCGATTACGTCAATCAACTCCAGGATAAAGCCACCGAAGAAGTGCTCAGCCAGGAATTTCTGAACCAGATGCGCAACCGCGCCCAGCTTGAGCTGACCAATACCGTCAAATCCATGGACAAACAGCTCCAGCAGTCACTGGGGAAGAGCCATCAACAGCTTTTGAATAATGTCGAACAGCAAGCGGCCCAGATCATTAACGGCGAACTGGAGAAATACCAGCAAACCATTGCCGAAGCCCGCAATTCAGCCGCCAATGTCAGCCAGGAAACGGAAAAACAGCTGGAAGAAAGCCAGAAAGATATCCAGGAAAAGGCCCAGGCGGCGATCCAGGAAGAGAAAAAGCAACTCAGCCAGCGTTTGGACGACAAATTGGGGGACATCATCAGCCATTATCTTCTGGAGGCACTAGGCGAGCACGTGGATCTGGGCAGTCAGAAAGATTACATTATATCCGGTTTGGAATCCCGCAAGGAAGAGATAAAGCGTGACATCAACGATGCATTTTAAACTACCTGATGTCATTATCCAGGAGCGGCAGGCGCGGAATGTGTATACTGAACTGCGCGATCTGTTGAGCGAGGACGATCCTGAGCAGGCAGTTTCGGCTGCTTCCAGTGAGGCGGCGGCCGTGGCCCGGGCCAATAAGAAGTTGACCCGGGAGCAGGGCCTTACCGCCGTCGTGGACATGTTCGAGCAAACCCTCAAACAAGCTCCGGTTTTCGGGATCTTCCTGGCTGCCTACCCCCATGATAGTTTTTTGCGGGAATTAGGCGGGTGGTTCCGGCGGGAAATCCATGCCCAGAGTCTACTCAAGATCCAGGTACGGCGGAGTATCGCCGGGGGCATCATCGTCCAGTCCACCAACCAGATGTTCGATATGTCGTTCCGTCCCCGGATTTTGGAACATAAAGATCGCGCGGGGGAGATAACCCGAAATGTTTGACCAAAAGTTCCAGAGCTTGATCGATCAGGGTATGCCGACCGGCAAAGTGGCGGCGGTGAATGAGTTCATCATCACGGTGACCGGCCTGGCGCCCATCGGCAGCAACGCCTTGGTCTTGTTCGAAAACGGCTCGCAAGGGTTAGTGCGGGAGGTGCTGGGCAACCAAGTGGTGGTACTGAACCTGGATACCGCGGCGCCCACCACCGGTATGGCCGCGGTGGTGGAGAATAACCAGCTGGTAACTGGAGTGGGGATTGAACTGATCGGCCGGGTGGTTTCCGCCCGGGGCCGCCCGCTGGATGGCGGCGGCACGCCGGCGCTGAATGAAACCTGGCCGGTCTTCAATGATGCGCCCGGTTTGATCGAACGCGAGCAACTGGACGGGCAGCTGGACACCGGGGTTACCTTGCTGGATATGTTGTTCCCGGTGGTGTTAGGCCAACGGATCGCGGTGCTGGGAGATAGTAAAACCGGCAAAAGTAGTTTACTCACCCAAGTGGCCCAGAATCAGGCCAACAAAGAACGGGTGGTGGTGTATGTGCTGATCGCCAAACGCCCCAGTGAAATCGATGAAGTGCTGGGCCAGCTGAAACGTAGCGGGGCCCTGCGGCACACCATCGTGGTGGCCACTTCCGTTTTCGATTCACTAGTAGAGTCCTACCTGGCACCCTACGTGGGGTGCGCCATGGCGGAATTCCTGTGGCACAACGGCAACGATACGGTTATCCTCTACGATGATTTAACCAACCACGCCCAGATTCACCGGGAAATATCGCTGTTGAGCGGTGCCAACCCGGGCCGGGATTCCTTCCCCGGCGACATCTTTTACCGGCATTCCAGCTTGTTGGAACGGGCGGGCAAGTTGAATAGGAATAGCAAAACCCTGACCGCCATACCGGCCGTACTGACTCCCAGTAACGACATGACCACCTATCTGCCGACCAATGTGATCTCCATTACCGACGGACAGATCATTTTTGATACCGACATTACGGCCGAAGGCCGCCGGCCGGCGATTAATGTCGGCCTGTCGGTCTCCCGGGTCGGTGGCCGGGCGCAGACGGAACACCGCAAAGAGCTGGGGGCGCAGATCTTCCAGGCCTTGAACCGGTACTTCGACGCCCAGGAATTCTCCCACTTCGCCTCCGAAATGGCGCTGGAGGCCCAGGAAAACATCCAACTGGGCGAGCGGATTCTGGACGCGCTGCATCAGACCACCAAGGAGTTGTACTCGCTGCCGGCCCAGCAACTGCTGCTGGATGTGGTGCTGCAGACCGGCAAAGAGCAGAAGTTGAATATGGATCAGCTGAAGCAATGGATCCGGGAGCAGGATCTGGATGGCGACCTGCCGGAAACCGACGCCGATGCCTATCAGGAATTGGTCCAGCAGACGATTTCCGACAATGTCATCGAGGTCAAGAAATGAGGCGGGCGCGGATGAATCAGCGATCAGGATTAATGAAATTAATCAAAAAGACGCCTGTTGCCGGCGCTGCCTCGTCTTGGCCGGAAGCCGTTCTGGAGGAGGGTAACCCATGAAACGCTCCAACGCCATCGCCGAAGAAATGCAGCAAATCGAGACCGTGGATATGCTGGCGGAAACCTTTAAGGGAATTTCGTCCCATCACATCAGCCGGTTAAAAAGCCAGGTGCTGCAATCCAAAGAGTTTTTTGCCGAGTTATGGACTATTTATACCGGGCTGCGGGAAAATCCGCGCCAGCAATCCCAGCGTAATATCAGCAAACCGGGCAAGACGGTGGATGTCATCGTCACCGCCGAGGGCGGGCTGAGCGGCGATATCGACCGGAAGTTGGTGGATTGGATGCTGGAGAAATACGACGCCGAAACCCATGACATCATCGTGCTGGGGCATCACGGCGTCTTACAGTTGGCCCAGGCCGGGGTGGAGATCAAAAAGTATTACAAGGTGCCTGATCAGGACGTGACCCGGATTGACCCCGGGCGCATCATCGACGACGTGCTGGAATACGAGAACGCCATGGTGTTTTATCAAACCTACGTGACGCTGGGCGTACAAGACATCAAAAGTATCGATTTATTCGAATCCGTCCACCAGCTGGGCCAGGAAACGGGAACAACCTCCGAGCGCATCACCTTTGCCAATTACATTTTCGAGCCTGATTTTTGGAAAGTGGTCAGTTACATGGAATCGATCATGATGGGCGTGGCTTTAAGCCAGGCGATTTTAGAGTCCAAATTAGCCCAATACGCCAGCCGGTTCAATGCCATGAGCGCCGCGCACGAGAAAGCCCAGGACATTACCAGCGATCTGCGGCTGAGTTACCGGCGGGCGCAACGGGCCGAGTCAGATGAGCGGACGCGGGAAATCATCAACGGGATGCGGCATGGGAGGTAGTATGTATCATTTCTCAAGCCGCATGTATCAGGGTCCATGTAAGCCTGAGTATAATACTTTAGCTGCTATAAGTAATGCGGCTAGGGGAGGTGCACCATGATCGGCCGGGTGCGGGCCATTCACGATATCGTGGTATGGGTAGAGTTAGGTGATGAGTATCCCGACGCCCGCGAACTTTTAACGCTGACGGATTTCCAGCACGTGTTGTTGCAGGTCGAGTACTTTACCGAGGAAGGCATGGCGGTATGCATTAACCTCCGCTCCAGCCCGGAGATCAAAAAAGGCTTAGCGGTGGAGCGATTGCGGCAAACGGTCAGCGTCCCCGTCGGCAATGAAACCATCGGGCGGATATTCAACGCGCTGGGGGAAGTTATCGACGACGGCCAGGAACCCGAAAACGAGCGGCGCTCCATCCACAGCCAAGCCGGGGAGGTTACGGCCCGGGAAGAGTCTGAGCCGGAGTTGCTGGAAACCGGCATTAAAGTCATTGACTTCTTCACGCCCTTCATTAAGGGACGCAAGATCGGCATCGTGGGGGGCGCCGGCGTCGGCAAAACCGTCTTGATAACCGAGATCATCCATAATATCGCCACCCGTGACGCCGGGCTGGCCTTTTTCGTCGGCATCGGGGAGCGCATCCGCGAAGCGCATGAGATGTACGATACCCTGAAAGCACGGGAATTACTCAATAACACCATCATGTATCTGGGACAGATGGATGAAAATCCGGCCATGCGGCAATTAACTGGCCAGGCGGCTACCACTTCGGCCGAATATTTCCGGGATCAAGGGCGCGACGTCCTGTTTTTTGTCGACAACATGTACCGCTACGTCCAGGCCGGAAATGAACTGAGTACCTTGATGAACCGGATTCCCAGCCAAGGCGGCTATCAACCGACCCTGTTTTCGGAGATTAAGCGCTTACAGGACCGGTTAACCCCCAACGAAACCGGCTCCATCACCAGCATCCAAACGGTCTATATTCCCGCTGATGATCTTTCCGACCCGGCAGTGCAAGCCATTCAGCACGAATTGGATTCGGTGATTGTCTTAAGCCGGAAAGTGGCCGAGCAGGGAGTCCGGCCAGCGGTCGACATTCTCCAGACCAGCTCCAGTCTCCTAACCCCCGATATTGTGGGCGATCGGCACTACGTACTGGCCACCCAGGTGAAGTCGATCATGCAAAAATACGAAAGTTTGAAAAATATTATCGCCATCATCGGGGAAAATGAGTTGTCAGCTGATGATCGCCGGGATTACGCCAAAGCCCAGAAACTGATCGAATTTTTCAAACAGAATCCGTCGGTGGTGGAAGATCTGACCGGGCAACCCGGCGAGTTTTGCGGCCGGGAACAAACCTTGCAGGGGGTGGAGGAGATAATTATTTAGTATGGCTGACAATAGTTATCTTACAAGTACGCGCGCGGGAGAGGCATGAGACGTCATTTGTCAGGAAAAGATAATCGCTTGAGGAGTTTTTGGTGTAGTGGCAGGTGAAGAGGGCTTCGGGCAGCTGGAGGTTAAGTTATACTCGCCGTTTTATACCTATTTTGACGGCGGGGCGGAGAGTGTCTCGGCAGCCAATGAGACCGGCCCCTTCGATATACTGCCCGGCCATGCCAACTTCTTCACCCTCCTCACCCCCGGTGACGTGCAGATTAAAAGTGCCGGTGAAGATTATACCTTTTCCGTTAGCCGCGGGGTGGTCCAAGTGGCCGACAACACCGTCAAGCTATTCGTGGATATATAAACCAGACAGCAGACAGGGAACAGGGGAGGAAGCAGCAGGAAGTAAGCAAAAAAATACAACCCCCCTCTGTCATTCCGGACCCCGATCCGGAATCCATCAAGCCGACATGACCCTGAGACTGATCCTGAAACAAGTTCAGGATGACATCTTCTGAATGACACCCCTCCTCCGTCATTCCGAAGACGTCATCCCGGACTCCGATCCGGGATCAGTTTCGGAATCCAATTCTAAAACAGATCCTGAAATAAATTCAGGATGACAGGCACAAGAAACAGGAAGCAAGAAGCAAGAAGCAAGAAGCAAGAAGCAAGTGGGAGACGGGTAGTAGACAGTAGACGGCAAACGGGAGACAGGGAATAAGAAACAGGGAACGCTCCATATTCTTGACAAGTAATTAAACTTATGCCAATGTATGATTAAGCGACACACGGAGTATAATCTAAGTTATGCCCGCAACGGATGTTACAGGCATCCATGACGGGTGAGGAAAGGAGTGTCTCATGCCAGGAACACATGACGGCGGTAAGAGAGCCGCTCAACGCAACAAAGAACGCCACGGCAACGACTTTTACCAACGGATCGGTAGATCAGGCGGTAAAATAAGCACCGGTGGCGGGTTTGCTGCCAACCGTGAACGAGCCCGCGAGGCCGGACGAAAAGGCGGCCGAGTTAGCCGCCGCGGCAAGGCCAAAACTCGCGCCAACGCCTAAGCTGGCGCACTAACTCGTTGACTCGTTTAATGGACGGCCGGCACGGTCGTCCATTTTTTGTATGCAATGTCATCCGAGGTCTATACCGTGAACACCAAACCTGCATCATTCCCGGAAGTTGTCGGTATTCAATCCCGGCTGGCCAAGGAGCGGCAGTCCATCCGGCGCGGCTGCAGGCTTAGACCCCGGGACACCCGCCACCGTCGCCGACACATAAAACAGTGAAATTTGGTCGGGGTGGTTTGCATGCCATGAAATTGGCACCGGGGACACACCGACCGTTTGTGTACCCATATGCGGTAACTCTCCAGACAGGCGTGGATGTGTGCTTCGTCTACCGTCAACCCGAACTCAGGCGCTTTTTGGCGGGCATAGCTCCAGGCATCGACCTCCATGCCCAGTAAATGAATATCGGAGTGATACGAAGTGTGGCCGAGTTCGGCGTGGCCGATTTCATGCAAGAGCCCCAGCTGATTTGATTCCCGGCCAAGCTCGCGAGCGGGATAATAGACAGTGCGCTGGGCGGGCGACCAGACGAACCGGGAGCTGGGTATAAACTCCAATCCTGGATAATAGGCCATGATTTCATCCACCGGCGATCTCCCTGGCTCGGGTGATGCACCCGTGGGCAACGGCGGTGTTCGGTTTTTCAGCGGCCACGATGGGCGGCGGCGTAAATAGCTCCCCGGCGCATTGGGCAACGCGGTCCTGGACGGCTTTCCGGTAGGCGTCGAAATGTTCGCCCATGCTGCCGCCCACGACGACGATCGAGGGGCGGATGACCGTGATCATGGAGAAGAGGCCGGAACCTACCGCCGTTCCGTACTCACGCCACACGTCCGGATCGGCCTCTTGGGAGCCGTGGTGGCCGTAGCGATCCACGAATGCCTGCCCGCTGCCGATTTGTTCAAACGTGGCACCCGTCTGCCAATCCAGCAACAAGCGGCCGCCTTCACTATTGGCAAAATCATAGGCCAGCGTGCCGTCGGTGATAATACTGCTGCCGATGCCGGTCCCGATCGTCACGTAGAGTACTACCTCCCGGCCGCGTCCGGCTCCGGCTACCGCCTCATACAGGCCGGCAGCCGCGGCATCGTTAATGAGACCGGCCGGTATATCGCCGTATACCTCGCCTACATTGCTCAAGATGTCTTCATCCGACCAGGAGACATTGCCGCCGGCCCGTAATGTCCGCCCCTCGATGGTACCGGGGGCGGCAATCACGATACTCTCCAGCGGTTGCTGCAGCTCGCTCATGGCGGTATGCAAATGTTCGCGTAAGGAGTCGATTAATGCATCAAACCCCGAAGGAGTCGAAAACTTTTTTTGTTCAATAAATTCGCCCCCCGGACATTCAAAGGCGATTAAGGTTTTGGTGGCTCCGATATCCACACCAGCGTACATACCCGCAGTATCCCGCATTTGCCCGACACGCGCAACAAGCCTGATCAATGGCGTAATGAAAGCAGCATCTAACAAGGACGGTCCTTGGCACAAGGGAAGTCCTTGCAAAGGATAGCTTCCTCTCTTTTTGTCATTCCGAATTTATTTCGGAATCTAGTCCTGAAACCGATCCTGAAACGGATCCCGGATCGGGCTCATAGCCTGTCCTGAATTTATTTCAGCAGTGACATCTTCAGGTTGACAATTTAGGTGGGAGGATTCTGAACCAAGTTCAGAATGACAAAGGGGGTTTGCATTTTTCTGCTCACTGCTTGCTTCCTATTCCCGCCGCCGGGGCTGATCGGCCATCTAAGGAGGTAAGTCTTATATGCCATCCCGACCCAGGGTCGGTGTTCTCGAGCCCCGGCGGCCGCCCTCCAGCATCTTGGGGTAATGGGTTTCCCGTTGGGGGCAGATCACCGCTTCGTGAGTCCGGCCGATGCCAGGCTTCGCTTAACCGTGTGATCTCAAAGCGAACTCGCTACTTCGGAAAGCAACGCAAGCAACCTAAATTCTAGATAGTTTTTTATAGATTGGCAAGTTTATGGTATTGCTATGATATATACCACCTATTATAATGCGGGTAACTTCACAATTAAGTGCCCGTAAGGCAAGGAGTTTAGGTTATGAGATGGTTTGAGGGCGTCAAAGACGTATTTGAGAATATAAATCGGAGCGTACTGCTTGGAGTGGGGCTGGTGATTGTCGCGGTGCTGGTGGCCGCCACTTTCGTAGTCGGCGATACCGACCAAGTCGCCGAAGAAAACAACAACCAGGCCGAGACCCAGCAGGAATCGACCGAGCCGGAGCAGGAATCCTCCGGTGAGGAGAGTGGCACCGAGGAAGGCGCCGACCAGGAAAGCTCCTCGGACCAAAACGGTGACGGGGAAGCATCGCCGCAAAACGGGGAGCCCCGGGTATCCTCGGAAACCGACGAGAATAACGAGCAAACCGCCAATAACGGTGAGCAAGCCCCCGAGCAACTGGCTGATACCGGCCCCGTATCGGCAGCCGCAGCGCTGGCGCTGGGAACGGGTGGTTACATATACCACCGGAGCCGGAAGAATCTGGGCGCCCGCCGCCAGGACTAACAGTAGACAGCAAACAGGGAACGGGGGACAAGAAGCAAGCGGTAAGAAGTAAGAAGCAAGGAGCAAGAAGTAAGCGGGAGACAGCGCAATTGCAAGGAACGTCCTTGCAATATATAAAATTGCCGCATGAGCTTTTGTTTAGCCAATCTTGCAAGGACGTTCCTTGCAAACGACATGATCCTGAAACAAGCCTGCCTGCCGGCAGGCAGGTTCAGGATGACAGGCACCAGAAGCAAGCAGTAAGAAGTAAGAAGCAAGCAGGAAAATGCAAAACCTCTTTGTCAGCCCAGCTGTGGAGCGGCGTGCATACCCCGCTGATGTCCCGGCCGAGGCACCCCGGGGTTTACAGGAGTCATAAATTTGTCTATAAATAGAGGCAACCCAATGCAGCTGGGGAGGCGTTTTGCTGAGCCAAAGAATCAGGCATCAGCGCGCGTCCCCGGTGGGAAATCAATCCAGGGAAAGGAGAACGAGCAAAGACATGGCCGATTTATCCATGGATACATTACTGGAAGAGAATCCGCCCCAATTACTGGAAGCCGGTGACGTGGTGGAGGGCACGGTGGTTACCGCCCACAAAAACGAAGTCTGGATCGATCTGGGCGCGCACGGATTAGGACTGATCCCCCGCAAAGAACTGGGCCGGGCGCACAACCTTCATGAAGGAGAGGCGGTCAATGCCTGCGTGGTGTTGCCGGACGCGGAGTACGGATTCAGCGTATTGAGTCTGAAAAAGGTCGCCAAAGAAAAGGGGTGGGACACGCTGCAGCAGCTTTTTGAAAGCGGAGAAATGTTTGAAGTCACCCCCTATGACGCCAACCGCGGCGGATTATTAATCGAAACGGAAGGCATCCGGGGCTTTTTGCCGGTCTCCCAATTATCGGCCAAGCATTATCCACGGGTGAACAACGCCGACAAGGATCAGATATTGCAAAAACTGAATGAATTGGTCCAGCAAACGCTCCGGGTGGGCGTGCTGGACATCGACCGGGAAAACAACAAATTAATCTTATCCGAGAAAGTCGCCAAACGTGAGGAAACCAAACAACAGCTGGAGAAACTGTCGGTCGGCGATGTGGTGACCGGTACGGTGACGGGTACGGTTGACTTCGGCATTTTCGTCACCGTGGGCGGTGTCGAAGGGTTGGTGCATATTTCCGAAATTTCCTGGGATCGGGTCAGCAATCCGGCTGATTACGTCGAGGTCGGCCAGGAGGTAGAAGCCAAGGTAATCGCCATTGACGGGGATAAGCTGAGCCTTTCTATCAAGCAGCTGACTGAGGACCCCTGGCTGGAACAGATCAAGGATTACCAAGTCGGGGACGTGGTGGAAGGCAGCATCACCCGGGTGACGCCGTTCGGGGCTTTCATCCAGATCGCCCCGGCCATTGAGGCCCTGGTGCATATATCCGAATTAGGGGAAGATGCCGACCCGGACGACTATTTCACGGTTGGTGAAACCAGAAAATTCCGTATAATTGATATAGATACCCAGGTGCGTAAAATATCCTTGAGCATGGCCGAGGAGAGCACCAGCCAGGGTTCGGATTCCGGGTAGTCGCTGACTCGGGCGGGCAAATTTTCCCCCGGCCCTCCCCGAACAACGCGCCCCGAATCCGCATAAGGAGTGGATTATGGATAAACAGGTCGCCATACAGACCCCCATCACGGTTGCCGATTTCGCCCAAGCGCTGGACATGAAAGTGACCGATGTGATCGCCGAGTTGATGAAAAACGGCGTCATGGCCACCATTAATGACACCATTGATTTTGAAACCGCGGCGATCGTGGCCGAAGATTTAGGCGTGGCCGTCACCGAAGACGAAGCCCCGGCTTCGGCCGAAGAATCTACCCCCCAAACCAGCCAATTGGCCAGCGGCGAGGGCGAATCCCGGCCGCCGGTGGTCACCGTCATGGGCCACGTCGACCACGGCAAAACCACGCTGCTGGACGGGCTCCGGCAGAGCGATACGGCCGCTGGTGAGGCCGGCGGCATTACCCAGCACATCAGCGCCTACCAGATTCAACACAACGAACGGACCATCACTTTTTTGGATACGCCCGGCCATGAAGCCTTTTCAGCCTTGCGTGAACACGGGGCGCGTTTAACCGATGTGGCCATCATCGTGGTGGCCGCCGATGACGGGGTGCAACCGCAGACCAAAGAAGCCATCCAGTTCGCCCGTGACGAGGGCGTGCGGGTGGTGGTGGCCATTAATAAAGTCGACCTGCCCGGAGCCGACACTAATCGCGTCAAGCAACAGCTGGCGGATGAAGAAGTCTTGCCGGAGGAATGGGGCGGCGAGACGGTTACCGTGGAAATTTCCGCCCAGAAGCAGCAAAATCTGGACACCCTTTTGGATATGGTGCTTTTGGTGGCCGATGTAGCCGACATCCGGGCTCGTTACGATGGACCGGCCGAAGGCATGATCATCGAGTCGCAGCTGGTGAAAGGCCAGGGGGTAACTGCTACCGTGTTGGTTCGCCACGGGGAATTGAACGTCGGTGATTACCTGGTCGCCGAAGATGCCTACGCCCGGATCCGGAGTCTGGAAGACTTTACCGGTGCCCGCCTGGAGCGGGCCGGTCCGGCCATGCCGGTGGCGGTCACCGGATGGAAGGCTGCGCCCCGCCTGGCCGCGGTGGCGGTGGAATATCCGGACGAAAAATCGGCCCGGAAAGCAGCCGGCAGCACCCGTGATGAGGGCAGCGGCAAAAGCGATATCACCCAGCCGGAAGCCTTGACGGCCGCCATGCGGGAAGGGCAGAAGTTTCACGTACCGGTTATCATCAAAGCGGACGTAGAGGGCAGCCTGAACGCCGTCCAGCAAAGCTTGGA
The DNA here is from genome assembly GCA_003022365.1 of Candidatus Saccharibacteria bacterium QS_5_54_17. Classification (GTDB taxonomy): domain Bacteria; phylum Patescibacteriota; class Saccharimonadia; order QS-5-54-17; family QS-5-54-17; genus QS-5-54-17. The sequence goes on from PXOU01000005.1 coordinate 14,215, forward strand.
AAGGTTAAAAACCGATGAAGTCCAAGTGGAAATCGTCGGCAGCGGCATCGGTCCCGTCTCCGAGTCCGATGTGACGCTGGCCGAGTCGACCGGGGCCCGGATTATCGGATTCGGTGTCTCAGCACCGGGGCGGATCAAACAACTCGCCTCCCGGGCCGGGATTACCATTCAGGTACACACGGTCATTTATGAACTGATTGAAGCGGTCAGGGAAGAGATGAGTTCGGTGTTGGAACCGGAAGTTATTGAGGAAGAATGGGGAACGCTGCAAGTGCGCGGCGTATTCAAAATTGCCCAGAAAGAACTGATTTGCGGCGGCCAAGTCACGGCCGGCAAGATAAAACCTGAGCTCCATGTCCGCTACCAGGCAGGTGAGGAGGTGGGGACGGTGAAGAGCGTGCAGCGGGAGCAGCAATCGGCCAAAGAGGTTGTCGAGGGTGAAATGTGCGGTCTTAACATCACCACCGAGCGAAAAGTCAAAGTCGCCGAAGGCGATGTGCTGGAGTTCGTGGCTCGGGAAACCAGGCAACGGAGCGCCTGAACGCGAGGGTAGGCGCAGGCGGGCTCCGGGGTACATTTCCTACGCCGCCGTGATATAGGCTATATTGGAGAGTATGCGTAAGAGGCCTCAGGTAGCGGCCAGCGTGCACAAAACGGCGGCCCGAGTATTGCAAGCGGAATTTCCCGGCCAGTACGTGACCGTTACGGGAGCAGACGTTTCGCCGGACACCTCAGTGGCGACGGTATGGGTTTCGGTTTTGCCCGGGCCGGCCCAAGGAGGATCACCGGATGCCATGGAAGGAGAAGAGCTACTGGCCCAGGCCCAATCACTGGAGGGGAAGATACACCGGGCGCTGGCAAGTGATCTTCAGCGGCGGCGGGTGCCGGAGGTGACGTTGAAACTGGACACCAGCGCCCGGCACGCCCAAGCGATCGAAGATACCCTCCGGGAGACCCGGGGCGACGAAGGGGTTACTTAACAGGAAGCAGGGAGCAGTAAGCAAGTGGCAGACAGCAGACAGGGAGTGAGAAGCAACAGGCTCTGAAGAGGGGTGGCGAAAATGTCATCCTGAACTTGTTTCAGGATCTATTTCAGAACCATATCGGCTTAATGGATTCCGGCTCGGGGGCCGGAATGACAAAGAGGGTAGCGTCGTAATAACAAACTTCTATTGTCATCCTGAATTTATTTCAGGATCTGTTTTAGAATTGGATTCCGAACCTGATCCCGGATCGGGGTCCGGGATGACGTCTTCGGAATGACGGAGGGGGGGGTCGGAATGACAAAGCGGATTTGCATTTTCCCACTTACTTCTTACTGCTTACTGCTTACTTCCTGTCCCCCGTTCCCTGTCTACTGTCCTCCAGGGGAAATTGGCGCCTGCCCAGCGTGCCGTGCTACACTACGTCACAGGTAAGCGATTGCTGCAATGGCTGATGATTCCCACGTACCGATCGGTGATAAGTTCCTCCAGGATATCGGGCTCGGTGATTTGCCGATAGAGGAAAAGGATTTATTGCTTGACCAGATCAAGTACCAGTTGGAGCAGCGGGTGGGAACCTGGCTGGCCGACAATATGGACCAGCAGCAGATGGAGGAGTTCGACGTGACCTACGTCCAGAACCAAGATCATGAAGGCGCCGCCCAGTGGCTCCAGCAAAACTTCCCCAATTATCCGCAAAAGGTTGCCGAAGAAGCCCAGAAACTGAAAGAAGAATTAAGACCCCAAGCCGGCACCATTCGGGAGATTATCCGGCAGCAGCAACAAGAGCAACAACAGCAACAGCAGCAACAGGAAGCACAGCAACAACCGCCCCCGCAACCGCAACAACAGGAATATCAACAACAGCCGCCGCAGCAGGAAGCACAGCCGCAACAACCACCAGGGGAGCAGCAGCCACAACCGCAGCAGCAAGAAGCCGGGCAGCCGCAACCACCGCCAGATTCCCACCAGCCGCCACAGCCTCCTCAGCAATAGACCCGGGGTCCCTCAGGCGCGCATATACCCGCGGGCGAAAGCGTCGCCGGTCATGGAAGATTTGCCGGCCGGCTTGAGTCGGGTAATATCCAGCCCGCCGTCCCCGGCGTAGCCGATGAGCCTACCATTGCGGAATTGGAAAGTGCCGGGCTGGCCGTGTTGGTCGACCGGGCGGGCGGCTTCAATAGTCACCCGGTGATTGCTGATGAGGGTATGGCTGCCGGGCCACCCCAGGAAAGCCCGGATCTGTCGCGCCAGATACTCGGCGGACTGTTGCCAGTCAATCTCACCGGCTGATTTATCCAGGAGCGGGGCGTAGGTCGCTTGGGAACCGTCCTGGGGCTCAGGTTTTAGCCAGCCGCCCCGAATATCCTCCAGTCTTTGGCCAATGGTTTCCCCGCCCAGCTCGGCCAATCGCGCTTCCAGCCCGGGACGGGTTTCGGATCCCTCCAGATCAATGGTTTCACGCAAGTAAACGGGACCTTCGTCCATCTCCGGCGTTAATTGCATCAGACTGATGCCGGTCTGCTGGTCACCGTGGAGGATGGCGGCGGCGACCGGCGACGGGCCCCGCCAACGCGGCAGCAGGGACGCGTGTACGTTAATCAGAGGCTGGGAAAAGTGATTCAGCACCTCCTCAGGGATCAACATACCGTAGGCCACCACCACGCCCCCGGTCACGTCGGGATAGTCGCCAATACCAGCGGCCAGTTCTTCTTTGGAAGCCGGTTGCAAAACGGGAATGCTGGCCTCCTCGGCAATGGTTTTTACTTGGGGAGGCTGCAGCGCCGTCCCCCGCTTACCCGGCGCGTCCGGTTTGGTGATAACCGGGTCCACCGAGTAGCCGGCATCCAGTAAGGCTCGCAGCGAGGGAGCGCTGAAGTCAGCCGTTCCAAAAAACGCGATCGGCATCGATTTCCTGTTTGGTGAGTGCTTTAAGCTTGCCATGGTCGGTTAACCGGTAAAAGGCGTCATCAGTAACCGCATCCACGAACAGCAGTCCGCGTAAATGATCGATTTCGTGCTGCAGCACCCGGGCCAGGAAGCCGGTCGTTTTCAGGCGGAAGGTTTCGCCGCCGGTATCCATAGCCGAGACGCGGATGGCGCCGTACCGGGGAACAAGTCCATAGGTGTCGGGAACGCTCAAACATCCTTCCGGTTCGGCGCCGATCTCACCTTCATATTTGGTGATTTCCGGATTTATAAAGGCATCGAAGCGGTGGTCGTCGCGGTTGTCGGGTTGATGGCGGACGATGATGATCCGTTCCAGCACGCCGATCTGGGGAGCCGCCAGGGCGACGCCCACTTCATTATCCCGGGTTTGCTCCCATGCCAGGGCGGCGGCTTTCATGGTTTCGATGGTATCCAGCACGTCGTCGGTGATAACCCCCACCCGCCGGGCGTGTTGGCGGAGGCGTTCGTCGGGTACGGAAATGATATCGTCGGCTTGGGCCATTACCGCCAGTATACATTATCGCTGCCACCCGACAGACATTGGGAAGCTAGAGCAGGTCAACTGGGTCGATATCGGCCCGCCAATTGGCCGGCAGCGTCTGGGTGATGGACAGCAAGGTGGCCCGATCGGCGGCGGTAATGATCAACTGCCAATAATAATGCTCACCCACCCGTTCCCGCCAGGCGGGCGCCGGCCCGCGTACCCCGGCCGCCGGATATGTCCCGCGGATGTGTTCGGCTAACCGGCCGGCCGCTTTCCGGGCGCCGGCTCTGGTTTTGCGCTTACAGACCGTTTTTAGTAAATGGGAATAGGGCGGATAGCTGAATGCCTCTCGATCAGCCAACTCGGTTTGCATGAAACGGTCAAACTCCTGCCGGGAGGCGGTGGTAATGGCGTGGTGGTCGGGATTGTAGGTCTGGATGAGCACCCGGCTGGGGCTGCGGGGTCCACGCCCGGCCCGGCCGATGATTTGGTGCAGTAGTTGGTAGGTGCGTTCATTGGAGCTCATATCGGGAATGTGGAGCATGGTGTCGGCCAGTACTACACCCACCAGGGTCACCAAAGGTAAATCCAGTCCTTTGGCGATCATCTGAGTGCCGATGATGATATCGACATCACCCCGGCGCAGCTGTTGCATGGTGTCATCCAAGTCGCGGGCGGAGAAACTATCCTTATCCCACCGCAGGATGGAGGCGTGGGGAAACCGGGCTCGTACTTCCGATTCGATCCGCTTGGTACCCAACCCCAGGAAACGCCAGTGCATACCGCCGCATTCGGGGCAGGATCCCGGCAGCCCGGAATGGGTGCCGCACCAATGACACCGCAGCGCGCCGCTGTCCCCGTGCCAGGTTTGGGGAATGTCGCATTCGGGGCAGGCTGCCACCCAGCCGCAACCCGTGCACACTACCTGGCTGGCGCTGCCGCGGCGGTTGATGAACAGCATGGCCTGGCCCTGTTCCCGGAGCGTTTCGGTCAAGGCACTGGTCAATTCCGGTGATAACACCCCTTTTTGTTGCCGCATATCCACGATATCCACCTGGCGCTGGTTGTCATGGACGGGATGGGGCAAGGAGGCCAGCTGCAACTGGTTCTGCTGCCTTAAATAGACGTCGTGGGCGCTGGGGGTGGCACTGCCGGCAACCATCAGGGCGCCGGTCGCCTCGGCCATACGGGCGGCCACATCCCGGGCGTGATACCGGGGGTTTTGCTCCTGTTTATAACTGGTTTCGTGGGCTTCATCGATAATGATGGCGCCCAGGTCCGAACGGGGCGTAAACAGGGCCGACCGCGGCCCGATAATCACCATCGGTTCGGTTTGGGTCCGGGCCTGGCGCCAAACACCCCGGCGTTGGGCGGCCGTCATATGGGAATGAGTGATGACCACGGCGTCGCCCAGTACCTTCCGGAATTCGGTAATCACCTGGGTGGCCAGGGTGATTTCCGGCACCAGGACGATGGTTGATCGCTGCTTATTGAGCATCTGTTGGGATAAGGCGATGTAAAGCGGGGTTTTGCCTGAGCCGGTTGCCCCATGGAGTAACCACTGCCCACCCGCCTGCAGCATCATGTTCAGGACTTGGTTCTGGGAAGGAGTTAAGGTCACCTCGGCTCGAGGATTCAAAGCCTCCCCAGATGCCGGCTGAGCCCGGCTGGCGATGTCCGGTCGAGCCGGAAGGAAGAGGGGCAAGATGGTGCCGACCCCGGCGGCGTAATAGTCATCCATCCATCTGATGACGTCGACTACATAGTCGGGGAAGGGCGGCAGATCAACTACCGAGGTGACGGGTCTGGTTTTCACCGACGGGGCCGATACCCGGCGCTCGACCACGCCGAATCGGCGCCGGGAACCTACCGGTATGGCCACGATCTGCCCGCGCTCCAGCGGTGTCCGGGCGTGATAGGTCAGGATTGCGCGGCCCCGGGCGCCGGCCACGATTACGTCCACGTAAGTGTAAGCCATACTGGTTCCAGTATACAGGCATCCGGGGAACAGGGAGCAAGTAGCAGAGAGCAAGGAACAAGGAGCAAGGAGTAAGTGAGAAAATGTAAATCTGCTTTGTCATTTCGACCCCCCCCTCCGTCATTCCGAAGACGTCATCCCGGACCCCGATCCGGGATCAGTTTCGGAATCCAATTCTGAAACGGGTCCTGAAACAGATCCTGAAACAAGTTCAGGATGACAATCTTGCAAGGACCGTCCTTGCAAGATTGGACAAACAAAAGCTTTACGGGAGCAATTTATGTATTGCAAGGACCGTCCTTGCAATAATACTCCCGGGGGAACACGGCGTCGAAGGTTTCCTCCGCCAGAGAGTTGAACAATCAGTGTTATAATGGGAGCAAGCTGTTTTAGTGGGAAAGGCGCGTCTTGTATTTTTATGATCGAGCCGAAGCGGGGTCACGATTAGCCGAGTCTCTCCGCGCTTCATATAGCCATGTTCCCGCTTCGGTGTTGGCTGTTTCCCCGGGCGGTGTCGTCGTCGGCAGGGAAATCGCCTCGGTACTGGGGGTGCGGATGAGTCTTCTATTGACGGAACCGGTGGATTTACCCGGCGTCGGGAACACCGAGTCCATCGGGTTGATTGACCAGGATGGGCATTTCACCTATAACCGGATGCTGCCAACGGGGTTGGTAACCGAGATGATGACCGACTTACGGTCGTATTTTGAAAACGAAAAGATGCAAAAATTACACAAACTCACCCGTGCCATGAACAGTGACGGGTTTATCGATCCTGATATGTTCCAGCAACGCCACGTGATCGTCGTGAGTGACGGGTTCAGTTCCGGGCTGGCATTCGACGCCGCCGCCCATTATTTGAAAACCGTCGAAACCTATAGCGTCAGCGCGGCGGCTCCCAACGTATCGGTTGCCGCGGTCGACCGGCTCCACATCCTGGCTGACGCGGTGGATATATTGGATGTGGTCGACCCGTACTTGGATACCGACCATTATTTCCAAGAAGCCGATATTCCCGATATCGAAACGCTGAAGACATATATGGAATGGGGCGCCTAGCACAGGTGCGCCGTCCACTTAAAAAGGGCCGGGAAACAGGGAGCAAGGAGCAAGTGGGGGTCAGTAGACAGGAGACGGCAGACGGTAGACAGGGAACGGGGACAGGAAGTAAGCAGCAGGAAGTAGGAAGTAAGTGAAAAAACGCAAAACCTCTTTGTCATTCCTAGCCTCCTCCGTCATTCTGAACTTGTTTCAGAATCAGCATTAAAATAGATCCTGAAATAAATTCAGGATGACAGGAACAAGAAGCAAGAAGCAGGAAGTAAGGAGCAAGTGGAAGAATACAAACCCTTTAGCAAGTGGAAGAATACAAACCCTTTTTGTCATTCCGAATTTAGTTCGGAATCGTTTCTGCAATAGATCCTGAAACCGATCCTGAAATAAATTCAGGATGACAATAGAGGAAGATCCTGAAACAAGTTCAGGATGACATCTTCAGAGCCTGTTGCTTGTCACTCCCTGTCTGCTGTCTGCTGTCTGCGTCTATACGCAGCGGCCTACATTCGACTTTCGATCCGAACACTTGCCTTGGTTAACTCTTCCGAGAATACCTCGTTGGGCGTGGCGTAGTCCAGGCATTTTCTGGGCCGGTTCTAAAGTCCGTTCGCTTTGGCAGATAGCGCCTGAGCAGGCCGTTATGGTATTCGTTGGTGCCCCGCTGCCAGGAGGAATAGGGATCGGCGAAGTACACGTTGATGCGATGACCGATGGTCAGTTGCTCGTGTCGGGAGTGCTCCTTGCCGTTATCCAAGGTAGTGGAGCGGCGGGCCGGGGCCGGCACACTCTCGAATATAGCCAGCTGGGCGGAGAGGGTTTCCCGGGAGGCAATCCGGGCGACCTTACGGGCGAATGTCTTACGGCTCTTTCTTTCTACCTCGGTGTGAATACCATCTTTGTGGGCGCGCCGGCCCTCAATACTGTCGCCCTCGAAATGCCCGAACTCCGCCCGCTCTTCAACCGTCACCGGCCGCTGATGAATGGATACCCTGTTTGGTATGCGGCTGCGATGGGTCGTGCGACCGCCCTTCTTGCGCCGCTTCTTCTGTTTCCGGGGTAGATACTCCCACAGTTGCATGTCCCGGTTCTCCTCGGCATAGATGTATCGGTAGATGGTTTCGTGATTGATATGCCGGGTCTTCTCGCCGGGGTAGTCCCGCTTCAGCCGGCCGCTGATCTGCTCTGGACTCCAACCATCCCTCAGTCTGGCGTGGACGTAGGCGTAGAGCCAGTCGTTCTTCAGTGGCGGTCGAACATAGCTTTTGGCCTTTCGCAGGTTGCTTAGACGTTGCGCTCTGATCGCAACGTATTCGCCGCCGGCTTTACCTCCTTTCTTGAATTCATCGCTAATGGTCGAGACTGAACGCCCGAGCCGTCTGGCCATCTCTCTCATAGAGACGCCCTGAGCCTGCCAACGAGCGAGATTGTCTCTGTCTTGGGTGGTGAGTTTGGTGTGATGTTGCTTCATGATCCGAGTCTACCCTTTCCGGCAGGGTGTTCGGATCACAAATAGAGCTTAGAAAGAAGCGTTTGCGCTGGCAGTTATTGGCTTTGGCCGTCTTCACGCTGGTGGTGGGCGTGCTGGCCTACCCCCGGGAAGGCCAGCTGCTGCAATTTTTAGGCATCGACAGCCAACTGAGCGTCCAGCGCGGACTGGATCTCCAAGGCGGGGTGTACTTGGTCTATCAAGCCCAGATCCCGGAAGAAAAAGACCCCCAGAAAGCGCTCAAGCAGGTTACCACGGTGATTGAAAAACGGGTGAACCCGGGCGGGGCCAGCGAGGCGATCGTCCAAACCGCCGATAATAACCGAGTGGTGGTGCAACTCCCCGATGTCGACGACCCCCAAGCCGCCATCGAGCGGATCGGCAGGACCGCCCAGTTGGAGTTTTTGGAAGTCGACCGGAGCGCTGAAAGCCGGCAACAACAGCTGAAGCGAACCAGTCTCAGCGGCGAGGACGTCGCCGAGGCCAACCCCGGTTTCAACCGCAACAACCAACCCGTCGTCAATTTGCAGCTGGATTCAGGGGAGTCAACCGAAAAATTCGCCCAGATGACCCGGCGGATTTTCAACAATGGCAATCAACTGCTGATACTGCTGGATCAGCAACCGGTGTTCGGGCCGGGACGGGTGTCCCAACCCATATTAACCGGCCGATCGACGCTGACCGGGATGCAATCCATCCAGGAGGCCGAGGAAGTGGCTACCCTGTTGAACGCCGGCGCCTTACCGGTCCCCATCGAACTGGCCGCCCAACAGACCATCGGCCCCACGCTGGGGGCTGAAGCTACCACGGCCAGCGTCATTGCCGGCATCATCGGACTCCTGTCGCTGGTAATTTTCATGCTGGTCGTCTACCGGGTGGGCGGGGCGGTCGCCGTGGCCGCCATGGGCGTCTATACCGCCACCACGGTGACCGTCTTCAAGCTCTCGGCCCTGCCGTTATTCGGCGGCTATACCATCGTGCTGACCCTGGCGGGCATCGCCGGTTTCATCATGAGCGTGGCGGTAGCTTCTGATGCCAACATTCTGGTCATGGAGCGGTTGCGGGAAGAGCGGCAGGCCGGTATGAAGCCCATCAAAGCGGTCGAATCCGGATTTGACCACGCCTGGAACAGCATCCGGGATGCCTCGGTAGCCACATTAATCATCAGCATCATTCTGTATTATCTAGCGGCCCGGTTCGGGGAAACGTCCATCCAGGGGTTCGCCCTGGTGCTGGGAGTCGGCGTGGCCATTAACCTGGCCAGCGTATCTATGGTGACTCGGACGCTTCTGCGGGCGGTCGCCCGGAGCCGGAAAGGGGATAAGATCTAATGGATATCATCGGCAAGCGCAAAATCTGGTATCTGGTCTCGGCAGCGGTACTCATTCCGGGCGCCATCCTGCTGGCCACGGCGGGGCTGAAACTGGGCATCGATTTTACTGGCGGATCAGTGGTGACCGTGGCCACCGACCGGCCGCAGGAGGATATCCGGCAGATCATCCGCGAGCAAGGCGTCGCCGAGCCCACCATCACCTCTACCAGTGACGGCTACCAGGCCCGATTTACCGATGACGTCCGGGTGGAAGCGGCCTTATCCGACGCCGAGGGGGTAACCGTCCGGCGATTTGAGCAAGTCGGGCCCAGCATTAGCCAGGATTTGGCCGTCAATTCCTTGATCAGTCTGGCGGCGGTGTCCCTGGCCATCACCTTGTACGTAGCCTTTTCCTTCCGTAAGGTGCCGCACCCTATGCGTTTCGGCGCCATGGCCATCGTGGCGCTGTTGCACGACGCGCTGTTCGTGCTGGGACTGTTCTCCTTGCTGGGCGTCCTCATGGGGGTGGAAATCGATGCCTTCATCGTTACCGCTGTTTTGACGGTGATCGGATTCTCGGTGCACGATACCATCGTGGTGTTCGACCGTTTGCGGGAAAATCTATTGCGCCGCAGCGGTTCTTTCCCCGACATCGTCAATACCAGCGTCAATGAAGTCATGGGTCGTTCCGTAAACACCTCCATTACCACGGTGCTGGTGCTTTTGGCGCTGTTGCTTTTCGGCGGCAGCGCCACGGTCACTTTCGTTTTGGCGCTGCTGCTTGGTATGATCTCGGGTACCTACTCCTCCATATTTATCGCCGCCCCGCTTCTGGTGACCTGGCACAACTCCCGCGATGGCGGGCAAAAAGCCCCGCAGCAAACTTAAAGCGAATGCCCGAAACATGGTGCACTAGTTCAGACACATGCCGTACACATTGAGCTTCTGAAAAGGAGGCTCCATGAAATACGGTATATCCATGCAAACTTATGGAACCGTCGTTC
>PXOU01000006.1 GCA_003022365.1 Candidatus Saccharibacteria bacterium QS_5_54_17
CTCACGAAGCTCTAGGCATGTTAACGCCCGAAGAGTACTATGAAAGTATCAGTAACAAACCAGCTCCAATGTGTACGTGATGTGGTGAACCCGTACAATTGGTAGCGTAAAGCTCGTCACTCTGATACGATACTGGCAGAACAAATTAGGAGGAAGATATGAAGGAAATCAATCAAACGACTGACCTTATTGCCGATGCGGCCAATGCGTTTTGGAGTTCCATTGGTGGTTTCGTGCCGGCACTGTTAGGTGCCATCCTGCTTATTGTCGCAGGGGCTTTGGTAGCCAAAATTGCCGAAACGGTGATTACCAAAGTACTGAGATGGGCCAGAGTCGATAAGCTCAAGGACAATAAAAAGGTCGCCCAAACACTGAAAGATACGGGGGTCAAGTTCGACATAGTCAATATTGTCGGTCGCCTGGCATTCTGGGTTGTCATCATCATATTCGCTATGGCCGCGGTCGATGTGCTCGGACTTTCCGCCATGCGTGACGTCATAAACGAGTTATTGGCCTACTTACCGAATGTACTCGCCGCAGTTGTGGTGTTGACGGTTACTATCGCCGGTGCCCGCTTGCTCCGGGACGCGATTACCATCGCACTCAAACAAATGAGCGTCGATTACGCGGCCGTTGTGGGTTCATTCGCCCATTGGGCGATCATCGTTTTCGGTTCCATCATGACCATTGATCAGCTGGGATTCGATACCACCATTATTACCACCAATGTCACCGTAGTGGTCGCCGGTGTTATGCTCGGGCTGGCTTTAGCATTCGGGCTTGGCGGCAAAAATCAAGCAGAAGAAGTCTTAAAAGACTTGCGCCATAAATCCAAGAAATCCAAAAAATAGTCAGCCGTCTCTGCTCATAAGCGACAGGCACGTCAAGCATTAACTCCGACTGTCTAATACGTGTGGAGACACCTCTTCGCGGGTAGGGTTCTGGGTAGTTAAATCAAGCGTGTTTACATAACCGGACTGAGTTCTGGAGGGCTTGTTCGCCCCAGAGGCTTGATTGGATATGTGATTGATATCGGCAAAGGATAGACGGACGCCCCTGATAGTGTGGATATATCCGGTATTTGTTTCCGGGGACACTGCTCCCCGGGACTCATCTTCAGACCCCCCAGTATCGGCTGCCGATCCGTCCTCGGCGGAGGCAGTACTTTCCCCATCGGGGAGCAACTCATCAGACCGTTCCAAAACATCAAAGTACTCCCGATCGATGTCGGCATCGGGAAGCGCATTTTCGAAGACATTCCGGATATGTCGTAGGTATGCAGTGATTTTCATTCCGGCGCTCCTGATGATTCTTTGAATACTTTTCCTTGAGTCGTCGTACAAATTCGGGGGTGCGTCTCGCGCACCGGATAGCCGGCTTGGGCGCACTCCTCGAAGGTACCCACTTCCGTAGCTGGTGGTCGCATCATCGTGTAGACGACCAGACCGCCGAGCACGATCAGCAAACTGGCGAGTCCTATACGCAATAAGCTAATAGCTCCCCCTTATCTATGTACATTTTTCCCTTCAATAGTGGCCCCGCGTGCCACCGCAGCACCGTCAGTAGCCACCCCACTCCCGGCTTGGTGTATAGCAAATCCAACAACCCCGATTATAATAAATGTCGCCACAAGCAATACGATTTCGATGATGGATAGTTTGTGGTTGCTGCTCAAGACTGACTCCTCTCTGTTCACCCGGCAATATATTCTCTTGCCCGTAGCATCCATTGTGCCTATAAGTTACATCCTGCTTGTGTATAGATTATTAAGCAGACACGGGCTTCCGTCAAACGCTTAACCAGTGCTTAATGTGACAGAAACTTATTGAACACCTCCTTGTCATTACGAAGATGTCATCCCGGACCCCGATCCGGGATCAGTTTCGGACATCACTGCCAATTTAGGTGGGAATCGGCCCTGAAACAGATCCTGAAACAAGTTCAGGATGACATATTCAGGAATGATATTTCGCCTGGGTTTTTGTTGCAGGGTTTTGATAATGGTTCCGGGTTATACACGCAACACCTCCTTGCTGTTTACTGTAGGGGAGGTGTTCAGTATGTCACGAGACTATACGGCAGTGTTTATAAATCACCAATCGTATGTCAAACTTCTGGTAAGGTTAGGTTTATGCAAAATCCATTCAAACAAAAACCCCGGTCAACACTGAGCAGGTTCGCTGACGAAGAACACAAACACACCAGAACCTTAACCCAATCGGAAATAAACACCCGCATGAAGCGGATAAACGAGGATTTTCATCACGCATTCACCCTGCTCCAACACCACGCGGACACGGTCACGTTTTTTGGATCCTCCCGGTTCGACCCGTCCAATCAATATTACAGGGAGGCACGCGCCCTGGCACGGCGCATCGTGGAAGAGATCGGGTCCACTATCGTAACCGGGGGCGGAAGCGGCATTATGGCGGCTGCCAATCAAGGCGCCGAAGAAGTGCAAGGTGAATCGGTCGGCATGACCATCGAATTACCGAATGAACAAGTTACCAATGATTACGTCAACGATACGGTCGATTTTTATTACTTTTTCAGCCGGAAAGTGGCACTCACCTTTACCGCCCGGGCATACATTTTCTACCCCGGCGGATTCGGTACCTTGGATGAATTCTTCGAAATCGTCACCTTGAAACAAACCGGCAAAATCAACCCGATACCTATTGTGTTAATCGGTAGTCAATATTGGCGGCCCTTATTGGATTTCATTGACCAGCAGTTAGCGGAAGCATTTGCCACTATAGAGCCCGGTGATAGCTCGTTGTTCACCTTGACCGACGACATTGACGAAGTTATGCGGATCATTTCCAACCAAGACGTGGCGGCATTCAATCACGCCACCTAGCGCTGCTTCGACATAAAAAACCAGCCGAGCAACGTAACGTGCTCGGCTGGTGTAACGACGGAGGTATTTAACCTTCGTTTTTGGCACGGGCTTCATTGACGACCAAGGTTCGTCCTTGATGTTCTTGCCCGTTTAGCGCGTCCATAGCCGCTTTGGCTTCTTCATCGGTACTGAATTCTACAAAACCGAATCCCCGGGAGCGCCCTGTTTCACGATCAGTTATCACCTTGGCGGACTCTATCGTTCCGTAGTCGGCGAATAGATCATTAAGTTGTTGGTCGGTTACGCCGTAATCAAGCGAGCCGACAAAAAGTTTTTGTGCCATAACAACACGTACCTTTTCCTTTCTTCTGTGGAGCGTTTCATAGGTGTCCTCCAGTGAGAACTCCGCTGCTGGTTTATGAACAAACTCCGCTTACCATGCCTTGCTTTGGCCGGAAACAGCAGTCAATTCCCAGCAAAAAGAAGTGTAACACATCGCCCGTAAAAATACACCATTTGATAAGAAAATCCCGCTTTAGCAGTTAGAACAGGAAGATGAGGGGAATTATCAAACTTGGCAGTTATCAAAGCGGTGATAGACTCCAGAAGACTTAAGGGTTACTTTTCCTCGGCCAAAACCCGGGTAACGTATAGGTAATGTTGTAAGTGCTTGCGATTAATGTCGCCCAGCCACTCCTTCATAGCCGCCCGGATTTTTTGCTCGACTTCATCGACGAACTCAATTCCCTCGTCCGTCAGGCGGATCCGACGAGCACGCGAATCATCCGGGTCAATAGAACGATATACTAACTTCTGCTTTTGGAGATCGTTCACCATATTGGTCATAAGTGAGGTTTGTACATCAAATATCCCGGCTAAAGTACTCGTCCTGATTCCTTCTTGCTGGCTGTAATCGTGTATATGTCCGAGCAACGTCCATTGCATCATTGTTACATTATACGACTCGAGTTGCTCCGTCATAAAAGCTTTCAGCCGCCGATAAGCTCGTGCTTGCAATAAACCTGCTCGGTACGTGGTTAAATTCATTGGCTTCATCATATTATATGATACAGGTAAACTATTCAATTTACAAGCTAAAGTACTTCCAAATCTTTCGTCGATACTGGTCGGATGTTTTTAATTGAAGCGCCAAACGTCGGGAGCCGATCGCCAGCAACAGTAATGTGACCATATGAAGCAAAGCTTGCCCGTTGGTATGTAATATAGCTGCCGCTACACCGAGTGGTATCACGCCAATACCGAAAAGTATTAAACCGGTAATAACCGCGAATACACCCCAATATTGCATGGTGATCAAAAACCCGAGCATCCATATCGCCAACCAATACACCCATGAACCGATATGCAACGCGCGGGCGGCCCGTTGCCTGGTCGCCTCAAAAAAAGTTAGCGCTACAAGAATAAGAGCTGATAACCCGAAAGCAGGTACTATTGTATTTGAGAAAACCGGTAAAATATATTCACTCCAGAACCCGAGACTCAGCACCACCCCGAGCGCTATTACGGCCGGTAAGCATATAAGCAAAAGGCCTATCCACCGTAAATTTCCTCGATTTAGCAGTTTCCACCTGAAGTTTGAGTTTCGAGCTCGTCCTTTTTGGGCCGGCATCCCCTCAAGCACTTCCCCTTCTACGGGTTGCTTGGACCTGTCTGTCCACCTATCATCTGATCTCATACCAACTCCCCTTGAAGAATATAGTCTATCGGTTGCATAGAAAATGATAACAGCAGTTGCAACCTATCCTGATTACCGGCCGGGTGAGGGAGCACTCACGTAAGGCATCTTTTGACGGTAATTTTCCTCCGTAATTTGGTCTAACATGAATCGAGCCATATCAGCCCGGGGGATCCGGAGCGGTGACGTTTTATTCATGGTTTCGGTGCTGTAATATGCTCCATTGGCAGCCGCCTTAGTCAACTTACCCGCCCGGGCGATGGTCCAGTCGAGATCACTACGCCATATACGACGCGCGTGTGCCCGACCATCAGCAAGGATCCATGGAGCTGTCAAGGCAAACATCCTATTTAAAATGACATCCAACACCGGTGGTTTATCATCGAGGTGACGCACCCCGCTCCCTGTTAAGCTAATCAGCCGCGTAATGCCTTCTGCTTCCATGGCGTGGATAATATTACCGATGGCTTGCTCGTGCATACCGCGCGGAGTATCTAATCCGTGTCCGAGGGCGCTCAGCACCGCATGGGCATCCGTCACTGCCGCTTTTACGTCGTCGTACACCATGGCATCACCCGTTATGACGCGCACTTTGGTGCTGTCAAATATACCTTCCTTGCCCTCGCGGACGAAGGTGGTTACCTCATATCCCCGGTCCATTCCCTGGCGGACCAATTCCCTCCCGGTATCACCGCCGGCTCCGAAAATACAGATTCGCATAAGGCCCGGGCTAGCGGCTCTTATGGGTGTTAGAAGTCTTTTTGTTCCGGTTCCGGCTTCTTGGTTTGTACTCCAAATCTTTCCGGAGCCGGTTGATAAACGTAAAGTATTTACGGCTGCCGGCATCGATCTGCTCAAACAGCGTGGAATATAGCCGTTCGTTGGGTATCAATACTTGTGCCAGCTTGTTTTGCTGGCGTAAGTAATCGATCAAACAATAGAAGTCGCCGTCACCCGTCACGATAACCGCCTTTTTGTAATCGGCGTATTCGATCATGGCATTGAGAACCAAATCGGCATCCACGTTCCCTTTGGTCAGACCGTCTTTGTAGGTGATGGTAGGCTTAAATACCAGTGTATAGCCCTGGTATTCCAATTGGTCATACAGTTCCTGTTGTTCTTCCATGTATCCGATAAACAGAAACGCCTTGGATATATTATAAGTGTCCCGCAGATACTGGCGGAACTGGGTGAAATCAAGCTTCCACCCCAGTGCCAATACACCTGAGTATAGATTCTGGCCATCTATAAAGGCATAATTCGCCAATGGCGCGTTCGATTGTTTGCTGGAGTTGTTTTGCATGTGTGACGCCTCACTCATTGCTTTAATAATAACATGACTGTCGGCGCCGGATATTGCTTCAGGCATGTTCATAGATTGATATAGTTGCTACACTATTCATGGGCGACATCCTTTCTTGTCTTAGTTGCTACACTGGTCATGGCGACATCCTTTCGTCCCTTAGTTTGTATAGCTAGAGACAAGTATACGGGTGTCGCCCTTTTTGTTTAAGGATTTGCCGCATTGTTAGTGAGAATTATGCGTGCAGACCAATACCCCATCCTTACCGGGATTTTTACCGGAGATGGCGCTTTTATCCTTCACCGCCGACCGCACCCGGGAATGCTAATCATGAGAGCATGGACGGCATCTTTGTCCTTGAGCACCGAAAGCGCAGATTCAAAAATACCCGCTTCTGGTTTCGGTAATCACCAAATATTTCCCGGGCAACATTCCAAACTGCATACTCCTGTGTATTTACCAAAAAACTTTATGCTATGTATATTTATTTTACATCATAAATTAATTAGCATATAGTAATAGTGCAATACTTAATAAACTAAAGGAGGTTCTATGAACCATCTCTTTCACAATATGGGGAGAGCCGCGTTCGGTTTTATGGCTCTAACCGGAGTGTTGAGCCTTATGACCGCACCGGTCATTGCCCAAAACAGTAACCAGCAGTATCAAGCTAATCTGTCCAGCTTGAACGACTCTGGTGCCAGCGCTACGGCGTGGATCGAACCGACCGGTTCCGGTAACGAAGCCGTAGTTACCGTCGAAACCAGCGGTTTGTTAGAGGGATCGCCGCACGCCCAGCACATTCACTTCGCGGCTGACTCAAACGGCGTTTGCCCCAGCAGCGAACGTGCTGATGACAGCGATCGTGAGGGCAGTAACGACAACATAATATCGGTCGCTGAAGGTAAACCGGACTATGGTGGAGTGCAAGTGTCGCTGACGACCAGCGGGGATACATCCGCTGATAGCGCACTGGCAACTGACCGGTTCCCAACCGGCAACTACAGTTACGAACGGACTGTTGAGTTGACCGATCCAGTCGCCAACTCGCTACAGGACGGTAATGTCGTCGCCGTCATCCACGGTATCGACATCAACGACAACGGTAGTTACGACAACGAGGACGGACAAGGCACGAGCTCGCTCGACGAATCCCTGCCACTCGAGGCAACAGCCCCGGCAGCATGTGGCACATTCGCCGCCGCCCCTTCGGGAGGAACGGCTACCGGTAACGGCAGCACGACCGGCATCGAAAACCTTGGTTTGCTCGGTGTAGGCGTCGCCGCAATCATGGCTGGCGGAGGTTTCTACTTCTGGGGTCGCCGATCCACAACCGACGGCACTGAGTAAGCCTAAGCCACTCATATGCGTATCCTCTCGCGCATACATATTGGCAACCACCGGGTTGGAATACCATACCCGGTGGTTGCTATTTTTATGGTAGTTGTCGGAGTGGGATTGCTCAGCTACGGTATGTCCCAGCAAACCAGTCCGCCACAAGTACGTATGGCTCAGCAAACGGCCGCCGAAACCATGCCCAAGGCACCTGATAAGCAGCCCAGCGAAAACAAGCCAACCACAACTCCGTCCACCCAACCAGCGGACCGGATAAACCTCAAGCCATCGCGGCCCGTGCATCTGCGGATACCGGCTATCGACGTTGATTCCAGCGTCACCAAAATCGGCAAAAATCCGGATGGCACCATCAAGGTCCCGGAAGGCGCGGATTACGATAAACCCGCCTGGTACAAGCACTCGCCGAGGCCGGGGCAGGTCGGCCCGACCATGATCGAAGGCCATGTGGATTCCGCCGAAGGCGGTGCTTCAGTATTCTTCCGGCTGGCACAACTAACACCCGGCGACAAAATCTACGTCAAAAGGGCTGACGGAAAAGTAATCATTTATCAAACAGGTCGCGTGCGGGAATATAAAAAGAACAACTTTCCTTCTGAGGCAGTGTACGGCCACACCGAGCAACCAACCCTGCGACTGGTTACTTGCGGCGGTCAATTTTTACAAGATATCCAGGAATACGAAAGCAATACGGTCGTCTTCGCCACTATCTCAAATGTGCGCGATTCTTCATAAATAGCAACCATACAATTTTTAACACGGCAATTAAGATGGGGTTGCCTACGAGGTATTTTGGTGCACTTACTCCTGGCCGGCATGGAAGGGCGCTGCTATGATACTGGGATCAGGCGACTAGTTCGTGGCTGGGGTGGCAGGATTCGAACCTGCGATCACGGAACCAGAATCCGTTGCCTTACCGCTTGGCTACACCCCATCGTCAAAGCACACGCAACTTTTTGCCAATCACAACACCGGCCTGACACCCTGCTTGTCATTGACACCTGGGCAACGTAGGTTTTCCGCTTCCCAACCAAGCAGCATCCGTTTTGCCCCGGGCTGGAATTGTTGCCAACAAATGCTAGTTGCGCAACGAGGATTGTAGCAAACGCTCCTGATGGGTGCCAATTCACCACGGGTGAGTCAATAAGGGGGCATGTGTCGTATTGGATATCCGGGTTGGGGTAGTGTTTTGTGTCTTTCCCCTGTTTAATTAATCAGTTTATGCATAATTGGCGACCAGCTACGTTATTTGCCCGCCTCCCGGCGGTAGTAGTTACAATGGAAATATGAGTAGATGGATTATCCGGGTTCACGGACGAGTGCAGGGCGTGTTTTACCGGCAAACGGCTCTGGAGAAGGCACGGCAGTTGGGTATAACCGGATTCGCCCGGAATGAACCGGATGGGACCGTCTACATAGAAGCCGAGAGTGATGAGAACACATTGAGCCGATTCCTGGAATGGTGCTGGGTCGGCTCGCCTTCAGCCAGAGTGGAAAACGTGGAAACGGAAACTGTTGAGAGCCGCGGTTACCGGGAATTCACCACAAATTGAATCTGCTTTAGGGGACTTGGTCTTTCGGTAATAGTCACCTACAATTTCCTGGTATGAAAAGACATCTATTGGCCGTATCGTTGACATGTCTGTCAGCCTTTATGCTTTTGATCTGGCTGGTGGCAAACGGGTACACCCGCGATTTCGACCAAAGCGTTATGACATTTGTCCAAACCATTCGTGAACCTATCTTAAGCTGGCTCATGATCGGCATATCAACCTTTGGTTACACCTTCGTAGTGACCTTCATATTTACCGGTTTAATTGTCACGCTGCTGTCTTTTGGGCACATACGGCGAATATGGTTCGCCTTGCTGGCGTTAATCGGTCCGGCTGCCGCGTGGGGGGTCAAATACGGGCTTCAACGCGTCCGGCCGGAAGCATACCTATCGGACGTATATACCTTACCTACGAGCTCCAGTTTCCCGAGTGGACATGTCGTCCTGTATACCGTTTTGTTCGGCTTAATAATATTCTACGTCTCGACCGCACTGCCCGCATCCACCTTTGTCCGCTATTTTATTAACACGCTTTTGGCGTTTTTGATCGCAACCGTGGGGCTGTCACGTGTGTACCTGGGCGTACATTGGCCTGCCGACGTGATCGGCGGCTACCTACTGGGAGCGGGGATACTCACCTTATTGGTATACTTGTATTACGCCACGTCCGAAGGTTTTGGGAGGAGCAGCAGCCCACGATTGGCGCGCCTATCCCGCCAGAGACCACAGGTGGGGAGCGAACAGAATCACTCCGGTAACTAGGGCGAAAAATGACGTCAACAGAACAGCTGCCGCCGATACGTCCTTAGCAAGCTTAGCCTCAGGAATAAGCCGCTCTTTCACCGCCAGATCAACCACTATCTCCACCACCGTGTTGAGCAGCTCTGCTACCAAAACCAGTGAGAGTGTAATAATCAATACCAGCCATTCCATCCGGCTGAAGCCGAACAAAACCGCCGCCGCCAGTACGATCAAGCCGGCAACGATTTGGAGTTGAAAATTTGGCTGACTGCGAGCGGTATGGACCAAACCAGACGCTGCTACACGGAAACTGTTAGTTCTGGTTTGCCGGCTCTGTAAGGGAGCATTATTCTTCATACTGGCCCAGATTTTAGCAATAGCTGGTGGGTGGCACCAACGTATACGGGTGCTAGGCAATCTTTTTTACTATGACCGCCTCAATATGTTCGAGTCCTATATACCCCACATGGCGACTATCGATGCTGCTTTCGGCATTATCTCCCTCAACCCACACCCCGTGTTGGTCGATACGGCGAATGCGTTTTATATGATTCCGCCCCGTAGCAGATTGGGTGCGGCGAGTACAGGCGCGGGAATCGAGCACCGCCACCCGGCCGGGCCGCGATGAAACCCACCCCGAACCAAGCAGAATCGCGCCGGGAGAATAGGTCGGTTCCATACTCTCGCCGGTGACCCGATAGATTTTCATCGGCCACCGCATATGCCACCAAGCAGCGGTTAAACGGCCTGGGCGTTCATGTTGTCTTTGACGGTTTGATAGTCATAGCCGTCCTTGGTCTGGGCGAATACCTCGCCAACTTCATCTACCAGGTCGAGCAGATTTTGGGCGTCTTCCTGGTTGGTCGACTTTTTCACGTCACCGGCCGCCTTGGTCGCTCGCCAGATCAAATCATGCAGGTTGGGATGTTCCTCGACGTGATGGGGTTTAAAATAATCCGTCCATAACACCCATAGATGATGCTTAACCAGCTCAGCCCGCTCTTCCTTGATGTAGACGCAACGCTGCCGGAATAACTCATCATCCGACTGGTGGTATTTGCCAACTGCGTTGTAAACCGATTGGGCCTCGATCCTGGCTTGTGCCGGATCATAGACCCCGCACATCAGATCACAATGGGCTTCCACCGGCTCAGCTATGTTTTCCAAAAATGCACGCAGCATTATGACTCCTTTCCATGGTGAGTTACCTGCCCGAATCTAGTATATCATCGCGGTTGTGGTCACCCGCAACTCTCATTAGCTCCTTGCTCCACAGCCAGCATTCGGCTGCTTTCGGGTACGCTTTGGTGACTGATTACGCCCGATACGGCCGGGGATTACCCTCGCCTGCGTTGCCGGGCTTGCGCTTGGCGCCATTGGTCAATCTCACCATGGTTGCCGCTGAGCAGTACATCGGGCACTTCCATGCCGCGGAATTGGTTGGGGCGGGTGTATTGGGGGTATTCCAGTGTTTCCCCGTCGGCAAATGAGTCGTCCACGGCGGATCGTTCGCCGCCTAGTACGCCCGGCAGCAGCCGGGTAACGCTATCGACAACCGCCATGGCCGGGATTTCACCGCCGGTAAGCACGTAATCCCCGATAGAGATTTGCCAATCCACGAATGCCCGGATCCGTTCATCGAAACCTTCATAGTGCCCGCACACCAGTATAATATGGGATTCCCCGGACAATTGCCGGGCGGTAGCTTGGGTATAGCTGTCCCCCTGCGGAGTCAAAAGTATGACCATTGAGTTGTCTGTTGCCTGTTGCTGAGATTTTGTGTGTTCAATGGCATTGACCACCGGTTCCGGCTTCAGCAGCATACCGTCACCGCCGCCGTAGGGCGTATCATCTACCTGCTTGCCCGATCCGACACCAAACTCCCTGAGGTTAATGACTTCAATGTCTACCAAGCCATTATCCCGAGCCTTTTTGAGCATGCTTATCTCAAGCGGCCCCGACAACATATCCGGGAACAATGTGATGATGCTGAACTTCATAGCAGAGAGTGTGGTTACCCGTTTTCAGCTGTATTTGATAATACGCTAACGGGGGACTGTAACGTAAGAATGAGGCGCCTAATTATAGCCAATGCCTGTTCCTGTAAGAGTAGCGCTGAGGAAAAATGTAGACGCCTCATCAGCCTATTCGTCGTCGCTGAGGTCGTCTTTGAGGTCGTCAATGTCGCTGCGGTGGCGAGTTGCCACATCACTCTCGGCATCACTTTCTTCGTCATGTGCCGGTTCTTCAGCCGCCTCCTCATCGTCAACTTCCTCGGCTGCTTCCGCCTCGTCCGAAGCAGATGCGACGTCATCTTCCATATCGGTCGCCTCATAATCGACCCCGGTATCAGTATCCGAATCCTCCCCGGAGTCAACTATCTTCAGGTTATACCGCGCATCATTCTTGACACTTAGGGCCCGCAATAAGGTGCGGATACTTTTGGCAGTACTACCGCCACGACCGATCACCCGGCCCAAATCATCCGGCGCCACGTGCAGCTGCAACAATACACCCCGCTCATCGATTTCCCGATCTACTTCCACCGCATCAGGATCTTCTACCAGCGTTTTGGCTATGAATTCCACGAATTGCTTATCTATAGTATCTGCCATATCAGACTCCCTGTTTATTAATCCATACCCATCATACTGGAAAACGGCATTGGCGGACAACTGCTTCCCGGGAAGTTTTGTGGTTCCGGGAGCCTGAGGAGCGTTTCTCCAGTCTTAATCGGCAGCTGCGTCTTCGGTTGCAGGTTCTACTGATGAGGAATCATCCGATGGCGCTGCTTGGGATTCAGCAGCTTTGCCTTCTTTAAATTTTAGGTTTTGCTTGGTTTGCTCCGGAAGGGTGATGTCATCCCGGTCCCGGAGTAATCGAACGATTCGTTCTGAGGGCTGAGCGCCGCGGTCAAGGTAATACTGCAACGTGTCGGTCTCGACCTGCAATTCTTCCGTGTGTGGATCAAAATAGCCGATTTGCGTCGGCGCGCCACCAGTAGGCACCCGGTGGGATTCGGAAACTACCACTCGGTAGTGAGCTAATTTTTTTCGGCCTATTCTGGCGAGTCGGATTCTCAGCACGCTACTTCTCCTTTAATCGTTGCCGATGTAATATGATAATTCCTCATCACAACGGGGCATATTTTACAGATGTTCATCAGGGGTGTCAATTACTGTCCTGGTCCTGTTTTTGTAGCGCGTTCCAGGCAGCTTCCTGTTGCGCAGCTTGCTTGCTGGTGCCCACCCCCTGGCCACGTAAGGTGTTATCGATATACACCCCGACCGTAAACCGCTTATCATGATCGGGTCCACTTTCTTCTAAAACATGGTATTGTGGCGTATGGCCTTCTTTTTCCTGCACAACTTCCTGGTACCGGGTTTTGGAGTCTTGCCAGCTGCCCTCAGCGAGTATGGCCGGCAACATAGCAACAATATTATCGATCACGAACCGCTGGACTGTTTCATACCCTTTGTCGAGATATATGGCACCGATTAATGCCTCCATAGTATTGGCTTGTATCTGACGCATCGCCCGGGGAGAACCGTTGCGCTCTCCCCGGCTTAAAAGAATGTGATCTTCCAAATGCAACTTTTCAGCTACGGAACTGAGTGATTCGGTTTTCACCAACGCGCTGCGCCAGTTGGTCAATATACCCTCAGATTCTTGGTAATTACGATAAAGGTATTCGGTAACGACGAGTTCCAGCACCGCGTCGCCCAGGAATTCCATCCGTTCATTGTGTTCTTTTTTGCTTCGGCGGAACTCATTCAGATAGGAACGGTGGGTGAGTGCTGTTTCGTACAGCGATTGATCGTCAATGGTGGTGCCGATGATTGATTCCAGGGTTTTAATATCCGGCATGGCGTATATTTTTTAATGCTAACAGAAACAGTTTCCCGATGTCGTCATATTCGATGGAATCAAGCGCGTCGTTCACCGAAAACCACGCCACATCCTTAATGCCTTCGTGCTTTTCCGGCTGGTAGCTATCGCTGTCTTTGTGAGCGTGGATCATGTACAGATGCAATGTTTTGGAAACCAACATGTCCTGGCTGCGGAACCGGAAGTTAACTTTACCCAGATAATCCAATACTTTCAGGTGTTTGAGTCCGGTTTCTTCGGTCACTTCCCGCCGAGCGGCATCGGGGATCTTCTCCCCCTTCTCTATCTTCCCCTTGGGGACCGACCAACGATCTTTGGGGTCCTGGATCATCAGGATCTCGATGCCGTCCTCTCCCCGGCGAAAAACGACGCCGCCAGCCGTCTCTTCGGAAACTGCCCGGCGAATACGCCTGCGTATATTCTTAAACTTGCGCCCGATATTCTCAGCGTTGCCGGACTTCTGGCGGGAATCAGTCTTGGGCTGTTTCTTCTGGTTCTGAGGTTTGTTGCCGTTGTGTTTCGATTTGCTCACGATATACCGTTCCCAACACTCCATTAACGAACTTTGATGAATTATCACTCCCGAACCGCTTTCCCAGCTCTACTGCTTCGTTGATAACCACCTTGGGTGGCGTATCCTCCGAAAGCAGCAGCTCACTGACGGACATCCGAAGTATGATTTTATCAACCCGGGCAATTTGCTCAACCGGCCACTCCGGAGCAGCCGGCTGAATGTAGGCGTCCAAGGTCTGTTGATTGTCCAGTACCGAATGCACCAGATTAAAGACAAACTCGTTATCGCCGATAACGCCTTCGTATTGGTGCAAGTTCCGTTCAACCACCGCGTCTATGTCAAGCGATTCCTCGGCGCGGAAATCATATTCGTACAGACTCTGCAATACAACGATCCGACCCAGGTGACGATTGGATGCCATTACATATTCCTCTCTCCATCAGCTATGACAAGTGTTGGCATGCCAAGTTTGTCGAGTACTTTGCCTAATTCCGGCATAAGGTGAATATGTGGCATTTGAAAGTACCTTTGCAGGCGGAAAACGCCCCGCTACTTTACTTTCTTCACTTTTACTGGTGAACGCTTATTGACTTCTTTTATCAGCTTACCCACTTCGTGAGATCGATGCAAGCCCTGTTTGCGTTTACTCCGGTGCTTTTTGGGTACCGCCATAGAAACTCCTGTTCTATTTCATCCACAACCTTGGCCGTATTATACCGGATATCCAGTATACATACAAGTACATATGTTTGACTTTTTATAAAAGTTGTGATATATTAATCATAAATGGCAGTTTAGGAGGTGAGTTGTGAGTAAATCTGAACGTAGCCATTCTTCGGGGTATGAATTTTATGACGAGGTAGCGAAAGAGCGAAGAGCAGTGATCGCGGGAGCTATCGGGAGCGCAGCAGTCGCATTGACAGCCCTTGGAGTAGGATATTGGTCATCGGAAGAAGGTGTGGAATGTAGCGGCAGCCAGGTTGTCGATGTAGAGCCCGGTGACACGATACAAGAATTAAGCAGGGAACATTTTGATATTGAAGGTGATTACCACCAGCAGGTGGTGAACCATGCCGTAATCGAACATATCGAACAAAACACTGGAGAAGTATTCGACTCCCGCCACCTGCAACATGGAGTCGTAGAAGGATTTCCTCAAGAATGTAGCGGGGATTCCTGAATTAAGTGGTGACAAAGTTCACCAGCTTATCAACAACAGCGACAGTTCTGGTAATTTCTTGATTGGCAAGCTCACCGGAAACCCGGTCGGTCTGGCGGGCACGTTCGGTAATCTCTTCTTCGCTACTCCCGGCCGGTAACGTCAGCCGATCACGAACCCTACCGTTGATCTGGATCGGGATGGTGACCATATTTTCGGCCACTTGGGAGGGGTCGTAACTCGGCCACGGTTGAAGATGGATGCTTTCCTCCTGGCCGATCTGTTGCCACAATTCTTCACTCATGTGCGGGGTGAACGGGGCTAACAGGCGGAGCAGCACGCCGACAGATTCACTCCAAATCCAAGGACTGTTACCCGGAGGCAATTCGGATTTGAGCTTATGCAAGTGGTTGACGTATTCCATCAAGGACGCGATAGCCGTGTTAAACCGGATGTCGTCCAGGTCCTGGGTGACTTTTTGGATGGTCTGGTGCATGGATTGCCGCGCCTGCAATTCCAGCTCGGATTGGTTGTCTACACTATCGAACCAATTGCCATCTTGATAAGCTTGCAGCAGCTTCCATACCCGATTCATGAAGCGATAGACACCGGCTATCCCCTCCATAGAAACCGGACCGCCTTCCGTCCAGGGACCGATGAATAGAAGAAAGGCACGGAGAGAATCAGCGCCATAACCGGAGTCGATGACCTCTTCGGGATTGATGATATTCCCCCGGGATTTACTCATCTTGTGCCCATCAGGGCCCAGAATCACTCCCTGGCTGGTTAATTTCCGGAAGGGTTCGGAAAACGTTAAGCCCGCATAATCCCGCAGTACTTTGGTGATGAACCGGGCATAGAGAAGATGCAGGATGGCGTGTTCGATACCGCCGGTATAGTGATCTACGGGCAACCATCGTTGAACCGCCTCGGGGTCAAACGCACCTTGGTCATATCCGGTATTGGGGAACCGGAGAAAGTACCAGGAAGAATCCACGAACGTATCCATGGTATCCACTTCCCGGCGAGCTGCTCCTTGGCATTGCGGACACGTAGTATGAACAAAGTCTTCCCGATCCAGCAGAGGAGATTTCCCGGTCGGTTCGAACTCCACGTCTTCGGGGAGCTTAACGGGAAGCTCTTCTTCGGGAACCGGGACAATACCGCACGCTTCACAATGCACGATCGGAATGGGAGTGCCCCAGTACCGTTGGCGGGAAATCAGCCAATCCCGGAGCTTGTACTGGACGGCCGCCCGGGCGTAGCCCCGTGTATGCAACTCGTCCACGATCCGGCTCCGGGCGGTTTCCGAGTCCAATCCATCGAAATCATTGCTATTGGTGAGCACTCCTTCTCCTGTATATACCTGGTCCCGGATCAGCCGTTGGAACACGTACTGGTGCAACGGATCCTCGACTTCCCGCCCGGCTTGTTCCAGGCTCACCCATTCCAACTCGAATTTGCCGGTCTCATAGGAATCCAGCGACTGCTCATCCTGTTCCTCGCCTTGGAGGCGGAAATAGAGCCCCGTAGCCTCTATGTGGCGGGGTACCTGCTTATTGTGGGCGAAGTAGCGATGATGCACGATCTCGGTAAAAGCCAAATGCTCGACCTGTTGGTAACCGGTTTCTTCCCGGATCTCCCGCCGGGCCGCTTGTATGATGTCCTCGCCTTCCTCGACACCACCCCCGATAAAGAGCCGGCCTCCCATCTGACCGCCCCAGTTAAGGGTCAGCAATTCACCGCGCTCGTTTTCCACAACAGCCACTATACTGCGGCGGTATTGGGGGTTTTCCTGTTCCTCGCCGGTTACCGGCTCGAGAACTACGCGTACGGGCAAATCGTGTTCGCGAGCGAATTCGTAATCGCGCTGATCGTGGGCGGGCACGGCCATGATAGCCCCAGTCCCGTATTCCATGAGTACGTATTCGGAGACCCAGACGGGGATTTCTTTTTCCGTGGCCGGGTTGTAGACGTAAGCTCCGGTGAATACTCCCGACTTGCCGGCTTCTTGTCCGCTCCGGTCCTCGGCATTCTTGCGTTCTGCCTCGGCTATGTAGGTTTCGACCGCCTCCTGCCGGGACGGAGTAGTGACTTCCCCCGCCAAGGGGTGTTCAGGCGCCAGTACCATATAGGTGGCCCCATAAATCGTATCCGGCCGGGTGGTGAACACTTCTATTTCTTCATCCGTGTCAACAACCGGAAATGTAACCTGGGCACCCTGGCTTTTTCCTATCCAATCCCGTTGCATGGTTTTGATTTTTTCCGGCCAGTCAAGATCATCCAGGTCACCCAATAGTTCCTCGGCGTAATCGGTGATCTTGAAGAACCATTGTTCCAACTCTTTTTTCTCAACCGGAGTATCACACCGTTCGCAGAGATTCGCTTGGCCGACTACTTGCTCGTTAGCAAGGACGGTTTGGCATGAGGGGCACCAATGTTGTAACCCTTTTTCCCGGTACGCCAGACCCTGTTCATACAACAACAGGAAGAGCCATTGGGTCCAGCGGTAGTAGTCGGGGTCGGCCGTTGACAGTTCCTTGTTCCAGTCAAAACTGGCGCCCATACGGCCGAATTGTTGCTTCATGTCAGCGATGTTGGAACGGGTCCACTCAGCAGGCGGAATGCCGTGTTTAATGGCCGCGTTCTCAGCCGGCAAACCGAACGCGTCCCACCCCATCGGGAACAGCACATTCTTCCCTTGCATACGGCGGTAGCGCGCCAACACATCAGCACCGGTCATGGCATACCAGTGTCCGGCGTGCAAATTGCCGGACGGGTAGGGAAACATTGCCAGTTGATACCAATCCTGGCCTTCTACCGAGGAAACAGCAGTTTCATACAGTCCGGTCTCCTGCCACACCTGCTGCCATTTGGGCTCGATCGCCTTAGGATCGTACTGTTTCATCGTAGACCACGATAGCATTAAAATTGCTGAATTGCAGCAATTTTTTGGTTGTCACCGCGATATTTTCGCCTTCATGTGCCATGTGCTGGGGGTCGTGCACCAGTAGGTGATCCCGGTAGCTATCAATGCCGGTGACGACGATTACGTGATTGGAATTGGAGGGCCCGAATTTGGGTTTTACGCTCAACAATATGGGTATTTGATCGTTTAAAAAGCAAAACAAAGAGTACATAAATTCGGCATATACCTGTTGCTGGTAATACGCGGCTTCGCGCTCGTTGCGCAAACGGTTTTGATTAAACATAATGTCCATGTCGTTTTGCCGGCATAACCACGAACGGGCAAGTGCGTCACATTTGAAATGCCGGGCGGTATCCGCCAATTTGGTATGATCCCACCCTTCTTCCTGGTTAAAACCACCGAGCTTCAGGGCATAGTCACTGATTTCCTCCAACCCGGGCGGGTTTTTATGACGCTGTTCGTACCAATACCGCACCACCATATACAAAGACACGATGCCGCAAAACTTTGATTGCCAGGCGGCCTCTACCCGGGTATCGTACTGGGACATGTAGGGGACGCTGTCGCCCGGTCCTATGTAATCAATCATTATCGGAACTGTACTCGCTTTTTATACAACCAGGTTGGATTCTGCCGCACTAATAACGCCTCATCGGTTGCATCGCTCAGCAGCGGCTTGATGGACTCTTCCGCGAACACACCGTTTTGGGAGCCTTTTACTAATACCGTGTCACCTTTTTTGAGGAGTGAGGCGACGTAATCACCGGCTTGGTAGGGACTCTTGCAGGTTTGTATCGAATCCTCGTCCATTCCGGCTTCCGCGGCAGCTGCCGCGGTATATCTATTGGCCGGTTCCCCGATCGTGACCAGTACATCCAATTGGCCGCAGTGCTGGCCGACCAACCGGTGCCCCTCTTCTTCATAACCGCCTAACTCGTTCATGGTGCCCATAATGGCAATATGCCGGCCGGAAAATCGCTGCAACCCGTCAAGCGCCGCCACGGCGGCGTACGGATTGGAGTTGTAGGAATCGTCGATGATACGCGAACCGTTCTTGCCGGCTAAAAGCCGCATGCGCCCCTTCGGCTGGGTCCATTCCCCGATCCGCTCCACGATGGCACGGGGAGGGATATCGCACTTTTCGCCCACCGCCGCCGCGGCGGTCAGCCCATAAACGGACTGCTTTCCCAATACCGGGAAAACGGTTTCCAGACCCGTATTCCCTAGGTGCAGCGTTCCCAGCCATCCGCGCGACTCCATAAATTCGTGCAAGTCCGACCAGACATCAGTCCGTTCCAAGCCATATCCGACACAATTGTCCATATTGGCTGCTTGTTGCCGCAAATTCTCATCGTCATGGTTGTAGATGACCGCTTGGCTGCCGCGCGCCAGACTCCATTTTTCCTGGATAATATCCTCCAGAGAATTGAACGCTTCCATATGTACTCTGGCAACCGCGGTTACGACGCCGATATCCGGTTGCATGTACTGCATGAACCGGGTTATATCACCCGGTTGGTCCGCTCCCATCTCTAAGATTACTACCTCGTAAGGATAGGAACCCCTCACCCGGCGACGCATCGTCCACAATATCTTCCCCCAGGCTAAGATACTTGTGCTCTTCTGGGGCGGATCGAGTTCGAAAAGACTCAGCGGCAAGCCGAATTCGGTATTGTAATTCCCTTCCTGAACAAGTACCCGGTACCGTCCGCGCAATACATGGGCGATGGCCAGCTTGGTACTGGTTTTGCCCACGCTGCCTGTTATCGCAATAACCGTGGGCTGGTGCGTACTGATCAGTTGTTTGGTATAAGACTCGACGCGTTTCAGGATTTCCGCGCGGAAAAATTGCCTCATATATATCAGTATAACAATTTCAAGGGGTGTTTGTGCTCCGCCGCAAAGTCTCACCGCAAATGCGACTACCCGTACACTTTCTCTAACGCTACTCTAGCACGTTCGGGGTCGCGGGCGTACCATTCTTGGAACTGGGCC
>PXOU01000007.1 GCA_003022365.1 Candidatus Saccharibacteria bacterium QS_5_54_17
CTCACGAAGCTCTAGGCATGTTAACGCCCGAAGAGTACTATGAAAGTATCAGTAACAAACCAGCTCCAATGTGTACGTGATGTGGTGAACCCGTACACACGCTATGCAAAATGGCAATCGTATTATATCCTGCCCAAAAAGCATGTGCCGATGAAAAAATACATACTATCTTCCTCGATTGCCATTCTGATGCTGCTAATGCTGGGCGTTGCCATCGGCCTGAGCACTCCAGAGCAGGCGTGGGCCCAATCCGACCAATCATCCGGCTCAGTAGAAGGTGAATGGATCGACAATGCCCATATCAAAATTAAGGGAAACTTATATCTCTACGGAAGTAACAATGAAGAGGATTCAGGGGATCAATTCTATTTTCAAAAATCAGAAGGCGAAAAGTTTAATAAAGAGTTTGAGGATGCAGCACCTTGGGATCGCGACCATCCAGATAATTGCGTGGATTACATTCATGGTGACTCGTTTGGGCAATACCCCCATTTTAATAAGAAGACTACCACCGAAACCGCCACGCTTACCATCAGAGATCACAAAGACGGCGAGGACGTATGTTATACAGAAAAGAAAGACGTTAACCTCGACCCGGAAGATGCCAACCCGGAAGATGCCAATATTGTGTTTAGACAGTTCGGGGAAGGGGACAAGAAGGAGATTAAGCCGGTTCATAATGACGCTTTTAGCAAGCCGGGTGATATAGATGATTACGATG
Source organism: Candidatus Saccharibacteria bacterium QS_5_54_17 (assembly GCA_003022365.1). Lineage (GTDB taxonomy): Bacteria > Patescibacteriota > Saccharimonadia > QS-5-54-17 > QS-5-54-17 > QS-5-54-17. The sequence continues at coordinate 722 of PXOU01000007.1, forward strand.
TCAAGGATACCATCAGTTTGGAAGGTTACAAGTCGTACCAATTTTTGGGTACCTATAGAATTGATAAGGACTACTCTAAACACAACGAAGGGGATGGGGAAAGGTACGCTAATACCAAGGGAGGGAAAGATTGCAAATCAGAACTCATAAAGCAAAGTAAAGGTGACGACAAAGTAGATGCGACCATCAAGCATTATGACAACTCTTTTGAGTTGACCCCGACATGTGAGAGTAAAGAATTTAACGGTCTACGGGTAGTGAATGAATTTGACAATGTAAAGGCGGGCGAAACCCCAGCATACAACAAAGAGGACCTGGACGAACCGGGCGTGGATGCTGGCAATGACGATGAAGGCGACGATGAAGGAAGCGATGACAACATCGATTGCGACGCCGGGTTCGGACTCTCTTGGTTGGTCTGCAACATCATCAGCGCTTTCCGGAATTTCATGGAGTTCGCGACCAATGTATTAGAGTCGCTTTTGAGCGTCAGCCCCCTGGAGAGAACCAATGATGAAGGTGGCAAAACGTTCATCTACCAAACGTGGAGCAGCGTACGGAATATGGCCAATATATTCCTGATCCCGGTATTCATCTTTTTGATCTACGCCCAAGCCACCTCTTTCAATATAGACACCTATACCATAAAAAAGATGCTCCCCCGGCTGGTAGCGGCGGTTATATTTATCCAAGCCTCCTTCTTCCTGGTCGCAATTGCTGTAGACATTACCAACGTCCTGGGGAAAGGCATCGAAGGAGTAGTTCTGGCGCCCATACAAGACTCAGCCCTGCAAGAATCAGTTGCCCAAGACAGACCAGATCTGAATTTCAGCGGGGAAGGCGAAACGAGCGTAATAGTCGCCGGATCCGCCTTTTTGACGTATTTCGCAGCTACCGGGGGCCTGGCTACGATCGCGGGCGGGGCGGTCGCGTTCTTCCTGGTCATGCTGCCGGCTATCATCGCCATCATCGCTACTTTCTTGACCTTAATGCTGCGTCTTATAATCATCGTGTTGCTGACTGTCCTATCCCCCATCGCCTTCCTTTTGTGGGTACTCCCCAATACGGAAAAATGGTTCAAACAATGGCTGGACATGCTCCTGAAAGCACTGATGATGTTCCCGTTGATCATGCTGCTGTTGGCTTCCGGTACCCTGGTGGCCGTGATAGCGACCAACTTTGGGGAAGGAGACGCCACAGAGGTTGAAGACGCTGTGACTGCGTTGATCGGCTTCGTGGCCGTTATGGCGCCCCTGTTCGTAATACCCTTCACCTACAAATTAGCCGGAGGGGCGGTGTCGGTCCTCGGCGGCACAGTCTCCAATCTCACCAACAAAGCCGCCCGGGGCAAAGACGGCAAGGGTGGTAAAGGTGGCAAGGGCGGCCTAATGGGGGGACTCCAGGAAAAGAAAGAGCGGCGTGAAACGGAGATGGCCGCCGGTATGAAACCCGACAACTTGCTCGGCAGGGCGGTAATGGGTACCCCCGCCGTAAGAAAAGCGGCCCAGGCCGGGGCCCGCCCCGGAGTCGGCGTGGGAGGAAAATCCCAAGCCCAGGCGATAGGAAAATTCAAGCAGCAAGTCGGCGAAGCGGACAGAACCCTTGAGGAGGAAGGCATTAACGACCCCGAAATACAGAATGAAATTGCCCAACATGGTGACTCAATTAGGGGCCGGATAAAGGAACTTGAAGGTAACGGTGAAACCGAGAAGGCGGAGAAGTTGAAGGAGGTTAAGCACCATAGCGGCAAAAAAGAAGTGCGGGCCGCCGCCTTGCAGCGGGTAGCCAAGCAAGGGAAGGCGCAGCAGGCCAGTTTTGATGAAGTCCAGAAAGCGACCGGGGGCCAAGTCGGCAAGGACATAGTCTCCCAGGCAGCCCAAGCGGCCGGCAAAGATGGCGGTCGGCCGGACCTGAAAGCGTACAATACCGCCAGCAACGACGAAGACAAATGGAAGAATTACAAACAAGAGCTCCGGAGCATGAGCACCGAAAACTGGCAAAAACTCAAACCCGACGCCTTGGAAGACAAAAACAACAACCCAACCGAATTCGCCCAAGCCGCCAGGCAGCAAGCAGCAGAAGATAAGGAATTCAAACAGATGCTTGGTAAGATGGCGAGTCAGGAATCAGGAGTGCCGAAGGAAACCCGTGATAAGCTCAGCAGAACAGCGGGGTTGGATTTTGAGAGGGACCCCGACCTCCAAGCAGGCAACCTGGGCGTCGACGTAGCCTCGGCGGGCGGCACACCGGTAAAGCCCCGGGAGGGGGAGGAAGGCACCGTCCCCACCAGCCCACGGTTCGGGCAATCCGGGCAATCGGGAGGACCGCAGGAACCGGGAGGAGCCGGGGAACCGGGACAACCCGGCCCCAACTACAACAACCAGGATCAAAATTCCGGAAACCCGAATCCCAATGACTCGTACAATCCGAATCCTAATGACCCGTACGATACACTTAGTTAGTATTAAGGCGTAATGATAAATCGGCCTATACGCCCACCATCTCAAATAGACAGATGAGAAGAGGTTGGAAGAAAAGTCTGGGTGGGGCGGGAGGGCGTGCTCGAGGAGCAGCTGAAGAGGAATAGGGGATTGGAGTTTGGGGAAGACGGCACTGGCGACGCTGCCAGCAAGGCCGCCTTCCCCGAAGACTCTACGATGATTTTCGTCGCCATTTAAGGCGTACTTCCCAGTACGCCTCAACGACGGCATTAATTGCGAACCCCAGCACAAACGCTGCGGCCGACGTGGCCGCAGCGATTAATAACCCGGCAATAAGCCCGGCCTCGATCCACCCCCCTATTAGACAAAGGGGGGCGAGCCCCATAGTGACGAAGAAGAAAATTTTAAAACCGAGGCTATCCTCGTTGGACGTTGTTTCGTTTACCACTTTGCGGACAAACGACTTCTCGGTCATCCTGTGCCCCTTTCGAGTCTTCTTCCAACCTGGCGAAGCGAAGAAAGCCCTTCGCTACTCATATAATCACATGAAATTTGATATTAGTCAAGGCTGACTGGGGTATTTTTGCACGTAGAACCCGGGATCACTCGGAATCATTACCAAAGCCCTACAATAAAAACCGGGCGAAATATCATTCCTGAATATGTCATTCCTGAAACAAGTTCAGGACAGGCTCTGAATTTATTTCAGGATCTGGTTTCCGGGTTGGTTTCAGCATAAAAATGATTCCGGATCGGAGTCCGGAATGACAGAGAGGGTGACGAAAAAGCAATGTCATCCTGAATTTAGTTCAGGATCTATTTCAAAGCTGATTCCGAAACAAGTTCGGAATGACAGAGGGGGGGGCGGAATGAACTACCACGCCCTTACGGACGTGGTTTCACTTTAATTCAAGCTCCGCTTGGCCGCTGTCTTCCCGGCCCTGGTATTCGATGTAGTTCCGTATGGTCTCTTCATCCACGCCGACGGTGGAGATAGCGTACAATCATGCCTCCATGCTACCGCATGGAGGCAAAGACAGCGGCGGCGCCTTCATCCACGCCCTTACGGACGTGGTTTTCTTATGGCGGATAAAGAGGATTCGCATTTTTTTCCTTACTTCCTGTTCCCTGTCTCCAGTCTCCAGTCTACTGTCTACCACTTACTGCTTACTTCTTGCTGCTTGCTTCCTGCTTCCTTTTCCTGACCGGCCATTATGACATGAGCTTTATACCCCGCATCTGATCCGCTATACTGGCGGGCATGGCTACCTATAAAGTTCCCCAGGATGTCGAAGCCGAAGACAAATTACTGGGGCCGCTGACGTTCAAACAGTTCATTTTCATGCTGATCGCCGGCGGCGGGGGGCTGCTGGCTTGGCTGATGTGGCAGGTGCACCCGTTCCTGGTGGTGTTACCGCTGCCGATCGTGGTGATATTCGGCGGACTGGCCGTCTTCCGCCGGGAAGACCAGCCCATGGAGCGGTACTTACTGTCCTTTTTTAACTTTCTGTTGCGGCCGCGCCAACGGGTGTGGAACACCGAAGGGTATTACGAACATCTGGTCCTCACCAAACCCAAAAAACAGGAGGAAACACCCCTCAAACAGGATGTCCACGAAGTCCATGGCCAATTGGAAAAACTGGCCCAGACGGTCGACACGCGGGGATGGGCCGCCAAACGTCCGGAGCTGACGGTACCGGACGCCAACCCGGCTATCGGCGCCAGCGGCGACGACCGGTTGTTCAGGCCCGACGAGTCCCAGGAGCCGGCCGAGGTGCACGAGCGCGAAGACATCATGAGCGAGGAAAACCCCGAAGGCATGCAGCTTGACAATCTGCTACACGAACAAACCCGCCAGCGGCGCGAGCAAGTGATGGAGAACGTCCGCCGGCAAGCACGTGGTCAAACCCCGGCGGAGGGAGAAACCGTGCCCCAGGCGGACGGGCATCATACCCCGGCTGAGGTTCCTGCCGCCAGCCCGGCCGCGGAAGCTTCGGAATCCCCGCCATCACCACCGGCTGGGCAGACGGGCAACGACCAGGCGACCGACAACACCGACAATCAGGCGCCCCAGACCCAGGCACCCGAAACCGCCCAGCAATCTGGTATACTGAACGTGTCTGATGAGTTAAGCGTCAGCCAGATCGCCGCCGCGGCCAACCGGCAATCCGATGATCGCTTGCAAGAGGGTGAGGAGATACAACTGCGATGACTAATCAGCGACACGATAGCCGCGAGCAACCAGGCCCGTTCCAAAATTCCACCACGGCTCAGATGTCTTTATGCTTCCGTGTTACCTGCCGCGTCCGGCTGGTTCCATGGCAATCGGGGAGGTTTTATGCCGCCCGATGATCAACAACCCGCCAACCAGGCAGGCCAGCAGTATGTGCCCGGGAACACCGGCGGGCAGGCCTCAGAACAGACCAACACCGCCGGGCAACCGGATCCAAGCCAAGCTGGACAAAGCCCCGGGCAAGGACAGCAGCAAGGTCAGCAACAACCCCAGCAACAACCAAACGCCCAAGCAACTCAGCAACAACCCCGGCCCCAACCCAACACCCAGCGGCCCACCCCAGGCAGCCAGCCCAATGCGGGGCAATCAAAAAAATCGAAAGAGAATAAGAAATCGAGGAAAAAGGCTAACAGCACCCAGAAATCACTGCTGGTTTCCGAGATACGCGATGGCATCGTTATCATGCGGGACAGTTCGCTGCGTTCGGTGGTCATGTGCCAGTCGGTCAACTTCGATCTGATGAGCCCACAAGAGCGGGAAGGGGTGGAACAGGCCTACCAACAGTTCCTGAATTCGCTTGATTTTACCGTCCAGATATACATCCGCAGCCAGCGCATCAACCTGGATAACTACTTGGAAAAACTCCAAAACGCCCGGCAGAACCAGGACAACATTCTGCTGGGGCTTTTGATGGAGGATTACATCGAATACATCAAGTATCTGGTGGAAGCAGCTAACATCATGGACAAGCAATTCTACGTCATCGTGCCATATTATCCGTCCGGAATTTCCGAGGGTATCGCCAGCGGTGCCCAGAAATTCACCGAACTGTTCAAGACCAAGAAGAAAGACGTGGTAACCGTCAACGAAAACGAGTTCAATAAACATAAACAGGAGCTGAGCCGGCGGGCCCGTACGGTCGCCAACGGGTTGAACCGGATCGGCACCCAGGCCGTACCGCTCAACACCCAGGAACTCATCGAGTTGTATTACAATGTGTACAATCCGGTCACCTCCAAACAGGAGAAGCTGACCGACGTCAATCAACTAGAGTCCCCGATCATCGAAAAAGGCGAGGGGCAAGCCGACCAGGTACTCCCCGGGGAGAACGCATGAGCGGACACCCGCCAAATCCAAGCCGGGCCACCCCAAACCAATCGCTGCCCGTGGTTGCCCGCCACGCAAGGGAGGAACCGTCGATGCCAGCTTGGGGTTTAGTCATCAAAGCCTTGCCTGCTAACCTGAAAACCGGAGCATTTTAGTAATGGGTTTGTTAAGCAAGCTGAATGTCTTCAAAAGCAAACAGGACCCGGTCGGGCTGGCCGAAGCGCAAAAACAGCGGGAACAGCAGGAAGTCGAGCGGGAGTTCCGGCAAGGCATTACCGGGCTGCGGGATTTCATCTCCCCCTCCAGCCTGGAGTTCGAGTCTTCCTATTTGCGCATCGGCACCCGGATGGCCCGGACATTATACGTCTACGGCTACCCCCGGCAACTGTTTACCGGCTGGTTATCACCTATCATCAACCTGGACGAAGCATTGGACATCAGCATGTTCATCTACCCGGTAGAAAGCCGGGTGGTGCTGGAGAATCTGCGCAAGAAAGTGTCCCAGCTGGAGGCCGACATCCAGATCAACCAGGAAAAAGGGCGGGTGCGCGATCCCCAAACCGAGGCGGCCATCCAGGACGCCGAGCAGTTACGGAACCGGTTGCAGGTCGGGGAGGATCGGTTCTTCCGGTTCGGCCTCTACATCACCATGTACGCCGACAGCATGGAAGAAATGACCTACATCCAACGGAAGATCGAGGGAGTCTTCGGCCAGCAGCTGGTATATACCAAAGTGGCCACCGTACAGATGGAACAGGCCTTCAACTCGACCGTGCCGCAAGTCACCGACCAACTCCAGATTATGCGGAACTTCAGTACCGGCGCCCTGTCGACGACCTTCCCGTTTACTTCGGCCGATCTATCCCAGGAAGAGGGCATTCTGTACGGCATAAATATGCACAACAACGGCCTGGCCATTTTTGATCGGTTTAGCCAGGAAAACGCCAATATGGTGGTCTTCGCCAAATCGGGTGCCGGTAAATCGTTCACCGTCAAGCTGGAAGCGTTGCGGAGTCTGATGATGGGCCGGCAGGTTATCATCATCGATCCCGAAAACGAGTACGAGCGGCTCAGCGACGCGGTCGGCGGCAGTTATATCTACTTGAGCTTAAATTCGGATACCTACGTCAACCCGTTCGATCTTCCCACGGTTACGGATTCGGAAGAGGCCGACAATGCCTTGCGGGCCAACCTGATTACCCTGCACGGCATGCTGCGGTTGATGATGGGCAGCACCAAACAGGAGGATGATGGCAGCATCAGCTCCGGCATCACTGCCGAAGAAGAGGCGGATCTGGATATGGCGCTCATTAACACCTACGCCGCCATGGGCATTACCAACGACCCGCATACCCACACCGCCCAACCGCCCACCATTAACGATCTCTACGACACGTTGGTCAATATGGCCGGTACCGGCCCTAATATGGCCCAGCGGTTGCGCAAATACACCGAAGGTACCTTTTCGGGTATATTTTCCAACCAATCCAACGTATCGCTGGATAACGATTTCGTGGTCTTCAACATCCGCGACCTGGAGGACGAACTCCGGCCGGTGGCGATGTTTATCGTACTCAACTACATATGGAACCGGGTCAAATCCGACCAGACCGAGCGGTATCTGGTCGTGGACGAGGCCTGGCAGTTGATGAAATACGAGGATTCGGCCAATTTCCTCTTTTCGGTGGCCAAACGGGCCCGAAAATATTCGCTGGGACTGACCACTATCTCCCAGGACGTGGAGGACTTTTTGACTTCCCGGCTGGGACGGGCGGTGGTGTCTAACTCCAGCATGCAGCTGTTGCTTAAGCAGGCGCCGTCGGCGGCCGATCTGATCGCCGAAACCTTCAAACTCACCAGCGAGGAGAAGAAACGGCTGACCCAGTTCCCGGTCGGGCAGGGGCTTTTCTTCGCCGGCTCCAACCACATCCATCTCCGGATCGAGGCCAGCCCCACCGAAGCCCAGCTGGTCACCACCGACCCGCAAGAGCTGGCGGCCATGGAAAAAATCAATCAAGGGGTTGCCGGTGGGGAATCGGCCGAAACCGACAATACCGAAGCCGATACCGAGGCCGGGTAGTCAGCAGACAGTAGACGGTAGACGGCAGACAGGGAGTGAGAAGCAACAGGCTCTGAAGATGTCATTCCTGAAACAGGTTCAGGACAGGCTCCGAACTTGTTTCAGGATCTATTGCAGAATCTGTTTCAGGATCATGTCTGGTTAAAGGATTTCGGCTCGGGGGCCGGAATGACAAATAGGTTTTGCATTCTCCCCTTACTTCTTGCTTCTTGCTGCTTGCTTCTTCTTCCCTGTTCCCTGTCTACTTCTGTTTTTTGCTTACTTCTTACTTCCTGCTGCTTACTCTCCGTTCCCTGTATGCTGTCTGCTGTCTACCGCCTACTGTTACCTGCTTGCTTCCTATTCCCGCTGCCGGGAGACTGTTGTGAGTGTATAGGCCGCCCTTTCGTGATATGCTAGGGTAAAGGTAAGGATAACAGGTATGATCCCCCCGTCCTGGATGTGGCAGGAGTATATAAGATGAAACAGATGGTTAAAGTCAAAAAACATCTCCAAAAACATTTCCGCCCGGGCTCCGGCACCGGTAAGTATCGATCGGCTGGGGTAATGCTGGGAACGGGCGTGTTGGTATTCGCCTCGGTGGTGACACTGCCCGGAGGTGGCCTGACGGCGGCCACCCAGAAGGAGCCCTCCCGAATCGCACTGGGGTCCTCACACATCGACGCCGAAACCGACATTACCCAGAACAAGAGCGGCAACGGATGTTTTGCCACCACCGCCATCACCATCCGTAACAGCGGAAAATTAGCCGATGCCCTGGAGCGCTACGTCGAAAATCACCAACCCGACTCGCCGTTTGCCAACCTGGGAGAGGCTTTGGTCAGCGGAGCCAAGCAGGAGAACGTCAACCCCATGCTGTTGGTGGGCATCGCCCAAAAAGAAAGCATGCTGGGGACGGCCTGGGGGAGCAATTCGTCCGACAGCTATAACGCCTTCGGGCGCCGAGCCAAAGAATCCCAGCCCAGTATAGACGGATGGTACCGGTACGACTCCTGGGAGCAAAGTTTGGAGGGAGGAACCGACTTTGATGACATCCCCAATTACCTCCGCCGGGTATTCATCGAAAACGGGGCAGTGTCAATCGAGGAATTCGTCAACCAGTACGCCCCTCCCGAGCAGAACGATACCCAGCTTTACCGTCATCAACTCCGGCAATCGATCGAGGAAATGATCGAACTGGCCGGCGACAGCATCCGCTGCGGCAGCGGCCAAAACTGGATCTGGCCAACCGGGGACGGGGGAGCCGTGCTCAGCTGCTTTGGTGAACGGGGCGCCCCGCAACCGATCGGCCCCAACAAGCATGCCGGGATCGACATTACCCCGGACGCCGACCCTTACGTATTAGCCGCCAATAGCGGCGAGGTGATCACCGCCCGCCACACCGGAGCAGCCGGGCTGATCGTCGAAATACAGCACAATGAAAACCTGATCACCCGGTATCATCACAACAGCAGCTTGCTGGTGAACGTCGGGGAGACCGTATCGGCCGGGCAACGGATCGCCTACGTGGGCACCAGCGGCAACGCCACCCACCCGCATGTGCATTTTGAGATCTCCCGCAACCAGAAAGCAGTCAATCCCGCCCGGGAAATGGATATACCCGGGGCAGTTTCCACCAGCGGCGCTAATTGCGGCGGCAACCAAGAAAAGGGGTCGTCATGAAGAACCGGATATTGGTCGGGGCGATTGCGGGAGGCTTGATACTGGCAACGGCCCTCGTCGTCGCGGTCCAGCTGAATTCCGGGTCGGAACCCTTTTTCCAGAAAGCCGCCCATGATCACGTCAAACACATGCGGTTCGTGGAACCCAATGTGCTCCAGTACGTCACCCGGGACAACGAGGTTAAGCGACTCGGAGCGGAAACCTTCCGGACCGAAACCCAAACCCAGGTGAAAGGGTTTCACGTCCGGCTCAGCCCCTCAGGCGAATACGTCAGCCACGCCAAGGACGGCAAAATACACATCACTACGGTATCCTCGGAGCGGACCAACCACCGGTTGCACGGTTCGCTGCATCGCTGGCAGGACGAGTCATCGCTTATGTATATCAAAAACCAATCAAAGCCCTCCGTGTTCCTGGAAGAAGGACAGCTTACCCGGTACCATCTTGAGACTACCAACAAGGACTATGTCATGGACATAGCGGGCACCGTTATCCATCCGTTGAATTCGTATTCGGGACTGATACTCACCGCGGCCGGCCAGGAGGTAGCCGAGAACGCCCGTTTAACGCTCTACAGTGGCCGGAAAGAGGCGGAGGTGGCGGTCTCCGATCAACCCATCCAAAGCACGGCCAGCGCTCATGGACTGATGGCTTTCCAGACCCGCGGCGATCCCACCCTGAAACTCATCAACCGGCACGGCCGGGTAAAACCGACCGCCATCCAACCGCGGGAAAGTTTGTACCGACCCGTGGATGGGGATACCATCGCCGCCGAGATAACCAGCGCCGATCAACGGAAAATCGAACTATACGACGTCTCCCAATCGGTGGTGGAAAGACAGCTGCCTCTGGGTGAAGTAGGCGAAGTCATCGACGTGGCGGCCACGGACAGCTACGTCGCCGTCGCCACCACCAACGGGATATACGTAGGAGCCTTATAGTATGATGCGATCCAAAAAACTACTCATCATCGCCGCTGTTATCATCTTTCTACTGGCTGCCGTCGCGGCGGTGTATTGGCTGGAATTCCGGAACCAGGAATTCCAGCTGGAGGATACTTCCCCCGGCCAGCAAGTCCGGATAGACCGGCTGACTCCCACCATTTCTTTTGACTATAATCAACCCCTCTTTATCCCCGAGGATTTCCGGGTGGTGAGCGATCCGCTCATGGACGCGGAAATATACACCCGCGGCGACACGCTGTATCTGGTACCCAACCACGCGCTCCTCCAGCGAGCGGAATACACCCTGACCATACCCCGGATCGAAAGCCAATCCGGCCAAAGCATAGGTGAACACACCCTTACCTTCCGCACGGACCGGCGACAGTCGTCCCGGCTTGGGTTTATCCGTGACCTGCCGGTGCATAATCCCGGCTACAGCATCACCTATCTGGAAGATCAGGATGCGTTCGTGGTCCGCATTACCCAAGTGCCGGTAGAAGAAAAGCGGCTACGGGCGCGTAACTATCTGGAGAAGAACGGCATTAAACCCGGGCAAAACGACGTTAAATTCGAAATATTGCGCAGCGTGGAAGGGCGGGGCGCTTCAGCGGGATAATCGGCCGATGGGGGCAGTTGACAGGAAGCAAGGAGCAAGTGGCAAGTGGAAAATGCAAATCCTCTTTGTCATTCCGAACTTGTTTCGGAATCGGCTCTGAAACAGATCCTGAAATAAATTCAGGATGACAATGGGGGAAGATCCTGAAACAAGCCTGCCTGCCGGCAGGCAGGTTCAGGATGACATTTTCACTACCCCTCTCTGTCATTCCGGCCCCCGAGCCGGAATCTATTAAACCGAGGTGTTCAATAAGTTCTGTCAAACTAAGCCAGTGATTTATAAAAGGCCGTGGTTATTGTATAATCCAGGGGAAATCAAAAGGCGGGTATGGCGGAAGCCCAGGATACAGACGACCAGGACCAAAACCAGGATTCGGCCGGCCAGGGCGATGTCGAACAAGACACCCGGGAAGGCGGGGAGCAAGCCAATCAAGACGGCGGAGCGAGCGAATCCACCGGTGAGGGCGGAGCAGGCGAATCCAGCGGCGGAAGCGGCGGTTTTTACTCGGCTGGCGGCGGCGTAGCCGAATCCGCCCTGAATAAGACCGCCGTCGGGCGCGGGCTGAAGCCCGTGCTCAAGCTCATCGGCCGTAACAAAGGCAAGAGCGGCATTGCCGGCGGCATCGTGGGGGTAATTATAACCATGGTAGTGGTCGGTTTTCTGGGTTTGAAACAGTTCGAGCTGGTGCACATGATGAAAATTTTTCACAACTACGCTTTCGTGGCGTCCGAATATACCGAAGGCGGCCGGACTTCCCGGCTTCTTGCCCGCACCTTCCAACGCGGCCGTAATATGGAAACGAAAAGAGTTCGCCAGGACGGCAACCGGCGGAGGACCGGCAACCTGATCAGCGACTGGGTTAATGACAGCCGTTTGAATAAAATCGAGTCAAAAATTGAGAAGAAGGGATATACATTTGAATACAAGAGCGCAAACGGCCACCGGGTGGCTACGGGGATACGCCAAATAGATACCGGGGAGGTGATCGAACTGAAGAACTTCCGCCAAGCACGAGGAGAGATCCGCACGCTCATCAAACAAGGGATCAAACCTTGGCGGGTGGGGAAGCGATTCCGGTTTCATCAGTTGATGTATTACCGCACCGGGTGGAATCGGAAATTCTTTACCGGACGCAAGCGGGCCGATGCCTCCCGGCGGTTGCGCGCCCGGGTACGCGGGGAGAAGTATAACCCGGAGGCGCGCCCCAGAGACAGTGACAGCGACAGCAAGGTTTCCGAGGAAACCAGACAACAGGTGGAAGGTGAAGTAGAGGAACAACAGAACAAAGTCAACAATATCATCGAGGACGCTCGCCGGGGACGCTCGCCAAACCTGAAAGCTCGGGCTTCCGAGATCGGTTTAAGCGTCACCGGTTTGGCAATGATGAAGTGTCTCGCCGAGAGTATTGAAAAGCAAACCGAGGGCCAAGAGCGGGCCCGCCAGGAAGCACCCATGGTCCTGGCCCAGGAAGTATCCACCGCCGCTCATCAAGCCAAAGTCGGGGGGAATACGGTGAGCGGCGAAGAATACGGGCAGCTGATGGAAGTTTTTCACGATCCAGCAACAGAGGGTACGGAAGGGAAAAACATAGTTGCAGCTGCTGGCGGCACCGGTACTCCAGCAACAGAGGATACGGAAGGGAGACACCCAGGCGAAACTGCCGCCTATAAACGAGCGGCCGGTGTACAGCTTACCGGCAACGAACCGGATCTCGAGGACAATTATTATGTCAAGGCGGGAGGGATAGGCGGTTTTTTTCGTAACGTCGCAAAAGAGGGGTTAGAACGCATTAATGCAGTAGGCAAATTAGGAAACAATATATGTAGCTTTTTGGGTAATACGGGAGTCCAACTGACCGCGGACTCCATAGAGCTTATCGCCTCCTTGGGTGTGGGGAAAGCGGTTGCCATCGGGGGCGAGTGGGCGCTGGAGCAATTAAGAGCTTTTCAGTGGGCTGTGGGCAATTTTGTGGATTGGATAGTCGACAACATCAGCTGCATGGATTTCGGCTTCTCGGCGCATCTGGCCACCAACTGCCTGGCCGCCGGCATGGTGATGAACAACACCGAACATGTCCGAAGCAACATGGGCGCGCCGCCGCTTTCGGGTGATAAATACGAGAAAGTCCGGGATAAAGCCCAGGACGCCCAACACGACTTTCTGGCCCGGAAGGGTTCGTTCCATAAGTACCTGTCTCCCGACAACCCCTACTCCCTTACCTCCAAGGTGGCCGTGGCCATGCCCAAAACCTTTCACGGGCTGGCTCGCCAAACGGCCAACATTCCTTCCGCCCTTCTGGATTCGCTGGGAAGCATCTTTTTCCAGTCCGTCGGCGCCCAGTGGAAGGAAGGGGACGATTATAAAACCTACGGGTTGGAACACTTCGGGTTCACCGACGCAGAAGTGCAGAACGTCGACCCCGTTGCCAACGAAAAGCACGTTCTGGATCATCTGAACTATTACTGCTGGAAAAATTCCAACGGCAATGAGTGGCAAGTCTACGATGGGAAGGGTTATAGGGGTTGCGACAAAAGCAAGTTCACCACAGCTGTCAATATGCGGGAGTATCTGTGGTGCTCGCAACTCCCTTACAACGAACCCAGCAGCGGGGGCACAAAGGGTTGGAGCGACACCCATTGCCCGGATCGTTTCGTCCGAGACAGCTCGCAAAGTTGGTTATCCACAAACAATTTGATCGCCATTTCCATGTGGATGTTTGACCGGTATACCGTGGAAAACATGTCTCAACTGGTCTCGGATAACAAATTAGACGACACCATAACCTTTAACCTTCTTGAGGATATCGAAAGCTGCGCTCAACAAATAAAGGAAGATCCGGGTACTCCGGCCACGATGGGCTCGTTTGTTGCTAGAAAGGAAAATCCGCCCATCCCTTTGAGTTGTTATGAGAAAACGGACGAACGGCCCTCAATTTTTTACTCCAAAGGCTATATGCAGGGTGAAGGTGGCAGTGCCTCGGCAGATGACGGCGGCTCGGGGAGTGATGGCGGCGACAACAACACTGGCGGCGGCGGGAGCGGCGAGTCCCAACCCGTAGAGGGGGAGACGGAAGAACTGGCCAAGCGCATTCTGAATCGTCCCGATATTACTTTTAAGGGCGGCGAGGGCGGCAGAGTACGGAATTCCTTCGTGCAAGCCAGCCGCAGCGGCACCGCATCCAAGTACACCCGGGATGGTCGCCGGACGGAGGTAAGTTCCCAGTTGCTGGGGGTCATCCTGCGCATAGCCAACCAGTCTAACATACCCCGCATCCGGATCACCTCGCTTACCACCGGCGATCATACCTCCGGTAGTACGCACTATAGCGGGCAGGGAGTAGATATCGGCAATCAGTTTGCCGATACTCTTATCCGGTTCGTTTACCGGAACCGCGGCAACTTCGGCATCCACGAGATTATATACGCCTCGCCGCCACAGGGCACCAGTAATCTTAAGTCCGGGGAGTCCTTTTCCTACTCGCCGAAGACCAGGGAAAATCATAGTGATCACATACATATTTCCACACTGCAATGAAGTACACGCGACTCGCATTATTTAGTATGATTTTGGTTTTTACGCTGGCCTCCATAATTTCCGGAGTAGGAGCCTTGCCGGCGGAAGACGAAAAAGCATACATTTACGACAGCGTTTATTACGATGGCGATGCCACCACCGACCGATGCAGCCAGGGCGGAGCGGAAAGTATAGAGGAGTTACCTTCTAAAATTCGGCAACCGTACCGGGATCTTTTCCCGGAAGCAGCATCTGAGCAAAATGCCGATTTGGCCTTGTTGACGTTCGTCTTCTTCTGGGAAAACCGCGATTTCCCGCCGCCGGACTACGACTGGCCTACTTCCGATTTAGAAGGTGACGACGACCCACAGGGACCGTTCCAATTCCGACCTAGTACATGGGACGCCTACGGGGTTGACGGCGACGGAGATGGCGACAAAGACCTACAGGACGTAACCGACGCGGCCTACGGAGCGGCTAATTTTCTGAACTCGCTGGGCGGTAGCCAGGGGAGCCCGGTGGGCAGCGCCGCCAACCCCTTTGAAGAGGGAACGTTGGCATACGCTATGGGGGCCTACAACCACGGCCCGGCCGCCATGGAAAGAAAGAAGGATCTCCCCGAAGACGAGCGTGAGCTCCCCAAGGAAACCCGGGATTATATCAAGCGCGGCGTAACTTTTATCCGGGATTTGCGGTCCGGTACGGTCAATCTGTCTACTGACGTGGAAGCTGGAGGAGGTGAAACGGCGCAGGCAAACGTAAGCCTTTCTTCGAACGGATGCGGCGGTTTAGGGGTGGGAAGTGATCTGGTATTCCCCTTGAAAACCACCAAGGCTGCCATACGGGAAGGGACTACCTTGAACGGCACGACCCTGACTTGGTGCCATGACAACCAAACCAACTGCCACAGCCCTCCCGGCTCCGATGACTTATACAAAGCCGCCGATGTCTTCGTGGAACCCGGCACCGAAGTAGTCGCCGCCACCAGCGGGACCGTGATTAAAACCGATCCGCCGGGGCCATCCTTGAGCGTCCGGATACACGGCGAAGATGGTAACTATTATCATTACCAACACCTGAAACCCCACTCTGAGCGCGTCAACGAGAACGACCGCGTGGAAGCGGGTGACGTGATAGGGGTTATCGGCGGGCCGAAAGCCGCGTTTGGCACCGCACCGCATCTTCACTTTGATGTCGCCACCGAAAACGTCGGCATTAGCCGTGACTGTGTGTCAAGCGGGAACTGTGAATATGAAAAATCGGTCATGATTGACGCCCAGCCCGATTTAGTAGGAGCATATAAAGCGTTACCACAGGATTAGCCTATGCGGATAAGTTTTACACAAATCACCATAATAGTTGTCGGGGCGCTGATAGTCATCGGGGCCATATGGCTGGTGGTTTCCTACTTCACCACCGGAGTCCTGCGGGTGGAAACCGGGCAAAACGCCCGGGTTGAACGGTTCGAGATCGCCGAAAACAGCCAACAAGCCCGAAAGCTTGGCACGGGGCCGGTGGTTAGCCAACGATTGGATCCGGGAACCTACACCGTAACGGCCGAAAACGCGGAGGGGGAAACGCGGACCGATACTACGGTGCAAAAACGGCAGACCACCGAGGTTCAGCTCAAGGTAGAAGAAGCAGGCAAGTTCCAAGAACTCACCCGTGGCAACGCCTATAACATAATCTCCCAGGCCGGCCGCCTGCGTTTTCTCGACCAAAACTTGAAACGGCTGTATCAGTTGGAAGCAGCCGGGCAGCGGCCCGAAAACGTCTTTCCCGGTTTATCCCCGGTATCGAGTATTACCTGGGCGGGTTATGACAGCGCGTTTGTCCAGCTGGAGAATAACGCCTATAAAGCGCTGGCCAGTGGCAACGTCAAACCGTTTCGATATCCACCGGATGCCCGCCCTAGTACCGATAACATCCCCAGCCTCGCCTCCCATGACATCAACGACCGCGGCCAAATGGCGGTTAATATCGAGGGTAGTTTGTATCGGTACCCGTCAGTGGATGCTGAGCCTGACAAATTACGCGATTTACCCAGCCAGAGCAGCCAAATCGCCCTCTCGGACACCGGAAGCATTTTTATATTCCACCCACCGGTAACGGGCGAAAACAGTCAGTCCCAGCCCAGCAACCTGATTGTGGGAAGCCAAGCGTCTATGCCGGATGCGATGAAAAATACACACGTGTTGAATGCCGAGTGGAGTCCATCCGGTAACAAGTTACTCCTGGCCAAGAAAAACGGGCTCCACGTCTACGACAAAGCCGAGCAACAATTAAGCCGGGTTATGCAGTTTCTCCCCGATAATGCGGACAGTCTCCTGTGGCGGGATGAAAACCGGTTGCTTATGGTCGACGACGGTGCCGTCTGGCAGCTGCACATAGGTGAGCAGAAATGGCGGAAAATGGCGGACACGCCGGACCCGGTCCGGCACAACAACCCGCTCACCCTTGGCCAGGATGGACGGACCTTATATATGGGTACCACTTCGCAGGGACTGGAAAATGCCGGGTCTTTGTACCAACTTCGCCTGCCGCAATAGCGGCCGTATAGTCTCCCGGCAACGGGAATAAGGGAAGTAGATGGTAGACAGCAGACAGAAAACAGAGAGTGAGAAGCAACAGGCTCTGAACCTGTCATCCTGAACTTGTTTCAGGATCTATTTCAAAACCATCTCGGTTTAATGGATTCCGGATCGGAGTCCGGAATGACAAAGCGGGTAGCCTGGTAATAACGAATCTTCTATTGTCATCCTGAATTTATTTCAGGATCTGTTTCAGGCTTAGTTTCATAATCATATCGACTTAATGGATTCCGACTCGGGGGCCGGAATGACACAGAGGTTTTGCATTTTTTCACTTGCTTCTTGCTTCTTACTGCTTGCTTCTTGTTCCCCTCATCCGCCTCGTCTCCCGGCTTATTGAACACCCTCACAGTAAACAGCAAGGAGGTGTTCAATAAGTTTCTGTCACATTAAGTGGCGGATGTCAGCCGATCGATATCTTGATGTCGACAACCTCCATGTCACTGAACTTATCCAGAAGTTCTTCCCGGCGTAAGCGGAGATCGTTGGCCACGGCCGAGCTGGGCGTTTCTACGGTCAGCACCTGGCGCTGGAGCCGCCGGGCGCGGACTTTCCCTGGGTAGAGATTGCTCAACAACTCCTGGATGTTGGCCAGCTGCTCCTCACGAGCCATATCAAGTGAGTCGACCCGGTCCCGCATAATGTCATCAATTGAGCGCATACCCCGTCCTGATTACAACTCAATGGTAGCACAACCGGTTTCTAGTTGCTGTGGCGGATGGGTAGCCGTGATGATGGTTTGGGTGTCGTGTAGGTGTTCCAGCAAGGCCGCTTGGCGCCGCTCATCCAATTCACTGAACACGTCATCCAAAAGCAACAGCGGCTCGGACCGGGCATACTCGCGGATATAGGAGAGCTCCCCCAGCATGAGCGCCACCGTGGCCGTCCGCACTTCGCCCCGGGATCCGACTTCGGCCAGCGGCCGGGAATTATGCGTTACGTTTATGTCGTCCCGATGCGGACCATGGCCGGTGGTGCCATATCTAAAATCGGGTTGAATGGAGGCGGCCAGCTGCCGTAATAACTCATCGGGATAGTTTTTATTGCTGGTTTTGGAGGCGTAGGTGAATTGGATCTGGTTTTGGTCACCGGTGATATCCCGGTATATAGCCGGCACGGATTGATTGAAAAACGCCACTAAATCTTCCCGGCATCGGCGGATGTAGGCGGCTTGCTCCACCAGTAATACGTCCCACCCAAAGACCTGGTCTTTACTCGCCTCTCCCCGGCGTAAAAGACTATTCCGCTGTTTTAATATCCGCCGGAACCGTAAGAGGGAGGTGAGGTATTGGCTGTCGCTAAAGCAGAGAATCCGGTCCATAAGGTGCCGGCGATAGGATGGGGAGCCGTATATCAACTGTAAGCCGCCCGGTTCGAATAAAACGACCGGTAAATAGCCGATAAAATCCCGGGGCTTGACTTGCTCACCCTGGCAGTATAACTGTTTCTGCTTCTGCTTCCAGGTGACCGCCAATTCATTCTTATCCGACGTCCAGGCGCTGACACGGAACCATTGCTCCCCGTCGCGGGCCATACTGGCCGGCGAACCGCGAAAACTCCGACTCATTCCCAACAGGTAGATAGCTTCCAGTATGTTGGTTTTGCCGCTCCCGTTGGGACCGGTGATAACCGTCTTGCCGGCATCAAAACTAAACGCACGGTCTGGGTAGGAACGGAAATTGGTTAGTTGAAGCGTAGAAAGCGGCATACGGTTAACGGGGAGTAGTTTTGCTTATTTTGTTGTGTAATCTGTTAGGTAATATCTCGATCAATAAAAGCGTCATTTTTATCATGGGTAGCATCATTCAGCAGCCTACAGGACTCCTTTATGTGTCGTATATGTGGATATATCCGGGCTGGCAGTATTTTCGCCCGGCCTAAAACCCTTCAATCGCGCGAAAAAACGGTTAGGAGCGGAGCGGCATGACGATGTGTAAGTAGGAATCATCGTCCACCGGCTGGATCAGGCACGGATTGACTTTGCCGGTTAAACTGATGTCAACTTGGTCGGTATCGATCACGCTCAAGGCGTCGGCGATATATTTACCGTTGAGGGCTACTTCCATATCTTCACCGGAAACCTCGCCGGAAATCTCCGAGCTGTTTTCACCGACTTGGCTGGCGACCGATTCCATATACAGACTGTCACGGGCTATTTTGACTGTCACGCTTCCGGTGGTTTCCCGTGCGAACAAGGTGGCCGCTTTGGTAATATCCTGGAGCTCGCCGGTGTTCACCCGGGCGGTGGTGGGAACCTCCTGGGGTATAAGTTGCCGGTAATCAGGGAATTCGCCGTCGATGATCCGGGAAACCAACTCCGTTTCATTGAACCCGAAGCTGATTTGATTGTCATCGATTTTCACTGTGACATCTTCACCCTCACCTAAAAGCCGCAACACTTCCGACACGGTGCGGGCGGGCACCACCACGTTACACTCAGCATCGGTCTCCATGATTTGCTTTTCCGCCAACCGGTAGCTGTCGGTGGCCACCGCGTACAGCATGCCGTCTCTGGTATGCAGATAGACACCCGTTAAAACCGGCCGGCTATCATCCCCGGAAGTGACATGCACCACCTGGCTTAAGGCGTTTTTAAGCGTTTTGGCTGCCACTTGAAATTCTACGTTACCCGAAACGGAGGGAATCGAAGGAAACTCTTCGGCGCTGATACCGTTGATTTTAGAGGAAAACCCGTTACTGTCTATGTGCACCGTGTCTTTCTCGCAAGTCAAGGAAACGTTTCCGGCCGGAAGATTGTGCACGTATTCGGAAAACAACTTGGCCGGAATAGTAACAGCTCCATCTTCTTCTACTTTACCGCCGATCCAGTGAGTTATGCCCATTTCAAGATTAGTAGCTGAGAGCTGGATCCGGTTGTCTTTGGTTTGGAGTAATACATTAGCCAATACCGGCAAGGTATTCCGATTGCCGATGATGCGGGAAACGGTGCTAAGTCCGTGGTTAAGATTTTCCTGGGTGATACTGAGCTTCATAATTCATAATCCTTTTATTTACATGGTTATTATTGCGGTCGTGGAATCTGTGGATAATCGTAATATATTCCTTTTCCAAGCAAAAACAGAACTATTTTCGAAGTGGAGAAATAGCGGAAAAACTTTGGATAGAGGTGGCGTGTGTTTGCCACAACAGCGACACGACTACCGGAGTTATAAGCGGTGAAATACATCCACCACCTATACACAACCGTTCCCGCCTTTTCCACATTATTTCCATACCTTTTCCCGAAGGTTTTTAATGTTTGAGGAGCCATAAAACCGGTGTCTCCCGTCACCTGAACACTACCATGAAACAGTTTTGGGAAAATGAGCCGAGTTTCAGGCATACAGCTGCTCTTTGACTTGCTGAACGGTTTGGCGCATGGAGGCATCCTCGGCTATACTCTGTTCGATTTTGCTCACCGAATGAATGGCGGTGGTGTGATCTTTCCGGCCGACCGCTTTGGCCACGGCGGGGAAGCTTAAATGGAGTTCGTTCCGGAGGAGATACATACTGATTTGGCGTGGCTGGGAGACGGTTTTCTCTCTCCGGGCGCTCATAATTTCATGGGGGGTAACATTGAAATACCGAGCCGTTTTTTCCACGATCTGTTTCTGGGTCAGCCGGTGCCGCTTGGATTGGCTACTGCCCAGCACCTGTTCCACAACCGGAATTGATGGGGTCTGTCCGCTCATCTCACAGTGGGCGAGTACTTTCGTTAAGGCGCCTTCCAGCTCACGGATGTTGGACCGGATGTGGGTGGCCAGGTACTCGCTGACATCACCGGGAATATTGGTCTGGTGTTGGTGAGCTTTACTCTGGATGATGGCCATTCTGGTTTCCAGGTCGGGCGGCTGGATATCGGCGGTCATACCCCATTCGAACCGGCTCCGTAACCGCTCTTCCAGGGTGGGGATAGAATTGGGCGGCTGATCGCTGGAGATTATGATCTGTTTATTAGCCTGGTGCAGGGCGTTAAAGGTGTGGAAAAACTCCTCTTCGGTTTTTTCTTTTCCGGCAATGAACTGCATGTCGTCCACAATCAGTACGTCGGCACTCCGGTATTTATCGGAAAAGGTTTTCTTCTGCAGCGTGCTGGCGATGAATTCTTTGGTAAAGCGCTCACTGGTAATGCATTCGATGCAAATGTCGGGATTTTTCCGGAACATTTCGTTGCCGATGGCTTGGATGAGGTGGGTTTTTCCCAGCCCCACTCCGCTGTATATAAACAACGGATTATACTTTTCGCCCGGATTTTTGACGATCGCCTGGGAGGCAGCATAAGCCAATTCGTTGCCGGCACCGACCACGAAGTTGTCAAAGGTGTATTTGGAGTTCAGGTTGGAGGTATTGGATCGGGATTTGGGTTTAACGCTCCAGTCGGTTTGCCGCTGCTGACCGGTTTGACGTTTCTGAGTGGTTTCTACCGGCGCGGGCTCGTTTGTTCTCCCGTCTTTTTGCAGCTGGGTTTCCTGGTGGATGGTAAAGGTTATCTTCTCCGGCTGTAGGCCGTTTTTGTGCAAGGTTTGCTCCAGAAGCGACTGGTATTTTTCCTCCAACTGCCGCTTGGTAAACACATTGGGTACGCCGATTACCACTTCCTGGCCATCACTTTTGACAAGTGTGGTGTTCTTAAACCATGTCGCGAAGCTGGCACGGGGAATCGTAACTTCAATTTCTCCCAGCACTGCCTGCCACAACGGGCTCGCCAATGGTAACCTCCCTCACGCGCTTTGCTTAACTCTCTTTTTAGGCGTGTACCTATAAACTATATTAACCCAGGCGCTTGCATTTCCACAAATCCCGCGCATAAATCACCCCAAAACGGCTCAAGTTTTCCACAAGCAGCATTTAACACCGGCAAGCTTGTGGATAAATGCTTGTTAGATGTGTATAAAAACGATATTATGCAACTAGAAAGCAGCCTATATATACCCTGTTTGAGCACCGGTAATCCGTGTCAAGTTTGCCGGGAAGAATTAGGCAAGCGGCTAGAGCGGGTGTGTTACGATGCACGGGTAGCCAAAACAGGTTAGCATAAGGAGTTCCAGCTATGTCCAAACGGACCTATCAACCCAAGAAACGGCAACGGGCGCGGGAGCATGGGTTCTTCAAGCGCATGAGCAGCCAAGCGGGGCGGAATGTCCTCAAACGCCGCCGGCAAAAGGGACGGAAGCGCCTCAGCCATTAAGGCTTTCATGAGGTGATCCCTTAGGCTTTTTATATGCTCAAGCAGCCCAACCGGCTCCGCCGACAAAAAGATTTCGCCCGGGTATTCAAGCACGGGGACACCGTCCATATGCCGGCCTTTACCGTCAAATACCACGCCAACCACCACCCTTCGCGTACCCGGGTGGCGGTGGTGATCAGCAGCAAAGTAGCCAAACGGGCGGTTATCCGCAATCGGACCCGCCGCCGGTTCTACGGACAGGTCCAGCTTTTGTGGCCGCGGATACGGCCCGGCATGGACGTCGTCATCCTGCTTCGGCGCCAAGCCACTGATCTGCGCGGCGCCCAACTCGCCGAGCAGTTGCGGAGTTGTTTTCACAAGGCAGGCATTCTACACTAACGGGAGAGGTAACCCATGATAGACACCATTATTCTGGAACCGCTACTGAACCTGTTGTTGTTTTTGTACGCCGTTATTCCGGGCGGATTCGGGGTGGCGATTATCGCTATGACGATCGTGATCCGGTTGGCGACCTGGCCGTTAATGAAGAAGCAGGTCCACAAGCAAGAGGAAATGAAAGAGCTCCAGAAAAAGCAGCAGGAGCTCAAACCCAGGATCGACAAGATCAAAAAACAGGCCAAGGGGGATAAGCAAAAGGAAGCCCGGATGCTGTCGGAACTTTATCGGGAGCAGGGGATCAACCCCATGGCCATGCTCGGCAGTATGGGGCCCATGCTGTTGCAACTGCCCATATTGATCGCGCTGGTGGAAGTATTCCGGGATATGATCACCGTGGAGCAGATCAAAACCTCCGCCTACTCCTTCGTCAATTCTTTGCCGGCCATCCAGGATATTCTAGCCCAGCCGGACGCGTTCGACCCGATGTTATTGGGATTCTTCCGTCTGTCCGAAACCAGTTTGATACTGGCCGCGGTGGCCGGTGTCACCACCTATGTCACGGCCAGGCAAATGTCCGCCCTCAAATCCGGCCAATCGGATTCGGGCAAAACGAGCGGTGCCGGCTTGCTCATGAAAGTCATGCCGATCGCCGTATTCGGCATCAGCGCTACGTTCCCCGCGGCATTGCCGTTGTACATCGCCACCATGAGTTTGGTGGCCACCTTCCAACAACACATCATCCTCAAAGAGGAAGAGAACGTCATCAAGCAATTCATGAACCGCCGGAGAGGGGGTGAGGCCTCCTCTGAGGTGTCATCTCCGGAGCAAACATCCAGTTCCCCGGGCGAAAACAAGAGCAAGAACAAGACCCAAGAAGGCTCGAAGAAGCCTCAACAGTCTTCCGAGAAGGCGGCTTCCGGGCAGCAGGCTGCTTCAGGTAAACTCCAGGCTAAAACCAAGAAGGGATGAGATATGGACGCACGGCAATTCGCGACCGATTTTCTGGAAAATCTGGTTACCTTCTTCGGAGTTAACGTGATCGTGGAATCCCAGGAAGACGAAGATGAGGGCGTCATCCGATTGAACGTCCCCTCCACGCACCTCAATGGCTTTTTTATCGGCCAAAACGGGGACACGCTCCGTTCCTTCCAAAATCTGACCAATATGGCGCTGAAAAGCAACGGCTACCAAGACACCTCCGCCACCGTCGATGTTGCCGGGTATAAAAAACAACAGGACCAGCGCCTCCAGCGGCACGTACAGAAAGTAGCCCAGGACGTGAAAACCAACGGGGAGGATCACTCGCTCCGGCCCATGAACGCCTACGAACGCCGCGTCGTACACCGGGCGCTGGCCGACATTGACGGCGTGGAGAGCGAAAGCACCGGGGAAGGCCGCGCTCGCCAAGTGGTCATCAAAAAGAGCGAATCCCCCTAATATTCCTGAAACCGATTCTGAAACTAATCCTGAAACTAATCCTGAAACTGATCCTGAAATAAATTCAGGATGACGTCTTCAGGATGACAGGAACAAGAGCAGGAAGTAAGAAGCAAGAAGCAAGCGGGGGTCAGTAGACAGGAGACGGTAGACAGGGAACAAAAAACAAAAAGCAGGAAGTAAAGAGGAAGGAGTAAGTTTCGAAATCGGCTCTGAAATAGATCCTGAAATAAATTCAGGATGACAGTTCTTTTTCGTCACCCTCTCTGTCATTCCGGCCCCTGAGCCGGAATTCAGGCAGCTTTTTATAGATTACCTACTGAGGCTTATTACAAAAACTGACGATCGTCAGTAAATGTGATAGCTACGTAAGGAAGTGCCCGGGAAGCAGGATGTAGCAGGCAGGACGAAGGAACCGGGGTGGAGGAAGAGGGATAATCTCCTGGGTTAGTTAAAGGGAAATTTGGCAACCAGTGTAAACAAAAGTACGCAAAGCCCATATAGTCTAGGTGTCTATTTCGTTCAACACCGCATTCCTTAGTTTGTTAAGTATTGCCATTGCACATCGTTTGTCGCCGGGACTGAAACTGGTCGATCTGTGTAACAAGCGTTGTTGCATTTGTCGCATGAACGCCATATCGTCATTGGCTAGCGTGTCCTGGAGCATCTGGAGATTTTGCTGGAGACCCCAGACCGTTTGGTGGTAACGGAGATAGGTAAGGATTTGCAACATCCGCCGGACTGTTGGAACAAACCACTTAACGGCTTCGAATTTTTCTCGCTGGGATTGTGCTTTGATCTCCTCGTCGAATTTTTCGGTGATTTTCTCAGTCGCCTCTTTGTTTGATAAATGTTTTTGCATATCAAAATCTTTCAAGCCGCTGACGAACTGCTTGAAGGTTTCGTCCTGATACAATACCCCCGCTCCTTTTAGGACGGTGATGTACAAACTCCATGAACCGTTTTCTATGCGCTCCTCCAGCTCCGGGATGGTCAAGTAATACATAAGTGATATTCGCGGGTATTTTTGCTCCATCGCGGGCCTGTGTTCCGGATCGGGTTGCCGCCCGAAAAACATCAGTATGTCGTAATCGCTTTCTGTTGGGGCGAAATACCCTTCTATGTACGAGCCGTATATCAGAATCGCTCGCAAATTATCCTCCGCGTGGCGTTTCCGCGCGTCCGCCACAAAGTTTCGGAGATATTCATCTGGTGAAACGCGTGTCGTGTTCATGTATCCACTGCCGGGATATCCGGTCATTTAACGGGAAACTTGGTGGTTATTTTGATCAAGCCGGATTGCGTGGGCGGGGGCGCTTGATGCAAAAAGCCATCGATGTAACTTGGATCAACGCGCCTGTTGCGTTGTATCCGGTGCCGTTGCGTGAACGCTTTTGGGAGATGAATTATAATCTTAAACAACAATTTTATCAGAAGAATCAGTTTCAATTTCTTTATGAGTTGCAACATTTTGAAACCGAACACCCCCAACACCCGCCAGCCGTATCCCCAGAACAATTTCCCCGGCATGTTTTTCATGAACACCACGGGGAAGTTTTTATACATATGCTGCAACCGGAAATCTCCCAGTTTTTCGCTGGTGGCGCCAATGTGATGATAGACGATTGCTTCAGGGGCGTAGCGCAGCCTCCAGCCGGCCAGCCGGGCCCGGAAACTGATATCCACGTCCTCGTAGTAGGCGAAGAACCATTCGTCGAAAAATCCCACATCGACGAATAAATCAGCTCGATACAAGCTCCCGCCGCCGCTGGCGGCCAGTACTTCGCGGTGCCTGGCGCCATCGTATTGTCCGTGGTCTGCTTCGCCGCGCCCCCGGGGGAACGGCGTACCCCATATGGAATACTCGTCGCCGGTGCTATCAATGGTTTCCCCGTCATAGGCGAGGATTTTGCCGGTCACTACCCCGATGTCGCTGGATGCTTCTGCTACTGCAACCAAACGTTCCAACCAGTTTTCTTCTGCCACCGCGTCGTTGTTACACAAAGCTATATAGTCCGCGCCTTGTTTGAGCGCGTACTCTATTCCCGCGTTTACCCCGCCGGCGAATCCGTAATTATCCTCCAACTGCAGTATATGGGCATGAGGGTAGTAGTCCTCGATGAGCTGCACTGAGCCGTCCTGGGACCCGTTATCCACCACGATGACTTCCCCGGGGAGCGTCTGACGATGTAGGGAGTCAAGACATTCTCCCAGTAATTGCTCACCGTTCCAGTTGGGTACTACCACACCAATCTTCATATACCCCATGCTCTCCTCAAAAAACTGTTAGAAATGGCGTAAACGATAGTCTATAATAAACAGCGTAGTTTATGCGAGTTTTCAACCGACGCAATTACTATTTGCTGCGCCAATTGGTCATTACCGATTTCAAGTTACGATACCAAGGCTCCGTGTTGGGGTATTTGTGGTCACTGCTGAAACCGTTGGCGTTATTTTCGGTGTTGTATACCGTATTCTCCCAGGTTCTCCGCTTTGGTGACGCTATTCCGTTCTATCCAGCCTATTTGTTGCTGGGCATCGTCTTCTTTACCTTTTTCGCCGAAGCTACCAATAACGGGTTGCGGGCCATCGTGGACAGAGGCGATTTGATCGGCAAGATCAGTATGCCCAAGTACATCGTGGTGGTTTCCACCGTATTTTCCAGTCTTATCAACCTGATAATCAATCTCGGCGTGGTCATGGTATTCATTTTGGCCACCAATGCGGTGATCCGGCCGGCAGCCTTATTGGTGATACCAGTGCTGGCAGTCGAAGTGCTGGTTTTTAGTTTAGCCATCGTTTTTTTGCTGTCCGCGCTCTACGTACACTACCGTGATATCGCCTACATTTGGGAAGTCGTGGTGCAAATGATGTTTTACGCCACCCCGATTATTTATCCGCTTATATTAGTACCTGAAGCAGTCCGGCCGTTCTTGCTATTAAGTCCTCTGGCCCAGATCATCCAAGACGCACGGGATGTACTGGTCACCCCGCAAACTACCACCCTCTCCAGCATCATAAGCCTGGAAGCTATGCTAATTCCCTTTGTGTTCATTGCGGGGCTCGGCGTAGTCGCTGTCTGGTACTTTCGCCGGAAAGCCCCCTATTTCGCGGAGGAGATGTAATATGCTCAAACAACCATACGCCGTCAAAGCCGAAAATATTTCCAAGACCTTCCGCCTGCCCAGCGAAAAACACAGCACGCTCAAACAGACCGTACTGAATATGGGCAAACAGCACTACAGCCAGCAACACGTGCTCCAGGATATAAATTTGGAAGTCAAAAAGGGCGAATTTTTTGGCATCGTGGGGCGGAACGGCAGTGGCAAAAGCACCCTGCTGAAGATTCTGGCCGGTATTTATCAAGTCGACACCGGAAACATCCAGCTGAATGGGCGCTTAACCCCTTTCATTGAACTG
The DNA here is from genome assembly GCA_003022365.1 of Candidatus Saccharibacteria bacterium QS_5_54_17. Taxonomy (GTDB): domain Bacteria; phylum Patescibacteriota; class Saccharimonadia; order QS-5-54-17; family QS-5-54-17; genus QS-5-54-17. Next base: position 28,332 of record PXOU01000007.1, read on the forward strand.
GGCGTGGGGTTCAGCCCGGAACTTTCCGGCCGTGACAATGTGTTTTTAAACGGCACCATACTGGGGTTAACACCTGAGGAGATCGACCGCCAATATAACGAAATCGTTGCCTTCGCCGAACTGGAAGACTTTATGGATCAAAAACTGAAAAACTATTCTTCCGGCATGCAAGTGCGGTTGGCATTCTCCATAGCCATCCAGGCCCACAACGACATTCTCATGATAGACGAGGTGCTGGCGGTCGGCGATGAGAACTTCCAGAATAAGTGCGTGGATTATTTTTCTTCCATCAGAAAGGATAAGAACCAAACCGTGGTATTAGTCACCCATGATATGGGCTGGGTGGAGCGGTTCTGCGACAAAGCCATCGTCCTTCACGAGGGAGAAATCGTGGAGGGTGTCCAAAAACCCTACGACGCCCACAAACTGTATTCGCGCATTAATCAGTCTTACAAAACCGGCAAGGAGGGGGAGGATGATGAAAGCCGGTGGGGAGACGGCAAAGCACTCATCCGAGGTGTGACGCTGACAAGTCCTGATCAACAAGGCAAACATCTGTTCCGGACAGGTGCTCCTCTAGAGGTCACGGTCTCACTTGAAAATCAGGAACTGACCTCCGGGACGATACTGGTCGGGTTGGCGGTCTATGACGAGACGGGTACCTTTATATATGGACCCAACAGCTACGGGGAAAACCTTTCCATAGATCATACCCGGGTAACATATCGAGTACCGGACTTGAAACTGAATACCGGTCGATACTTCTTGAGCGCGGGGCTTTTTAATCAGGACGCCACCGACACCTATGACTTTATGGACCAAGTTATAGAATTTAAAGTGATTAACGAGCACTCGGATACCAATCGTGGCAGAGTGGTGCTGGAAGGAGAGTGGGATTACTAGCGGATTACCTCAAACTATCAAAAGTCAGCTCGGGAGTATCCCGTTTGACCAGTTCAGCCGACAGTATATCGCCTGGCGGATAGTGGAGCGGATGCGACCCGACATGGACAACAAGTCTCATTTAAAGATTTTGGATATCGGCGGGTATGGCGGCAAAACCCGAGAGTTTTTCCCTGAAGACGAGGTCACGGTATTGGACCTGTATGACATTGATGAGCCCTGCTACGTCAAAGGTGACGCGCTGGACATGCCTTTTGCCGATGACGCATTCGATGTCGCGGTCAGTTTCGATGTGCTGGAACATATACCCAGGGAAAAACGCCGGCAGTTCATTCAGGAATCGACCCGGGTTTCTCAGCATCTAAACCTTATCGCCGCTCCATTTTATTCCAAAAAGGCCGCCCAGACGGAATTCGCGCTCAATCATTACTACAAAAACCTGACCGGCTTCCCGCACCAGTGGCTGCAAGAGCACATCGACTACGGTCTGCCCGTATCAACTGATATCGAAAAATATCTCACGGAGAACGACCTGTACTTCTCCGCCGTCAACAGCAACGAGATACACAACTGGACATGGATCCAGTTCGCCGTTTTGTTTACTGCCTCAAGTAATGTCAGCTCCCAATACTTGGAGCAGTTGTACCAGTTTTATAATACCCATTTGAGCAGTCTGGAGGATTACGATGAAAATAGTTACCGGCGGGTGTACATAGCTTCGCCGAGAGAGCTTCCCCAAGATCTGGACCGGGAATTCCAGAATAACTATTCTTGGGAAGACCGGCTGAGACTGAAGGAGATTACCTTCCAACATATAGCGCAAATGCAACAAAACGCCCAGCGTGAGATGGTCAATCATGAGCTGAACTGGTACCAATTGATGGTGGAGCGATTGAATCGGGAGAATAAGCACCTCCATTATCTGTTAGCCATGCGGGACAACGAGCTGCAATTGATCAACCAGTCGCGGGGATGGCGCATTATCCGGTTTCTGCGGCGGTTCCGGTCCGGATTGTGGGGAAAGCTTGCCTTCAAAAAGGGGAAACATGAGGGGTAAATTCATAACACTTATCTCCAAAGCTATTTCCTTTTTTCCGCCACTTCGCAGCCTGGGGGCGGCAGTATTAACCCTTTTGGTCAAAGTGCGGGGCGGCAAAACCCTAGGTCTATATAAAGAATTCCGGCAACGGGAAGTCCAACTACAACGCGTGCATGAGTACCGCCAGTGGTTTATGTCCCATTATCCGCCATATGAGGAGCTGGAGCGGCAAAAAGATTTCGCCAAAGATTTCGGGTTCCAGCCCAAAATAAGCATTCTGGTCCCCACCTACAACACCGACATAGCGCATCTGCGCTTGTGTATCGAATCAGTACTGGCTCAGACGTATTTCAGTTGGGAACTGTGTATCGCTGATGACGCCTCATCAGACCCATTGGTGGCCGAAACCGTAAATGAGTACGCCGCTCGGGATGACCGGATACGCTTGACCGTGCGGGAGCAAAACGGCCACATCTGCGCCGCGTCCAATACGGCGCTTGACATGGCCGGCGGCGACTACGTTTCCTTGCTTGATCACGATGACATCCTCTGGCCCAACGCGCTCTATGAAGTAGTTAGTTTGCTAAATGAACACCCTGATGCGGAACTGATTTATACTGACGAGGACAAACTGGAAGCGGATGGTGAAACGCACTCCGAACCGTTCTTCAAGCCGGATTGGAATCCGGATTATCTCCGCACCATCAACTACATAACCCATTTCGCCACGCTCAAAAAAGAATTAATGGATGCGATCGGCGGTTTTCGGCTCGGTACGGAAGGTGCTCAGGACTGGGACGTGTTCTTACGCGGGACCGAAGCTACCCCGCATATACATCACATTCCCAAAATCGTTTATAGTTGGCGAAAATCACCTGCTTCTACTGCCATGACCGCTGATGCCAAGGGCTATGCCTATCAAAACCAGAAAAAGGTTATGGAGGACGATATCGAGCGCCGTGGCTACACCGGGGAAGCGCAAACCACTCATTACAAAGGATACTGGCGGGTGCGCTACGACCTCATCGATGAACCCAAAATATCCATCATCATACCCACCAAAGAACGGTTGGGATTCATCCAGGAGTGCCTGTCTTCCATTATCTCTCAAACCGGGTACGCAAATTACGAAATCATCATCGTGGATACCGGCAGCGAAGACAGGCGCGTCTGGGATTATTACCGGTCCATGCAGGAAGAGTACGGACATATTTCCCTGTATGAGTGGAAGGAGGAATTCAATTTCGCGGCTGTGTGTAACTTCGGCGCCGAAAAAGCCTCCGGCGATTATTATCTATTCCTCAACAACGACACCAAAGTTATAACGGATCAGTGGCTGGAAGGTTTATTGGAACACGCCCAGCGGGAAAGAACGGGTGCCGTGGGGTGTAAACTCCTGTTTTCGGATAATACCATCCAGCACGGGGGAATCGTGCTGGGCATGAGCAGCGAAAAATCCATCCAGGGGGTGGCCGGGCATATCTTTTCCACCTGGGATGATAGATCAACCGACCATGTCAAAGCTCTGTTCGCCGATACGGTGCGGAATTACTCGGCCGTGACGGCCGCCTGCCTGATGGTGGACAAAGAAAAATTTCACCAAGTCAAAGGGTTTAATCCCAAATTCCAAATCGCTTTTAACGACGTGGATCTCTGCCTGAAACTGCAAAACGCCGGCTATTTCAACGTCTACACGCCACACGTGAAGCTATATCACTTCGAGTCCAAATCGGTCGGCAAATACAAGACGAAAGGGCGTAACAGCGAGCAATTCGAAGAGGAAACCAGCGCCATGGGGCGTAAGTGGACATGGAAATTTATCAACAATGACCCCTCTTACAATCCCAATTTGTCGCTTGCCTACCCGTTCGGTAACATCGATCCCGATACAGAAGTAGTCGGTGGCAAGCGAAAGATACCCGAGAGACGTAATTCTTAACCCTCGCCCACTTGCAATGTCATCCCGGACTCCGGTCCGGGATCTGTTTCAGGCTTGGTTTCAGAACCGGATTCCTAACCAAGTTCGCAGTGACAAATAGGGTGACGCAAAAGAATTGTCATCCTGAATTTATTTCAGGATCTGTTTCAAAACCGGATTCCGAACTAAATTCGCAGTGACAAAGAGGCTCTGCAATTTTTTACTTGCTTCTTGCTCCTTACTTCCTGCTTCCTGTTCCTGTCATCCTGAACCTGCCTGCCGGCAGGCAGGCTTGTTTCAGGATCCATCTCAGGATCAGCTTCAGCATCCCTCCTAAATATTATCCCCAGTCGGGATCTGTTTCAGCAGCTTGTGGCTGACGCCCCGGAGCGATTTGTCGCTGCATTGACTGTTGTCTTTGGCGCTCGGTCCGGTCAGCCAGCGTTTCTCGCCGTCGTACATGCAGTAGTGTTTATTGGTCTCGGGGCTGGTAATCAATCGACTGACCTTTTTATCGGCGGTCTTCTGGGCGAATAGGTCGACCAGTTTCTGCGTATAAATTTGCGTGTTGCTGCCGAACCACGCATCCGCCGTTTCGCCGCCATCGACAGGGAACTGCCGCCGATTACCATCGTCGATGACCCCGTCGCTTTTGCTGAGGAGATAGGTGGCTTTTTGGCTGCTTTCCAGGTTGCCAATTTCCGTATCAGTCATTTTGACGTTGCCGCCGAAGCGGCCCAGCCCAAAGTTCTTAAACGCGGCCAGAGTCGTTATGTGATACAGCTCATTGCCGTCATAGAGATATAACTGTTTATTATCCGGGTTTTGAGAGCTCACCAGAACACTCAGATTGTTTTCTTCCAAGAAAGAAGTTAAGCGGGAACTGATGGAGGTTGAATTGTTGCCGGTGCCCCATACTTCCCCGAGTGCCAGGTTTTTGGTCCGGTACAGGGCGCCGTTCCGGGCAATGCCGTATCCATCCCCGACCGTAAAGTCGTTATTCAGATCCGGCTTTTCTTGGAACCAGTCGCTCAGCGAGGCACTGGCAATGTTCAGGTTCGGACTGAGTTCCCACTCATCGCTGACCACCTTATGGTATCCGTTGTTATCGAACACGTAATCATCAGTTCCGGAAGTGAATTGGTGGCCGGTACTGCTTCCGGTGTCCATGCCCTTGATCATGCCATGGGGTAATACGAACGTACCCTGGCCTGTCCCTGAACGCATCAATCGCAGCTTCTTGAAACTGCCCACGTGGTGCTTAGTGCCGCTGCCGTCCAGGTAGAACACCTTATTGGTGGAAGAACTGGTCACGTACGGAGTGCCGATGCCGTTTTGATCCGGATATTGATCCAGCACTGCTGCCGAAACGCTCATCGGCGATTCCGGAGCCGTGTAGGCATTTTCCAGCGAATCCTCCAAGTCGTATTTGTTCTGTTCCATGTAATAAGTAGTGGTGCCGTCCGTAGCCGTGAAGCTGCTGACACTACTATCTTTGGAGAGCATATTCAGGAATGCACCGGAGACTTCCGTTTTGGCGCCGTCACCACCGGGCTTCCAGTGATTATAAACCCCCGGGCCGGCGATGTGGTGGTACGTATCCTGATTCATCAGATAAATCTTGGTGTCGTATTTTTCTTGCAACAAAATCGTGGCTTTACCCGCTCCGGCGAAACGGTTTAGGCTGGGTTGGCTGATCCGGGAAAGGTTACCACTGTACACCTGGTCCATGGATCCCGAAGAAATCCAGTGCTTATTACCCTGGTTGATAAAGAATATTTTATTGGTATTTGCCGCGGTCGCTTTCGGATAGTGCAATGTTCTTTCCTCCCAGCGGGGAATACAGTTGCCGTTATCGTCATAACTTTGGCAGAAATATGCCTCAGAGACTGCGATAGCGCTGCCGCTGCCCTCCCATGCGTTCAAAGTAGTCAGGTTCGGGTAATGCTGGATTACGTTACGGTCGGTATCGGCATTGCTGTCCATCATGTAAATCTTGCCATCAAGCGGTGATTTGATGCGGTATGTAAGCTTTTTCTTGTTCAGATAGTTAACGGTGTTCTGTTTCAACCACGGGATGTTGCCAAGTTGGAAGTTCCATGCTTTGGCCTGATTATGGCTCCTGACATGAAAAGCTCTCTTGTCATCCGCAAAATACGCTTTGCCGGTGCCGCGCTCATATGCCAGCCGCCGCAGCGTTCCGCCGTCATCGTATTTATCCAATTGATCAGGGCTTACATTCTGCTTAGGAAGCTCGTCGAACCCCCAGGCTATCAACGCGTCCTGGTTGGCTATATGTATTTTTAAATTTTCCTCTTTGTTGATGACATATATCGCCCCCGAATTTTCATTGCGCATCAGCACGATGTCTTGGCTCGGGGTCGGGGAACCGAACCAGTCCGTAAAATCGCGCCAAAAGTTCCGGTTGCCATAGGTGCTGCAACTATTGCCCGTGCCGTACAGATTATCCAACGCGGCCTGGTTGGGTTGGTAAGGAGTGTAGTTGTACAAAGCCGAGGTGGCCAAGTTCTTTATATCTACGGTATCATTTCCACAGCTGTCATCGGGGTGGTAGTCTATATCGGTCTCGCCGGGCGGGTAGTAGTTGTAGCCGCGGGTTTCCTCCATAATTTCTTTGAAAAACTTGGCGGCTTGGTTAATCTGGTTATAAAAACCGCGGTATTTCGGATCGCAATCGGAGCTATCGGGGCAGCCGAAGCCGGTAGCGGATTGGTATTGGATAATCCACGGCCAGGAGTCGCCGACAAGTGATTGCTCCTTCTGCAGCAGAACCAGGATTACTTGCGGATTTATATCGTGTTTCTGGGAAACATCCTTAATTAATTGGGCGGCCGATTTGCCGTTGGTGCCAAGGGTGTCATTGGTATTCATGGCGTTGCTGTCGCTTTTGTTGAAGTTGGTGCGGCCGCCCTTCCACCAGCACATGGTCTTGGCCTTCTCATATCGGTTGTCGCCGGATCCAAAGCCGAACTCTTCCCGTATGTACTTATCGCTGCATTCGGGCATGTTTTCGGTGGGGTCTTCCTTGTAATCTTTCAAGCACATGTAATCCCGGCCGAAGTCCATCCAACGATTCGACTCGCTGTGCCGCTCCTCACAGCCGCCCATTTCGGACATTTCGTTTTCCAAGAAACTTTGGATGTCGCTGACGCTCATGGTATCGGTATCGCGCATGACAGAGTTATCGATCAGTCGCCCGGGGCTGAAATTATCGGCATCGGCTACCTGCTTGTGGGAACTGACGTTAGTAGCCACCATAATCCCGCCAAGAACCAATACCAAAATGCCTGCCAATACGTATAAAGCCGGGCGCCTCATTCGATCCTCGCTTGCTTTTTATCTGACGCAGCTTCGCTGTTGCGGATGAAGACGCGTGCCGTCCACATGCCTTTGGGCGAAAACTTGCTGTTATTCACCTGGACGCCACAGGCGTAATAGCCGGTCGGGGCGCGTTGTATGGCAGCTGTTTCGGTGACGGTTGAACCGTTTCGGGAGAATCGGAACTCACAGGTACCCTCCGTTTTGTTGCTAACCATCGCATTGGCGTAAACAGTGCCGTTATCCCGCTGGCCGAAATTATTCAGCGTGATCGAAGCATCAGATTCCTCCGAAGATTCTTGAGGAGATTCCCCAGAAGTATCAGACTCGTTCGGAGATTCTTGATTTGTATTTGTACTACTCCTGTCTTTTTTTGTTTCTTTTTCGTCATCTTTATTTTCTGCCTCTTGTTTTTCTTCCGGCAAACCGCCTTGGGCTTCGCCATTTTCATCTTGGGAGTCTTCAGTAGCAGGGGAACCGCCCTGCGTTTGCTGCCACAGCGCATACCCGCCACCAGTGGCGAGTAGGAGAATGAGAACGACTGAAATAACGGTGTGTTTTTTCATGGGGGAGTTTTTATTTTAATACTTTCAGCGCGTAGCGCATATTTCCATATAAGCATAAAAATTGATAAAAGTCAAGATTACATAAGGGCTTTCGCCTCTATAAACCAGACTAAATGTCATTTCTGAAGATGTCATCCGCCTAGTCTCCCGGCTTTTAGAAAACGTGGTAGCATACGCAGCAATGAACGTAGCAGGCGAAAAGTGATGCTGTTGCAACGGGGGAGGTAGGTGTTTTTCGCGTTCCGTAACTTTCTCCGGCAGAACAAATGGGTGGTTGTCGGGGTGCTTGGGGCGGTATTGGCATTTATTGGAGGGGGCGGGCTGAGCGTCGTTTCGATTCCCCATTTGCTGACCGCCGATGCGCCGTATCATCTTGATTACGCCTGGCAGATTTATCAGGGGAGGTTGCCGCAATTTTCCATGGGGCCGACTATGCCCGCCGATGTTTCCATGCATACCTATCATCTGACGGGCCATCATCCGCCGCTGTATTACGGGATTATCGCGCCATTTGTGGGACCGTTCATCGCGGCAGGAAGCTGGGAGATGGCCACCATCATAGGGCGGGTGATGACGCTGGGTATCGGCGTGTTAAGCCTCCTGGCTCTGGCGTGGACCGGTTGGATAGTCGGCGGCCGTTACCGGAAAATGCTGGCTGTGGCGGCTCCGGCGATCGCTGCTACATTCGTGCCGTTCGTTTTAGTCTCGTCCGCGATTTATAGCGACGGGCTATTAGTGCTCATGTCCATCTTGGCCTTCGCGTTAAGCGCGCTGCTCCTATACCGTGGTCCCCGCCCATGGAACATAATGTGTCTGGCCATAGTGCTGTTGCTCGGCATGGCAACGCGGGTTTCGTTTACCAGCATGCTCGCCGTGGCGTTAGTGGCTGTCCTGTCTTCCTGTATAATCCATGGCAAAGGCACACTTTCCAAAAATCTACTCAAAGGCGGGGGATACGCTGCTGCCATGGGGCTGCTTGTGGTTGTCGGCATCGGGTGGTTTTACTACTTCCACAACTTTGAGGCCAGCGGTTCGCTGCTGACTAACAGAATCGATACTGTCGAACATGTGCGCAGATTCAAATCTTTCCCGGACGTCATAACCAGCAAGAATCTATGGTATCTTGTCCCATTTGGTTTATTCGGCCACTCCTTGCAGCGTTTAGAAGACTTTACCCTTAACCAATGGTTGTCTTATCTAGTTTTCCTGGTAGGAGTTTCCGGCAGCATGGTGTGGTTTGCTAAGCAGAAACTGCGTGGATTTTTCCAAAAAGCGAACCGGGAAACCATGTTAGTCGGTACCATGTTTATCGCCTACTCCGGACTCGTTTTCACCCAGCAAATCGTATACGCGACGGGGTATGGGATGTACAACCCCCGGTACCTTTTGCCGGCGTGGGTCGTAGCAGGGGTCGTGATAGGTATGGGAATGCTTATTTGGCAAAAAAAGGGGTTAATTGCGGTGGCCGCGATGGCGGCAGGCTGGGCAGCTGTTATCAAGTGGCTGGTGTATATACTGGTAACCGAAGCTCATTTGTCTATAGAGCGAGGATGGTTTCACATGCTCCAGTCCGCCGCCGCGGACAATGGCTTTCCGGCAGCGACGATACCAATACTGCTGACAACCACCGCGGCAGGAGTGCTGCTGGTGGGCATGTCGCTCTGGCGGCTTTCCCCGGAGTAACAATAGGGACCGGAAGTAGGAAGCAAGCAGTGAGGAGCAACAGACTCTGAACCTGTCACTGCTGAAACAAGTTCAGGACAGGCTCTGAATTTATTTCAGAATCTATTGCAGAAACGATTCCGAACTAAATTCGCAGTGACAAATGGACTTTGCATTCTTCCACTTGCTTCTTACTGCTTACTTCTTGTTCTTGTCATCCTCTTGTCATCCTGAACTTGTTTCAGGATCTGTTTCAGGATCCTTTAGGAGAACCTCGGAAAGCTGCTACACGTCGTAACAAAGCAGTCTGACTTATTACAAAAAATGACGATCGTCAGCAAATGTAATAGCTACTGGGGTGCGTGAGGAGGCGGGACGAGATAAGTGGGAAGTAGTAAGTAATAAGTAATAAGTGGGAAGTGGTTACGGGCGTTGCCGCCGCAGCACTTCCCGAAACGACGTGTCGAATAGTTTGCGGGCGAACCAAGGGGTGACCACTACAAGAACCATGAAAGCCACTATACGCCGCAGCAGCGCAGCTGCCAGTGCTATGGATACGGGAAGCCCGAGCACAGTGGCGGCCACGACTATCAACCCTTCATTGATGCCAAGCCCTGCCGGTGTAATACCGATAAGTCCGGTAAGTATGACAAGAGAAGTAATGAAAAGCGCCTGCAATACGCCGATGTCCGCACCCAAAGCATTGAAAGCGGCGAAGATGGCGACAGCCATGCTTAATACGTGCGCTAACGCCCATCCGCTTGCCAGCCGCAAAATATGCCCGTCACGGCGGATAAAAAACCACCCGTTAATTACTCTGGATAAATGCTTGGTAAAAAAATTGCTGCCTTCTTTGATTTGGGGGGAAAAAAGCAGCAAACCAAGCAGAAAGATGCACATTCCTCCCAGCAGCAGTACAAACGTGGCAGTTTCCACCCCGGCATCCGAGCGGGCAACCATCAATAAAGCTCCCAAACCAAGCAGTGAACTCAAAAAGTACATTAAGATGTGCGCGGCACCCAACGCTGAGGCAAATTTGCTTAAAGGGAAACTATATTTGCGTTTTAGATAACTCGCCCGTACCGCAAGGCCGAGTTTGCCTGGGGCGATTTGGTTTCCCAGTCTTGTCACTGCTGCCAAACCGAATGTTTCTACTCTCTTCAAACGCAAGCCTATGGGTCGCAACACCACATCCATAACGGCGCCGTTGGTATAAAGGGTTGCCACGGATCCCACGCCGAGCAATGCAATCAAGGAGGGATTTTCCAGTCGTAAAGCCAGGATCTCTTCCCAGTTTTCCGTTAAATAAACTGCCAAAAATGCCGCGAAGGCCAGAAGTATAATGACAGACCATAACAGTTTATTTTTTAAAACATTTTGCATGCCAAAATATTATACAAGAAACCAGACGCTGAGTCCCAGTTCAAAGCCGGATTGTATACGGCAATAAAAACCTTTCTTGCTTTATTTTTTGCTTGTCATATCGGAAAATAATATTCATGGCGGATAAGCCGACACATAAAGGAAAAATACTTATATTAACTTCCACGTTTCCCCGATGGGAGAACGATAATGTTACCCGCTTCGTTTTTGATTTTGCCAAAAGCCTTTTACCTGACTTCTGTCCCACAGTATTGGCTCCCCATGACTCGGGTGCCCAAAAAAATGAACAAATGGAGGGGGTTTCAATAAAGCGGTTTCGGTACTGGGTAACGGAAAAAGGCCAAAACATCGTCTATAACGGTGGTGCCCTGGCTAACTTTAAAAAAACACCGCTATATTTTTTGAAAGTCCTCTGCTACACGGTCGTCATGTTTCTGCGCAGCGTTTGGATAACGCGGAGAGAGCAGATACCCATCATTAATCCGCACTGGCTGATCCCGCAAGGATTCATCGCGGTTGCCGCCAGCTATTTTACCGGAGCGAAAATAATAATCACCATTCATGGCGGCGATATATTTTCATTTCATGGCAAGATTATGCGCTCCATAAAACGTTGGGTTCTCAAGAAAGCTGACGAAGTGGTCGTCAATAGTTCGGCGACTTTGGAAGCAGCCAAATCGATATATGGTGCACGTGAATACCGGGTAATCCCTATGGGGTTGGATTACCAACATTTCAACAAAGCGGCCGATACCGAAACTATCCGAAAACGGCACGGTTTGGATGGCTTCACCATCCTGTTCGTCGGCAGACTGGTCAAGATAAAAGGAGTGGAATACTTACTTGAAAGCCTGAAGCTATTATGGGATGAAAACCACCACTTCAAAGCTTTGATCGTCGGGGAAGGGCCAAAACGCGAAAAGCTGCATGATTATGTAGTAAACAACGGGATGGAGGATGCGGTCGAATTCGTGGGCTGGGTGGATTCGGCGGAGATTCCCGTTTACTATCAAGCGGCGGATGTATTCGTCGGACCCTCAATTATTTCCCAAGAAGGGCGGCCCGAAGCGCTCGGGCTCGTATTCGCTGAAGCGCTTGCCAGTGGGACTCCCGTCATAGCAACCGATACCGGAGGAATCAAGGATATCATAAAACATAAAGAAAACGGCCTTTTGGTGTCTGAAAAATCCGCGGAAGAGATCAAGAAGGCGCTCAAAGTGCTGGATAATGACGAACAACTCCGTAAAACGTACGCGGAAAACGGGATGCGGCACGTAAAAAAAACGTTCAGCTGGAAATCCGTCGGCAAGCAGTATTCCAATCTTCTCCAAAAACTATAATCCTACCATCTTTTCCAAGGCGGGGCCCTTTGGGAAAGTTTTTCAAGCAACTGGATATCTTCCTGGAAATGTTCTATCAGTTTGTTTTCCGTTTCCTCACTGTAACTGGTGGTGGTTTCGGTGCTGGGTTTGACGTTCCAGCGATTGATTTTGTTTTCTACTTTTTTACGGACGGGATGCGGAATAAGATTTTTCCATAACTTCTCGATAAAAGGAACCCGAAAAAGGAAATTAGCGGTAAGTATTTTGGTCTTGGGTTGGCCACCGCCCTTATGATAACTGGTTTCAATATTGGAGGGTATGAATTTCTCGTCCACTCCTATAAAAGAAAAAAATTTTTTCAGTGCTGACTGCGGGTCGGCTTGAATTTCTTCTGTGAAAAGCACTAGCAATTGGTTAGGGTCGAATAGATCATAAAAGCCGGAAAGTATCCGGCCGTATTCGCTGGCGATGAGAAAATTGCTTTGGGGAGTAATGTTGGCTCTGTCTGGTGATAAATCCCTGTCCAAAAGCGTCTTAACGTCTTCATCGAACGAATTATGGGTATTACCTCGCCGCAAAGCCATTTTGTGATGAGAAAAAGACCGCTCTATGGGGTCTCGCAGCACCGCTACGAGTTTGATATCCGGAAAATCCTGTTTTATACGTTGGGCGATTACCTCAGGGGTGGTGTCTTCTCTGCCCAGCATGTACTGCGGTGTTATGGTGCCGGTAGTTTGATTTTCGGGTGCCTGGGCAAAGTAGGCGTTCAAGTACCAATCCAACCCCTTTTTGTATACCTCCTCATCATCATAAAAAGGCGCTTCCTTGACTTCGGGCATGTATATTTGGGGATGATGCTTTGCCCATTCGAAAAGCGTGGTAGTCGCTGATTTCCCTGCTCCGATTACCAGGAAATCCAGTGTTTTTTCGGCCATAGGAAAACTCCCGCTCTGTTGCGAATTCTCGCTTTTTGATGATTAAGTTTACCTCAAAACTCAAGTAAAATAATATCACGAGGAAGACAAACTCATGAATGCCAATCCATGGAACGCCAGCCGAAGTTAAACTATAGCTATTCAATTACTTTTACCTAGTTTTCCTCGAATCCCCAGATCGCCGCAAAGTCTTGATTGGTTAAGCGGCTGAGCTCCCTCACTTCTGGCCGGAGTTCTTCCGTAAGCCGTTTTCTCACTTCCGGGTCCAGCTCACCCTTCGACTGCTCCTTAAGCAGCAACTTATCCGCCTGTTTTTGCAAGTTGGTATACAAGGTCGGACTCATTAATTTGAAGGCCACGTTCTTTAGCCACATAGTGTGAGCTATTTTGTTAAGCCAGCTTATGCGTGGTTTCTTGCTGTTATGGACCGATTGAAAATCGGGTATTACGTCTTCCCTGACGCCAAGAAACCGCAATATTTCTTTATAGGCGGTTTCATTATTTTTCTTGAATTCCTCGTTGGCTATTACCATGACATTTTCCTTGCCGAATTGGTCGTAAAAACGCTGTATATGTTTGCTGTATCTGGCCCGTTCACGATAGAAGTGATAGGAAGGGCAACGCGCCCGTGGCGGGACGTTTTTACCTTTTTTACGGCTACTTTCTAGAGAGATCGCTGTCTGGAAGTCGGTTTCATTTTCCACGGTTTCATTCACGTATTGGGTATGTAGCGAATGCATGAAATCGACAGGATTCCGCAACATGATGATGATTTTGGCTTTCGGGTTATGTTGGTATATATGGCCCGCCGCCGCTTGGGAATAGCTGTAGCAAGTAGACGCGTCTCCCCGTAGTTGGCCGGGTTGGCAATGTTTAAAATGTTCCTCATACTTTTCAGGCGTCCGGACCCCGTAATATCTTTGCTTGCCGTGGAATTGATCGCTTTCTTCCCGAAGATCCGTGGCGAAGTAAGATGGCTCTTTGGGGTAAGACATACAGATCTCAGGATGTTCTGACAAAAAATGGGCCAAGGCGGTGGTCCCGGATTTTGGCTGGCCGGCGATTACGAAATCAATTTTACATGCCATAGACTTATCAATAATTTAGCAAAGTTTTACAGTATCAACTATAGTGAGTTTTTATGATACCACGGACAAAATAAACGAATGCTATTTTGCCCGTGGCTATTTTCCAGTATAGCAACCCGGGAAAGATTAATATTATCAACATCACAAAAATTGTTATACTTGTAAAACAATGGTTGAGCTCCAATATAAAAATCGGCAATTCCTATTCAATGAAGGCATTGACGGCAACGTAATCCGTACTTTGGGAAAAGGCCGGTTCTATGAACCGGGCATGCTGAAATTCATTGAAAAACTCGAGCCAGAAGGCACCATTATCGACGTCGGGGCGAATATAGGCAATCACGCGATTTATTTAGGTGCGTTCACGGACTGCCAAAAAGTCATAGCCATTGAACCTCATCCTGGGATCAACCAACATTTAACTGATAACGTGGAGCAAAACGGGTTGGCCTCCAAAATCGATGTGCACCATATCGCCGTGGGAGATAAAGCAGGCAAATGCAATATAGAATCCAACTCGGAAAGATATAGGGGAACTGCGCAAGTCCTGCCGGACTCCCAGGGATCCATTCCTATAAAAAAGCTGGACAATCTTGCCCAAAAAAGAAAGGTTTCGGTTATCAAAATAGACGTGGAAGGATTCGAGCCCCAAGTATTACGGGGGAGCAGCAACATCTTATCCCGGCAGGAGCCCCATATTTTCGTGGAAGCTCATGATAGAAAGGCGAAACGGCAAATAGATGAGATTTTACACCCCTTGGGCTATAAAGCCGTCAAGGTATTTAATAGGACGCCGACCTATTATTACCGAAAAGATGCTTCCCGAACGGGCATAAAAGAATTAATCCAAAGACCGCTCTTTCATTTACGCAGACTGCGCATATTCCGCATTTTGGGTTGATTTTCCCCGTCTCGGTGTAAACGCCCAAAAACCTGGGGAATATACGCTCGCAGCTCTACGCGAAAAGAAGAAGTTTGTGCTAAAGTGAGGGGCAAGTGGAGATTTAATACCCGGGTTCTTACTTGGTCGGGAGATTTGGATATAGTTGTGGAGAAAAAACATAATTTAAAATCATCATTGGTAGGCCTGTGGCAAAGACATACGTGGTTGATAATAGGATTATTCGGGGTTGTCCTGACCTTTATAGGTGGTGCTGGTTTGCGAACTACTACTATCCCGTGGCTTTTGAGTGCTGACGCGCCGTTCCATTTGGATTATGCCTGGCAAGTATACAAGGGGGTTCTGCCGGCGGCGATGGGAGGCATACAAGCACCGGTTGCTGCCCTTCCCAATCACCCGGTCCATTTGGCGGCGCAACACCCGCCGCTTTATTACGCCATCCTTGCTCCTTTGGCGGGCCCGTTTATGGATAACGGAGACTGGCCGATGGCGACAGCATTGGGGCGTTTGTTGTCGATGGGGTTAGGGTTGCTTTCCGCGCTGGCGCTGGCGTGGGTAGCATGGATAGTCGGGGGTAAATATCGGCGCATCCTGGCCATCGCAGCACCGGCGATTGCCATTACTTTCGTGCCGTTTGCAGGGGTGGCAGCAGCAGTTTATAACGATACATTGGTAGTCTTTACCTCGACCGTAGCGCTCGGGTTGGCCGCTTTAATTATCTACCGAGGGCCGCGCCCGTCATATGTAGGCGTATTGACCGTAGTTTTATTACTCGGTATGGCCTCGAAAGTATCGTTCGTCAGCGCCTTTTTTGTGGCAGTTTTAAGCCTCATAGGCGCTTTTGTGCTCCACGGAAAAGACACCTTCTCCAAAAATACGGGAAAGGGTATAGGCTGCGGAGCGCTGGTTTCTTTGGTGGTGATAGGGGGCATCGGTTGGTTTTATTACCTCCATAATTTCCAAGCAAGCGGATCGCTCATCAGTGCCCAACCAAGCTCACTTCCTCCCATGCGTGAATATAGACCTTTCTTGCAGGTCATAATCAGCCAAAAATTGTGGGAGCTTGTGCCTTTTGGCCTATTTCGCCGTTCCTTCCATGAGATAGGAGGGTATACACTTAATCAGTGGATATCAATTTCCGTATTCGTATTGGGCATGCTGGGGAGCATCGCCTGGTTTGTAAAAGAAAAAGCATGGCATATATTCCACAAGACACGTAGGTTGCACTTATTGGTTGCTACTATGTTCACAGCGCATTTCGGCATCGTTTTTGCCCAACAAATGGTTTATGCGACCGGATACGGATCCATCAATTTTAGGTATATTTTGCCGGCCTGGTTTTTGATGGGATTGGTTTTGGCGTTCGGGGTGTCGGTTTGGCAGTTTTTGCGCGGTTTCGGGGCAGTATTGGTGGCGATCGCCGGATGGGTAGCCGTCATTAATTCTACCGTGTTCGCTTTATCAAGCAGGACGAATTTGCCTACTGAGCATGGATGGGTTCCTCTATTACAGTCCGGAGCAGAGCAAAACGGTTTCGCCCCGGTAATCGTGCCGATACTGCTACTTGCTATAGTGCTCGGTTTAACGTTGATCGCAATAGCGTTATGGTATGCCACCTCCCCGAGGAATATTAAAGCTGAAGCAAGCAGCAAAAGATTGCCCGACCGTAAGGGGAGCACATGAATTATATACATCGCCTAAAACCTAAACTGAATCCATATTTTCAAAATCCCATCAACAAAACGTTGGGAATACTGGGTTCCAAAGGTTTCCGGATATTTACCTACGGATGGTTTCTTGTCCAAGCCTCATATATAGCGGTATCCACCAAATACCGTATTGTACCGGATGCGGGCGCTCATTATGGCAGGATACGCCTTTTTGCCCGCGATGGACTCGATCCGTTCATCCAAAACCAACAGGGTTTCTATTTCGTGGGCGAGATGATCAGAAATCCTGACCCGCTGTATCATTACCTATTCAGCATTATATATAGATTAGTGCCGTTTCAGGATCCCAACCCCCTCAGTAATCAAGTACCAAAAACGGATACGGCGACCATCATGCTGTTTGAGTTCTTAAATATAGCGCTGGTACTGGGTGGGCTTATTATGTTTTACAAACTAATGAAACGGCTTGATTTGTCAGCTTTGACCAGGAATATTTCCTTGTTCATGATGGCGACTACGTTAATGTTTGTATTTTTGGCAGGGGGCATCAATTACGACAATCTGTTGTTTCTGGTGGCGATGTCGGTGTTTTACTTCTTCGTGAAGTTCATGCAAACGCGGACGCTTAAAAGTTTGCTGAGTTTGCTGATTCTTTTGGTGATTGCCGGATTGACGAAAACCGCTTTCATGCCTATTGCCGCAGTAGTCTTTGTTTTGACGGGCTATTTTGCCTTTAGATCCCGAAAGGATATTTTTTCCCAAGTCAGAGGTGTACTCCGTTTGCAAAAAAAGCAACAAGCGATCTTGGGTGTTCTGCTCATATTGCTGCTTGCGTTCGGCGGCCTATTCGTTGAACGCTACGCGGTTAATTTAGTGGAGTATGGCTCTGTGCAACCGGGTTGCCTCCAGTTGCATACGCATAAACAATGCAGCCAATGGGGCGTTTTTTCCCGTAGGCAAAAATTTGAAAGCACTCCTACTACGTATGAATTCGACCCCAGTGAATTCAGTATCAAATGGGCGCAGAGGATGCGCTTTTATACGTTTAGCGCCATAGGGCACGCTTCGTTTGCCGAAACGAATTTGATTAAATACGGGTCATATGCCTTCATCGGTTTGATGGTAATAGCCTCTATCAGGAAATTCGACCGGCGCGAGAAAGAGGTAAACATCCTGCTGGCGATATCCATTTTTTTCATACTGTTGCTGTTGGCTGTCAATTACTTCGGAGCGTATATGACCAGCGGTATATTCGGTATAGCACTACAAGGCAGGTATGCGTTCCCTGTTCTGCCTTTGCTGTACGCGGTAGGAAACCACTATGTTTTCAAGCTACTGGCGTGGAAGTGGCTTAAGGCGTTGTACGCATTGTTTATTTTGGTCATATTCATACCTTCGGGAGTGATTCACTATATATTCTGGACGGGTAAGAATTGGCATACCGAGTATACACCGGAAATTCATCACGCCATCAAGGAAAACTTGCGTTGGTTCAACTATAAGGTGCTAAAAATTTTTAACTAACAAGCCTAGCCGTTAAAATACCGGCGCTATTTCCTTTTCTTTATTTCTGATACCGCATCCGACGCAGATGCTCCAATGATTCTTCGTGTAGCGTGCGATTGACGGCGATCAGGTCGGCCAGTATTCCCACCACTATCAACAGGAAGCCGACCAGTAACAAGACGCCTCCCCCGATAAGCGACTGGAGGTGTCCTGATACTAACCCTCCTTCTATAATTATCAGTACTATATACCGGATAAACGGTAATACCCCCAGAATGGCCAGAAGGGCACCTAATCTCAGGAATACGCTGTACGCCCGGTGCATGGCGTAGCTGCGGATGATGGCCGAGGCGGATTTGAATACGTGCTGCCATATGTTTTTGAATAACCGCGACTCCCTGGTTTTGGCGTTGGTGGTGACGGCCACGGAGGTAATGGGTATATTTTTTCTGCCCGCGTAAACGATGGTCTCCGTACAGTAACTGAAATCGGTCACCACGTTCATTTTAAAAGCTGCATCCCGGGAGTAAGCACGGAAGCCGCTGGCGGCATCGGGGATTTTGGTGCCGGCGGCCTTATTAACCACCCAACTTCCCGTTTTCTGTAAAAATTTTTTAAGTGGACCGAATTCGTCAATTTTGCCGGTTTGCCGGTCCGCTACCACGATGTCGTGGCTCCCGTCCATGATCGGTTGTATCAGGTCCGGAATACGTTCCTGGGGGTATTGGTTGTCCCCGTCGGTATTGACGATGATATCCGCCCCCAGCTCGAGCGCGGCGCGTATGCCTTCGGCAAAGGTGGTGGCCAATCCTTTGTTCTGTTTATGCTGGATGATGTGATCCACACCGAGCTCTCCGGCGACCTCGACGGTTCGATCGCTCGAGCCGTCGTCGATAATC
This sequence comes from Candidatus Saccharibacteria bacterium QS_5_54_17, assembly GCA_003022365.1. GTDB lineage: Bacteria > Patescibacteriota > Saccharimonadia > QS-5-54-17 > QS-5-54-17 > QS-5-54-17. The sequence continues at coordinate 47,463 of PXOU01000007.1, forward strand.
ATAATTTCGACACTTTTAACGCCTTTTATCTGGCGGGGGATGGTGCCTAGCACCATCGGCAGGGTGGTTTCTTCGTTGTAACAGGGAATTTGGATGATGCATTTGGGGCGCTTCTTCATGACTCTCTTTCTTACATGGTATATAATCTACTTTTCATCTTAACAAATGAAACGGATTCTGAAATAAATTCAGGACAGGCTCTGACCCCGATCCGGGATCAGTTTCGGAATCTAATGCTGCAACAGGGAAATTATCCCGAATCAAGTCCGGGATGACTATTATTTTCGTCATTCCGGACGACGGTCCGGAATCATTTGTGGCAGGCGACGGTTTCACCGCTGTCATAATTCTCAAGCATACCCGAGCCTATGGTCATGACGTCTTTCCAGCGGAAGCCGGCTTTGGTGTAAGAACGGGGAGTAACGATGTACCGGCGTACATCCGTTGTGCCGTCAGTATCGATAGCGAATACCTTGGGCGAGTCATCAGTGGTAACAGTGGTGCCGGTGCGGAGTGTCGAAAGCGAATTACCAGAAGTTAGTGCATCAATCTTGCCCTGGCTGACTCTCCGAACGTCCCGCCGGCGTTTGTACCCGTGGCTTCCCAGAACGTTCGGGTGGGTGATATAGCGTTTCTTGCCATCTTCTGCTCGGAAGATCCTGTGTGTGTCACTGGATGTGAATACTAAACCGTCGGGAATGTCCGAACTGGCATAGACGGCAGGGCCGTCGCTGTAGCTATCCAGCCGCCGTTGGCTGACTTGGTAGGTAGGCGCATCATCGAGGTCGAATGTGTGGTATGCTTTAAGGCTGGAGATATGGCGTTTCACGTAACCGCTACTTGTTTTATCGATAATGAATATCTTGTTGCCGCTTTTTTGTTTGACGAGAGTCCCTTCACCGATTTTAATAGCATCGCCATCACTTAAATTACTTAATTCCCTCTTGGTAATATTGACTACTTTACGGGAGCTGAGACGGTTGCTTCTGATGGCCAACGGGGATGTAAGATGGCGTTTTTTGCCGTTTTCGAGCAGGAAAATCTTACCGTTATCGGGGTTACGAATAATTGTGCCGTTGGGCCGGGGATTGTCCGTGTACCCGAAACTGCAGAATACCTTGAGGTGGGTGCCGTAGTGGTTGTTGAAGGTGACGTTGTTTTCGCTGACCAAGCGCACGCCTTCGTAGTAGCGGCCGAAGGCGCCGCTCGGGCGTGCCCATTTGAACGTGAAGCTGCCGGTTTGCCCGGGGTCGACGCTATTTTCGTTCAGTACGGCCGGTGTTTGGCTGTCCAACCAGTCCCCGCCTTGGAAGTCGCTGCCCTCGCCCCGCGGACTGTCGGTTTTCAATAGCATTCGGTTAGTGGAATTGCTCCAGGTTTGGGTACCCGTGTTCTTGAACTCCATGGTGACTTGGGAACTCCTGTCGCCGCTGAGGTCCACCACCTTGAAATTAGTCAGCCGTGCGGCGTAGCCCCATGGATTATTACTGTTCTTGTCGGCCGTGTCCTGGCGGATGCTGTCCATTTTGTCGTAGAATAAGTCGCCGTTGCAGGTCGTATTGCCGGCGTCCCGATGGGCGGCGATGGTGGGAAGGTTGAGGCAGTTATTACCGTTTTCATCACAAAACTGGTGTGTGGTTTGGGGGTCGATTTCGAAACTGGTAGTTTTCCAGGACAGTAAGGTAGAGAGACTGTCCAGCGTGGCATCGGTGGGTGGGGTCACGTTGCCGTCGTTGAGTTCCTGACACGTCGAACTGTCACTTTGGAAACAGCCCAGTACCGCTACTCCCATGGAGCCTTTATTGTAATCACGGACGTGGCCGGCCCGTACGTGGTCGCCGCCGTAACGCCCCTCATAAATCGTTCCTTCGTGGTCGAGTAAATAATTGTAGCCGATATCGCCCCAGCCGAGTGTCTTAGCGTGATAGTCCCAAATCGCCCGGACGACTTCTTCGGGATTGGATTGTTGATTGGAATGGACCGTGTGGTGGATGAAGATTTGCTCGGTGTCGTTGTACGTCGGGGGCCAGTAAGGACTGTCGCCCTGGAATTTGTCGCCGTTAGGGTCAGGGCTGTCCCACTCCGAACGCGTTACGATGTTCGGTCCGCCGTTGGCGGCGAATACCTTTTTGCCTAAGGCGGAGACTGCTTCGGTCGCTTTTTGAATGCCTGATTTGCGGGAATCAAGATAGGTCATTTTCATATCAGTAATCCTGGGCGATGCTTCATCCGGGGAATTCCGTTGTAAGGTAACGCGGTATTGGAAGTGGCTGCCTTCGAGGAAAATGGGTGTTTCCATGTAGGTTACCCCGGCCATGGGGTCGTTACCGCGTACGGACTTGACGGCATCTATTTCCATCCACCGCGTCCAGTCTGTGCCATCGCTTGAAACCCGGATTTCCACCGTGCGGTTTTGATTATCGGCTCGTGTTTCTTCCCACATGGGGGCAATGGCGTTGAACGGGTGGTTGGCTTCCAGTGGCTGGGAGGTTATGGTTTTTTGGGTGTCACGGCCGGAAATTTTCAGAACCGAAGGCCCGTTGTTTACGCCCAACACCTCCTGGCTGGAGCTTTGAATGCTGGTGTCTAATGGATTGGCAGTGGTCAAGTAGAAACCAGCAGACAGCAGGACAGCAACCACGGCGCCCATAATGATTTTTGATTTTTTGCTGGCGAACACGGTTTTGAGCGGAAAATGTATGTTCATACTTTACTCATTATAACGCACATAGGACGGGTTATTCCTGCCTACCCTCTTTGTCATTCCGAACCCTCTCCGTCACTCCTAACCCCATCCGTCATTCCGAATTTATTTCGGAATCCGGTCCTGAAATAGATCCTGAAATAAATTCAGGATGACAAAGAGAAAATTCATTATTACGAGGCTACCCTCTCTGTCATTCCGGCCACCGAGCCGGGATCCATTAACCCGATATGATTCTGAAACGGATCCTGAAACAAGTTCAGGATGACATCCGGAGCCGGGTCCGGGATAACAAAAACAAGGAAAACGACAATTTAGTTAATAGGATCGCCGTCCTGGCTGGGCAAGTCATTAGTATCGACTTGGAACGAACGGGAAGAACCCAGGCCCAACACGCGGTAAATTAACAGCGTTTTAATGTGGCGTTTTTCGATATTACCGTTACTGTCGTAGTTTACTGCGTACAATGGCGGGTCGTCATCCGTTACTAACGTGCCTTCGCGAAAATCAAGGGAATTCCCAGTGCCTAAGTTCATATCGTCCTTCGTGGCTTCTTTGACGCCGCCACGGAATTGGTGGCTTTTGAGCACGGCGGGCGATTTCACGTATCGTCGTTGGCTATTTTCCACCAAATAAATTTGGGGTTTGCCGTCCGGACTGATGAGTACGCCGTCGGGGTGTTGGTCGGCCGAGGAAACTGCCGGGCCGTCTTCGCCGGGGAGTACCCGCGGCTTCACTTTCATGACTTCCGAATTACTAAATCCGAGCCCGTGGAAAACGCTGGGAGAGCCGATATGGCGTTTGCGTACCGAGCCGCTATCGTGGTCGATGATATAAATCTTGGTATCGTTGGTGGGCGTAACCAACGTTCCTTCCCGTAATGGCAATGAATTGCCGGAGTTAAGATTGGCGTCGGGAAGCGTAGTCCGTTTGATGCGTTTCCATTGGAAATTATGGCTGTTGAAAATGGCCGGGTCCGTTATGTAGCGGCGTTTCCCGTTTTCCAGCAGGAATACTCTCGGGTTGCCGACGGTGCTTATGAGTGTACCGTCGGGGTGGGTACTGTCAGCATGCTTGTTCGCTTTATGGATATTCAAGCGGCCAAACCCGTGTTTCTTAGTTCTGGTGCTGCCCATTTCAGATACTTTGTCCACGCCTTTTTGCAGATTGGTGCGGATTTGATTGAACGTGGCGTCCGGAAACATACCTTTTAGTAGCGCGGCGGTGCCGGTGACGTGCGGGGTGGAAAGGGAGGTGCCGCTGGCGTTACCAACGTATTCGCGATTGCCGTTTGCTTCGGACGGAGCGGTCAGGGCGGGGACGTCCTTGCCGGGGGCGATCAGATCCAACTGGTCACCGTAATTGGAGAATAATGCCCGTTTGTCTTCTACCGTAGAGGCACCCACCGCTAACGTGTGCCGGGAAGCAGCCGGGTAACAGACGTGGTCATCGCCGTTGTTGCCACTGGCGGCGGCGGTTATGATGCCGTTGTTCCGGGCCTCCTTCAGCGCCTCCTCGAGCTTATCGTCGATGATGTCGCAACTGCCATTGTCGTCATATATAGCCAGGCTGAGATTAATCGCGTCGGCGCCGTTATCCGTGGCGTATTCGACGGCTGAAACCACGCGAGCGGTAGTAGCTCTTCCATACCCGTCGAATACCCGCAGATTCATGATTTTAGCCTTCCAATCGGTGCCGGCTACCAGGGTATTATTATTTGTTTTGGCGGCCGCGATAGACCCGACAACAGTGCCATGCCCGACATATCGAGCATCTCCGTCGTTTTTATTCAATAAACTTTTATCGTTCTCGTTGTCGCAGGAATAGGGTTGGGGACCATTATCGCCGCTACTCGTGGTGTCGGTGTCATTCGGGCAGTCGCTGCCGCTGGCGTAGCCACCGGTGAAGTCCCAGCCATATTTGTCGTCGGTATATCCGTTCAAGTCATCGTCTGTATCATTAAGGCCGTTTACTTCGTCGCTATTCTCCCATCGTTGCGAATCAACCATATCGTTATGGTCATGATATGGGTCCTGGTTGAACAAAACGCCGCTGTCCACGATGGCGATGATGGTATCAGTTGAGCCGGTGGTGATGTCCCACCCCTTAGGAGCGTCCGTTTTTTTCATGTTCCACTGTTCGGAATATTTGGAGTCGTTGGGAGTTTTGGTGAGCTGGTACTTGTAGTTTGGGGAGATATCCAGGCTTTCGGTTTGCATGCCCGAAAGGGAAGCACCCCCTTCGGGGCTAAGGGCCCCCTTGACCTTACCGGGCGAGCCGTTAAACGTCACAAGTGTTTCATTGTCTGGAAGCGGAAACGTGCGTTTGATTCCCAACCCGGCTTTTTCGGCGGCAGTTTTGATTTCTGCTACTTGTTTATCAGGCAACCGGATGATGCTGCTATCAGCCGGCGGTTTCGGTTCTGATTCCTGCCCTTTCACTGCGCCGGGGAGTAAAACGGTGCCCAGGATGATAAAAACCGCTCCGGCAGCAGTTGAGAGAGAAAAGAGAGAAAAGTATTTCATGAAAATCAAACCCCTTCCTTCAGTTTATCAACTAAAGCATGTTTGATATACACCGCCGCGCGGTTATAAGGAGTAGTAGTTGGTATGTTTTTGATGGATTGCATGTTTTTGCTTTCTTCGCCTCCATATAGGCAAACTTAGTAATCAATAATAACATCTAAAAACCCTTGTGTCAAAACTTCAAATACTTCAATACGACACCGAGCTTGGGCACAAACAGCAAGACAAACAGCAATGACAGTCCTTGTTACCTCCTGGCTACCCCACGTATTTATTAGTATTGTTTGAAACATTCAAACGGCATTGATACACGTGGTAATATTAAGGACCTGGGGTATGTCCTCGAAGCTCTTTACCAGCTTCATACAAATAAACTACCCCCCTCTCTTATCAAGGAGTTGATGATGACGCTCCCAGGCAATCCGGAAAATCAACCCAAAGCAGAGACGCGAGAGCAGCTTGTGCGATATTGGGAGAATTCTTTGGATAAACTACAAGAAGAAGATGATGCTGTTGTGGCAGGCTATATTCTCGGCGATATTGTCGATACTGAGTTTTGGGAAGATGAATGGATGCAAAGCGAAGAGGCTGACCCGGAGATCATCGAAGTACACGACTTAGTAGCGGCTCTCGAAATTCCCGGTGGTGAAACTATTTTTTCTTTCGAAGATGACGGCCCCATTAGCCGTGAGCAAGCATGGGACCGGGTTAAAGAAGGAATTGAGTCATTAAAAAAGAAGTATCTTCCGGCTGAAGAACAAAGCGGATCTCAAAACGGGTGATTGGAAACAGAACAGGAGAGAAAACCGACTTTGGCGTTTTCCTTTTTTCTGTCATCCCGGACCCCGCCCGCACTGAGCCTGTCCGCATTGGGCGGACAAGGTCGAAGTGATCCGGGACCGGTTTCAGGATCGGTTTCAGAACTGGATTCCGAACCAAGCCTGCCTACCGGCAAGGCAGGTTCGGAATGACAAAAAGGTTTTGCATTTTTCCACTTGCTTCTTACTTCTTACTGATTGCTTCTTATTCCTGTCATTCCTGAAACAAGTTCAGGACAGGCTATGACCCCGATCCGGGATCCGTTTCAGGATCTACTCTCGCTACATCTTATCTATTCCAAATTAAAGTATACTTAAGCGTATTAACTTTTCAGAGAAGAAAGTTAATTGGCGCCGAACCACTTCTGCATGTAAGTGACGAAGTTGTAGTTTCCATAAAAGTATCGGTCATTGTAGGGACGCCAGGCGCTGTCGACCCGATGCGGGGTGTAGTTATACAGCGCGGCAGTGGCGCAGTTTTGTATATGGGTCGGTCTTCCGTCGATGGTGATTACGTTCCCTTTACTCCGTTGCGGATTCACCCGCCATTGCCAGGCGGATAGGTAGTCACCGCACGCTCGGTCGTAACCCGCCCGGAGAAGCTGGGTGCCCAGCTTCACTTGGTTGGCGAATCCATAGTATTCCGCTTCACAATCCGCGCCGTCGGGGCAGCCGTACCCCATGGCGGTCCGGTACTGCCATGGCTCCGGCGATGTTTCGGTGACCAACGAGTTCTCTTTCTGGAGCGTGACGAGTATGACCTTGGGGTTTATAGCGTGTTGCCGGGATAGGCGACGGATGATCTCGGCGGCGGATTCGCCCGTAGCCGGGTCTTGGTAATTCTTTAAGCATAAGTCATCGTCTTTGTCGCATTCGGTGCCTTTTTTATCCAGGAACTGCTGGATCTCCTGGGTCCGCATACCAAATCCGCCGGTAAAGACCCGGTCGCTAATTAGACGCTGGGTATATTTCCCGTCAATAGCCGGTAATTCCTGGGTGGCTCCGGGAGTAGGAAATAAGACGACCCCCGCCCATAACAGTAATATCCACCTCCAACCCATACTTCCTCCATTATACCTTTATACGAAGTGAAGCGCGAAATAACCGATAATTCTGAACGGAATCTGATCTGAAAAGATCCTGAAACAAGCCTGCCTGCCGGCAGGCAGGTTCAGGATGACAGGTTCAGGTGCGAAACTCACAAAAACATTATTGCAAGGACCGTCCTTGCAATACATAAATTGCCGCATAAGCTTTTGTTTAGCCAATCTTGCAAGGACGGTCCTTGCAATTGCGTGTCACGTCTTCCACTTACTTCTTACTGCTTACTGCTTGCTTCTTGTTCTTTGTTCCCTCTTTGTCATTCCGGCCGCCGAGCCGGAATCCAAGCAATCCAATTGGAATCTAAAAAAGTTTTTACTCCTGCTCTAAAATCTGCATCAAATACTGCCCGTAGCCGCTTTTAATCAGCGGCCGGGCCAGCTCTTCCAGTTGCGCGGGAGTGATATACCCTTCACGATAGGCGACTTCTTCGGGGCAGCCGATTTTGAACCCCTGGCGCGACTCGATGACGTGGATGAAGTTAGCCGCGTCCATCAACGACTGGAAGGTGCCGGTATCCAGCCAGGCGGTGCCACGGTCCAGCATGCCGACAGCCAGTTGGTTCTGATGCAAATATTCCGTCATCACGTCAGTAATCTCGTATTCACCCCGGGCGCTGGGCTCGATGCGCTTGGCAACATCTACCACGTCATTATCAAAGAAATACAAACCCGGAACCGCGTAGGATGACTTCGGTTCTTCCGGCTTTTCCTCGATTGACACGGCTTTACCGGATCGGTCAAACTCGACGACGCCGTACCGCTGCGGGTCCGCTACGTGGTAGGCGAAGACCACGCCGCCGTCGGGATCGGTATAATTTTTGAGCTTGTCGCCCAGTTCCGAGCCGTAAAATATATTGTCGCCGAGCACCAGTGCCGCGCTGTCATTGTCGATAAAATCTTCTGCCAATACGAACGCGTGGGCCAAACCTTCCGGCTTTTCCTGCACAATGTAAGTGAATTGGCATCCCCACCCGGAACCGTCACCGAGTAACCGCTGGAACTGTTCCTGATCATGCGGCGTCGTGATGATAGCGATCTCACGGATACCCGCCAACATCAGCGTGCTCAGCGGATAATAAATCATCGGCTTGTCATACACCGGCATGATCTGCTTGGATATGCCTTTGGTAATCGGATAAAGTCGAGTACCCGACCCGCCTGCTAAGATAATCCCTTTCATACACAAACAGGGTATAGGATTCAATTACTAGGATCTAGTGCGCAAGGACCATCCTTGTTATCACCCCGCCTTTTTGTACGTGGCTTCTGTGTCGGATTTGTGTGGTTCCCACCAATGGCGGTTTTGTTGGTACCATTCTATCGTGGCTTTCAAACCTGATTGGAAGTCATGCCGGGGCTGCCAGTCGAGTTCCTGCTTGATCTTGGAGGCGTCGATGGCATAGCGCCTGTCGTGTCCGGAGCGATCTTGGACTTTTTGGAACCAATCGTGGGGCTTGCCCATGATTTCCAGTATCGACTCCAGCACTTGTTTGTTCGATTTTTCCCCATCAGCGCCGACCAGATAGGTTTCTCCAACTTCTCCTTTTTCGAGTACGCGCAACACAGCATCGGCATGATCCTGGGCGTGAATCCAATCGCGTATGTGCTCGCCTTGGCCGTAGAGTTTCGGTTTTTCTCCCAGCAGGACATCGGTAATAGCACGGGGTATGAACTTTTCCACGTGCTGAAACGGTCCGTAATTGTTGGAGCAATTGGAAATCGTGATAGGCACGCCGAATGAACGATACCAGGCGTAGGCCAAGTGGTCGGAGCCGGCTTTGGTGGCAGAGTAGGGACTGGAGGGGTGATAGGCGGTGGATTCGCTGAATTTTTGCTCCGGAGCGTCAAGCGGAAGGTCGCCATAAACTTCGTCGGTTGAGACGTGATGGAAACGGACATTATACTTTCTGGCTGCTTCCAGTAGGCGAAAGGTGCCCGTTAGGTTGGTGTCTATGAAAGCTTCCGGACCGGAGAGGGAATTGTCCACGTGCGATTCGGCGGCGAAATGGATGATGGCGTCCGCAGCGGACACCAGTTCATTGACCGCATCAACGTCGCAAATATCACCTTCGACGAAGCGGAATCTGTCCTCGGGCAGTCCTGTGAGATTTTGCCGGTTGCCGGCGTAGGTAAGCTTATCGAGCGCCGTTATTGCATACTCCAGCCGCTTTCCTAACACGTAATGGATGAAATTGGCACCTATGAATCCGGCTCCTCCCGTAACGAGTAATTTCATCTTGCATCAGCATATAGCAGCCCGCACCCGAGCGTCCAGTTAATAAACGCTGCCATATGTCCCGTCACGGGCTCATGGTTAGTTACGGTTACTATGCTTCCCTCGCCTCGAGCAAAAGGAAGAATGCTGGTAAAAACATGTATATTGCTGCACAATTACAATAAAGGGTGTTTATAGATGGACCAGACTGATAAACCCGCACCGGAATCAACGGTGAAAAACCCGTTTTGGCGGCGAAAGACATTTTGGTTGATCGCCATTGTCACGCTGGTTTTAATCGGTTTGGCGGGTCTTCAAACCCATAACTTACTAACTAAAAGTTCGCGTAAGCAACGGGTTTTACAGCAGTATGAACAGCGGCGGGAGGAGCTTCGCCGGCAACAAAGACAAGCTGCCACCGAAAGAGCCCGACAGCACAGGGAAGCTCACGAGCAATTTCAAAACGTGTCGAGCCAGAATTTTCAAAAACCTTCCTGCGAGCAACTAGAAAACCGCAAAGCCATTATCATCCAAAACAGTGCCTGCGATTATCGGGTAAGGGCGGTCGGTACGAGTAAAATGGCGGTTGTATTGTTCTATCACAACTCTCCTGAGACAGGGCAGTTTACGCAGAAAAACCCGGACAATGTCAAAAGCATGCACTACCTCAATACCTACTTGAGCGAGCAAGCGGAACGCTACGGGATTGATGATGTGAGGGTGGAATTGACCACCTACGGGCCGTATGAGCTATCACAATCGACGAGATTGGATAAAAATTCCCATGGCGAAGTGTTTGAAGTCTACAAAGAAACCTCTAAGGGAAACAACGTTCCCGAAGATAAGTACGACATGGTCCATTATGTTGAGCTTGATACTGGAGACCGAAAAGGAGTAGCCTCGCCAAGCTCGCACCGCGCATTTACGAAAAGCAAATCGGTAGGAGTTTTCGTCCATGAAACACTGCATCTTTTCGGGGCGGAAGATAAATATCATAATGACGATTGCACCACGATAGGTACTAACGATCCATTCCAGCGGCGCGACGATCCGGAACGCGGCCTCGATATCATGTGCAACAGTTACCATATACAGTATAGTGTAATTAATGATATAACCGCGAGGGAAATAGGATGGCCCAACTAGATCCTGATGAGAAAGACTCCACTTCCACGGAAGCTGAACGAGAGCAAAAAGAAGAATCGTCCGGTCCGGAAAAAAGCCAGCAGTATAATGCTGCCGTGTCTTTGTTAAAAAAACCGATGCATAAATGGCGTGAGCTTACCCCTAAGGCCAAACTGCTGAGTGCCGTTGGTGTGATAGTGTTACTTTCGTTGTTAGTGTTCGTGATACCCTCGGCGCGGTACGCCGCACTCAATCTTACCATGGGTACACAGACGGTCGAGGTGTTCGTCGTAGATAAAAAGACCCAGCAACCGATCGATAAAGCCAATATCCAGTTCGGCGATACTATGGGCGAGACCGATGAAGAAGGAAGAGCGATATTGGAAGGGGTGGATTTCGGTCCCCGGCAGATTACCGTGGAAAAAGGGGCTTACGCGGATTTTAGCGGACAGTACACCGTTGATTTCAGGGTGGATTTTTTCGGCCCTGTCGAACTTGAGCCGACAGGAGTCCCGCTTAAAATCCGAGCGGTTAATAAAATTTCAAAAACGAGTATCGATGATTTTCAAGTCGCGCTTAAAGGGTCGGAATTAAGCGCTCGTTCGAATGATAACGGAATTGCAGAATTAAGCGCCCCGCCTCCGGCGGAACGCGAGGTGGACGTTACCGTAACGGCTGACGGTTACTGGGAAAAAACATTCACGACCGAACTCCGGCTTGAACGAGAGTCATCTAAACCCGGCGTGGTAGAAGTTGTTCCTGAGGGCAAGCATTACTTCCTTTCAAACAGAACTGGCACGATAGACTTGGTGGAGGCGAATCTGGATGGTTCAGAAAGAACCGTGGTCGTAGAAGGAACCGGTGATGAAAAACCGGGTACGCAATTCAAGGTATCTCCGGGCGGGGACTGTGGTGCCATGATCTCAACACGGGCCGGAGAACGCGGCCCATCAGGCGATTTATTGCCTGCTTTATACATAGTCAATTTCCAGCAACGCACGATTGAACGGGTGGATGAAGGAGCTCCAAGTTTTCAACCGATCGGCTGGTCGGGAAATCAATTTATTTACCAGATCAATTACCGGGACGCTGGACGCGAAGGCAATCAAAAGCTCAAATCCGTTGATACTGCGAGCAATAACGCTCTTGAAACCTATGTTGTTACAAAAGGGTACTTCCAGGGGGTTACTCTTTTGCAAGATAAGCTTCTGTATAGCTTGACGCAAAACGAGCGTGAAAAGATAGGCACGTTCCGGATCGATGTGGACAATGGTTCGGAAAAACAAGTGATTGATACATCCTCCCACCGGACTAAGATTACTGGCGCGAAAACGGCTATTTATCAGGATGATAACGGTGTGGAATACGAATATTCCGCCGAAAGCGATAGCGTCAATGAATTACAGCAACCGTCGGAGTCCGTGGCCGGTTCGGACTTTACGGTTTCCGGCAAAGGAAAAGTCGCCTGGATAGAAACCAGGGACGGCACCCGGACTTTGATCGTGGAAGGAACCGCGGTAACTAAAGAAGTGAACGTGAGCGATATTCTACGTTGGCATGGCGAGGATTATATTATTTATCACTCTACCAAGGACGGCTCGACTGATTACATCGTTCATGTGGATAGTCAGCAATCACTCGAGATAAGTGATACGTATGAACGTACTTCCCGCCGTCATCATTATTGAGCCTTCTTTGTCACTGCGAACTTGGTTCGGAATCTCATTCTGCAACAGGGAAACGATCCCGGATCACTTCGACCTTGCTCAGTGCGGGTGGGGTCCGGGATGACAATTATTTTTCGTCACCCTCTCTGTCATTCCGGCCGCCGAGCCGGGATCCATTAAGCCGATAAGATTCTGAAACTGATTCTGAAGCTGATGCTAAAACCGATCCTGAAACAAGCCTGCCTGTCGGCAGACAGGTTCAGGATGACACATTCAGGAATGATATTTAGTCCAATTTTTGTTGCAGGGTCTTGATAATGATTCCGGGTGATACGCCCGTGAACACCTTACTGTAGGGGAGGTGTTCAATGTGTCGTGTCACTATACGGGCTTAAAATCTTGCGAAATTTGCTATAAAACTTGCGTTTTCGGCATTTGTTCGATACTCTAGGGGTAGAGAAATCAAGGAGATGCTACAAGATGAAGCAAACGCTGACCAAGAAACAGAAACATTTACTCGATTTCATCCGCCAGTTCGAGCAGGAATTCGGCTATTCACCTACCTATCGGGAGATTATGGACGGACTGCACTATACCTCGGTAGCCACGGTTGCCCAGCACGTGGACAACCTATTATATAAGGGGTTTTTGCACAAAGGCAACAATGAAGCACGTTCCATCCAATTGGTGGACGCGGACGTCGATACCCAGAACTTGAGTGGCTTACCGGTCAAGGGTTTAATCGCCGCTGGCGAACCCATAGCTGTACTGGATGATCCCAGCGAAACACTGCAGGTGCCCAACTTCATGATCAAAAGCGATCAAAGTTACGTGCTGCAGGTCAAGGGCGAAAGCATGGTAGAGGATGGCATTCTGGATGGCGACTACATCGTGGTGAAAGAACAAAAAACCCCAGTCAACGGGGATGTGGTGGTGGCCATGATCAACGGCGAATCGGCCACGCTGAAGCACTTTTACCGTGAATCGAACCGCATCCGCTTGGAGCCGGCCAATGCCGCTATGGAGCCGATTTACGTTGATTCGGACAACGACATTGAGATCCAGGGCACCGTAACCGGGGTGATACGGACCTTTTAATCCGCACTTCCTGCTATTTGGTTGATTGCTTCGTGTCCGTCCCGGACGGCCATAGTAGCTGCCTGTACCGCTGTCGCGCCAACTTGGAAGTAAAAGTCCGCGTCTTCGCCGGATTCGATACCGCCGACTCCGATGACATCCATGTTTTCAGGTAATCTTTCCCGGAACTGCTGGACTTGCCCCAAAGCAATCGGCAACATACTCCGTCCGCTGACACCGCCCCGGCCGGCTGCCAAAACCGGTTCGCCATCTCGGAGCATAACGCCGCCAGGAAATGTATTGCTCGTAGCTACCGCTGATATGTTTTCCGAGTCAATGATGGCGCCGGCTACCTCGTTTAGTTTCCCCGGGTCCGAATAGGGCGAGAGTTTGGCTACTTGTGGAATATCGGTAACTTTTCCTATCTCGGCCGCGATGTGCACCATCGTATCAGGATCGAAACTGGCTATGGGTTTTTGCTTGCCGCTTTCGCTTACGTTTGGGCAGCCGAAATTCAGCTCCAGAATGTCCACGCCGACTTCGTCTGCCATTTTTGCCAGCTGCACGTATTCCTCGGGAGAAAATCCGGCGATGCTGAGAGCGAACGCTTTTCCGGATTCGTGAGTTTTGGAAATCATATCCGGCAGGTGCCGGCGATAATACTCCATTCCTTCATTCGGCATCCCGAATGAATTCAGAGCATAGTCTTCGCCGGCGAACCAACGCGGTTCAGGGTTGCCTTCCCGCGGTTCCATGGTGATCGATCCGACTAATACTGCTCCTGTCTCAGTATTGCGCCATCGCTCGACATCTTCCGGCGTCTTGGCGATACTGCAGGCCGCGTTCATGACCGGCGGGTCGATTTCGAAATTGCCTTTTTCCATACGTTCTCTCCTCTTTCCTTAATAATACCCCTAGCTTTGGTCAAACAAAAATTCCGCCACGGTGGTATCTGCTCGAATTCTGTTATACTTCTATGGAAACAGTGATTTGAATGGGAGTAGCCCGTGAGCAACCTGATCGAGCCGCATGGCGGCAAATTAACCAATTTACTGGTTGACGGGAATGAAAAAACCCGCTTGCATGAAGAATCTCGACAATGGAAATCCTTCGACCTAAATCAACGGCAACTCTGCGACCTGGAACTGCTTTTAACGGGCGGATTTTCCCCGCTCTCTGGGTTCATGAAGCAGGAGGATTACCGGTCGGTGCTGGATGATATGCGCTTGCGTGACGGGACCTTGTGGCCGATGCCGATCACCCTGGATGTATCGGCGGAATTCGCTGAAAGCCTGCGTGAAGGAGAGAATATCGCGCTCCGTGACAGCGAAGGCGTCATGTTGGCCGTATTAACCGCCGAAGACATCTGGCAACCGGATAAGGAAGCCGAGGCCGAAGCCGTCTACGCTACGGCCGACACCTATCACCCGGCGGTCGAGCATCTGTTTAACCAAGCCGGGGATTACTATATCGGTGGCAGCGTGCAAGGTGTCTGTCTGCCGGCTCGATACGACTTCAAATTACATCGGAACACACCCAGTGAACTCAGGTCTGAATTCGAGCGCATGGGCTGGCGCGACGTAGTCGCCTTCCAAACCCGGAATCCTATGCACCGGGCGCATGTCGAGCTGACGCTCAGGGCCGCCAAAGAAACCGGCGCTAACGTTTTGATACATCCGGTCGTCGGCATGACCAAACCCGGCGACGTGGACCACTACACCCGGGTGCGGGTGTATCAGAAAATTTTGGATAAATATCCTGCCTATACGGCCCATTTGAGCTTGTTGCCGCTGGCCATGCGTATGGGCGGCCCCCGGGAGGCGCTCTGGCACGCCATTATCCGGAAAAACTACGGCTGCAATCACTTTATCGTCGGCCGCGACCATGCCGGTCCGGGCAAGAACAAAGACGGCGAAGACTTTTATGAACCGTATGCCGCCCAGGAATTCGTCCAGCAATATGAATCCGAGTTGGGAATGACGATCGTGCCGTTTCAAATGATGGTTTATGTGGATGATTTGGACATGTACAAAGCGATCGACGAACTGGAGGAAAACCAGGAGTATAGCAGTATCTCCGGTACCCAACTCCGGGAACGTCTGGCCGACGGGCGGGAATTACCCGAGTGGTTTACCTACCCGGAAGTAGCCGAAGAGCTACGCCGGAGCTACCCGCCGCGGTACCGGCAAGGTTTCACGGTCTTTTTGACCGGTTTGTCCGGTTCGGGTAAATCAACCATTGCCAAGGCGCTCCAAGCCCGGTTGCTGGAGATGGGCGGCCGGCCGGTGACGCTGCTGGACGGAGATATGGTCCGCAAACACCTCTCCAGCGAACTGGGGTTTTCCAAGCAACACCGGGATATCAACATCAAACGCATCGGCTTCGTGGCTTCGGAGATTACCAAGAACGGCGGCATCGGGATTTGCGCGCCCATCGCTCCGTATGAGGCTACCCGCCAGGAGGTTCGGGGTATGATTAGCGCCGGGGGTGGTTTCGTGTTGGCTTACGTGGCTACGCCGCTGGAAATTTGTAAGCAACGGGATCGGAAAGGCTTGTACGCCAAAGCCGAAGCTGGCGAAATCCAGGAATTCACCGGCATATCCGACCCCTACGAGGAGCCCGAGGATGCCGAGGTTGTGCTGGAGACCGAAGACACTACACCTGAGGAATCTGCCCAGCAGATCATCCTGCACCTGGAGAGCGAAGGTTATTTAGCCGGGGAAACGGATTCCTGAATGTTATTAAAAAACCCCCGGCGTATCCATCTAGCCAAAACCCTCACCTGGCGGGTATCCGCCACCGTGGCCACCTTTTTAATCAGTTGGGCGGTCACCGGAGAATTGATTATCGGCGTGACGATCGGTATTGCCGACGTGGCCTTGAAAACCGTGCTCTACTATCTCCATGAACGGGCCTGGTTCCGCTATGCCCAGGACCATTCCGTCCAGGAATGATCGTCCCGGTAATAATCGCCGCTGCACCCACACCTGGGCAAGTGGGTAACGGGAGTTGCGGCCAGCCGGGTCTGCTAAGATGGGTGACATGACAACCCGAATGGGGAGCTGAAGACGTGGAAGCGCTCTTAGTAGCGGTCGTATTAACAGTCGCCTTACTGGCTTTACTCCGGGAATGGTTACCGCCGGTGGTGATTTTTTTGTTGGCCTTGGGAGTGCTGTTATCCAGCAACATCATCACCGCTCAGCAAGCCTTTGCCGGTTTCAGCAACAGTGTGCTGTTCATCATCGGGTCGTTATTCGTGGTTGCCCACGCCGTGGAACGTACCGTCAACCTGGCAGGAGGAATGCAGCGAGTCCTGGGGTCCGGCGAAGGTCCACGGGGCACCCTGCTACGGCTGATGACGCCGGTGGTATTGCTGTCGGGCTTCATCAATAATACCCCGGTCGTAAGTATGTTGGTACCCCAAGTCGGCACATGGGCCAATAAGCATGGTATATCCGCTTCGGTGTTGTTGATGCCGCTTTCCTTCGCGGCCGTAATGGGCGGGACTATCACGCTCATCGGCACCTCAACCAATCTGGCCGTATCGGGACTACTGGCTCAGTATGGGTATGAGCCGCTGGGGTTTTTCGAAATTACGGTGGTGGGATTGCCCATAGCCTTGGCGGGGATCGTGCTCGTGGCGCTACTGGGGCCGAAATTGGTGCCGGAACGGGAAAGCGTCTTCGACGGAGATGATGCTTCCAGCCAAAAATTCACCTTTGAAGCCACGGTAGAGCAGCCGCTGGCGGAGAAAACCGTCGCCCAAGCCGGGCTGCGTAACATGCGGGAAGCGTTTTTGTACGCGCTCAAGCGCGGGGAAACCATAATTTCGCCGGTCAAACCCGATACCAAACTCCAGGAAGGGGATGTCTTGAATTTTACCGGCCAGGCAGCAGCTATGGCGACGCTCAACAAACACAAAGGCCTTACTCCTCCGGAGGAAAAACACATTCACAATCTCCAACACAACCGTCTTGCTTACTACGAAGCCATTATCGACCGCTCCTCCGGGCTGGCGGGAAAAACGCTCAAAGAGGTCAACTTCCGGAGTGCCTACCAGGCGGCCGTGGTATCAATCCACCGCTCCGGTGAACGGATCGATGCCAAACCGGGCAGCGTCAAGCTCCAAGCCGGGGATACGTTGCTCCTTGTGGCCGATGAGCACTTTCAGGAACATTTTCAGTACGGGAGCGACTTTCTGGCTATTTTCCCTCTGGGGATCCAACATGCCGAGCGGGGAAGCCGCGGCCTGACCGTGGCCGGTATACTACTGGCTGCTTTGGGCGCGGCTATCACGGGACTGTTACCGCTTGCTGCCGCCGCTTTGTTGGCCGCATCGCTCCTGGTGGCCGTGGGAGCGATTTCCATCAACCAAGCACGGAATGCCATCGATTTCGAAGTGTTGATTCTGATCGGCGCCGCTTTCGGGGTAGCCGGGGCGGTCAGCAGCAGCGGCTTGGCGGAGATGATAGCTGGCGGGTTAACGGACGGATTGCTTATGTTCGGCAGTGTCGGGGTACTGGCCGGGGTGATTATCGCGACGATTATCCTGACCGAGTTGATTACCAATAACGCGGCGGCGTTACTCATGCTGCCGATCGCCCTCAACGCGGCGTCCGATGTCGGTGTCGACCCGCGCATGTTCGCCATTGCCGTAGCCGTGGCGGCCAGTGCCTCTTTCCTGACCCCGATCGGCTACCAAACCAACACCATGGTGTACGGGCCAGGCGGGTATAAGTTCAGTGATTATGCTCGATTGGGCTTGCCACTAACCGCTACCGTGGTGTTGGCGCTGCTTCTGGTGATACCCCAGCTATGGTAGTGGCGCGATTTCGGTTGTCGCCTGTTACGTGCAAATTTTAAATCATATTTAAATATGATTTAAATATGATTTGTAAACTACCTCATCATATTGCCGCTTCCCGGCCTTCTGTTACGTGTATTTCGCCCGGGATGCATTGACGGCCAATGCGGGAATGGAGCCGACCGGATGTCACTGCTGAAATAAATTCAGGGCAGGCTCTGAAGGTGTCATTCCTGAAACAAGTTCAGGACAGGCTCTAAATTTATTTCAGGATCGGTTTTAGGACCATATCGAATTAATGGATTCCGGCTCGGAGGTCGGAATAACAAAGAGGGTGACGAAAAAGAACTGTCATCCTGAATTTATTTCAGAATCTAACCCTATTGTCATCCTGAAGACGTCATCCTGAACTTGTTTCAGGATCAGTTTCAGGATCTATTTCAGAGCCGGTTCCGAACTAAATTCTGAGTGACATCCGAAACTGATTTCGCATCACTTCGACCTTGTCCGCCCAAGGCGGACAGGCTCAGTGCGGGCGGGGCCTGGGTTGACGTCTTGGACTATTCTTCCGTTAACGCTTGGGGAATCTTGGATCGCCACGGTGGTGCGTCGCTTGTGGTGGCGATGAAAAAAGGGTTGTAGAGGTCGGATTTATTGTACTGTAAGAGTTCGCCGGTGAGTTGGTACACGCCGCCGCCGGCGGCCCGGACGACGGCGTCTCCGGCGGCGGTATCCCACTCCATAGTCGGCGCGAAACGTGGATACAGCGTGGCGTCACCTTGGGCCACCAAGCATAATTTCAGGGAAGAGCCGATGCTGGTGGTTTCCGCTTCGGGGAAGCGGTCCAGGAACGCTTGGCTGTTTTGGTCCCGGTGGGAGCGGCTGGCCACGATCTTAAAATTGCCGCTGCCGCTTTGGGCGGTAATCGGGGTGGATTCCCCGTTTTTATGCCGGGATGCCCCTCCGTCCTTCAGCCCGGAATAGGTAACTCCCAAGGCCGGAGCGTGGACTACGCCGAGTACCGGCTGGCCGTGTTCCACCAAAGCAATATTGACCGTAAACTCTCCGTTTTGGTTGATGAATTCCCGGGTGCCGTCCAACGGATCGATGATCCACAGTGCCTCCCGGTCAATCCGGTTATCAAAATCATCGCTTTCCTCGGATAGGACGGGAATTTCAGGTGTCAGTGCCTGCAGTTGTGCGCACATAATCTCATGGGCGGCCGTGTCTGCTTCCGTCAAGGGCGACTCGCGCTCGTCATCCTTTTCGACCGTCTCATAGTCACGCCGGTAAATATCCATAATCGCCGCACCCGCTTTATCGGCAATGTCTCCCGCGTCCCCCAGTAAATTTTCGTAATCCATGAGGGTATTGTAACATCGGCGAAAAGTATTATTAGACAACTTTATGATATACTTGTAAAATATCAGGTATGGACAAAAAACGGACGGGGAACCATGCTGAATTTTTACGATCTCCTGAATACAGCCGGGCATTGGACGGAGTATGTACTGAATACTACGGCGTGCCGGAAGAAACCCGGCAGGCTATGGATGCTATCGGAGCTATGGCTGCCCAGGAACGGCACAAAAATGAAACATTCGAAGAATCGTTGAAGATCGAAACCGGTCTTTATGAACTCTACGATCCGGAATTCTCCAATGCCTTTACCCGGGAAATCCGTGGATTATGTCTGCCTTCCCGGCCGGAGTATTGTGAGGCCGATCCTCCCAAGGGTACTGTTGGCCCCATATACACCAACCAATTATTGATTGGGGCGGACAGCGAGGTTTCGGCTGCGGAGAATCAGTCTGCTCTTGATACCCCCATCAATTTATTCCAGAAGGGGTTGGATATTATCGAGGACCGGAAGCATCAGGAAAAATTAAAGCAGCAAAAACTGGTGAGTCCGGGCAATGTGTCTACCTTGGCTCTGTTCGTTCACCGTCGTCTACCCCAGCAGAACGAAAAACCGCTGCTTCATGGGCTTGATTTTGATGAGGATGAGCAGCTTGAGGCATTGTTCGATCGATGGATGGCGGATTTGGAGCAGGTGACAGAAGGACAAAACTGGAACCGGATAGAGATTGGGAATGTGGTCAAATTCCTTCCGTTGGCGAGCGAACTCGGCAAAGAAGAGCGGCTTTCTCATATGATGACGGAACAGTTGTTGTTGAACATGCACAATGTAGACCAAGCCACCAAGGATGAGGTCATGGCGGCCGTGGCACGGGCGCCCGAAAGCGTGCGACTGCCGCGTGCCTTCGGTTTGGCATTCGAACTACTCGAAGCCCGGGAAACCGTATTCGATACCTCAGGCAGGGCTGTTGATACCGTCAAGGCTCTGAGACACGTTCCCCCTGAAGATATCGGTGGTCATGTATATCACAACGTGTTGGATAAGTTGGAAGCTTACGAAGAAGTTTTTGACATAAAGGATGTGCAAAGACTCGTACATGCCCTGAAGCGAATAGACGATTACCGTGGCCACGACGAGATCACGCAAAGGCGGTTCTTCGAGCAGGTACGGGAGACGGTCAGGGCCGTGGCTGCTGATCCATCACGTGCGGATGTCAAGTTGATTGAATCGCTTGCGGCGACGGCTACGCAGATGCGGGGCAGCGAGTGAACATATCAGGGAATATTTAATGTGACAGAAACTTATTGAACATCTCATTGTCATTCCGAAGACGTCATCCCGGACCCCGATCCGGGATCAGTTTCGGAATCAGCTTTGAAACCGACCTTGAAACAGATCCTGAAATAGATCCTGAAACAAGTTCAGGATGACATGTTCAGGAATGATATTCAGTCCGGTTTTTGTTGCAGGGTTTTGATAATGATTCCGGGTTCTACATCCGTGAACACCTCCTTGTTGTTTACAGCATCCGAGGTGTTCAATATGTCGCGAGACTATACGGGAATATGCACTAGTTCAGACACATGCCGTACACATTGAGCTTCTGAAAAGGAGGCTCCATGAAATACGGTATATCCATGCAAACTTATGGAACCGTCGTTCCCG
>PXOU01000008.1:0-19116 GCA_003022365.1 Candidatus Saccharibacteria bacterium QS_5_54_17
CCGGCTCAGTTCCAAGAATGGTACGACCGAGACCCCGAACATGCTAGAGTAGCCTTAGAGAAAGTGTACGGGTAGTCGCATTTGCGGTGAGACTTTGCGGTGTCGGGCGAGCAGATATGTTCCCGGCGTCCCCGTCAAAGGGGTCGTATAGTCGCCCGGCTTATTGAACCCCCCTACAGTAAACAACAAGGATGTCATCCTGAAGATGTCATTCCTGAAATGAATTCAGGACAGGCTATGGACCCCGCCCGCACTGAGTAAGGTCGAAGTGATCCGGGATCGATCCCCTGTTGCAGAATTAGATTCCGAACCAAGTTCGGAATGACAGAGGGGTAAGCCGAAATAACACTCTCTTCCTGTCATCCCGGACCCCGATCCAATTGTCATCCTGAATTTATTTCAGGATCTGTTTCAGAGCAGGCTCCGAGCCAAGTTCGCAGTGACAGAGAGGCTTTGCATTTTTCCACTTACTCCTTACTCCTTACTGCTTACTTCTTGCTTCTTGCTCCTGTCATCCGGCTTTACTGGTGGGAGTGCTCCTGCCCGGGCTCTTCCGCTCCATGACCGTGGCCGGGCTCCGTTTCTTCCGAGTGATGTCCCTTGTCCCCATCCAACTTGTGGCCGTGTTCGGTTTCGATGACCCCGGCCGAGGCAGCCAGTCCTAACGCCACCAAGATGATGGCCAATATACCCTGTTTAACGGGCACGCCGCCGCGCTTGCGCCAGTGCCAGGCGAGCGTTATCAGGATAACTCCGATCCACGTCCACCAGCCGAGCCAGAACGGGGCCTTGAAGACGCCTTGGGCTACCGGATGATCCGGTGCTTCCGCCAGCGCCGGCGCGATATTTATCATGAGCTGGTTCCATCCGGCATGGAATACGGACACCTCCCACCAATGCATACCCAGCAAACCGTAGGTAAAGATGAAGGCGCCGACAATGATTAACGCCCACCCCATGATGGTGTCGATTTTCTCCTTGCGGGCGGCCACCCACTTGGTGGTATTCACTCCGAGTAGAGCCAGGATGACGACCAACAGCAGCGGCACGGCCCGCCCCAGCCCGTGCACGAACCCCAGCCCGGCACCGACGCCGACCGAGCCGACGGTGGCGATGTAGGTCAGGATGACGTAAAAGGCCGGATTGGGACAGCCGACGCCGGCATTGCCCAGCAATACGCCCATTCCCAATGACTTCAGGTAGTCGCCTTTCCCTTGCAGCCAGCTGGGCGAGGCGCCCATGAATTCCGGCGGCGAGAATTTGATGAACCCCAGCTCCGACCACCCGAACACCACGGCGATAATGCCGGCTATCAGGAACATGTAGCGGGTGAAGGCATCCAACCCCAGGTAGTCGCCGAGCTGGGACACTACCACCCCGTACACGGCCAGGGTGATGGAAATCCCCAGCCCGAACAGCAGTGCCATGCCCAGTCCTTTTTGCGGCGATTTGCCCAGCGTCATGGGCACGATCACGAATACTAACGGCAGCGTGCACGGCAGGAAGATCATGGACAGCCCGGCCGCGAAGGTCAGCAGCACCCCCACTGACTGATCGGTGGTCGTAGCCAGCCAGAGCAACCCTGCCCCGATTCCGGCCAGCAGAATCAGGCCGGTGACAGCCAGTATCAGGCGGATGGTGTCGTGTCGGGCGGGCATATGGTGTATTTTCCTATATCGCTGCTGCTTATACCGATGGTAGCATAGCGGGTAAACCTCCGCAGGCCACGCATCGCGAAAACGTCATCCCGGACCCCGATCCGGGATCAGTTTCGGATATCATTGCCAATTTAGGTGGGATCCGGCTCTGCAATAGATCCTGAAATAAATTCAGGATGACAAGAGAGGAAGATCCTGAAACAAGCCTGCCTGCCGGCAGGCAGGTTCAGGATGACATATTCAGGAATGATATTTCGCCTGGGTTTTTGTCGGAGCTACTTTTGGCGACGTTTACCTAAGAATCCTGCTGTCTTTGTTGCAGGAACATTCTAATCTCATCGCGTACCGCGGTATGTTCTTCGCCGTCCTGTTCCGGGTCAAGGTGGTTGAGTTGCATTCTTTCTTGTCCTCCGTCGCGATCGTCTTCAATCATCTCAATTGCGAACGGTTGCACATTCCCTTCTCGAATAAAAGCACCGAAACGGCAGTTGGTGCCAAGTTCCAAGTCTTTGGCTGTCATGTCAGCATCCCCGTGGTCCAACTTGAATAAAAGCAACTGACCGGTATCCTTATTCTTGTCATAGGGGTCTCTATATCTGTGCTTTACATCGAAACCGATAACCGAAGTAGCAAATTCGACACCCGGATGCTGCTCAGATTCCGCTTTATTGTGTGGCTGGAAAAGTTTTGCTTCTGCTCGGGGATCTAAAGAAGACAGTCTTCCGATGGTGATTATTTCTCCGTTATCAACACTTAAGTGGCTATTCAAATTCTCAAGAAACTCGTTTTCTGCTACTAAACCAATCAACTCGGACTGCTCCATCGCGTCAGGATACTCCAACGCTTGGCGTGTTTTCTTGGCTAATTCCTGTTCTTGGGCTTCGTTGAGCGCTTCTCCGTGAATTCTGTCCGTATTACGCTTTTGGAAAAGCGGACTTTCAGGTTGCATGGGTGCAATCCTCCATAGTCATAATTTACTGCTTTAAAGTTGCTCGGTCGGCATGGTGTAGTTAATATCCGGCCGGGTGAATAGACCGTCATCCAATGAACCGGCAGTTCGGAGCTACTTTTGGCGACGTTTACCTAAGAATCCTGCTGTCTTCGTTGCAGGAACATTCTAATCTCATCGCGTACCGCGGTATGTTCTTCGCCGTATTGTTCCGGGTCAAGGTAGATGAACTGCATTAGTTCTGCTCCAATCTTCTCAATTGTGAACGGTTGCACATTCCCTTCTCGGATAAAAGCACCGAAACGGCAGTTGGTGCCAAGTTCCAAGTCTTTGGCTGTCATGTCAGCATCTGCGTGGTCCAACTTGAATAAAAGCAAGTGGTCGGTTTTCTCATTCTCGTCATCGGTGTTTTTAAATGTCTGCTTTAAATCGAAACCGATAACCGAAGTGGCAAATTCGACACCCGGATGCCAAGCAGATTCCGCTTTATCGTGTGGCTGGAAAAGTTTTGCTTCTGCTTTGGCATCTAAAGGAGGCGTTTCTCCGGTTGTGATCGTTTCCGCCGTGTTACCCGAGTTAGTACTTAGTAACTCCAACTCCAAACACTCAAGAAAATTTCTTTCTTGTGCTGACACATCTACCTTGAATTGCTCAATCGCGTCAGGATGCTCCAACGCTTGGCTTGTTTTCTTGGATAATTCCTGTTCTTCAGCTTCGTTGAGCACTTCTGTGGCAATTTTATCCGTATTGTGCTTACCGAAAAGCGGGTTTTCAGGTTGCATGGGTGTAATCCTCCACATTCACAATTTACTTTAAACAACATGGCACTTCTAGTCATTATTGTCAAATGTCAAAGCCGGGTATAGAGGTGATCAAATGGCAATAGTCAAAGCTTGAGAGATAAGCCTACTTTCGTTCATAAAGCAGACGCTCTTCCTCATCATCCATATCACTGCGCTTTTTTATCTGCTCCCAAATGATGCAAATGATGCCGCTCACCATTAAGCCGGCCGAGATAATAACGACTGCCATCAAAATTAAACCGAGGCCAATATTGGGTCCTATAATACAGGAGGAAGCATCTACTTGCGCCTGGGTAAACTCTGGTGGACATGGCGGAGCCAACCAGTATCCAACAAATCTTATGGCCGGCAATAAAGCAATTCCGGCAATGCCGGATAAAAGTATTTTGACACCCAGACTCCGTCCGAGAATACGCATAGGCAGATCATTCCTTTTTATTCGCCGTGACTTCGCGTGAGAGCCGGCGAGACGAATAGTTGCCTTCCCGGCACTATAATCCCATCCCGGCGTACTTTACTGCTTTAGGATTGGTCGGTCGGCATGGTGTAGTTAATATCCGGCCGGGTGAATAGACCGTCATCCAATGAGGCGGCACTTTGGCAGTCGATGGTATCGGCTTGGGCCCTTTGTTTGAATTGCTTCTCTTCAAAGACATCGTACTCATCCCCGAGTTGTTGGTTATAGGTTTCGGTATTGTAACGATAGCCTTGGTTGCTGCCTTCCGCCCATAGGTATGCTTGATCGCCTTTTTTTATCAGATTCTGGGTTCTCCCCTCCGTCTTTTCCTTCAGACGGAAGTGGCCGTTGGCTCGCAGATAGGCCGTGCTTTGGCGGCCATCTTTGGTGTATTGGCACTCCAGCGACGTCTTCCCGTTCCGAGCCATTTGGTAAAACTCTATATCGGTTTCTTCCGGCTCTTTTTCCGCTTCTCGTTCCTGATTGTCAGTTTTGATGGGTTGGAAGTGTGACTGATCCTCATCAGCGAGGAGACCGCTGGTGGCCACGTACATGCCGCCGGCACCGGCCGCAAAAGCGACCGCGGCGATCACCACCACCCATAAGTTTCCAATGCCCGATTGATTAAGCAAGTTTAATTTCATACCGCCTCTCATGATTATTTACACCTCAGGCGAGCCCTGGGTCTTATCTTCCACCAGCATGGTTCTCACGTGAACCCCCTCGTGGTGGGCTCTGGTGGACTCGAACCACCGACCTCATCCATGTGAAGGATGCGCTCTGACCGGCTGAGCTAAGAGCCCGTGTGTTCCTTCTTGCGCTTCGGCATAGAGACCTATTCAGTCAAACCCTACGCAAAGCCCTACTTCGCTAAAGCTTCGTAGGACATACTTCGCCAAGATATCGAACGAATGGCCTGCCATACGAAGCCTTGGCGAAGTATGGTGGGTCCTGGTGGACTCGAACCACCGACCTCATCCACGTCAAGGATGCGCTCTCGCCACTGAGCTAAGGACCCGGATTGTCACTATAAGGTGTGCCGTATTTTAGTATAAAGTATCCGTTATTGCCTATAAAGCATCCGCCGGGGTTTTGGCCGTCGCCGCGACGGGAGCCGGCGCGTTCGACACAGATCATCGCTTATGCTTAGAATCAGGGTGATGCGACGCGTAACACTGTGGGACCGAGTGGAGGCCGGTCGTCCTGTCCTCGACGAAGACCACCCTCGTGTCGTCGATGAGGAGCTGAAATCCAGTCTGCTGAGTTATTTGCGTTCCGGAACGCCGATCGTGGTCGCACCAGGCAAGTGGCCGGACTACTTGAGCGACAACGATCGCGGCATCCTGCCGATGGTGTATTACACGGACGGCGAGTGGGTCTGGACGGAACAGCACATCTACTATCTAGAGCATTATGATGTGCTGCCCGAGCATGCCTTCGTTGCTTCCGCGGGCGAGCGCACGGAAGCACCCCCAGTTAACGAAGACGTCCAACAACAGGCCATTCAACTAATCCAAGGGTAAGACGCCCGCTGTAGGTCGAGCGGCCAGACACCAGCCAGGACGGATGCGTTCGCCCGTGATATGAGCCCCGGGCGAGGATTTACACCAAAGAAGGAAGGCGGCTTTCCTTGTACAAGAAACGTCCTTGCTACATCACCTATCGGCTGCACCGCTGACTAAGAATGCCTAAATGCGTGGGTAATGATATACACCTGGCTGTAGCGTTATAGTTGTCATATACACCGACATATGTATGATTTTTATAAGCGTATTACCCACTACCCGAGTTCTGTTGATAATAACCAGAAATTACCCACTTTCATTGACAAAAGTGTTGACATATTGCTTTAAATAACATATACTCTCTCCTTGTGCATTAATCTGTGAGGTGCACGTAGATATGAGTACGCCACGCAAATTGGCGTCGCAACCCCTGTTCTTCGAGCACATCCCCATGGAAGTGCCCCAGAAGAAACAGGAACCCAAACGGCGCCCGGGCCGTAAGTCCAAGTACCCCCGCTTACCACAGCACAACGTACTTGAGAACTTGGAAAAATAGCGTTCCCGTAACGTTTCCCGGCCCATACAACCCCGCCGATCACCTAGTGAAAGGCGGGGTTTATGTTTTTTGGCGGTCCTGAAACAGATCCTGAAACAAGTTCAGGATGACAGGAACAAGAAGCAAGCAGTAAGAAGCAAGAAGCAAGTGGAAATAAAAAGAGTGTTATTTATGCCTACCCTCCCCTCCGTCATTCCGACTTGCCTGCCAGCAGGCAGGCCTCCGACCCCTGTAATTCCGAATTTAGTTCGGAATCGTTTGGATCCTGAAATAAATTCAGGATGACAGGTTCGGAATGACGAGGAGGGTCGGCCATTTGCCGTGGCGCGGAAAATGGAAAATCCGGACTATTTTACAGGGGTATACACACATTTTTGCCAATTTTCCACAACTTTCCACTTGCATTCCTTCCTGAGGAATGACAATATGTAGTCATGGTACGAACAAAACAGCGTGCCATTCACAGTGTGATGTGAATTTGTTGTTTCGGGAAGGAGGAAACAACTCCATGGAGTGCCCGTTGTGCCGGCATCATAAAACGGAGATTTATAATTCCCGGCAAAGCAGCGGGCGCTCTTATGTGTGGCGGCGCAGAAGGTGCAAAAGCTGCCGGAAGCCGTTCACCACCCATGAAGCCGCCGATCTCAGCTTCCTGACCGTTGCCAAACGGGGCGGCGTTCAAGAGCCGTACACGCGCCTGAAAATGGTGCTGAGCATATACCAGGCCTGCGGTTACGATGAATCCTACGCCGAAACCATCGAGACATTGGCCGGCACCATCGAAGCAAATATTCTGGACCTGGGAAAAACGACCGTGAACACCGGGGATATCGCCGACACCATCATGACGGTGCTCAAGCGTTACGACCCGGCCATGTTCATGCGGTATCTCTCCTACCGGAGTGACTTCACCAGCATGCAGCAGCTCAAACAGCAGCTGCAAGAGCTTTGAGTCAGTAGACAGGAGACGGTAGACAGTAGACAGGGGACAAGGAACAGGGAGCAAGGAGTAAGGAGTAAGGAGTAAGCAGCAAGCACAAATAAAAGAGTATTATTCCTGCCTACCCCCTCCGTCATTCCGAACCTGCCTTGCCGGTAGGCAGGCTTGTTTCGGAATCGTTTGGAGCCTGAAATAGATCCTGAAACAAGTTCAGGATGACAAATTTGCAGGGAGGCTCCTACCTTCTCTGTCACTGCGAATTTAGTTCGGAATCGTTTGGATCCTGAAACTGATCCTGAAATAAATTCAGGATGACATCTTCAGAGCCTGTCCTGAATTTATTTCAGCAGTGACAATTCTCTGTCAGCCCTATCTACTGGAATAGGTTTATTCTTGGTCGCTTTCGTCTCCGGCGGATTCTTCCGTGTCTTCTGCCTCTTCGGCTTCCTCGGTGCCATGCTCGGAGGTGACTTGCCCTTCGGCGTCAGTTTCGATCTCTTCTTCCAGTTCTTCCAGTTCTTCATCGCTCCGCGGCGGGTCGATTTTAACAACTAACTCGTCTTCTTCGGCCAGGATAGTGACACCGGTCGGGACGTTCAGGTCGCTGATGTGGATGGCGTCATTAATCTCGGCCATTCCCGACAGATCAACGGTAAAGTTCTCCGGGAGCTTATCCGGCAGCGACCGGACCTCGACCGTCTCCAGATTCTGGACCAGAATGCCGTCTTGTTCATAAGTGGCGGGAGCGTCGTTTTCCAGATGGATCGGGATCTCGGCTTCAATCTCCTCGTCCATTTTGACCGTGTACAGATCAAAATGCTGCAGGCTGCCGGAGAGCGGTTCGTGCTGGACGTCCACGAACAAGGTGTTCACCGCCTTATCTTGGTCGATGGTCAAGCTGATCAACCGGTTGGCACCGGCAGTCATGAAGGCTTCTTCCACCTCCTTGGCCTCGATCGCGATGGGCCGAGCTTCTTCTCCCTGGCCGTACATAACCCCGGGTACCATACCCTCTCGGCGGACCGAAGCGGCCGACTTCTTGCCCGGTTGGCGGGTTTTGGCTTGCAGTGTCACGTCCTGCACTGATGCATCTCCTTTTGGCGTTCGACCACGCATTATACACATCTGTAATGGTTGGGGCAAACCAACCGTATAGTCTCCCGGCTTATTGAACACCTCAGATGCAGTAAACAACAAGGATCCGCATTAGATAAAAACATTTGTCATCCTGGCCACATTGGTTAGATAAAAACCTGTCATCGAAATATCATTCCTGAATATGTCATCCTGAACTTGGTTCAGGATTCAAACGATTCCGAACTAAATTCGGAATGACAAAGAGTCATTGCAAGGAACGTCCTTGCAATTGCGTGTCACGTCTCCCACTTGCTTCTTGCTCCCTGCTTCCTGTCCCCCGCCCCCTGTCTACTGTCTGCCGTCACTGCTCTACGCCTGCTTCCGCTGCCGCAACCGGACCATGCTGACCGTCAATACTAACGCCAGCAGTAAAACGGCAAATCCGGCGTAGCCACCGGCGAAAATAACCGCTAGACCGATAGCAGCGGCCACGCCGTAGAGATACCCCACCACTTGCCGTTGGCTCAAACCGGAGTCAAGCAACTGGTGATGGATATGCCCCCTATCCGCCAGGAACGGGGACTTACCCTTCAACACTCGGCGGCTTACCGCCCACACCCCATCGATGATAGCTACACCTAGCACCAGAACCCCGACCCCGATTTTGGCACTCCCGTAAATGGCCAGCACTGCCAGCACCAGCCCGATGGTATAGGCACCGCTATCGCCCATCAGAATCGAAGACGGGTGCCAGTTATATACCAGAAAACCGCAACAGGCTCCGGCCAGCATAAGCGCCATCAGCGATACCGATTGGTTGACCGCGACGGGTGCGACGGCGAACCCGGTAATCGCCGCAATCGCTCCAGCGGTAATGGCCACCACACCGGCCGCCAGTCCGTCCATCCCGTCCAAAAAATTGACTACATTTATTATGCCGACGATCCAGATGATGCTAACGGCGTTGGCAAGCGGAATAAGATTAAATTCGAAACCGAATACTTCCATAGGGATGCGGAGGCCATCCAGTGCGATCACCGCGTCGAAGAAGGGGTTGGTCAAAGCCACGATACCGATCCCACCGGTCAGCACCAGCCCGGCCGCCAGTAATTGCCCGGCCAGTTTGACCCATGGGTGCAGCCCGCGAACGTCATCCATAAGCCCCAGCACGAACACCACTCCCACGCCGCCCAGCAAGGCGATGAATGGCCGCAACATAGGGAAAAACAACACAAACGGCAGCAAAAACCCGGCCGTGATGGCAACGCCGCCCAGCCTGGGTAACGGCGCGCTGTGGATTTTGCGTGCCGCCGGCATGTCGATCGCCCCCAGCCGCCGGGAGATCTGGCTCATAATGGGCACGATCACCACGGTCACCGTGAAGGCCAGTAGGAAGGCCAGGATATAATTAAGCATGCCTACTCCCCATAAGATCGAGGGACTGACAGGCGACAGCTGATTGCCGCTTCAGCTCTCCGGCAGGAATGTCACAGCTCCCGCGCATATGTCATCCCACTTGTGCTAATAATGTATACGTTATGACGATCGTAAAAATATTGAGTATCACAGCCGATAGTACCAGAAAGAAGCTGGCGATGCGGCTTTTCTCAAAACTCATGGCGGCCAGCACGATATTGCCGACCGTCACCAGCAAACTGAACAGTCCATACCCGAAGATCCGCCACCACTCCCCGAGCCGGAATTCCGCGCCGCTGGTGTATTCGAACGGCACTACGAAACCGGTCGGCCGCAACTGGAACCCCAGCAGCAGCCATTCCAGGATGAATAACAACACTGCCACCACCACAAAGCGCCGGAGAAATCGGTCGCGGAATAGGCGTTGTTTCTTGATCGCCTGCCACGGTTGCTCGATGAGTGTTTCGCGGGCGTTCATGGGTTGCATTATACACGCGGCTTCAGCGGGAAAGAAATAAATAGGCCTGCCATAACATCTTTGCGTTTTCGAGGGTATGGGGCTGCTACTTTACACCCATGACCCTTGGCTCAGCTCACCTTCGCCACTTCTGGATTACTTGGAAAGCGGCAGATATTCTCCCGCTACATCATCCGGCATATCCTCGCCGAGGTATTGGAAACGCGGCAGCTTTTCCCCGTCCACTTCCACGTACTCGAAAAACATATCATACGGCCGGACCGTAATCCGCGGCCCTTCCTTTACCCCCAGCGGAACGTAGGTTACGAATTTCTCCTCCGTCTCCGAATGCCGCGCCACTCCCAGCACTAAGACAATTAAACCTGAGTAATGCCGATAGACACCCGTCTGCATAGGTATAGGATAGCAAATGTGCTCCGACGTTTCCCAAAAAAACCGCTCACGACAAGACAGGAGGTTTGATCGTTATTAATTGCACACAACAGGTAAAATTGGTACTATAAACCAGCAATTTTGATTGCTTTTTGTTTCTTTCTTTCCCGATTAAAACGATACTGTTTTAATCGGAGAGGAGGAATCGTTTTATATGTAGCCATCACAAGCAGAGCGACAGCTAGTGTTGTGATGGTGAAAAGTATAAAACGTATTCCGACGAAAGGGCCCGTGGTGTAGCACGGTCAACACGCCTCCCTGTCACGGAGGAGAACGCCGGTTCAAATCCGGTCGGGCCCGCCATAAAATAAAACCGCCCCGATAGTGGGCGGATTTGCTTTAGTGCCGGCTTGCCCTTCGGAGCTCCGATGTAAACCGGAGCGGAGTATGGGCCGCCGTAGCTCAGTTGGCCAGAGCAATCGCTTCGTAAGCGATAGGTCACCGGTTCGAATCCGGTCGGCGGCTCCACGTCAGAACTCGTTTTACGGTCGCGCCATTACAGCTAAAACATGAAGCGCTGTAATGGCTTACATGTAAAACGGTTCTTCCTTTTCCGATTGAAACAGTATCGTTTCAATCGGGTTCAAAAGTAGCGTATTCCATTCTCCGAGAAAACGTTGTGTAATTGCAGTAGACGTTTGCTTTGGGGTAATGAGAATTAGGAGTTGAAAGTTTGCGCTTTATAACTCTCACCGGGCGGGATTAGTTCAGAGGCAGAACACCAGCTTCCCAAGCTGGAAACACGGGTTCGAATCCCGTATCCCGCACCACTACCACTACGAAAGTGCCAAGCAAGCAGGAAACATATTAGAACCAGCCCTGATCCTGAAACAAGTTCAGGATGACAATTCTTTTCGCCACCCACTTTGTCATTCCGGCCCCCGAGCCGGAATTTAATGAAAAGATCCTGAAATAGATCCCGGATCGGGGTCCGGGATGACAGGAACAAGATGACGTCTTCAGAGCCTTCTGCTTCTCACTGGTTGCTTCTCCTCAGCCCTTTTTGCCATACTCACGCGTGGAATGGCAGCCAAGACGGGATCATCTAATTTGGGGGTAGTAGCCGGAGTCTTATGCATAATAGTCGGCCTAATCCATATAATAGACGGTGAGTTATCCCCCATGGGGTGGACGTTCGTTGCGATCGGTTTGGCGCTACTGACAATATATTTCGACGCCAAAAAACAGCGCCCGAGGAGTGAATAGGAGCCATCCGTCCTGAGTCGCTGGCATCGGTCACATCCGGTTTATTCGCCTTCTCTCGTTTATCTGTCTTATTCTGCGGTGTAGCTTGGGTTTTGATTGTTTCTCCAAATGAGAAGCCAACCTGCTATCATAGCTGCATGAGCGGCGTGAAGGAAGGCGAAGTCACACTTGTCCCCTATGATTCCCGTTGGCCCAGAGAGTTCGCCGATGAGCGAAAGCGGCTCGAGGACAAGCTGGGCAGCGCGGTGATTACCATAGAACATATCGGCAGTACGGCCGTGCAGGGCCTGTGTGCGAAACCGATCATCGACATAAATGTGGCTATTCCCTCGCTGGACGATGCACCACAACTCATCAAACCGCTGCAGGAGCTCGGTTATGAGCATGCGTCTAACCAATGGTTCACGGACAGATTCTTCTTCTCGAAAGGAACCAAAGGCGCCACAACCCGCCACCTCAACCTAGCAGAGATAACGAGCGAAACCGCCTGGGAAGCACCGATCTTATTCCGGAATTACCTGGTTGTTCATCCTGAGGCCAGGGATGCCTATGCCACGCTCAAAACCGAGCTGGCAGCTAAATATGCAAACGACCGGCCCCGATACACGGAAGCAAAAAGCCGATTCGTGCTGGACATCCTGGCTAAAGCCAAGCAGGAAACACATGAGAACCGGCCCTGATTCTGAAATGGATCCTGAAACAAGTTCAGGATGACAATTGTTTTTCATCACCCTCTCTGTCATTCCGAACTTGTTTCGGAATCCAGTTTTGAAATAGATCCTGAAATAAATTCAGAGCCTGTTCTGAACTTGTTTCAGGAATGACAGGTTCAGAGCCTGTTGCTTCTCACTCCCTGTCTACTGTCTGCTGTATACCGTCTACTGTTACCTGCTCGCTTCTTAATTTCCATCTACTGCTCCGCGCTTGCTTCCGCTTGGCCGTTTTGCTGTAATTGCGCCCCAGTGGATTCCGACTGTATCGGAACGCCGATATAGCTCCTTCGCTCCGTGTTTTGCAGCCGCCGGGAAGTTTGTCGGCGTAATTTGGTGTTATCTATAAGAATGTGGGAAATCCGGGTGCCTTTGTCGGGATGTTTATCGGTCGCTTTCATAATGTGAAACTTGGATTCCGTCTGCACTAAGCTACTGATCTCTCCTTCATCCAAACTGAGCGCCACCCGTTTGAATTCGGGGGAAAATTGAGAATCCTGGGTGACGTATCCCACATCTCCTTGGTTATCTCCAGTGGCGTGTTTCCGAGCTAATGCCTGAAAATCGGTGTCCTCGGACTTGGCTTTTTGGAGTATCTCCGTGCCGCGTTTGCGCATAATCGCCTGGCGTAACAACTGGCTCCGCACCTCTGTCCGGAAGTCATCCATGTCCCAACCGTATACTTGCCGCAACGACTCG
Organism: Candidatus Saccharibacteria bacterium QS_5_54_17; assembly: GCA_003022365.1. GTDB lineage: Bacteria > Patescibacteriota > Saccharimonadia > QS-5-54-17 > QS-5-54-17 > QS-5-54-17. The sequence continues at coordinate 12,887 of PXOU01000008.1, forward strand.
GTGAGTTGCTGCTCGCCGCCGCTGTTCTTTTTGAACTGGGCGATCTTTTCCTGCACCCGACCCTCCGGCACATCCACATTCCGCTCTTCGGCGATCTGGCGAATGACAGCCTTATGCTGTGCTCTCCGCAGGGCCATAACACGAAGGTTTTCCAGCCGCTTTTTCCCTTCCTGGGTGGTGAAATCCACGCCTTCCCCGCCGCCGACCGGGTCTCGTTCCCGCTGCTTAAGGGTGCGCAATTCCAGCAAATACTGGTCGTATTCGATCAACTCCCCGCCGGCACACGGGTGTGGATACGGCACCCACTGGGATGAGCCGCCTACACAGGCAGCTGGGTAGGGGACGATCTGAGACGCCTGGTAAACCGTATCGTTGTCACCTTGGTATTGATAAATCCACACCGCGAATCCGGCCAGAATAGCCGCGATAAACCCCGCCACGACCAAGGCCGTGACCTTCATGGCCCGTTGCGGGTTGGTGGTGAGCGGACGGACGAAGCGCTTCCCCGCCGACAGCACGGCTTTTCGCTCGTGGTCGATGGCACTTGCGGAGGTTTCCTTACCGCCTTGGCCTAAAGCATCGGCCCGAACTTCCTGACTACTGTCACTCCCGGGGAGTTGATTCTCTCGCTTCAGCCGCTTTTTCAACTGCTTCAGTTGTTCGTTCATTACTCCCTTTCTCCGGAACGTCCAGCTGCTCTTCCGGTTCGATATTCCGAATGACCGTATTCAAATGCTGATGCACTTCCTCGGGCTTATGGATATAAGACATCGAGATGGCCGGACCGGCGAATGTCTGTACCGATATTGTACCAAATTTGAGTAGTGTCTGCTGCAGCCCTTTGACTTCATATTGCACGCTTTGGATCCGGTTGTGGCTGATGTCCTGGACGCTGCGGTCGAAAAATCCGCGTTGTCTGATCTGGATCAAGCGTTCACTGGTGATGATGTAGACGCTGAAATACCACCCCAGGAACCGATAGCCAAAAAGGACCAACCCGACCAGAAAGCCGCCCAGCATCAGCCATAACGGCCACACCTGCGTGGGCCAGAACAACAACGGCACCGCGCTGAGGGCGAAAATGCCCAGCCCGTAGATCATATACCGGCGCATCACCACCGGGTGCTGGCGGAATACCAGATCGATCTCTTCGTCTTCGTGTTGGCCATCAAAGGTTTGCGGCATAGTAAGCAGTATAAAGGATGAACTGTGGCGTATGAAGTATATCCCGGAAACAGATCCTGAAATAAATTCAGAGCCTGTCCTGAACTTGTTTCAGGAATGACAGGAACAAGAAGCAAGCAGTAAGCAGCAAGCGGGAGACGTGACACGCAATTGCAAGGACCGTCCTTGCAATACATCAAATTGCTCCCGTAAGCTTTTGTTTAACCAATCTTGCAAGGACGGTCCTTGCAAAAGGAGGGTTTCTCTCTTTTTGTCATTCCGACCCCCGCCCGCACTGAGCCATGTCGAAGTAAGCCCCGAATCCAAAACCCAATCTGCTGCCCCGGCCTGGACTCGCCCTGTTAAATAATGGGGTCGGGACATAGCGAACCTAATTCTCTGGTACCCCGGGCAGGAGTCGAACCTGCAGCCTTCTCCTTAGGAGGGAGACGCTCTATCCAGTTGAGCTACCGGGGTATGCATCTGTGCCGCCCCGCCCAGCCCTCCCAGCCCGGAGCACAGCGGGAGGGTGAGCAGGGCGCAAGCCTTAGCGTATCACGTATGTTCGGTCGGCGTATAAACGGGCGTATAGTCTCCCGGCAGGCGGGCTTGTTTCAGGATCGGTTTCATAATCATACCGAGTTAATAGATTCCGGCCCAGCGGCCGGAATGACACAGAGAAATGTCATCCTGAATTTAGTTCAGGATCTATTTCAGGACCGGATTCCGAAACTGATCCCGGATCACTTCGACCTTGCTCAGTGCAGGCGGGGTCATAGCCTGTCCTGAATTTATTTCAGGAATGACGTCTTCGAAATGACAGAGGAGCTGTTCAATAAGTTTCTGTCACATTAAGAACGGGTTAGAAGGTGTGGGTCTCGTGTACCGTCTGGTACTCGAAGAGTTCATTGTCATTGAACCAGTGGTAGATTTCCTCCTGAGCTTCCTCCCGGGTACTTGAAGCGTGGACAATGTTGGGAATGCCGATCTGTCTTTGGTCAGCATGGCCATAACTCATGTGGGCATAATCGCCCCGGATCGTACCGGGAAATGAGGATTTGGGCTCTGTTTCCCCTACCATCTTGTCGACTAAATCAACCGCCTCGACACCTTCCAATGTCATCGCCAATACCGGCCCGCGCATCATGAATTCCATATTTTTGCGGAATACATCCTCACCGCGCCGGGTTTTAACCTTGCCGATGGTCTCATAGTGGTGTTCATAATGTGTGTGGTCAGGTTGCATCATTTTCATGCCGACCACTTTCAGTCCGGCTCGTTCAAATCGCATGATTATCTCGCCCATAAGTGCCCGCTGGACGGTATCCGGTTTCAAGACTACCAGTGTTCGCTCCATTATGTATCTCCTTCTTATGTTATCAATACTACACTCAACACCAGTGCCAGCACAATCCGATACCAGGCGAAGAATGCCAGTGAATGCCCGCGGAGAAACCAAAGCAGGATGCCGATCGCCGCGTAGCCGATAACCGCCGCCACCAGCGCGCCCACCAGGTACACCAGCCATTCCGCCCCGATATCCGCCAGCACTCCTGTTTGTGATAGGGTGCGCAGGTTGGCCCCGGCAATGGCAGGAATCCCCATGTAGAAACTGAAGCGGGCGGCTTCGGCGTTATTCAGCCCCAGCAAGGAGCCGGCCGCGATGGTGCTGCCGGAACGGGACGTGCCCGGGATCAAGGCCACGGCTTGAGCGATACCAATCAAGAACGCGTCCCGAAAGCTCATGTTCTCGACCGTCCGGGTGCCCCGCCACCGGTCGGCCGCCAACATGACCAGCGCCACCAGCACCAGCATGACGACGATCACCCACAACGACCGGAAAACCGTTTCCACGATATCGATCAGGAAAAAACCTGCCACGGCTACGGGGGCGGAGGCCACGATAATGTGGAACATAGTGCGCCGATCTTGGCCGGAGGTGAAGGCATTGCGGGCGAACCGGGTGAGGTCCCAGCGAAAATACACCAGCAAGGCCAGTAACGTACCGCTGTGCAAGGCGACATCATAGGTGAGGCTGGTGAAATCGGTATTGAGCAGGTATTCACCGATGATCAGATGTGCCGAACTGGACACGGGGATGAATTCCGTCAACCCCTGCACGATACCCAGCAGAATGGCCTGGACGACTTCAAGCATAGCGGCAGTATAGCAGTGTCCGGCGCCCGGCAGGAACAAGAAGCAAGCAGCAAGAAGTAAGGAGTAAGCAGTAAGAAGTAAGCGAAAGACGTGACACGCAATCGCAAGGACCGTCCTTGCAATGCATAAAATTGCCGCATAAGCTTTTGTTTAGCCAATCTTGCAAGGACGGTCCTTGCAATGACTCTTTGTCATTCTGGCCCCCGCCCGCACTGAGCCTGTCTGCCTTGGGCGGACAAGGTCGAAGTAATCCGGGATCAGTTTCAGAATCTATTTCAAAACTGGATTCCGAAACAAGTTCGGAATGACAAAAAGGCTTTGCATTTTTCCGCTTACTCCTTACTCCTTACTTCTTGCTCCTTATTCCTTGCTCCCTGTCTGCTGTCTACTGTCTGCGGCTGCTTGTGCATGCCCGCTCCGGATGTCGTACAATATAGGTGAGGTATTCCCCGTATGCAGTTACGCGCCGCCATCACCGACTTCTTGGAACATCTGGAAATCGAACAGAACCGTTCCCAGAGAACAGTGGCCAATTACGACCATTACCTGCAGCGGTTTGCCGGCTACACCGGTGACATTGACGTTACTAATATCGACCCCGAACGGATACGGAAATATCGGGTGTGGCTGAACCGGTGGACGGACGAACGCGGCAAATCCCTGTCCAAAACCACCCAGAATTACCATTTAACCGCCCTCCGAAGTTTCCTGAAATATTTATCCAAGCGCGGATTAGCCGTCATGGCCCCGGACAAGATCGAGCTGGCCAGCGTCAAGCGGCCCAAAGTCGAATTCTTAAGCACTGAAGAGCTGGAGCACCTGTTTGCCCAGCCGGATAGCGCCACTACGGTCGGATTACGGGACCGGGCCATCATGGAACTGCTCTTCTCCAGTGGATTGCGGGTTTCGGAGCTGGTTAATCTTGACCGGGATCACATCAATCTGAAAAAACGGGAATTCATGGTGCGCGGCAAAGGAGGTAAGGATCGCCCGGTTTACATCAGCCCGGAAGCCGCCGACCGGGTCGCCGAGTACCTTGAAACCAGGAGCGATAACTACGTACCGCTCTTCATCCACTACTGGGGCAAGCGGGGCGACCTGGATGACGGTTCTTATACCCGGTTGACTGCCCGGAGCATCCAGCGCAACATCGCCCGATACGGCCGGTTGGCCGGCATAACCAAACGGGTCACCCCGCACGTATTGCGCCATTCCTTCGCCACCGACTTACTCCGCAACGGCGCCGACATGCGCTCAGTCCAGTCGCTGCTGGGCCACAGCGACATCTCCACCACTCAGATCTACACCCACGTGACCGACCCCCAGTTGAAAAAAGTCCACGAGCGCTTCCACGGCCGGAAACAGTAAGCATTTTCCCCAGAACAACTACCTCGGCTAAAGCTGTGGGTCACGGATCTGGCCATAACAACCCAGCTCATGACACCTGGCACATGTAGCGGGTTAATGCAGCAGTAATCCCGTGTACCAGCTGGCGATGGGGTCGCCGAAGAAAAAGCTCAGCCAGAAGCCGGCCAGCAGAAAGGGGCCGAATGGGAGCATATCGCCCTTGCCTTTGCGACGGGATGCCATCAACCCCACACCCAGGGCCGCCGCGCTTACAAAGGCGATAAACAGGGCCACGATGGTCGAAACACCGCCTACCAACAACCCGCCTGCGAAGACCAGTTTGACGTCTCCCCCGCCCATCCACCGCTCGCGCCCCACCACGTAGAGCCCGTAGAAAAACAAAAAAGCACCGGCGGCGCCCGCCAGCGGCCCGATAAGCCATTCCTCCAGTGGCGCTCCCGTCATGGCGGCCAATCCGCGGGAGACAACCGCCAAAACCAGCAATACCCACAGCATGGAGTCGGGCAGGATATACCACCGAAGGTCATAGACACCCATAGCGATAACTACGCTGGTGATGGCTAACCACCACCCCAAGTGCACCCACGACGGCCACGTCTCAAGCGCCGACGGCCACCACCAGAAGCTCAGCAAAAAGGCGGTGGCGGTGATGATTTCGACTACCGGGTATTGGACGGAAATAGGATTGCGGCAATATCTACACCTCCCGCGCAGCCAGAGCCAGCTGAGCACCGGCACTAAATCTTTAATGCCGAGCGTGTGGCCGCAATCAGGGCAGGCGGATCGACCCTTCAGGACTGAGGCCGAAGTCTGGCCATCGGCATCCGGAGCACCTGAGGTGTGGGAACCGCCGTTCCCGGTTGCTTTTTCCCCCTGTTTTTCCTCCGGTTTGGTGTTTGCTTTTGCCTCATCAGCACCCCTGTATTCGCTGGCTGGCAGGTACGTCCGCCACACCCAGGCGTTGACAAAACTTCCTCCGATAAGCCCCAGCACCCCGACCACAATGTATGGCAGCCATTCCATTAGGCATCCAGTATACGCACCCACCACTCAACACGCCACCGGCACGTATAGTCTCCCGGCAGCACGCAGACAGTAGACAGTAATTGGAAAGTTTCACCACGTTATTCCGTGTCACCAGGCTATCTATGGCTGGATCCGGCGCAGCGGCCGGCGGAAAGAACTGCAACGATGTCTCCGGCGGCGCGGGGCGCGGTACCGCTACACTTCCGAGATAAGGGAGCGCGGCAGTAAGACGAACGATAAACGCAGTATCCATACCCGGCCGGCCGTTATCGAGGAGTTGACGCGCTATGGCGATCTTGAAGGGGATACCGTGTTCGGCAGTGACACCAGGGACCATATCCTGACCCATGTTGACCGGGCGACCGGGTTGCTGTCGCTGTCGCTGGTGCTGGGGTATGACTCAGACAGGATACACGCCCAGACACTGCGGGATATACGGCGGGTGTTCGGTGATATCCACACTATCACCTACGACAACGGTCCCGAGTTTTCGGTCTGGAAAAATACAGAGGCGG
>PXOU01000008.1:19300-20689 GCA_003022365.1 Candidatus Saccharibacteria bacterium QS_5_54_17
AATCGTTCCCGGAAACGGTATGGTTGGAACAGTCCGCTCGAGCAACGGGAGCTCGTGCTGGCGAAAGCCTAGCTGGAAACTTTGGGGAGAGAATCGAGGTGCCTTGACAGCAACAACGTTGGAAATACAGATCCATACATCCGAATGGTAGTTGTGTTCTTCCGTTTTCTCGGCCACACGGTTCAGGAAATCTACGGCTTGAGTGAAATCCCTGAACTTCACTGTGGCGGTTAAATGATCTTCGCTTTCACTCCACCGTTCATTAAACTGCATACAACCTTCTTATTTTATATTATAATAAACTTGCAAGGATCGGGGTTTATCTTGGAAATTCTACTGAACTTTACAACACTGCTGATGATTATAGTTTAAGGTAATAATATGGAAGAATACATGGATAAGCCGGAAAAAGATAAGAAATTCAATCAATTTATTAGAAAGGCGGAGTCAGTCGGACAGAAGGATACTGTTATCCCGGAAGAATACATCCATTTGGCTCAAAGCGCTATGGAAGCATACCGGGAAGACCCGGATAACCGCGAACAAATCGCTCAAACTATGACCTCTATATGGGGATACTATGAAGACATCTCAACTAATAAGACAGCAGATGAAATCGGCAGTGAATTCGCCGATTTAGGCCTGCCTGATCATCATGTAGATATTAATGGTTATGAAAGCATTGCGGATAAGTGTAATAAATTGGGCGAGAAAATCGAAGCTGCATTAAATAGGGGTTATTAAAAAATACGAACTATTATAAATGGGGGGTGAGCAGTTTAATTAGGTCGAATAGTAATAAATCCGACAAGCGACATGCTCAGGTCGCCAATCATGTAGCTACGACTCCTCCGAGGTATCCTCTGTCGAGGTATCCTCTGTGTTGTCGACGATGGTTTCGCCGTCTTCACGAAGATATGCGGCGTTCACACCATCGTTCGAAACAAGATGGTCGTGTTGCCTGGGGCCCTTCTCGCCGGGGCGGAAGTTGTACTTAGCGTCGATACGATCGCCTTCTTTCCTGATCTTCGCACGGCGATCGCCGACCTTGCCTTCTTCTTCCTTCCTGCCCATAAGGAGTACCCTTTCGTGGGTCGGGTGCAGCAGGCCATAGTAACCATTGCACAAAGATATCTCCTAAGTGCAATGATTTCAAAGTTCACTAAACCTAACTGGCTGTTAAGTTTAGCTTCACCACCTGAGTGGCTCTAAGTAAAATATAACATTTTAATTTGGCTCTAGTCTAGAAATTGTACGGGTTCACCACATCACGTACACATTGGAGCTGGCTTGTTACTGATACTTTCATAGTACTCTTCGGGCGTTAACATGCCTAGAGCTTCGTGAGGTCTGACCGAGTTGTAGGTATTGTCCTGCTCCTGGAGTAGT
>PXOU01000009.1 GCA_003022365.1 Candidatus Saccharibacteria bacterium QS_5_54_17
CGGGAACGACGGTTCCATAGGTTTGCATGGATATACCGTACTTCATGGAGCCTCCTTTTCAGAAGCTCAATGTGTACGGGATGTGTCTGAACTAGTGCATGGTTGCCTGTAGCCGCCCGGCAGCAGCCGCAGACAGCAGGCAGTAGACAGCAGACAGGGATTGAGCAACAACAGGCTCTGAAGATGTCATTCCTGAACCAAGTTCAGGACAGGCTCTGAATTTATTTCAGGATCTTCCTCTCTTGTCATCCTGAATTTATTTCAGGATCAGTTTTAGACCCAGTGTCAGGATTGGATTCCGAACTAAATTCGGAATGACGGAGGGGGTAGGCAGGAATAACACTCTTTTATTTCCACTTACTCCTGCTTCTTGTACCTGTCATCCCGGAACCATCATCAAAACCTGGCAACACAATTATGGAGCCATACGGCGGCTCCTGAGTTCGTGGGTAGCTTTTGGTGGAGCGTCGGGGACTCGAACCCCGGACCTCCTGCGTGCAAGGCAGGTGCTCTCCCGACTGAGCTAACGCCCCGCCAAAAACGACCTACGACCGACTACTATCCATGTCAAAAACGGGCCAATATAAGCGCGGCTAATACTTCTCGCTTGCCTGCCGCACGTTGTTTATTTACCGGTAGTGTCCTTTGGCCTTTTTCACCAGGAACACGCCGACGCCGATCACCAGCAACACACCCAGGCCTACCACGGCCACCCTGAGCGCTTGGGCGGGCACCACGAAGACGTTGGTAAATACCGCGACAACGAAGGCGACCGCGATGATGAGGAGTAAGAGCCGGTGCTGTCGTGGTTTCATAGCTTTAAGTATAGGAGAAAATCGGCCGGTCGTCACCTAGCGGGGGTTGGTATAAATCCACTTGGTGGGCGATCGTGGATTCGAACCACGGACCTCGTCATTATCAGTGACGCGCTCTGACCACTGAGCTAATCGCCCATCAGCTGAATTTTACCAGATTTTATCATTTCAAAGCGCCCCGACAGTGACGGGCCCGGCACAAACCTCAAGGAGCGGGCGTTAATCGCCTCGGGCTCCCTCACCCTGCTTGGCCACGGGAGCAGCAGACCACGGCCGTTGCCCTAGTGAACACATGGGCATTTTAGCCGATACCACGCCCCTGCCACAAGGCTGGCGAACAACACCACCGTGGCACTTGATTATTCGAACGAAAAGCCACTTATTACCGCGTCCAGAACCGACGTGTCTTTTTCTCCCACTTCCATGTGATAGATGATACCGTTACGCTCAAAGAACAGCTCCTGGGAGTGTCCTATCCCGGGGGTGTCATAGGCCAAAGCCCTCACTCCGTCGATGCTTACATCATCCGCTCGGTCAGAACCTTCAAGTCGGTCCCGGCTTTCAAGGTGTTTTTCCGCGTACTGCTTAACGGATGAGAAATTGTCATGGTCATGCAGCGGCCGGGCGGTTATTTCCACTTTCCTGGTCGGATAAAGAGCGGGTACCCCGTTTTCTTCGTCGTAGGTACCCACGGATAACCGTGTAGCCCTACCTTCAAACTGACCGTCTATATGCTCCACGATAGCGTATTCAGCAGGAAGTTCCAGACTGAATTTGCCTACTTCGGCAGTATACTCCGTTCCCGGCGAAGACGCTTCTTCTGATTCGGAGGTCCACCTGTCACGTTGCTCTTGCTTTTGGAGTCTTTCAAGTTTCTGCTCATTAGCGTCCACCGTTTCCCGTAGTTGGGCATTGCTTTGACTTAAGCGGTTCACCTCTTGCTGTTGCCAGTACCATACACCAGCACAGATCGCCACCAAAAGCAGCGCGACCAGTAGTATAATGCCGACGATTTTGCCGGTTTTCTTACGGGGCGATGCTACGGGAGAACCCTGATTTTCTTCCATAATCTCTTCCCTGCTTATTAGTAACATCGTGGCAGAAACCCGTGGACTAAGCAATAGTCAGGCTGGCGGATACTCGAGGAAGACGCTTGATATCCGGAAACTATCGGCAGACGCCCCAATAAATGCCATCCTGCACTCCGCTCCAATTGTCATCCTGAACCTGTCTGCCGACAGGCAGGCTTGTTTCAGGATCTATTCCAGAGCCGGTTCCGAAACTTACTACTTACTTCCTGCTGCTCACCCCCTACTTTTTACTCCCTGTTTACTGTCTGCTGTCTATCGCCTACTGCTACCTGCTTACTTCTTACTTCCTGCTCCTTACTTCTTGCTTCTTGCTTATTGTTGCCAATCCTCGACGATCAACTTTTTGCCGCTTCGCCGAATGATGACTTTCTGCCCGTCCTGCCAACGCAAGTCACGCACCAGCTGGATGGGTAAACTGACCGTATAGGTCCCCGTATTGGTTTTTTGCAATGTCCGAACCCGCTGTTCCCCGACCGAACGCGTACCCATTTGCTACCTCCTCATCTGTTAATAATGGAAAATATATGATTTAAATCATATTTAAATATGATTTTATGGTAGCAGCGGGAACGGTTAATGTCCAGACGTTGCCCACGCCGCATAAAAAACCTGATGTCACCGCGTCTCGGAACTGATCGTTTGGCTACCCACTCCACAACCGGCTTGGTCTTATTTGTAATCCTTTTATGTACACTTCACGATCGTGAACTTTGCACAAAAGAGCGGTGATTATCATTTATCCCTAAAACTGATCCTGAAACTGATCCCGGATCGTAGTCCGGGATGACGTCTTCAGGATGACACCCCCTCTCTGTCATTCCGAACTTGGTTCGGAATCCAGTTCTGAAATAGATCCTGAACCAAGTTCAGGATGACAAGAGGGTAAGATCCTGAAATACATTCAGAGCCTGTCCTGAACTTGTTTCAGGAATGACATATTTAGAAATGCCAAATGATTATCACCTCTCTCCCTCTTTTTTTATACAAAACTCACGATCGTGAAGTGTGAATATAATATCTGCGGCTGCTTTTTTGTTGTAGTATAAACAAACTTATGTGATGTTTGTACACCAACACATAGTTTGATCTATATTTCGGTCACTTGGATCACGCCGTGGCTGAGGAAAAACACATAATCTGCACCGCCGCTTTTCAGGTGCACGTCGCCGACACGCGCGCCACCGGCGTTAAAACAGGTATACGCCGGGTGAGTATTTTCGGTAAGCACTTTGATTGACTTTGATAACTTGGATCGTGCAGCATAACCGCTTACCAAATGCTCCTCACTGATGCTCAGAGCACTGGATCGACCTCGAGAATAGTTCCGGGTATTAAGCGGAACGAACTTCCCTAGAAAGGAGGTAATCCATCCGCACCTTCCGATACGGATACCTTGTTATGCGACTGTTGTCCCTTATTTCTAAGGGTGTCGGACCATATCTTCATCCACCTTTCGGCGGAGCCAACGTATGGCCTCTACGGGGTCAAGGCAACTTACCCTATCACTGGGAGCCTCCGTTCACCACGGAGCTCGCGAGGAAAATACCCCCTACCAGAACACGGGTAAAATGTTCCCAAGCAATGCTTAGGTGAGCCCGACTTCCCTCGGTGTTGTCCTACATCCGCCGGAGCGGATAATCAGAGTCCACCGATATAGTTGGATTTGGCTATGCGATCGCTCGCATAGGAAGCCATAGGACTTCACCCCAATCACTGCCCCTGTCTTCGGCCTACACCTATGGCAGGACTTCGGACATTGACAGCTTTCGTGATGTGACAGGCGGTGTGTACAAGACCCGAGAACGTATTCACCGCAGTGTGCTGACCTACGGTTACTAGCGATTCCGACTTCATGGAGGCGGGTTTCAGCCTCCAATCCGAACTGGGACCGGCTTTGAGTGGGTTTGGCTCCGTCTCGCGACTTCGCTTCCCGTTGTACCGGCCATTGTAGCGTGTGTGTTGCCCCAGACGTAAGGGACATGCCGACCTGACGTCATCCCCTCCTTCCTCCCCGTTGCCGAGGCAGTCTGGTTAGAAAAGTCCAACGAACCATGAGGGTTGCGCTCGTTAAAGCACTTAAGCTGACATCTCACGACACGAGCTGACGACGGCCATGCATCACCTGTCACTGGTCCAGCCGGACTGACGTTCTTATCTCTAAGAACTACGACCAGGATGTCAAGTCTGGGTAAGATTCTGCGCGTATCATCGGATTAAACCACACGCTCCACCGCTTGTGCGGGTCCCCGTCAATTCCTTTGAGTTTTAGCCTTGCGGCCGTACTCCCCAGGCGGGATGCTTAACGCGTTAGCTTTGCTACTGAGGAGGGTCGATACTCCCCAACAGCTAGCATCCATCGTTTACGGCGTGGACTACCCGGGTATCTAATCCGGTTCGCTCCCCACGCTTTCGTGCCTCAGCGTCAGGGTCAGCCCAGTGAGCTGCCTTCGCCATTGGTGTTCTTGCTCATATCTACGGATATCACTCCTACATAAGCAATTCCGCTCACCTCTACTGCCCTCTAGATATGTAGTTTGAAATATACGCCCGCGGTTGAGCCGCGGGATTTCACATTTCACTTACATATCCGCCTGCGCAACGCTTTACGCCCAGTAATTCCGGGTAACGCTCGCCTTCTCCGTATTACCGCGGCTGCTGGCACGGAGTTAGCCAAGGCTTATTCCTGGCCTACCGTCATATTCTTCGGCCAGAAAAGCAGTTTACGACCCGAGAGCCTTCATCCTGCACGCGGCATTGCTCCATCAGGCTTTCGCCCATTGTGGAAGATTCCCTACTGCAGCCTCCCGTAGGAGTTTGGGCCGTGTCTCAGTCCCAATGTGGCTGATCATCCTCTCAAATCAGCTAGTGATCATCGCCTTGGTAAGCCGTTACCTTACCAACCAGCTAATCACCCGCAGGCTCCTCCCGAAGCGCCGGAGCTTTCCTCCAATACTTGGTCTGAAATTTCCAATACGGGTTTCCAATTTCCAAACACTCGGGGTAAATGAAAGCTTGGAAATCGCCCGTTGAAAATTCCACTACTAAGTACTGGAGGCTATCAGGTATTAATCCCGGTTTCCCGGGGCTATCCCTGTCTTCGGGGTAGATACCAACGTGTTACTCACCCGTTCGCCGGTCTCCTCCGCCCGGAGGCGGATTCTCCCTCGACTTGCATGTATTAGGCATGCCGCCAGCGTTCACCCTGAGCCAGGATCAAACTCTCCATGAAAGTGGAAAGCCTGCGTTTTGATGGAACCCATTTAGGTTGATGGGCGATCCAAAAACGCTCTTGAGTAAAGCTGCTCGTCGCACTCGCAGAAACTCAAGGCGACTCTCCATGAAACTCAAGAGCTTGAAGCTCAAGCTATATGCATTGTTTTACGTACAATGCACCAAAAACGTCTTGAAATTGACGATTATACTGCACGGTCTAAATTATCAAAGTACCCAAGCAAGCGAGTGGGCGCAGCTCTCTGCTCTCCCCGACACGTTGCTTGTGCATTGGCTATATTAATCGACGTTGCAAACCGTGTCAACAATTTCGTATAGTCTCCCGGCAGCAGCACGCAGACAGCAGACAGTAGACAGGGAGTGAGAAGCAACAGGCTCTGAATATGTCATTCCTGAACCAAGTTCAGGACAGGCTCTGAATGTATTTCAGAATCTTCCTCTCTTGTCATCCTGAATTTAGTTCAGGATCTATTTTAGAAGCTGATTCCGAAACAAGTTCGGAATGACGAAGAGGGGTTGTCATCCTGAACTTGGTTCAGGATCCGTTTCAGGATCATGTCGTTTGCAAGGAACGTCCTTGCAATTTTGCGCCAAGTAGCACTTTTAGTAGCGATTTTTAATATTGCAAGGACGTTCCTTGCAATTGCGCTGTATACTGTCTACTGACTCCTGCCTGCCTCCTGTTCCTATCACTGCTGGATCATATAGGTGAATTCAAGGGGTTTTTCCGGTTTCGCGGGGAGGTGGATGGTAAATCCATCCCGATCGGTTTCTACCCGGTAGCGGACTGCCCGGGTGGCCGGACTGGCTACCACGAACGGCCTTTCCTCGAACGGTTCCGCGAAACTATGGCGGGCGGCGGTCTCACCAGCGGGTACCGTTACCCTTCCCCGTGTGCGCTGGTTACCGGCGATGCCTCCTTCCAGGCGGAGCTCCCGCTCGAAGACAGCTTCCTCTTGGACGCGCAGATTAGTCACGGTCCTTTCCTGGAGCTGCTGGGCAGTTGGCGGCGTGTAGTAGCTATTATCCACCAGCACCACAATCACTCCTGCTCCTCCCGCGTGGGGCTCCAGTGCCCTGCCGACCACCGGCCCGGCTTGGGTGGCCTTCATGCCGTAACCTTCCCGGGAAGCGGAGGTGATGTAGTCGCCGGTTTCGATGGGGCCACCCTCGTCAGTAACTTTGACCGGGACACGGCCGGAGAGAGCCACCGGCCGGGGATTGTCGGTTGCATCTAACAGGTTGCGGCCAATGGCTTCATGGGGGCTGGTGGAAACGATGCCCATCAGGCCTTTTTGATAGCTCCTGGTTGATTTCTTGACGAAGGCCTTGTTGTCGGCCCGGCCTGTTTGGTCCGGCGTGTGGGAGGGGTCGGGCACCACGATATCGCCCGGTTGCACCGAATCGTCTTTGCTGCCGAAGTATTCGGCGTAGTCAACCAGTCCGCCGCCGCCGTACCGGCTGCGGATGAACCAGTCGGTGCCGTCGGAGAACAGCACCACCGCCTCCCGATTGGTGCTCAGGGACACGGAACTGTTCCCGTTGATCGTCTCGCTTCCTTCGGTATCTATGGTGATCGGGTTGGTACCGGCGCTGCCGCCTTCGTCGACAATCGCCAACCACGCCCCATCTTTTACCATGCCGCTGCCCAGGGTAATAGTGAAGGCGCCGCCGGAAGAATCGCCGCCGACGATTTGGTTTTCCCGGGTAATCGTGGTGTTGGAGGTGATGCCGCCGGTCCGCTCATACCGGTAATTGGCAGCTCCCGCTACCTCCAATCGGGTACCGGGACTGGTAGTGCCGATGCCGACGTTGCCGCTATCCGTGACGGCAAGTTGCGGGTTCTTACTATTAGAGGAAAGGCCGACATATGAATCGGCCGCCTCCAAGTTGGCCCAGTCGGTGATATCGCCGTTTTGACGGAAAATATAGCCCCAAGTAGAACTGCCGGTCCGAAAATCCAAGTATCCGCTGTCGCTTTTGACGTTGAAATGCGTGCCGGCACTCAGGCTTTCGCCGGCACCGAACTGGATGTCGTTTCCTCTTACTCGCATGTCTCCGGCTATATCCAGCGCACGTCCGGGACTGCTAGTGCCGATGCCGACCTGGCCCCCAGTGTCGATCCGGACTCGCTCCGTTCCTCCGGTTTCCAGAGCCAGAGCGTTGTTGTCGTTGGTCCCCAGGGTGGCTAGAGTTCCGAAACTGTTACCGCCCTGGAGGAAGGCGTCGGTGGAGCTGTCGGAGCCGTCGTTGAGCTGGCCCAGGGTAACGAATTCACTGCTGGCGGCGGCGTCGGCGCCGGTGACGGTACTACCAAAAGCGCCGGAACCGGAAACGTCCAGCGCCACGGAGGGGCTGCCGGTGCCGATACCGAGATTGGCCGTGATGTCGGCACTGCCGGAGACGGTGAGTCGATTCGCCGGGGTAGTTGTACCTAAGCCGACCCGGTCATCAGTGCTGTCAACGGCAAGGCTGCCGGAGTCGACATTCAGATTTACGCCGGCATCCACGCCCAATGTCTGCCCGTCATCAACGATACTGGAATCCTCGATATTCTGGCTTTGGGTGAACTTGGCGACGCGGTCGGGCGTGCCGCCGCTGGTGGTGACGCCGGAACCGGAGCCGGCACAGTTACCCAGAGCCACTAGACAGATCTCGTCGGAGGCACTGCCGGGGTCAGGCACGGTGTAGTCGGTGTCCTGACTCAGATCGGCGACTTTAAGAGTGCCGGTCTCCCCGGAGCCTTCATGCAGAGTAATATCTCCCGCGGTTGCGGCGGTGCCGATGGTGACGCGGCCGCCTTCCAGGGTTAAATTGCCGGAACTGAAGATATTGCCGGAGACGTGCAGCGGCTCGACCGGGGCGGTGGTGCCGATCCCCACATTACCGCCGGTGTCGACCCGGACTCGTTCCGTTCCCCCGGTTTCCAGAGCCAGAGCGTTGTTGTCGTTGGTGCCCAGGGTGGCCAGTGCGGAGAAGCTGTTGCCGCCCTGGACGAAGTAAGCTCCCGCTGGCTGATAATCACAGTTGTTGCTGTCGTCGCAGACGTGGTTGCCACTTTGGCGTATCGCCCCGGCCCGCAAGGTACCCGACACATTGACATGGCCGGTTTGGGAGACGCCCGGCGTCTGTTGCTGCAAATCAACGCACTCGCCGCCGGAGCACCCGGATTGGCCGTCAATTCCGTCTTCCCCGGCGGGACCTGGCGGACCTTGGGGGCCCTGTTCACCCTGCTCGCCCTTTTCACCTTGGGGGCCTTGTTCACTCCGCCACTTCTCCAGTTGGGACCGGTCGACGATTGCCCCGTTTCCCGACAGGGTAAGCAGGACTCCCCGTACGTCCGAACCCGCCACATCGGCTAACCGCTCGGCGATATTTCCCTCGCCAAGCACCATTGACCGGACGAAATACCCCGCCAGCAAAAGCAAAAGCACCGAGAGTATTACCCGCCATTTCCACCCATGGACAGCCGTATCGGTTTGATCACTCATGAAAGCTTTCGATTGTCTCTGATTGCCTCCCAGTAATGTCCGTCTTTAGTCCTCTTACCACTGTAAACAGTATCTTATAATGCTCATTCTTATGCAATGAAGCGAGGGGGGGCTTAGTAGGCGGTAGACAGCAGACGGTAGACAGGAAATAAGGAACAGGAAGCAGGAAGTAAGAAGAAAGAAGTAAGTTTCGGAAAAGGCTCTGAAACAGATCCTGAAATAAATTCAGGATGACAGGAAGAAGAAGCAAGCAGTAAGGAGTAAGGAGTAAGCGAAAAACATAATTGCAAGGACCGTCCTTGCAAGATTGGCTAAACAAAAGCTTTACGGGAGCAATTTTATGTATTGCAAGGACGGTCCTTGCGAAAGGAGGGCCTCCTCTCTTTTGTCATTGCGAGCCCCCTCTATCATTCCGAACTTGTTTCGGAATCCATTAACCCGATATGGTCCTAAAACAGATCCTGAAATAAATTCAGGATGACGAGAGAGGAAGATCCTGAAACTGTATACCCCCGCGTCCGCGGGAACCATAACCTTGGTATACCCCCGAACCTGCGCTTATTTCCGTTTTCGGCTCTTCTTCGATCGGGTCCCTTTTTGTTTCTTCCGTTGTTGTTTGCGGCGTTGTTGCCGGTCGGCCACTTGCTGTTGATAGGCCGCCGGCGCTCCCCGATACAGCCGCAAATACAGCCGCACCTGGGCCAGAATGGTGACAATTACAACTATTATGGCCCATATCCGCCAACTGCCGGCCGTTACCGTCTGATGTTGCAACAGCGAGAACAACAAACCGACCGCACCCGGGAGCACCAGCCACCACCATATCTGGCTGATGATCCGCCGTTTTATAGGCACGCTTTTATACCGGCTGAGCACCAGGCGGACAACCAGCCCGCCCAGCACCAACCCGGCGAAAATCACCAGATACACCAACTGTTCCACATCCACCGGCGGCGCGGCCAGCCAGCCGGCTTGCGGCGACGACGACCAAGCCGGGAACGTCAACAACAACCCCGTCAGCGCGCCGAATCCGATGCCGGCGGTGACTTCACGGGGCGTATGCCCGAGCACCTCCCGGATGGGTTGGGTATTGCCCACCGAAGCGCCCAGGGCGTTGATGGCGATGGCTTGCTCGCCGTTGGAACGGCGCACGCCCAGGGCGTCGAAAATAATGATGACGGAAAATACCGCCGCCACGCCGAATAGGAGACTATCGAAACCTTCCAGCATCAAAACCCCGGTCGTCACGGCCGTCACCACGGCCGCGTGGCCGCTGGGCATACCGCCCGAGTAGTAAAACCACCGGAAATCGGGCCGGCCGCGGAAAGCCTGAATGCTGAATTTGAGCGCATGGGCACCGAACCAGGTGGCTATGGCGATGGCTAATATCTGCATCGGCTACTCCTTACTCCCGCCCGTCATTCGTCCTCCTCGATGGCGCTATCGGATATCAAGGCCGTGGAGACGATGGAGTCGTCTTTATTCAACCGCATAATCCGCACCCCCTGGGTCGCCCGGCCGATGATGGGTATCTCGCCGGCTTTCAGGCGTATGACATGGCCCTGGGTGGAAATCAGCAGCAGTTCGTCGTCCTCACGTTCGATGCGCACCACGTTCACCACCGGGCCGGTCTTGGCATTCACCACGCTGGCTTTCACCCCCAGCCCGCCGCGTTTATGCATGGCGAACAGCCTGACCTTGGTCCGTTTGCCGTACCCCAGCGCGTTGACGATGGTCACGTGGGCTTTCTCGTCCACTACATCGAAGCCGACCACTCCATCGCCTTCCCGCAGACGGATGCCGCGCACGCCCCGAGCCGACCGGCCCATGGGACGCACGTCCGACTCCTCAAACCGCAGCGCCTGCCCTTGGGCGGTCGAGATCAAAATCTGATCCGAGCCGCCGGTGAGCCGGACCCACTGCAGCACGTCATCGGCGTCCAGGCGAATGGCGATGATGCCGTTAGTACGGATGTTAGCAAACCGGGATAATGATGTCTTTTTCACAACCCCTTGCTGGGTGGCCATCAGTAGATAATTGGCATCGGCCGGCTTGTTCTGGTCCAGGCGGATTAAGGCGCTGATGTCTTCTTCGGGGTGCAACTGCAGGATATTGGCAATGGCCTGGCCTTTGGCTGTCCGGGATGAAACCGGAATTTCGTACGCTTTGACGCGGAACACCCGGCCCATGGTGGTAAACAGCAGCACGTAATCGTGGGTATTGGTGAAGACCATATGGGCGATGACATCTTCTTCCTTGGTGCCCATACCGACCACCCCTTTGCCGCCCCGCCCCTGGCTGCGATAAGTATCCACGGTGGTCCGCTTGATGTAATTGCCATTGGTCAAGGTAATGACCACTTGTTCATTGGGAATCAATTCCTCGTCACTGAACCGGCCGGCTTCAGTGGGCACGATGGTGGTCCGCCGCTCGTCGCCGTATTTGTCTTTCATCTCCTGTAACTCTTCTTTGACCACCCGGCGGATCTCATCCTCGCTGGCCAGGATGGCTTCCAGCTCCTTGATGCGCTTTTGGATGTCATTGTATTCGTCTTCGATCTTCCGGCGTTCCAACCCCGCCAGCGTCCGCAGCTGCATGGCTAAAATGGCATTGGCCTGCAGCTCGGTCAGCCCGAAGTCATTCATCAAATTATTCCGGGCTTCGTCGGTGCTGTCGCTGCCGCGGATGGTATTGATGATCTCATCGATCTGATCCAGGGCTTTTTTGAGCCCTTCCAGGATGTGTTCCCGGTCCCGGGCCTTCCTGAGCTCGAACTCGCTGCGGCGGCGGACCACCGCCCGGCGATGCTTGAGGTATTCACCCAGCATGGCTTCCAGGTTTAAGACCTGGGGCTGAATGCCGTCCACCAGCGCCAGCATATTCATGTGGAATTGGGTCTGCATGGGGGTGTGTTTGTACAGCTGATTAAGAATTTTCTTGGAGTAGGCGCCTTTTTTCAGATCAATCACTATCCGAACCTGTCCGCGCGAGCTCTCGTCCCGGATGTCGGTAATGCCCTGGATTTTCTTGTTCCGGACCAGGTCAGCGATTTTCTCGATCAAGGTTGCCTTGTTCACCCCGTAGGGGATTTCCGAGACAATGATTTGTTGCTGGCCTTTTTGCTGCTCGGTAATCTCGGCCACCGCCCGCACCGTCACCCCGCCGCGGCCGCTGCCGTAGGCGTGCCGGATGGATTCCTGGCCATAAACGATGCCGCCGGTCGGGAAGTCGGGCCCTTTGATGAAATCCATCAAGTCGTCGCTGGTCACCTCCTCCTGGTTGTCGATCATATACACCAGTGCGTCGATGACTTCGGCTAAATTGTGCGGGGGGATGTTGGTGGCCATGCCGACCGCGATCCCCATTTGCCCGTTTAAAAGCAGGTTGGGAACCTTGGACGGCAACACCATGGGCTCCTCTTCCGACCCGTCGAAGTTGGGTTGGAAGTCAACCGTTTCCTTGTCGATGTCGGCCAGCATCTCCCCGGCCATGGCCGTCATCCGGGCCTCGGTGTAGCGCATGGCGGCCGGGGCGTCCCCGTCCATGGAGCCGAAGTTCCCCTGCCCGTCCACCAGCGGATACCGGACGTTCCACTCCTGTGCCAGCCGGGCCAGCGCTTCGTAAATAGCCACGTCGCCGTGGGGGTGATAGCGGGACATCACCGTCCCCACCGTGCTGGCGCTTTTGCGGTATTTGGCGTTGTGGCGGATGCCTTCCTCGCCCATGGTGTAGAGAATCCGGCGATGCACCGGCTTCAACCCGTCCCGGATGTCCGGCAGCGCCCGGGCCACGATGACGCTCATGGAGTATTCCAGGTAACTCTTCTCCATCTCCTCGACCAGGTTGCGCGGCTCCACCACGCCGCGGTTTTCCCGGACCGATTCCGGTATAGTGTCGGGGTTTTGCTTGTCAGCCATCGGTTTGCTCCCTCAGGTCAAAGAAGTAAGCAATAAGCAGTAAGAAGTAAGTGGAATAATTCAGACCCGCTTTGTCATTCCGAGTCCTCTCCGTCATTCCGAACTTGTTTCGGAATCTGCGCTGAAATAGATCCTGAAATAAATTCAGGATGACAGGAGCAAGAAGCAAGTGGAAGACGTGACACGCAATTGCAAGGAACGTCCTTGCAAGATTGGCTAAACAAAAGCTTTTTGCAGCAATTTTATGTATTGCAAGGACGTTCCTTGCAAAAGGAGGGTTTCCTCTCTTTGTCATTCCGAACCTCCCCTCTCTGTCATTCCGAACTTGCCTTGCCGGTAGGCAGGCTTGTTTCGGAATCGCCTCTGACGCTGATCCTGAAATACATTCAGAGCCTGTCCTGAACTTGTTTCAGGAATGACATTGCCCGGATTGAGGAATTGATAGTTTCCCGCGCTCACCATCATACGTCCAGATTCTCCACCGATTGGGCGTGGGATTGGATGAAGTTCTTCCGCATCGGCACGTCGGTTCCCATTAACTTGGTAAACACGGCGTCGGCTTTTTCGGCGTCCTCGATGGTAACTTGCAAAAGCAGCCGGTTGTCGGGATTCATGGTCGTCTCCCACAGTTCCTCGGCGTTCATCTCGCCCAGTCCCTTGTAGCGCTGGATGTTCCGGATGCCGGCCAATTTGAGCCGGTCCTTTTCCTCGTCGTCGACGATTGTTGTGGCATCGACATCATTCTCGGTGGAGCCGGGATCAGTTTTCCCCTTCTTCTCAATCAATCGGCCGATGATGGCATCCTTCTCCTCTTCGGAATAGGCATACAGCGGCTGCTTGCCCGCTTGCAGCAGATACAGGGGCGGCTGGGCGATATGTAGATACCCCCCTTCCACCACTTCCGGCAAATGCCGGTAAAACAGGGTTAAAAGCAGGGTGCGTATGTGCGCCCCATCCACGTCGGCGTCGGTCATGATGATGATCCGGTGATACCGCAGTTTGCTGATGTCGAACGACTCGGCCACCGACGTCCCCAGCGCCATGATTAATTCTTTAATTTCCTTGTTGCCCAGCATCTTATCCAACCGGACCCGCTCCACGTTGAGCACTTTCCCCCGCAGGGAAAGAATGGCCTGGAAGCTCGAGTCCCGGCCGGTCTTGGCCGAGCCGCCCGCCGAATCGCCCTCCACGATGTAGAGCTCCGACTTGGCCGGGTCCCGGGTGGAGCAGTCCGCCAATTTGCCCGGCAGCGAGGTCCCTTCCAGGGCGCCTTTCCGTAAGACCGTGTCCCGGGCGGCGCGGGCCGCCACCCGTGCTTTGGCCGCCAGCACCGTCTTGTTGACGATCTTGCGGGCTTCATTGGGGTTTTCGTCCAGAAAGTACATCAGCCACTCGTACATGACCTGTTCCACGTAACCCCGGACTTCCGGATTGCCCAGCTTGGCTTTGGTCTGCCCTTCGAACTGGGGATCCGGCAGCCGAACTGAGATGACGGCCGTAATGCCCTCGCGGACGTCTTCGCCGGTTAAATTGGCATCTTTTTCCTTTATCAAGCCTTGTTTGCGAGCATAATCATTAATCACCCGGGTCAGCGCCGCCCGGAAACCGGTCACGGCCGTGCCGCCTTCGGGGTTGTGGACGTTGTTGGCGAAGGCTTTGATGTTCTCGGTGAAGGTATCCGCGTACTGGATGGCGACCTCGATCACCGCTTCCTCCACCTGGCGGCTTATGTAAAACGGGGTTTCGTGTACCGGATCCTTACCGCGGTTCAGATGCCGGACGTAGGACTCGATGCCGCCTTCGAAGTAAAATCCATACCGCCGGCCGGTCGCCGCTTCGGCCAGCGAGGTCCAGACGCCTTTGGTTAAATAAGCCTGGTGCCGCAGATAATCCCGAACCTGTTCGTATTCGACTTGGGTGGTTTCGAACACCGCCGCGTCCGGGTAAAAGGTAATCTCGGTGCCGGTTTCCGAGGTTTGGCCGACTTTTTTCACATCTCCTTCCGGCGTGCCGTAGGCAAAGGATTGCTCGTATATGCGGCCGTCTTTATACACCCGGGCTATCAAGCGGGAGGAGAGGGCGTTGACCACGCTGACGCCCACCCCGTGCAGGCCGCCGGATACCTTGTACCCGCTCTCGTCCCCGCCGAACTTACCGCCGGCGTGAAGGACGGTGAGTACCGTTTCCAGGGCACTTTTGCCGGTTTTCTTGTGTTTATCCACCGGGACGCCGCGGCCGTCATCGCCGACGGTAACGCTACCGTCACTGTTGATGGTAACCGCGATCTGACTGGCGTGGCCGGCCAGGGCTTCGTCAATGCCGTTGTCGGCCACCTCCCAGACTAAATGGTGCAGTCCTTCCGACCCGGTACCGCCGATGTACATACCCGGGCGTTTGCGGACCGGCTCCAACCCCTCCAGGACTTGAATCTGACCAGCACCGTACTGGCCCGTTTGTTCGGACATGGAACTCTTTATTTCCTCTTGCTATTGCTAGCCGCATTATACCCGCTCACGCGGATGGGGACAAATCACTGCAGGGAATCTGTCTGAACTAGTGCAGATAGCCGGGGCCAAGCGGGGAGGCAGAAAGTAGACGGTAGACAGCAGACCCTACCCCCTCTGTCATTCCGAACTTGTTTCGGAATCCTTTAAGCCGATATAAGTCTGAAGCGAATTCTGAAACAGATCCTGAAACAAGCCTGCCTGCCGGCAGGCAGGTTCAGGATGACAGGTGCAGAACCTGTTGCTTTTACCCCCTGTCTGCTGTCTGCTGTCTACCGTTCACCGTCTACTGTCTGCCGTCTACTGCTTGGGAGCTGATGGTTAGGTAGTCAAACTTGTACTGGGTGTCCGTGGTCAACGCCTCGGCGCTCATCACCGTGAAGCCGTCGGCGGTTTTCTCCACGTAAACGCTGGCCCGGGCGGCGGGCTCATTGGCCGGGGTCAGGCTGACGCGCGGGGTTTGCTCCGTTTTGGAATGGAAGGTGACCTCCGCGACCGCCCCGGTTTCGATGACATCCGCTTCTCCCGTCTGGATGGTAATCGTCCCGGCCGTGTCAGTACCTTTGATTTCGGCCTCGGCCGGCCGGGGGCGGTTCTCCTCTCCCGTGTCCTGGATTTCCTCCTGGTCCTGCTCCAGCGCTTGGCCGACGGCGATGTCGGGTTTGTCGCCCTCGCTGACCAGGCGGCCACCCACGGTGATGTCAACCTCCACGCGGACTTTCTGAACGGTCAGTTTGCCGTTAAATTCGGCCTCGCCGTTTACAGTCAGCGGGCCTTCCAGGCGAGTCGAATCGGTCACGGTCAGGTTGCTTAGTTCCGTCTCACCGGAGACGTTCAGGCTGGCCAAGTTGGCGGCGCCTGCGGTGAGCGTCGTCGAACCGTCGCCGCCCTGTAGGTAGTCGTCACCGGCGATGTTTGGCAACCGGCCGCTGCGGTCCAGATTAACGAATACCCGCACCTTCCCTTTTCCGTTCTGGTGAGAATCAAGGGCGATGCCGATGGTCGTCGTCTGGCCGGCGGTGGCTTTGGCCGCGTAGCCGGGTTCGCTGTCGGAAACGGTCAGCGGGTCGCCGACTTGGATGGGTCCGTTCTCAGCGGTGACTTTGACGGGCACGCGGCCGGACAGGGTGACGGGAGCGGTATAGGGGGCATCGCGCAAGGCCGGGTTGGTTTCCCAACCCAATTTCATGCCCGGTTTGGTGGAGACGACGCCCAGCAGCGAGGAGTCGCTGGTAGCCTTGGTCACGTAACCGCCCGTTGCCGGGTCAGCAGCCACCACGGTCGCCGCTTCGACAGGTTGGCTGGCCCCATACAGCTCGGCCACGTCGAAGGCATTGGCAGTGATGGAATTTTCGGCAATAATGTCGCCGTCAACCGTGGAAGCGTCGGTGCAGGTGGCTGTAGTTGACGGATCGTTGGCACAGATAACCCCAGCGGTGTCCAGAGTGGCATCGGGGCTAGTGGTGGCGACACCGACGTTTTTGGCAGCCTCGATCGTCAAAGCGTTTGCGGAGTCGACCCGCCACTGGAAGGCGTTGCCGGTTCTCCATGTAAAGGGGTCACTACTATCGGAATTGTCAGGTTGCAGAATGCTCATGGAACGGCCATCACCGGCACTGAATTTGGCAATAGCTGCTTCGGCAGTACTGGAAGAAATTTGGGTATGTAACGGGGCGCCCGGCGAAGTATTGTTGATGCCGACCCTGTCATTGGACAGGGCGAGCACTGCCGTATTGCCGGGCGTACCGAGCCCAAAGCCGTCATTGAGTTCAACGTTGCCGCTTTCGATATCCAGCTTGGTGTTGGGTGAGGTGGTACCGACACCCACATTGCCGGAATTATCCTGGGCGAGTCCCAGGTTAAATGAGATTTCAGAACCGGCGGTACTGCCGGAAGCAGTCCGGAACTGATA
>PXOU01000010.1 GCA_003022365.1 Candidatus Saccharibacteria bacterium QS_5_54_17
GATTGTCTCTGTCTTGGGTGGTGAGTTTGGTGTGATGTTGCTTCATGATCCGAGTCTACCCTTTCCGGCAGGGTGTTCGGATCACAAATAGAGCTTAGAACTCGTTCCCGGCGTAGACGTGAATGTTATACTAAGCATATGCAGCTTAACGACGCGACGGTCGAAGAACTGGTCAAAGACACGGTTGACCAAGACAGATTAGAAGACCTCAAACAAGAAGCACAAAGCCACGACAAACCACTCCAAGAGCTATTGGTGGAGCGTAAAGAGGTCAGCGACAAGGAGCTGACCAAGTTATATGGCGAAAGCATTGGCGCGGAACTGGTCGAGCTGAATAATTACAAAATTGATACGGAATTACTCAGCCACATCCCCGAACACATCGCCCGGCAATACAAAGCTGTCTTGTTTGAAATGGACGAAAGTAACAACCACGCTAAGGTCGCCATAGCGGACCCCGGGGACCTGCCCGCCGTTGATAGTCTGGAAAAATTGCTTGGTACCGACATTGACATCTACATCGCTACCGACGAAGACATAAACAAAGTACTGGATCAATATAAAGGCAACTTGGACAGTGAAATCACCAAAGTCGTGCCCGAAACCACCACCCACAATACCGAGGAAGAAGTCGGTGAAGAGGAGGTGGCCGAGGATTCGCCGGTCGCCAAAACCGTTAATCTGCTTATCGAATACGCGGTCAAAGAAAACGCCTCGGACATTCACATCGAACCGCGTGAGGGACTGGTGCAGGTGCGTTATCGAATCGACGGGGTACTGCAAGAGGCCAATACACTGCCTAAAAATTTGATGGCTGCTTTGGTATCCCGCATCAAAATTATGGCCAATATCAAAATCGATGAACACCGGAGAGCCCAGGACGGACGGTTTAAAATCCAATCCGGACAAGGCACCATCGCCCTCCGGGTTTCGGTGTTACCCATCATGGACGGGGAAAAGATCGTCATGCGGCTGCTGGACGAGTCAGCTCGGGCGCTCACCTTGCAGGAACTCGGTTTCAACGCGACCGCCTTGGAGCGCATGCAACGAGCAATGGACCAATCGCATGGAATGATTCTGGTTACCGGTCCCACCGGCGCGGGAAAATCAACCACGCTGTATAGCGTACTAAGCGGACTGAATTCTCCCGATGTCAACATATCCACGGTGGAAGATCCCGTCGAGTACCGCATACATGGAGTCAACCAGACCCAAGTCAATCCCAAAGCCGGCATGACCTTTGCCAATGGCTTACGAGCTCTGTTGCGTCAAGATCCCAACATTATCATGGTTGGGGAGATCCGGGACGGAGAAACTGCCAATCTGGCGGTGCAGGCCGCCTTGACCGGACACTTAGTGCTTTCTACCTTACACACTAACAACGCAGCAACCACATTACCCCGTTTGCTCGACATGGGAGCCGAACCGTTTCTGATATCCTCCACAGTCCGGGTCGTCGTCGGCCAGCGTCTGGTACGCCGGCTTTGCGGAGAGTGCCGGCAATCCTACCAGCCCGAAGGTGAGGAACTGGAGCAGATTAAACAGGATTTCCATATAGAACGAGCCTTGCCCCACATCAACGAGAATTTGAAAAAGTTCCATCAAGAAATTAAGCAACAGCAAGAGAGCCAGGACCGATACGGCGAGCAATCAAGTCAAGACACCTCCGAAGACCAACCGGGGCAGGATGAACAAGAGGAAACACAGGAAACATCCGCCGAAGCCGGGACCGCCACTAGTGAAACCAGCCAATTATTGCCGCCCAAGGAGCTCGATATAGACAATTTCACCGTCTACAAGGCCGGCGAAGGGTGTGACGCCTGTAACGGAAGAGGGTATTCGGGTCGGATCGGCATCTACGAAGTGCTGGAAGTTGATGAAACCATCAGTAAAATGATCGTGGAAAACGCGACCAGTGATGACATCCAGACCGCCGCCATCGACAACGGACTGATGACCATGCAGCTTGATGGATTTATGAAATGTCTTAAGGGCGACACTTCCTTACAAGAAGTGTTGCGCGTGACCCGGGAGTAGGGGTGTATGCAGCGGAATATATACCCCTCACCCGTTATATATGCCGAACGCAAGCTGCATATGCCTAGTGGGCGGGAGCGCAGTCATGGCTAATTTCACCTACACCGCTAAGAAAAAAGATGGCAGCCCGCAAAAGGGTACGGTGGTGGCTGAGTCCAAATCCGCCGCGCTGAAAGCGCTCCAGGATCGGGGTATACAACCGCTCGTCATCAAGCAAGCCAGAAGGTCGATCCGGGATTTTAATTTTAAGTTGCCCATCGGCGGCAAGGTCAAAACCCGGGAACTGGTCGTTTTTACCCGCCAATTCGCCACTATGATGAACGCCGGTGTTCCCATGATCCGCACCCTCTCCACTTTGCGGGATCAAACCGAATCAGACACCTTCAAAGAGTGCATCTCGGATGTCCTCAGCAAAGTCGAGGGCGGCACCCAGCTATCCGAGGCCATGAGCGAACACCCGGAAGCTTTCTCCAAAGTGTACGTCAATATGATCCGCGCCGGTGAGGAAGGCGGCATTCTGGACCAGATTTCCGAGCGGCTAGCCGACCAAGTAGAAAAAGACAGCCAGATCAAAGGCAAAGTCAAAAGCGCCATGATTTATCCCGCTGTTATCACGCTGGTAACCATCGGGGCGTTTGTATTTATTATGGTCTCCATAATCCCCAAACTGGCCAGCATTTTCCAGCAGTTTGAAGGTGAGCTCCCGCTGCAAACCAAGATCATGCTGGGCATCAGCAATTTTATGGTTGATAACGGTTTTTTTCTCGGGGTTTTGGCGGTTATCGGCATCATCGCCTTTTTCCGGTTCAAACGCACGACGAAGGGTAAATATATGCTTGATCAGGCATTATTGCGGCTGCCGATTTTCGGTAAAATCATCATGAAAGTCAACGTAGCTCGATTCGCCAGAACGTTTAGTTCGCTCAGCAGCGCCGGTGTATCAGTCTTGGACAGTCTATACGTCACCAGCGGTGCGCTCTCCAACTCAGTAATCCGGAGTAAAATAGATGAAAGCAGCGAACGGATCAAAGAAGGTGAGTCGATCGCCGGTTCCCTGGAGGTGCACCAATTATTCCCGCCGCTCATGACGCAAATGGCTTCGGTGGGCGAAGAAACTGGGCAGATAGATGTCGTGCTGGAAAAAGTGGCCCAATTCTACGAAGAAGAGGTCGACCGGGTAATGTCAGGGCTCACCTCGATCATAGAACCTATATTAATCCTGGTGCTGGGCTCCATGGTTGGACTGATCGTAGCCAGTGTGTTCGGCCCAATCACCTCCATTACGCAACAGATATAATTGACACGGTAAACACAGCCGTTATATACTCCGGTCATAGTAGCGTCAATACTGCAACAATCTAAGGAGGATATAGATGCAGAAATTAAAAGAACGTAACCAAAGTCGGTCACGCGGTTTCACTATCATTGAATTGCTGGTGGTCATTGTCGTCATAGGCATTCTGGTCGCTTTACTACTGCCGAACCTGTTCGGCCCCCAGGAGCGCGCGCGGGACACCCAGCGTAAAAATGATGTAAAGGCGATTCAACAGCAACTTGAAACCTATTACAGTGACAATCAACATTACCCGGCAGAGTTAAGCACGCTCTCAACTGAAGGGTACATGGAGGAGATACCTGAAGACCCGGAAGGCGGTGCTTATACCTACGCTCCCAAAACCGACTCCGGTGCCGATTGCACCACTGCTGCCAATTGCGCTACCTATGAACTGGTCGCCGACCTTGAAAACGACAATGACACGGACGCCGAGTCGTATAACGGTTCCGGCGGATTCTACATAGAAGAGAGCATTAACCAATAACCGGCCACGGGATACCGCCGACAGCACAAAACGGCCGGGTAATCCGGCCGTTTTGTCATAAAAACATAAGATAATATGCGCCCGAATGGATTCACTTTAATCGAAATCGTCGTCGCCACCGCATTGGCGGGAATCATGGTTATAAGTGTGGCCAACCTGTTCATAATGACCGGGGACGCGCAACGCCAGTCACAACGACTGGAAACCGCCACCCACGCCGGTGAACTCAAGATCGAAAGCCTGCGTAACAACCACTACAACAGCCTGGAACCCGGCACGACCATTGATTTCACCGACGAGCTGCCGCCGGAATTGAACGAGCCCCGCAGTGCCCAGGTAGAGATCAGCGAACCGGAGCCGGGGTTGCGGCGGCTCGATCTTCATATCAGCTACTACGATGGCACGCGTAAGCGGCGGGTAGATCTGAGTACGGTCATCGGCAACGTGGGGATAGCCCAATGAATCGAGGCGGGTTCACGCTGTTGGAAGTCCTGATAGCTACCGCGGTCGTCAGCCTATTGGCGGTGCTGGTGATCGGTTTCTTAACCGACACCTTCGTCAACAGAGTCTACAAGACCGCCGAAAGCGATATGCTGGCAGAAGCGCAGCTGGCGCTGAATCGCCTGGAAAAAGATATACGCCACGCTTCCAACGTAGACGAGCAAAATAGATGGCCGGATAGCAACGCGCCCGATGACAACGATCCCTACAGCTGGCAAAGCGATGAGGACACACTTATATTGGCCAGTCCGGCCGTTGATTCGGACAACAGCTTTGTCTACCGGGATCCGTTCGCCTATCTGACCTATAAAGACAATCTGATTTATTTCACCGAAAACGACGTGCTGTATCGGCGCACTTTGGCCGCTGATGTCACCGGCAATGATGCCGAGACGACGTGCCCCGAAGACGATTCCACCAGTTGCCCCGGAGACATCGAACTCGCCACGGGCGTTAATACCTTCCGTCTGCGGTACTTTGACGCCGAGGATAATGAGGTACCTCCTTCCCAAGCCCGCTCAGTTCAAGCTACCTTGCAACTCAAGCGGGAGGTATATGGCCGCACCCTGGACGTGGAATATGAAATTAGATCGGTATTCCGTAACGAATGAGGACCTCGCCCGTGAAAAAGATCGCCACACCCACTGGCCAAAAAGGAAAGTTTTCACCGGGAAGAGCCCCGGAAAACGGTATGATATTGCCGACATTACTGATAGTGATGTTCGTACTGATGGTGGTGGGGTTGTCCCTGGCCACCCAAGCCATGCTTCATCTGGATAATACCAAACGCGACGTACACAACAGCAACAGTCTATTAGCGGCCGAGACCGGGGCTGAACTGACTTTACACGAGCTGAACAAAGATAGCAGCTTTTCCGGGTTCTCCGAAACGGAATTTTACGACACTGCTTCCAAAGGTCGGGCAACTTACCAAACGACGGTAACTGATGGTGCCCTGAAGAATGAAAAAATCATCACTTCGACCGGCCATATATACGCTGATCCGGCAGATGAACCGACAGTAACCCGCCGCGTCCGATTAGTAGTGGTCGGCACTACTTCAGGAGATTACGTCGTGCACACCGGTCCCGGCGGGCTGATCATGACCAACACGGCAACTATTGCCAACGGCGAAGTATACGTCAACGGCTACCTGGATATGAGTAATACCGCCCAAATCGGTACTGAACTGACCCCAAGCACGGTCAACGTGGCGCATATCTTTTGCCCGGAACCGCCTGATAGCACCTTTCCCAAACAGTGTGACAGCGGTGAACCCATCGATATGCAAAACAAAGCCCATATTTACGGAGAGGTGTACGCTACCAACCAAACCGACGGCAGCCAGATGAGCAACCCTGGCCTGATCGAAGACAGCACGGCTTCTGAAGTTTCCCTCCCCGATTACGATCGACAAACCCACAAGGACAGCGTCACCACCACCATCAGCTCAGATTGGAGTTGCAAGGGGCAAGATGAGGAGACGTGGGAGGATGGATTAAAGATTGAGGGAAATGTAACCATCCGGGGTAAATGCCAGGTTACCCTCGGGGGAGATGTCTGGATAACCGGTGACATGACGATGCGTAATTCATCCAGCTTGATAGTCAGTGATACCGCGACCGAAAAACCGGTTCTCATGATCGATGGCTCAGAGGGACTGAAAATACGCAACTCGGCCGCTGTGGTCACCAATACCGACGGTATCGGCGCCAAATTCATTACTTTCTACGCCAAAGCCTCCTGTTCGCCCGATTGCAGCGACTTAAGCGGAACCGACCTATATGACTCCCAAAGTTATCCCACCATCAGTATCCGGAATTCTTCGCTGGCCGCCGGCTCGACTTTCTACGCCCGATGGTCGCGAGTTGAAGTGGACAATTCGGGTTCTATCGGGGCGGTCCTGGGGCAGTCGGTATTATTATCCAACACCGGAACCATATCCCTGGGAGAAGACCTTTCTTCCGGTGATAAAGTCTGGACCATACAGAACTACCAACAGGTATATAAGTAGCCAGGCGGGCTGGTATAATGTTTATGGTTATATGAAGATTATATGAAGCACGTACCGTTATTTTACAAGCAAAAACCGATTTTCGGGATTGACATCGGACACTCCACGGTTAAAGTCGTGCAGGTCGCCCAGCACAAAAAGCAACCCCAGACGATCGGATATGGCTACGCTGAATTTGACCCCGACGCCATCGAGGACGGAGTTATCGTCGACCCCGACGCGGTCAAAAAATCCTTACGTCCCTTGCTCGAGAATGTGGTCATAGGAGAGCTCACCACTGACCGGGTGGTAGCCAGCATCCCTATGGTCTATATCTATAGTCGGATCGTGGAACTCGAGGGCGTCGAAGAAGCGGACCTCTCGGAGGCGATTGAGCTGGAAGCCCAACAGTACGTCCCGCTTGATAGTGAGGAGATTTACCTTGATTACATGGTCCTGGAACGAACAGAGGAGGCAAAAACCCGGATATTCATGGTAGCCGCCCCCAAAACTATCGTGGATTCCTACATGGCGTTGTTCACCGACTTAAGCTTAGAGGTCTACGGTATGGAGCCCAGTTTGTTATCGATCATCCGGGCTATCAATTACACCAATGAGGGGGAAACACCCAAGATTGCCATCGATTTCGGCTCTCAATCAAGCGATCTGGCCATTTATGACCAGAGCCTGCGCCTTACCAGTACCGCCTCCGCCGGCGGCGATCATATTACTGAATGCATTATGGAAACACTGCAGGTAGACCGGGAGGAAGCCCAACGGATCAAAACCAGGTACGGTATAAGCAAAAGCGAGTGGCAGGAGCAACTGGCGCCCGCCTTGACGCCGATCTTGACCACCCTGGCAAACGAAGTTCAGAAAATGCTCCGGTACCACCATGAACGCAACGATACCGAGGCGGACATCGAACAAGTGGTTATCGTGGGCGGCGGCGCCAATTTGCCAGGATTGGACAATTTCATTTCCCGATTAACGGGAATCCCGGTAAGCACTTCCGACCCATGGGAGAACCTGAACGTAAAACCATTGCAGCCGCCGCACAGACTAGAGACAACCTTGTATACGACTGCAGTCGGTTTAGCCTTACGGGAGCTTGAGCGATGATTAACCTCTTACCATCGGATACCAGAAAACAAATCGTTTTCTCCCAATACAATGTTATCGCCCGTCGATATTTGATAATTCTGCTTTTGATCGCGCTCGTTACCGGAGGCGCCTTATATGTCAGTCATAGCTATGCCGACAACCAAATAGCCGACTATGAATCCAATCTGCAGAGCGTACGGGCACAAACCAGAGAATATAAGGATTTGGAACAATCAGTACAAACGCTCAATTCCCGAACCCAAACTATACGGACACTGCTCAACCAACGGCCGCAATTTTCGGTTCTTTTAGCCGACCTGGCCCAAGTGCTCCCAAGCAATTCCTACCTGAACGGTATCAGCCTGAGTCAAGACAGGGATAAACCCTTGGAACTGACGGTAACTGTTCCCTCGCGTGAACACGCGGTACAACTGAGGCAGGCACTGCTGCGATCCCCCCGTATCAGCGCCGCCGACATCCAGAGCATCGACAGTCAAGACAGAGCAAACAACCAGGTGAACGTAAACGTGGTGATAACGTTCAACACCCAAAAACCAGGTGACAACGAAGGCGACGGGGGAGACGGCGCCGACAGGTCAATCGATAACGGCGGCGGTGATCAGACACCGGAAAATGCCACCGGAGATCAGGAGGCGGAATCATGAAGCCTAACATTATGTTCTATATACTGCTGGGCTGCATTGGCGTGGTGGTAATCGCCGGAAGCGCCGGGTATTATCTGTCTCACCTTCGCCTGCAGGAGAAAATCGATCGGGTGGAAACATTGAAAGCCGACGTCACACTGGCCCACGAACGAGTAGACAATCTCCAGCGACTCCATCAATCATACACCGACATCCGCTCGATCGAGAAAAAGATGCTCCGCATGCTTCCCCCGGAGAAAAAACAAGCCCAAGCTGCTGCCAAAATTTACGCCATGATCGAATCGGTCGGACTCAAAAGCCAGGGACTCAACTTTGAAGCAACGCAGGGGCAACCCAATGCCAAGACCCAGACAACTTCCAGCGACGTCGAAGGCGTGCGCGTCATGCCCGTCAATTTTACCGTTACGGGAAGTTACCGGCAGCTGCAAAGCTTTTTGCGCCAGGTTGAGCAACAGGAACGGCTTATGCAAGTCACCTCCCTGAACATACAACGTTCAGGGGAAGGAAAGGCGCTGTCGTTCGACATCCAATTGGAGGTATTCTTAGAACCATGAGTACGGGCCGCATTTTCAACCAAACCATCGCCTACATTAGTAGCTACCGTATCATTCTGATATGGCTGTTGATCCTGGGGTTGCTGGGATTCACCCTATGGCAAAGTTTATCCATTAGTAACCCCGGGGCAAATCAAACCTATCTTGAGCAACAACGCTCCAAACAGGAAGAAAGCACCACCAATATCCAGTTGGATCAACAATTACGGAGCCGCATTAATAGCTTGAAACGCAACCCGGTAGACGTCGAACCGGAAAACCTGGGGACCGAAGACCCGTTTAATCCCTAATACTGGGGAAATTACCTGGGCCGTGAATCGGTAAATTCAGCGTGAATCGGTAAATTCGGGATGTGTTTCAATGAAGCGTTCGTGCCCGTCGTAAATAACACGGGAGACATAGTGTGGATTCGGAGTTTTATCAAAGCCAAAGTTGGCTTTTTCTCCGGCGGTTTCCAGCGTCACTGAACCGTAATCAAACACACGAGCAAATAAGCCGGACTGTTGGACAGTTACCTCCTGTACGTTGGCCAGACTGAGCTGTGAAACATCACGGTTGAACAGAGAGAATTGATTGATCTCAATAATAGTCTGGTTGGTAATGATGAGGTAGCTTTTGAAATAGACCTTGATGGAAATAAATGTCATCAAACCCGCTACCCCCACAATACCCAGGATGATGAGTGCCAACACGAACTGGGGTATACCCAACGCGAGCGCGCTGGTAATAGGCCCTGAGGCAATCAAGCCGACCAATCCGAGCAACCCCACTAATCCGATTCCGACCACCTGCGGAACTATCCCAATAGGATGGTGCTGGGTCTGATGCAGGATTTCCTCCCCTTCATCAAGGGTGTATAACTGTTCATCCCGTTTCATGGCCGCATTATACCTTATAGGCGCCTGTTTATACCAAGGCAGGGTTGTCACCGGTGTCATAATCCAGGTGGCGGTATGCTTGGGCGCTGACCCGCCGCCCGCGCGGCGTCCGTTCCAAAAACCCGATCTGCATCAAGTACGGTTCGTAAACATCTTCTATGGTGGTCCGTTCTTCGGAAACCAGTGCGGCAATGGTATCGATTCCGACCGGACCGCCGTTGTGGTTTTCAATAATGGTGCTCAGCAGCATACGGTCAGCTCCGTCCAAGCCGAGTTCATCGATTTCCAGCATGGTCAGCGCTTCTCGAGCGATATCCTGGGTGAGCGATCCATCTCCTTTGACATCCGCCAGATCTCGGACCCGCCGCAACAGCCGATTGGCTACCCGGGGGGTTAATCGCGCCCGCCGGGCGATCTCATCGGCTGCTTCGGAGGCCACCGCGATCCCGATAATCGAACCCGACCGATGCAGAATCTCCACCATCTCCTGGTGTGTATAGAATTCCAGGCGATGCACCATACCGAATCGATCCCGGAGCGGGGCCGAGAGCGAACCCACCCGGGTAGTCGCCCCGATGATGGTAAAGGCGGGCAAATCGAGCTGGAGGGAACGCGCCGAAGGACCCTTCCCGACCATAATATCCAACCGGAAATCCTCCATGGCCGGATACAGCACTTCTTCCACGCTGCGGGGGAGGCGATGTATTTCATCGATAAACAATATGTCGCCGTCTTCGATGTTGGTTAAAAGCGAGGCCAGATCGCCCGCCCGTTCTATGGCGGGTCCGGAAGTCACCCGGAGATTGGTACCCATCTCGCGGGCGATTACTCCCGCCAACGTCGTCTTTCCCAAACCGGGTGGGCCGTGCAGCAACACGTGATCAATGGCTTCGCCGCGTTTTTGCGCCGCCTGAATGGCCAACCTGAGATTCCGTTTGGCATTTTCCTGGCCGATATAGGAAGTAAAGTCCCGGGGACGTAAGGTAACTTCCGTCTGTTCGGTATTTTCGTCTTCCCCGGCTTCGGAGTTGACAATGCGTTCGATCATAAACCCGTCCTGTTCCTGTATTTTAGTATATCAGTCACGGTTACCCGGCATGCATATACCCCCGGAACCTCAAAAGATATGCTTAGGAGAGATCCTGCAAGGCTTGCTTGATACGTGATTGCTCATCCATATCGTCGTCTACCCCGGCTAACGCGCGGGTGGCGTCACTCCGGGAATACCCCAGTGATTCCAGTGCCGCTAACGCATCGTCCGTCGCCTGAGATCTTTCCATCTCGCCTGCTGGAGAGGCGGGGGCCAACTTGTCCTTGAGTTCGACCGCCACTCGCTCAGCCGTACGCTTTCCCACCCCATTAGCCGTCTGTAAAAATGCCACGTCGCCGTTATTGATAGCTTGCTGCGCCTGCTCGACACCTGCGATTGAGAGGATCGCCAAAGCAGCCTTAGGTCCGATACCCGAAACGCTCAATAATTGCTCGAACAGTTCCCGCCCTTCCCACTGAGTGAACCCATACAGTTCATAGGCATCCTCGCGGACAGTCTCGCATACCCAGTAATGGACGTTTCGATCAACATGGGCATTGCCTAGATCCTGCTCAGTCGTCCAAATCTGATACCCGATACCGCCCGTTTCAACCACCAGCGAATCTTCCAGCTTGTGCGTGACCCGGCCGGAAAGCGTTATCATCATGTTTCCAATTATGCGGCGACGACCTGGGAATGGCAAATCGCCACTGCTAACGCGTCAGCCGCGTCATCGGGTTTGGGCAACTGTCCAAGCCCCAGCCGCAAACGCACCATCTCCTGGATTTGATGCTTTTCCGCCCGGCCGTACCCGGTCAGAGCATGCTTAATTTGCAGCGGCGTATATTCATTGACATCTACCCCGTATTGGCTGGCGGCCAGCATCGACACGCCCCGGGCATGGCTGACGGAAATGGCAGTTTTCACGTTGCTGGCGAAATATAATTCTTCGATCGACACTTCCCCCGGCGCGTACTCCTCCAGCAACCCGGATAACTCCTCATGAATGGTCTTCAGGCGTAACTCCAAGGCTTGCTTGGCGGGCGTCCGCAGCACTCCCGCGTCAACCAGTTGAGCGGGCTCGGTTTCGATGACACCGAACCCGGTGGTGGCAGTCCCCGGATCAATACCGAAAATTCGCACTTACACCACTCCTTGGGGGATATCGAAGTTGCTATAGGTATTGGTCACGTCATCCAACTCTTCCAGCGCGTTCATAAGATTGATGACTTTCCAGGCAGTCTCTTGATCTTCGATCGTGACAGTATGCCGGGGTAGATAACCCAGTTCCGCCATGGTCACCGGATATGCTTGCAATTGTGACTGAACCTGCTTGAGTTGGGTCGGCTCAGTATACACCGTCATCACCCCTTCCTCTTCATCGCCTGCGACATCCGCCGCGCCGGCTTCGATCGCCGCCATTGCCATCCCCTCCGGATCATCCGTTTCTATAGTAATGATGCCCCGGTGATCAAACTGGGATGATACCGCACCGGTTTCGGTCATCGTACCCCCCTTTTTGTTAAACGTATTCCGGATATCGGATGAGGTGCGGTTTTTGCTATCCGTAACACCCTCGACAATAATCGCAGCGTTGCCCGGGCCGTACCCTTCATACATGACTTCTTCGACATTGCCGCTCCCGGTCTGGCCGCTGCCGCGAGCGATGGCACGCTCGATGTTGGCGCCCGGCATGTTGGATTTCTTGGCTTTTTCGATAGCCAGCCGGAGCCGGAAGTTACTGTCGGGATCGGCACCTTCCCGGGCGGCCACGGTAATGGCATTGGCCAGTTTGGTAAATTGCGCCCCGCGTTTGGCGTCCTGGGCACCCTTCTTGCGTTTTATGGTTTGCCATTTGGAGTGTCCCGACATGCTCCCGCTCCTTCCGTGATGTAGTATAGCATCCGTTAATCTATCACCGTCTTATAGGTATCCATGCTGCCCCGGACTCGCAGCCGCATTACGGTCAGCCATATCCCGATGGCCCCGTAAACACCGACCAGCTGCCAGGCAGACAGCGACAGCTGGATACTGGCCCAGGGGACACCGGCCAACCAGTCTATGATGTAGAGCATGGTGGTTAACACCCAGTCAGCTGGCCACGCGAACCAACCCACGATTGCTGGAGCGAATACCCCGCCAAGCGCGGCCACGAACGTAAGCAGCATAGCGAACGGGATGAAGGGAAGAATTATCATGTTAGCCGGCAAAGCCAGTAAAGATAATTCGTCGAAAATGAGCATGATGATGGGAAGCGCCATAATCTGGGCACAGAAGGTCTCTATCAAAAGCTGGGTGAGCGCGCCCGGTTGGCGTTCTTGGTATAGTCGGGCGGTGATGGTGGGCGCGATGATCAGTACCCCGAAAAAGGCGGCAAAGGAAAGGTACCACCCAATATCCTGCCAGATATAGGTGGGGTTTGCGCCGGCGGTAACCGCTGCCGAAAACAACAGCACCATCCAGGCGGTTATCGGCCTGCCCCAATACCAGGCTGCCAGACTCAAACCCGAAACGACCGCAGCCCTGAAAATGGAGGGACTGATACCGGTCGCCGCCATGAACCCCACGATCAGTCCGACCGCGGTCGCCGTGGCGATGAACTTGGAATGTTTGGCTAACAGCCGCCGCGTCAGCCGGACCAGGACGGTTAAATTGTACCCCGAAGCCGCCACGATATGGGTTAAGCCGGTAGCAGATAAATTGTTAAGCAACGTTTCCGGTAGTAAGGCCCGCAGCCCGACTAAAAATCCCATACCCAACGACGCTTGCGGTTCCGGCAGGGCAGTTCTGTTGCCAGCGAAAAAGGCGTTTCGGGCGCGCCCCAGTATAGTCCGGTCTTCACCGATCAGCTTAATCTCGGCGTAGCTTATTTGGGCTTGGTTATTCCCCAGCGACTGAGTTAACTTCCCCTCCACACGTACGACATCTCCCCGTTGCAGGGTCGCCTCAGCAAATCCGCGGACAACCACCCGCCCGTCCACTGCTTCCGGTTCTCCATCCTGGAGTATATGAATATCGCTGATGTGGAATTCGGTCTGGTATTGCCGGGCGGCGGTCGTATCATCTTCCAGACGGCCTACCATCACTACATCTTCCCCGATATGTTCCCTCAACTCCGCGAAACTGGCCAATACGGCCTGACCGCGCAAAATGCCCAGTTGCAAAGCGGCCACCAGCAGTACAAACCAGGCAACAGGCGATTTACGTAAGGTGACTACGACACTTAAGACAACCGCGGCGGCCACGTATTGCCAATGGGTCACCACGCCCAGTCGCGCCAGCACTAAACCGGCCAGAAACCCCAGCGCAATCAGCTGCAGCAAAATGCTGCGTCTACCTAAGAAACTCGCCAGGCGCGCCCATGGGAGAGCCATTACCCCATACTATACCCAAGGCAGCTACAACGTGCTAGGTTTACTGCTGCTTGCGGCCGTTATCCCGGTCGTGCTCGATGTCTATATGCACGTCCTTGAGTGCCTGCTCGGGCATCGGACCGGGCGCATTCATCATGGGGTCCCGGGCGTCGCCGGTTTTGGGAAACGCCATAACTTCCCGAATATTGGGCTCGTTGGCGAATATCATCAACAACCGATCAAGCCCCAGCGCGATACCCCCGTGCGGTGGAACCCCGTACTGGAACGCTTCCAACATATGCCCGAACTGCTGATCCGCTTGGGATTGGTCCATACCAAGTATTTCGAAGATTTTGTATTGCAACTGTTGGTCGTTGATGCGCATGGAACCCCCGCCCGCCTCGTAACCATTGAGCACTAAATCAAACTGATCAGCCACAACATCAGTCGGTTGACTGTCGAGTAATTCCCTCTGGCCGGACTTAGGCGCCGTAAAGGGGTGATGCATGGCCGCGATGTTCCCCGTGCTGGTTTCAATCTCGAACATAGGGAAATCGACCACCCAGGCAAACGCCAACTCATAAGGATCCTCCGGGTCGCTGCGCAGGTCCGGTTTGTCGGTGCCATATTGTTCCATGGCTTGGGCGTACGTTATTCGCGGAAATGGCCGCCTAGAAATATAATGGTCCGGCAGTAATTGCTCCACCAAGGCAATCATCATATCTTCGGTGATTTGCAGAATATCTTCCCGGTCGACAAATGACAGCTCCATATCGAGTTGGGTATGTTCGGGTTGGCGGTCTCCCCGTTGATCTTCGTCACGGAATGCTTTGGTCAATTGGAAATACCGCTGGACCCCGCCCACCATCAACAACTGTTTAAACTGCTGCGGAGATTGGGGGAGTACATAGAAGTTTCCCGGATGCAGCCGCGAAGGGACCAAGAATTCGCGGGCTCCTTCCGGGGTACCCTTGGTTAAAAGTGGCGTCTCAACCTCAATGAAATCCTGCTCGGTAAGATGATTGCGCAGGAATTGCTTCACCTTATGCCGCAAGCGCAGGTTTTGCTGCATCCGTTGTGAGCGGAGATCCAAGTATCGATACTGCAGACGCACTTCTTCGCTAATGCCCCGGGTGTCTTTGTTGATTTCGATCGGTGTTACCTTGGCTTGGCTTAAAACAGTGATCGACTCAGCCGCCAATTCAATATCACCGGTTATCAGCTCGGGATTCTGGAATTGCTCGCCCCGTTCTTTGACCGGTCCGCTCACTTCGATAACCCACTCCGCGCCCAGGGATGGTAAGTCCTCGCTCCCCAAAACCACCTGCAGGATACCGCTCCAGTCACGCACATCTATGAAAGCCATCTTGCCCATGTCGCGGATACTGTGGACCCAGCCGGCAACGGTCACGTGCTCCCCGATATGATGTGGTGTGTTGGCAATCGGCGTCTGTGGCATGCACCTCATAGTACCGGCCACAAGCAATTGGTTGCAACCAGCGCAAAGTCTCACCGCAAATGCGACTACCCGTACACTTTCTCTAAGGCTACTCTAGCATGTTCGGGGTCTCGGTCGTACCATTCTTGGAACTGAGCCG
>PXOU01000011.1 GCA_003022365.1 Candidatus Saccharibacteria bacterium QS_5_54_17
CCTTTCATGTCTTAAGTTTGTATAGCTAGAGACAAGTATACGGGTGTCGCCCTATATATTTAAACGACGTGTCGCATCGTTAGTGAGAATTATGCGACACACGGGTAATTGAACCGGCTACCGGCAATCGATTACCATAAGCTAAAGCTACAAGGGAGGTACCGTTATGGCGAATGTCAAAATACAGGAGTTATCGATTACCGGGTGCGATAATTGCGCCGCTGTCCGGGGGGTGTTGGAGGAAGAAATCCAGCCCGAATTTCCGGAGGTGGAACTGGAATTTATCGATATGCTATCGGACGAAGGACAACAGATAGCCGGCGAACACGGCATCATGTCTTCCCCGGGCATCATCGTCAACGGCGAGCTGTTTGCCGTGGGCGGAATGGACAAGAATAAATTGATAGACAAAATCCGCCAATTGTCTTAAGTCGCGGGCGGGCACCGGTTTTTCCCGAAGACCACCTTTCCCTGGTTTTAATGTGACAAAAACTTATTGGACCATCTTTGTCATTCCGAACTTGTTTCGGAATCTAATTCTGCAACAGGGAAACGGATCCCGGATCACTTCGACCTTGCTCAGTGCGGGCGGGGTCCGGGATGACAACAGAAAGTTTGTTATTACGAGGCTACTTTTTTGTCATTCCCGCCGCCGCGCTCCATCCTTTATAATCGCCCATGTATGAATCCGGACTCACACCCCGACATCGACCAGCAACACC
The DNA here is from genome assembly GCA_003022365.1 of Candidatus Saccharibacteria bacterium QS_5_54_17. Lineage (GTDB taxonomy): Bacteria > Patescibacteriota > Saccharimonadia > QS-5-54-17 > QS-5-54-17 > QS-5-54-17. Next base: position 723 of record PXOU01000011.1, read on the forward strand.
TCCGGGAGCGGGCACGGGAAGTTCTGCTGAATAACTACCACGCTACGGGCGACCGCTATATCACACCGGCCTGGCCGCACTACAAGAACCAATGGGTGTGGGACAGCTCCTTCCACGCCATCGCCTGCGGGGAACTCGGGATGGGCGAACTGGCCAAAAATGAAATCCGCACCTTGCTGGAATTCCAGGACGGCCGGGGATGGATCCCGCACCGGATTTATCACGGCCAGTATAATCTGCTGGATCTGGAACGGCCCTTGTACCGGACTGGCGGCTGGCACCCGGAAACCAGCCAACTGGTCGGCCAGCCGGTTATCGCTCAGGCCGTGGAGGCCATCAACGAGCCGGCATTTACGGCCGAAGTCATCGAGCAGCTGGTCACATTTTACCGATATTTCCTGCGTTATCGGGACGCGGAGAATATCCTCTCCATCATTTCTCCCCGGGAATCGGGCCGGGACGCAGCGCCGGAGTTCGACTTTTTCCGCCCCGTCATGCCTAAAACTTTCCGGGTCTTGGGCAAATTGCTGGATCCGCTGTACGTATTGCGGCTGGACTGGCGGCTGATGCGGGCCGGCTGGGACGAGGCGGAAATCTTCCGGCGGAATATCTTCCACGTCAAAGATGTGGCCGAGCACTGCATCTTCATCGACGGGTTGTACGCGCTCGGTAAGCTGCTGGAGCAGACCGACCGCACGGGGTTATTCCCGGATATCAAAGCGGTGACGCTGCGGTGTGAACGGGCGTTGCTGGAGCAAGCGTGGGATGAGGTTTCCCGGACGTTTTACCCGTTGCGGGTGGAGCATACCAAGGACGGCCAATGGCGGCTGGAGCCCATCCGGGAGCTGTCTTTAGGCGCCCTGTTTCCGCTGTTATTGCGCGATTTGCCGGCGGATATACTCGAGCAACTGGTGGCGGATGTGAGTGATCCGAAATCCTTCGGCACGCCGTATCCGGTGCCGTCAGTGCCGGCCTGCCATCCGCGTTTCGACCCGTCGGGAAAGTTTCCCATCTGGCGCGGACCCACGTGGATCAACAGCAATTGGTTTCTCATCCGCGGACTTATGCGGCAGGGGCGAGTGGAGACGGCGCGGCACATTGCCCGTGCCAGTTTGGATATGGTGAGCAGGGAAGGGTTCCGCGAATTTTTCGACCCCTTCGACGGCAGCGGTATGCGGGTCGATGATTTCGGCTGGAGCACCCTGGTGACGACGTTCCCCGGTCTTGTCGATGACCCGTCCTCGGAATGACGTAGGGGCACGGAAGGACAGAGAGGGTAACAAAAATTGTCATCCTGAACTTGTTTCAGGATCCTTTTGCAAGGAACGTCCTTGCAATATTAAAAATCGCTACCAAAAGCGCTACTTGGCGCAAAATTACAAGGACGTTCCTTGCAATTGCGCTGTCTCTCACTTACTCCTTACTCCTTGCTTCCTCTTCCTGTCCTCCCGAACCCCGATCATTCCCTCAACTTGACCTATGTAGTATAGTGATGGGTAATATGTCGGAGAAGTTGTCCAAATACGAGGATGAACTGTTCGGTGAAGATTTTGATCAACGGTTTCACGAACATTTCAACGCCTTTCTGGGCTGGGCGCCGACGGTCGCTGAACGGTATAAGCGGGCGTGGGAAATCGCCGATCCCGATTATCAAAATGAAGCCGGCCTCTGGGTGCCGACGCACCATATGGGGCACAACACCCTGTTGGCCAACTGGGGGAGCCCGGAGCAGCATTTAGCCCGTGTCTACTACCAACTCAGTGAGTTGAAGCACGCCGCCAAGGAAACCCCGGCAGGAGAAACGGTTATCGTGGGCGAGCCGCTGCCGGCTGATAGCATGGACACCATCCACCAGATGCCAGGGGAGCAATCCGGCAACGAAAACTCCCCGGCGCCCCTCGACGTTTTGAGCGAGCCCATACATTTCCGCATCGGCCGCCTGACTTCCGATTGGGTGGATCATCAATACAGAAGCAGGCCTGAGGCGAAGGGTACGCGCCTCCGGAACATCGAGCCACCGTTCTTGTTAGCCGCGGCCCGCCTGGAATTGAGCCAGAGCCATCAACGGTATATGTATTATGGCCAGTCGCGTCAGGTCGAGGATTCCTGGCGTGATATCGAGCAGACCCGCGTTGTCACCCTCGCTTCCACGCTTTCCAGCCAGCGGGGGAAATACCAGCAGCAACACTTCGCCGAAACTTCGCCCATCGTCATCGGCAACCAGGAGTGTGCTGAATTTCTCGAGCAACTGGAATATGCCTATGCCATCGATCCCGAGCAATCCATCAGCGAACAGTATCGGCAGATGCCGTAATCAACAACTATTGCTATAAACTATTCTGGGGATGTAGCCAGATTCGGGGCTCGGCGGCCGGAATGACAAAGAGGAGTGTCATCCCGGACCCGTCATCCTGAATTTATTTCAGGATCTATTTCAGGACCGGATTCCGAAACTGATCCCGGATCGGGGTCCGGGATGACGTCTTCGGAATGACAAAGCGGATTTGCATTTTCCGCTTACTTCCTCTCCCTGTCATCCTGAACTTGTTTCAGGATCTGTTCCAAAGCTGATTCCAAAACTTGCTTCTTGCTCCCTGTTCCTTGCTCCCTGTCTACCGTCTACTGTCTACTCCTTTGGGGGACGGCCAAAGCACCTCAGGCGCGCTTGATAATCACGGTATTGCTAACAGGTATCATAAAAATAAAACAATGCGGTCCGGGAACGTGGAGAAAAGAGAAAAACGGTGGGGTTAGCGGCCTATGGCCAAGGAAAAAGGGAAATAAAAGCCGGCTGGGACAGTATGAGGTGTGCTCGGTGGTTAGGACTGGTTATTCTGCCAAGGTTTTAACAGATGTTACTCGGAGCGGGCGGACTGGTTGCTTCTGGGAGAATATTAAGAGGGCCGAAGGTGCCATCAATGCTACGGAGGGGAACAAAGATGACACCCCGGCCGTCGTGATGAAAGCTAATCTTCAGGAACCGTAATGACATCCGGCGGGTAAATAACTCGAAATGGCCTCAAGTGAGGGCGCTTCGAGCTACCCGCAAAGATGAAGCCAAAGCCGGCTTCGGCTTCATCTTGCTGGTCGCCACCGCTATTGCTCTGCACTCCCTGCATGTTTCTCCTTTGGTTCAGCTGCTGCCGGAATAGCAGCTCGCTGGGTATGGGATACCCACTGAGCTGCCATTCCGGAAAACTCCGGACCGCATTGTCAAGGTAGTCCGGCATTATTCCGGACATGGGCGCCTAAATTCCTTCTGAACCTACGCGCGTTACCCATAATGTATACAATACGCTAAACTATATGTCAACACTTACAAACGCGGCTCATTTCTAGCTTTTTACGATTATGGCGAATATGGGCTTAAAACATGGCCATAAAAAAGCAAAAACCCCGGCGAACCGGGGATTTGCCGACTGGAAGTTACCTCCAGCCTTGTACTTTTAATATAGTACATATTACGGGTATTTCAAGGTTTTGCTACAATGGAAGTATAAGAAAAAAGGAATCGATCATGTCTTCACAGCGTCAGAAAACTCAGTCAGGGAAATACCGCAATGAACGCGGCGACATCCTTGTGGGGTGGGTGGAAGAAGAGTACAACGTTGATTTCGGCGTGCGCTCGGACATGACGCTGAAGACGTATTTGAAAAGACAAGGGGTTCCATCGTTCGCTAAAGTTTTGGATGACGTAAACCAGACACAACAGAAACAACAAAAACCTAAAAAGAAGTAAATGTCCGATACGGCAACGCTATTCCAAAATGCGGAAACTACTGTCGAAGAAGTAGTAGTGATGCTCTCTCATGCCCAGCAAGTTACGCACTCGCAGCGAACCACTTACTACCGTTCAGCCCTTTTTCTCAGCGCCTCCATTACTGAAGCTATTTTGTATGAACTAATTCGACGACATTTGGATAATAATCCCGAATTGTGCAACGTAAAAACCAGTACCAAATACAAGAAAATCCATACGCTCCCCCGGGTAGTGAGGAGCGATAAACAATTAGTAGTTTGCGAAAAAGAAACACATCCCTTTAGGCTTGGTGGGCAAACAGGTTTTAAGGAGATGAATGAATTCGCGTTAAAGGCCGAACTTATTACGCGTTCTATATTCAACAGACTGGAAAATGTACGGAAGCGGAGAAATGAGATACACCTTCATGCCTTAAGTAGCAGTAGACGTAGCTTCAGGAAATATGACATAGAAAAAACTGCTAATGTGACCCACTTACTAGTCAGGCGATTGCTTAACGATTTCTAGCGGACGGATATACAGACGTTCTAAAAATCGAGAAAGATATTTGGGGTAGTAAAATCCGGCACCGGGGGCAAAAATGAAAAACGCCCCTCTGAGGGAGGGACGTTCCCGGATGTGATACCCCAACAGTTATGGAGATATAAACTGTTGGACATTTTTATAATAGCAAATTACAAAAGTATTTTCAAGACTACGTGTCAATGCTAATTCATGTATTAATCTGCCGGCATCGCCTCATCCGTCTCGGTTAGGATTTTGGTGATTTTTTAGCAAGGGTTAGCGTTTGGCCGTGGCCAACTCGGTGCTATTGCGGGCAGCCTCCCGCGCCCGGTCCCAAAAATCGGTCCGTCCGGCTTGGCGGCCATAGAGGCGGAAGGCGAATACCCTGTGGGGAGCGTTTTTTGCTTCATAATGCTATGGATGTTAGGTTAACTGCTAAGTATCTAATTGTGGAGTGTGAAAATGTTTGATCAATTTACCAACATATATTCACTTGATAAAACACTGCGTTTCAAACTAAATCCGGTTGGAAACACGCCAGATCTACTCGAGCAGAACCAAGTACTGAAAAAAGACCAAACCATTGAAAACAGCTACCAGCAAGCCAAACCGTACCTTGACGAATTGCATCGCAGACTTATCAATGAAGCGCTTACTCCGGAAAACTTGCGAAACTTCCCGTTCAATGAATATGCAGCAGCGTATGAGTATATAAAAGAAATCAATCGCAACCGTTACTCCGCAAATAACAAAAAAGAAACCGCTGCTTCCAATGAATGGGAGAGCAAGAAAAGCGACTTCAGGAAAGCTGTTGTGGACATGCTCAACCAGCAAGCGGATCATTGGAAACAAAAGTACCAAGACTTAGAATTCAACAAAGGCGAATTAGAAAGGAAAGGTACTAATTTCTTAACTTCTCCCGCCATAAACAAAATCCTCAAAACCGAGTTCCCGCCAGAAAAAGAGCAAGAATTAGTTGATAAGGGGTTCCCTTCACTGCATGTAGACGAAGAAGAGAATTCTGGTGAAAAACGCTACATTTTTGAAAGCTTTGACAAATTTGCTACTTATTTATCGCGTTTTCAGCAAACCAGGCAAAATCTGTATACCAGTGAAGATAAGGCTACAGCTATAGCAACACGGGTTGTTGCTAATTTTACTACTTTCATGCAGAACATCCATGAATTTCGAGACAAGCACTCATCGATAGAAGATGAGTTGAATTTAAGCCAGGATGAAAAACGTATATTTGAACCGGTATCTTATCGGCATTACGTGTTGCAAGCGGATATTGAGGAGTACAACGCGGTAATCGGCGACATCAACAAGCGCATGAAAGAATTGCGCGATCAAAAACATAAAAACCCTAACTACAAAAAAACTGACTACCCTCTCCTGAGTACACTCGACAAACAAATACTCGGGCTTCAAGAAAAGGAGCACCAACTCATTGAGGACGATGAAGACGTTTGGCCGTGTGTTGAAGAACTTTTAAACATTTCGGAACAACATTTCCCGGCCCTTCAGAAGTCAGTCAACGCACTTTCGGAAACGTTTTTTGAACCAGAATTACCCAACATTTACCTCAAAGACAAGAACGTTAACACTATTTCTAACCGCTGGTTTGTGAATGGAGACGATTTCTTGATCAGATTGCCGCAAAAAAACAAGAAAAAAGATGAGAAAGACACTCCAAAAATTAAAACGTTCATCTCCCTTCAAGACGTACGAACGGCAATCGATGACATGGAAGGGGTGTTATTCAAGGATCGGTTTTATGAAGAAGGTGCAATTAGCCCCGACCAATCAACTTGGCAGCAATTCCTTGGCATTTTTCAACACGAACTCTCCAACGCCATGGAAGAGTACTATCAATCAGCACGGTCATTGCGTGAGGTAAAGGATGCTGATCCCGCGTTCGACAAAGAACACCATACACCTGTTATCAAAGAATTCGCGGACGCGTGTTTACGAGTTTACCGCCTACTTGACTACTTTGCGCTTACGCACAGACAGTCAAGCCAAATTCCCGATGTGTTCAGTACGGAGTTTTATGAGGAGTTCGATGCTCATTTTTATGAAGTGAATGTGCCGCGATATTATAACGCCCTCCGGGATTACATTGCCCAGGTGTTTTACGGAGAAGACAAAATCAAGCTTAATTTCGGCAAAGGAAATCTTTTAGGAGGATGGTCGGAGAGTCGTCGCAACGGCGCTCAATACTGCGGGTATATATTACGACGGCCCCAAACCAACACATACTACCTTGCCATCACGGATAATCCCTGGATTTTGGACACCGAAAAACATTCCGAGATTAAAGACACCAGCAACGGTATGTATGAAAAAATGGAGTACTCACAGCTTAAGGCACAAACTATTTACGGCCCCAGCTACGAGGGCGAGTTCGGTGTTAGTTATGATACTGATAAACAAAATTCAACCAACCAGAAGATCATTGAACGTGTTAAACGTCTACTACAGAAAAATTTTGTTGAGCAATATCCAGAACTCCAGACCATAATAGACAGGGAATACTCTGACGCTGATGCGTTAGCAAGGGAGGTTTCGAACCAAAATCTCTACAGAATCAGTTTCGTCCCTGTTAGCGCGGAATATATTGAGCAGGGAAGATATGAAGCTAAAAGAGGTGGATATAATCACTTATATATTTTCGAGATCACCAATAAAGATTTGGCCAAGCCCCACTCCGGGGGCAATCCCAACCTACACACCAGTTACTTCCTCCATTTATTCAGTCAAGAAAACTTATCCAATCCAGTATTAAAACTAAGCGGCAATGCCGAAATATTTTTCCGTCCCGGAAACCACGATTTACCCACTAAAACCGACTCGCTTGGTAAGCAGGTCACTACGCATAAACGCTACAGCAAAGATACATTGCTGTTCCATCTACCCGTAAGTATCAATTTTAAAAAAGGAAGCATGAAACCTAAACAGTTTAACGACATAACGAATCAAAAAATCGCTGATCAACCAAAAGACAACCTAAATATTATCGGCATAGACAGAGGTGAAAAACACCTTGTTTATTATTCGGTGGTTGATTGTCATGGTCGGATCCTGGATCAGGGCAGCCTGAATGAAATCAACGGGATCGACTATCATCGGCTTTTGGACGAACGGGAGAAAGAAAGGATTAAAAACCGCCAGTCTTGGGAACCGATCGAAGACATCAAGAACCTCAAAAAAGGGTACATCTCACACGTCGTGCACGCCTTATCCCGGCTCGCCGTGGAGCATAATGCCATCATCGTGATGGAAGATTTGAACATGCGGTTCAAGCAGATTCGGGGCGGAATAGAGAAAGGTACCTATCAACGCTTGGAACGGCAACTTATAGATAAACTGAATTATTTGGTTTTTAAGGACCGTGACGCGCGTGAAACGGGTGGTATACTTCGGGGGTATCAACTAACGGCGCCCTTTGAATCTTTCGAAAAGATGGGCAAGCAAACCGGCACTATTTTTTATACCGAAGCCGGGTATACATCGGTTACTGACCCGTTGACCGGTTTTAGAAAAAACATATACCTCAAAAACTCCGATACCGTAGAAAATTTGAAGCAAGCCATCAACACGTTCCACACCATAGAGTGGGACGAACAACGGGAAAGCTATTACTTCCGATACGATGTCGCCGACTTCAGCAAAAGCAAAGACACTCCTTCCCGAATATGGGAGGTATATGCCAACGTGCCGCGCATCATTCGCAAGAAAGTGGATGAACGCTGGACAGCCGCACCTGTTAATCCCAATGATTTACTTGCTGAACTTCTTCAAACGTATGACTTTGAAAACCCCTATGGGGACGTTCTGGAGCAGATTAGAATCAAGGAAGAAGCCGGAGAACTCAAAGGTGAACGTGAGTTCGACGGGGAACAACGTAACTTTTATAAATCGCTTGTATATATCTTTAACCTGATTCTGCAACTCAGGAACTCCATGAGTCATAAATACCGGGTAGAAAATGACTCGGTAATTACTGAAGGCGAAGATCTAGATTTCATCGCGTCGCCGGTGCCGCCGTTCTTTACCACCGAAAGTTCTTACTCTACGGCCAATTTCGGCGGATTCGAGCAGCGTTTTATCGGTAACCCCCAAGCCAGGGAAAAGTTCATGGAAGAATTCAACGGCGATGCCAATGGTGCCTATAACATCGCCCGCAAAGGAGTCCTGCTTCTCGACAGAGTCCGGGAAAACCCATCTAACCCCGATATTTTCATAACCAACCAAGAGTGGGATCGGGCGGCAACTGAATGGGATACATCGTAAACCAAAAAATATGTATCACGAGCACCATGGAACAGTATATCCAGATTTCAACTATCAATGACTTTCTCTTCTCACCGCGTTCTCTATATCTGCACAGTGTCTACGCGAGCTTTAACACCAAAACCTATCACGCCTCCTCTCAAATCGCGGGTGACATCAATCATTCCACTCTAGAAAACGCTAACTATTCCTCGTCTACTCGTTACTTGCAGGGGGTGCCGGTATACAGCGAACACTACGGGATCATGGGTAAGATCGACATCTACGATCGCCATACCAAGTCGCTCATCGAACGTAAAACCAAAATCAAAACCATCCATACCGGATACAAGTACCAATTATATGCCCAGTACTTCGGGCTCACTGAGGCCGGGTATGAGGTCGAGCGACTACTCCTGCATTCTTTGGACGACAACAGAAGGTACGAAGTTCCATTACCCGATCAAGCCGAAGTATCGGCATTCGAGCAAACCCTCCGGGCTATCTGGGAATATGACATCGCCGAACACGATCCTGCCCATTCCGATGATCGATGTGAGATGAGCATCTATAAGGATCTATCGTACTAAGTCATGATTTCGTTACCGGACTTTAGAGAAAAACAACTACTGCTAATCCAAGCCCAGTGGCGTGATAAACCCAAGCTGAAATTCACCAATGAAAACATCGTGTTTACCAAACATGATGAGATTGTCAATCGGGCGTCCTGTCACAAAGTATTCGCCATATACGTAATAGGCGACATATCCGTAACCACCAAGCTGATCAGAGAAACGGCAGGTTACGGAATATCCCTCTACTTCCTAAAGCACAACTTCGAAACGTACTCCAGCTGTCTTCCTCAAGCAGAAGGTCATTATTACTTACGCTCCAAGCAATATACTATGAGTCAGGATCAACAACTCGCCATAGCCAAGAATATCGTCCGCGGTAAACTGATAAATCAACAAAGACTTTTAAAAGAAACAGGCATCGAACCCAAAAGCAAGCAATCTATTCACCGCCAAGTTGACGCGACTCGTAGTTTTAAGGATTTGCTCGGTGTAGAAGGTAGCCATACCCGGAGCTTTTTTGCTGCCTATTTTAACCCTATAGACTGGCGAAGGCGCGCCCCGAGAACCAAAGAGGACATCCCAAACTTTTTATTGGATATCGGATATAACTTGCTATTTAATTTCATCGACGCACTGTTGCGCATGCACGGATTCGATACCTACAAAGGATGTTATCATCGTTTATTCTTCGGCAGGAAATCACTCGCCTGTGATATACAAGAGCCGTTCCGGTGCTTGGTGGATAAACAACTTGTCAAAGCGTATAACCTGGGGCAAATTGATGAATCGGATTTTTCTTTCAAAAACGGCCAGTACATGTTGTCATTCGACAAGAACCAGAAGTATGCTCAGATTTTCATGCGATTACTTATGGACAATAAGGAAGACATCTTCAACTACGTCCATGAATTTTATCGACACGTTATGAACCCCGAGGAGAATCCGTTTCCAGAATACAAGGTGAGGGCAAGAAATCAATGATTATTATTGCTTACGACTTTAGTAGCAACAAAACTAGGGCGCAGTTCGCTAAGTTTCTTAAGAAATACGGGCGCAAGATCCAGTATTCAGTGTACGAAGTCAACAACAGTCCGCGTGTTTTACAAAACATCATGACCGAGATAGAATTAAAGTATAAGAAGCGCTTCAAAGGTTCGGATAGTATTTTGATTTTTCAGCTCTGCAAAGGCGACGAAGCGAAAGTCAAACGGTATGGCTATGCGAGCAATGAAGAGCAAGACATTGTAATCTTCGAGTAGTGCTTCGCACATTGATAATTTCATTTCGAAGTAGAAGTAGAAATTGTCGTGTAGGAGATTAGATATGCAGGAAGCAGCAAACCCTGGTCTTAATATTTTAAGTCCGATTGATAATGGCTTCACCAAGCAAAAAGTGAGACAAGCATTTATATGCGTCTTAGCATCTTTTTGGCTTGGTGAAGCCAAGTTTGCTGTCTAATACCTACATCCAATTTCTACTTCGGTAGATCTCTGCCGGGATGGGTACATTCTCGAATGTCTAATACCTACATCCAATTTCTACTTCGGTAGATTATCATCCTTAGGCACCCTTACAGTAGTGTCTAATACCTACATCCAATTTCTACTTCGGTAGATGCGGGGCGGGCGAAGACGTTCATAGGTCTAATACCTACATCCAATTTCTACTTCGGTAGATACTTTGCGCCTTGGCGAGCGTGCGGGGTCTAATACCTACATCCAATTTCTACTTCGGTAGATTACTTCGGTGGATACCTACGTCGATGTCTAATACCTACATCCAATTTCTACTTCGGTAGATGATTGTATTTTTACCTCGCCTCCTCGTCTAATACCTACATCCAATTTCTACTTCGGTAGATTATGACACATCCGGCACTGACGGGGTGTCTAATACCTACATCCAATTTCTACTTCGGTAGATAGGTCAAAGAGGTTGCGGCTTTCATCCGGAGTCTAATACCTACATCCAATTTCTACTTCGGTAGATAGGCGGATTTGGCTTTTATTTGTCTAATACCTATATCCAATTTCTACTTCGGTAGATTTTACTCAGGACCTCGACAAATTGTAGCATAGGCAAATTGTTACTTGCTCGATCAAACGGTAAAATGCCGAAAGGTTTCGATTCAGGGATAAAGAATAATTTATGAAAAAAGACTTACCATACCAATCACTGCACACCCATACCGTTGATTCGGATGGGGAGGCTACGCACCAGCAGGTGCTGGAGGTGGCGGAGGCTAACGGATTCGGCGCCGTAGCGTTTACCGACCACGATACCGTGCTCAGTGACGAACGGCTGCGGCAATTACGTGAATATAACGGGCCGGTGGATTGGATCAGCGGCGTAGAGCTTTCCAGCGGGTTGCCCAAGGAGCAAGGCGGCGGCGCCACCAACAGCCTGCATGTCGTGGGGTTGTTCGTCGATCCGACCAATCAGGATCTGCGCCAGCATTGCCGCAAGACCCATGAGGCCCGCCAGAAACGGATGAAAGCGGTGGTAGCCAATCTGAATGAGCTCGGCCTCACCATTACCGAGGATGACTGCCTGGAAGCCGCCGGTGGGGGAAGCGTGGGACGTCCCCACATCGTGGAAGCCATTCATAAACACCAAACCAACCAACGGGTATTGGATGAACTGGAAGCCCGGGTGGCGGAGGATGCCAAGCAAGATGAGCAGGCCAAGCAATGGTACGACCGCTACCAGCAAATCATCCGGGAAAGGCCGAGCCAGCGGCCGTTCGAACTGTTCCTCGGCAATGATCCCTATTTCCCGGCCTTGGTTGACTTTGAATACTGGCAGGACTTTGACTCGGTAGTAAGTTTGATACGCGGCGCCGGCGGCATTGCCTTGTGGGCGCACTGGTGGACAATAGTCAAAGAAGTGGACCGCGGCGGGCTTGCGGACATCGCCGAAGCAGGCCGGATTGATGGCTTAGAAACCAGCTTTCCGCTGGTCAGAGACGCCATGGACACCCGGGAGGAGACGCTGCAAGAAGTCGCGAAAACCTGCGAGGTTCCTGGCGTGACGGCCGTCGATTTGCATGCACTCCAAACCTTCGCCGATCTGGCCGCTCAATCCGAAGACGCGGCAACTACCACCGGCACGGTCCAACGCCTGATAGATGCCACCGGCGTGAGCACCGAGTGGAGTAGTCTAAATCAATAGCGTCTAAGTCGGGATGAATCACCGAACTACTTTTCTGTGATGTCATCCTGAATTTATTTCAGGATCTGTTTCAAAAACATACCGAACTACTTTTCCGTGTGGAGATACAAAAAGAGGAAAGGGGGTCATGGCGACGAGCCACACCCCCTTTCGGATAGAGCTACTTTTGTGGAGTCCTGGGCCCTGGATCAATGTCCCGTATGACGTTAGTCACAGGATACGTGACCCAGTAACTCCAGTTATTATATAGGATGCACGGGGGCTGTCAAAGTTTATCCACAAGGTATGAAATTCTAATGCCTCCTACGGATAAACTCCGTGTTATCATCAGGATGATCCCGCCACCCAATTTCCAATTCGGTAGATTTGGCCTCCTTTCTTATGATTGCTTTCTACCTAGGTAAATTTGGTAGTGGACGGGACCGGGGAAAGTCTAATACCTATTCCAGTTTCTACTTGGGGTAAATTTCCGCATGTGCCATCGAACTGAGTATGACAGCTAAGTGAATATATGAGATAATATTCAAAGCATCCGGATGGTACATCATTTGGTTCTGCCTCCTTTTTGTTGCCATGCCGGATGCTTCAAGTCTGATATCTACATCCAGTTTTGCTCGATGCAGATGTAGATGTGTTGTAATTTTTGCCTGACAGGATGTATTGTTGAGCAAACAACGATTGCCTGAGTGGGAGTCAGTAGACGGTAGACGGTAGACTGGGAACAAGGAAGAGGAAGAGGAAGCAGGAAGAGCAAGTAAGCGGAAATAAAAGCGTGTTATTCCTGCCCCCTCCGTCATTCCGAACTTGTTTCGGAATCCAATTTTGGAATAGATCCTGAAATAAATTCAGGATGACAACTTCAGGATGACATTTTCGTCATTTCGAGGACGTGTCATCGACAAGACCGGGGAACGTGTCAACCCACCCCGTTACTTTGACAAAACCTGAGCAATAACTTTTAATATAGGCATATAATTCCCAGGTGGGAAAGATGGAGCGGGCGGAGCGTATCGGCAACCAAAATTATGATTATTTCCTCATGCATCCGGATTTGCCGCACGACATTTCCCGGGTCATCCGAGAGGCGCGGCGGCACGGAGGCGGCACCTTTTCGGCGGTTATCGGCGTTCAGGAGCGTGAGACTGGCGTGGCAGAAGAGCTCCAGCGGGCAGAGATTGATATAACCGAACTCAAGTGTTCCGGGCCGGATGATCCTCCGGAAATCAGAGGTGCGGCGGTCGAAGGCGAGTCGGTCACGCTGCGCCTGAGGGAAACCGATGCTCCGGCGGAAATCATTTTTCAAGGCAGGGAAGCGGAAGCGGGCGATCCGCCGCGGGCGGAAGAGCCCCGGGCAAATAGACGTCGATCCTCTTAAGGGTTTTTGATCGGACCAAAAGCGCTTAGTTTCCAAAATACTCTTCCCAGTGCCATGACGGGGAATCGCACCCGACACCCCGGGTAAGCAGTGCCATAAAAAAGCCACACGCTTTGATGGGGCGTGTGGCTCTTTCGCTTTTTGTTTTGTAACTTTTATAGTAACGCATGTGATTGGTTAACGCAAGAGGGATTGTTATAATTTTGGTGTTCACTCCCAAAAGGTAATAACAGGGGCATTATGGCAGATTTAGTTGTAAATTCATCTACAAATGAGCAGATTTTAGATATTACCGGGCAAATTCAGGACGAGTTGGAAAACCGGCACCACTCGGGCAGTGGCGCCCTTGCGGTTAACCTGCTGCACACCACTGCCGGGCTGACCATGGCCGATCTGGACCCGGGTACCGACCAGGACTTTCTGGATTTTCTGCGGGCGATTACGCCGGATATTCAGTGGCGCCATCCGCATGATCCCTCGCACACGCCCAGCCATCTACTCAGCAGTTTGATCGGCACCACCTTGACCATCCCGTTCGCGGGCGGCCGGTTGCAGCTGGGCACTTGGCAGCGGATCATCCTGGTGGAACTGGACGGCCCGCGGGAGCGGCGTATAGCTGTGGCGGGCCTCGGTTCATAGGTGCCTCGGGGGCCGGAATGACAAAAAAGTGGTCTCGTAATCACGAACTTTTTTGTCATCCTGAACTTGTTTCAGGATCTATTTCAGGACCAGCCGATTCCGAACCTGATCCCGGATCGGGGTCCGGAATGACGTCTTCGGAATGACAGAGAGAAGATGATTCCGGTCCCCGAGCCAGTATCCCAGCCATCCACACATAATTGACAATACGTAAATAAAATGCTAGAGTTTAATTATGTCTACATCTGCTGAAAAGATGTTCGAAAACAAAAATACCGGAACTGATCCGGAAACGGTTACCAGCCAGGAAATAGACGAAAGCTTCGGCCGGGCTCGGGCCAACCTGATGAGTTTGGTCCAATCGCCGGAATTCCACCAGGCTTGTGCGGAAGCGGACGTGGATCCCTTCGATGATACCGAGGTGGCCTATTGGCAGGTGATGCAGAACCAAGCCGAAGAAGTATTGGACTCGGCCAAAGACGTGGGTGAAATGAATGAAACAGATTATCAAACCAACCGATTGGTCTTCGCCGCGCCCAACTACGTCATGCGCCAGGCCGAACTCGAGGGTGGCGATAGTAACCCCCCCCAGAACCGGCGGGAAGCCAAAGTGGTGGCCAGTAAATTCAATGATGCCATGCGGGATTTCGCCACGGCTTTCCCTGAAGTCAACGCAAGCGCATTAGAAGTCAACTTACAAAACGTGGTCAACGAAACCATGTTTGAAGAGGAGATGATCCAAGCCGGTTCGGAATACATCAAACAATCCATCCGCGGAGCCCGGCATGAAGCAGCCTTCGGCCAGATACTGGCCCAGGCGGGGTTCAATTTCCGGGAGACGACCATCGAGGAGGACCTGAAAGGCGCCGACTTCATGATCGAAACCGGTGATGGGGAAGCCCCACTGGACGTAAAAGCCTCTTTGAGCGATATCGAAGCGAGAGGCCAGGAGCAACAACCCTGCACAGTGAAACCGGATGGCACGGTGGTTATCTATTCCCACCTGCTGGATTCGGAATTCGCCGGTAAATTGGGCATCTCAGAGGATAAAGCGGCCGAGAAAGCGGAAATCGTGGCGCCTTCCTTGGAAGAAGCGCTCAACCCGGATCTACGACCCGCAGCTGTGTAATTTTACAAACATCGCATTTGATGCTATTGTATAAATTATGAGTGAAGTAAAGACCATGTTTTATGAGGTGGTAAAACCTCCGTCTTCCGGGGAAGTGCGGGACGAAGTATTCCGGGCGATCATGGAAACCTCGGGGAGGATCTGCGTGAATATGGTGGCCGACAAGGAATTTCCCCCGCCGCAGGAGGAAGAAGTATGCTTCCGAATACGCCAGACGGACCATCCCCAAACCGGGGAGTCGATGGTCGTAACGGGACGTGATGACCAGGGCAATTCGGTTCGCGTGGAAACCTACGAACCTCCCGAAACACCTGCCACCGCCAGCCGGGTGGTGACGGAAGAGTAGAACCCCTCTTTGTCATTCAGGAGACGTCATTCCGGACCTCGACCCCTCTCTGTCATCCCGAGCCTTCTCCGTCATTCCGAATTTATTTCAGAATCACCTCTGCAGTAGATCCTGAAACGGATCCTGAAATAAATTCAGGATGACGTCTTCAGGATGACAGGAACAAGAAGCAAGCAGTAATAAGTAAGCGGGAGACGGAAAGTAGACGGCAGACAGTAGACAGGGAGTAAAAAGCAACGGGCTCTGAACTGTCATTCCGGACCCCGATCCGGAATCTATTAACCCGATATGATCCTGAAACTGATCCTGAAATAAATTCAGGATGACCATGGAGGAATATCCTGAAACAAGTTCAGGATGACATCTTCAGGGATGACAAACGAAAGCTGCGGCGGGAAGCGCTTACCCCACATCAACGACCCAATGCTTTTACAGAGAGCACATTTTATGCCATTATATTAATAATGGGTGAGGTGAGAACAGTTTTTTATGAAGTTGTGCAACCTCCTACGTCAGGCGAGGTTCGCGATGAAGTGCTGGATGCGATCCGCAAAGCAACCGGACGACTTTGCCTAGTCATGATGCAAACGCGGGAAATACCCCCTACTCTTGCGCTTTCACCCGAAGAGGAAGAGGTATGTTTCCAAATAGGCCAAATTGATCATCCCCAAAGTGGAGAAGCCATGGCAGTAACGGGACAGGATGACCAGGGCAATTCGGTTTCCGTGGAAACCTACGAACTTCCCGAAACGCCTGCTACCGCCAGCCGAGTGGTGACGGAAGAGTAATGCTACGAATCGATTTTTACTTCAAAAACATTTTTATCCAGCTGTTCGGCGCCTTGGCGTTGGTAGAATGCATGGGCCCCGGTTCGTTTCGGATCGGACATCCATACCAATCGCTGGATGCCGCGTTTCCGACACCATTCCAGTAATTCTTGCCATATGGCGTAGCCGGCGCCTTGGCCGCGCACGTGCTGACTGGTTACGAAATCCTGCAGCATTGCCCGGCTGCCAGTGAATCCGACCAATATATGTGCTATAGCCGCGCCTACGACCTCTTCACCCTGATAGGCAACGAACACACCGGTGTTTGATTGTTCTATAAGAACTCGCAACCGTTCTTCCGGAATTGGTTCACCAGTTTTGCGTTCGCTTAAGTCCGGCATCAACCGGCCGATACCGGCCGCAACCTCCGGACTTATATTCCATCAGCACCTCTACTCGGAAATCTTGTGAGGCCATATATCGGTTATACCAAATTCGAAGCCTTTCGTCTGCACGAAATGATCCTAAAACGGATCCTGAAATAAATTCAGGATGACAGGGAGAGGAAGTAGGAAGTAAGAAGTAAGCAGCAATTGGGAGACGGGGAGTAGACGGTAGATAGCAGACAGTATACAGGGGATAAAGAACAAGGAACAGGAAGCAGGCAGTAAGAAGTGAGAAGCGAGTTGAAATAAAAAGAGTGTTATTCCTGCTTACCCTCTTTGTCATTCCGGCCGCCGAGCCGAATCCATTAGCCCGATATGATCCTGAAACAGATCCTGAAATAAATTCAGGATGACAGGTCTGGGGTGAACCTCCCCCTCTTTGTCATTCCGAATTTAGTTCGGAATCGTTTTCATGTTTCTTGGATTAGACTCCGGCCATTTTGCCCAAGACCCAGTCGCGTAGCCGGCCGGGGATGGCAGTGGCTAGCCACAGCATGGGCGCGTATGGCCAAAGGGGGCGTACGTAGCGGGTTTTGGGCTTGGTGGATTCCACCGCGTGTATAACCGCCCGAGTAACGCTGTCGGTCGGGTGTTGGGTGCGGGTGAGTGCCGCCTCGTACTTGGCGACCCGGTCCATGTCCGCCCCGAGGCGAGCATGTTCATCAAACCACTGGTACTTGGTCGCGTTCATCCGTTCATTAAATCCGGTATTAATGGCGCCCGGCTCGATGACTGAGACTGAAATGCCGTGATGGGTGAGTTCTCCCCGGAAGGCGTCGCCGGCCGCCTCCAGGGCGAATTTGGTCATATGGTAAGCGCCGAAGTAGGGGAGGACCAATTTGCCCCCGACCGAGGATAAGATGATGATCCGGCCGCTGCCGCGTTCTAGCATACCTTCGAGCACGTCCTGGGTCAGCTCGATCGCGTGGAATACGTTGGTGTCGAAGTTGTCGCGCAGCCGCTCCATGGGGAGCTCGGCCAGCGGACCCGATTCGCCGATGGCGGCGTTGTTGATCAGCACGTCGGGCGCGAAGTCCACTGCTTTCTGATGGTCTGCTTGATCGCGCAGGTCCAACCGCTCCACGCGCATCTGGCGTCCGTTAGTTTCGGCTTTCCGGGCGAGTTCCCCGGCTTGTTCGTCCGTTTCCGTAGTAGCGAACACCTCATGACCCCGGTCGGCCAGCGCGAACGCGCTGTCACGCCCTATGCCTTGCCTGGCACCCGTAACTAATATTTTTTGCTCTTTCATGCCGGGTATTTTAACAGGCTGTCCTAGTTAGCGCAGTTTCGCGTGTTCATGGTGCTACTGGCGATCCGTTTTACCTGCCATTTCCACGATATCTCCAGGAGAGGCATGAACCAGCGTGGCCGGTGTGTCAGTCGTATGGTTGGCGAGCGCCTGATCGACGATGTAGGTGCCGACCCGGTAGCCGATCCAACGCCTGTCATCGGAGCTGAAGAAAAACCAGCTGCCGTAATCGAAGTCCGTTTCGTCTTTATGGGCGAGCAGCTCCTCCGTCCATTCCTGGATCGGCACCCGTGAGTAATCACTCCACAAAGGCGGATGCTCCGCGTAGTCGCGTTCGAATACGGAAGCCAATCCTTCCATGACCGCGTTACCCAGTAATGATTCTTCTTCGGGATATTTTTTGTATCGGGCGCAATGGTGGGCTTCGTGGAAAACCGTGGCGTATACGTGCCTATCAACCACCCAGTCTATTCCTTTTTCGAAATCGGGATTGATGTTCAGGTTCAACAGATCCTTATGGACTGCCATCGCCGCCTCTCCCGTTTCGGGAATCACTCTATCACTGGGTTGCACGGTGATATTCAATTGCTCTGAAAGCATGGGGAGTAAATGCTTGGCTTCCCCGTATGCGTTTTCAGTGATTTTTGCTATTTTAGCTTGTTCGTTTTGACTGAACTGATATTCTTCCGTATTAAGGAAATGGAGGTGCATATGAGCCTCTCTTTCGTTTTATGGTTATGTAGTCGCGAGAAAATCAGGACTTACGCGCTTGGATGAAGCGCAAGGCAGCAGCGAAGGGCGAACGGAGGCGTACCCAGAAGTACGTCGAACGGAGCAATGGAGCTGCTAACGCAGCGATTCGCCAAGAACACCAGCCTGCCTGATGGCTTTGCCAGCAGACAGACTGGTGTGGCGCCTAAGTCCTGAGAATCTATACACGAGTGCTCATGATCTCCGCTCCGTTCCGTTGCATTGTAACACGATAAAAGGCAGCATTGACCGATAGTACTGGGCGCTGCTAGACTCAAGGGAAATGGCCAACGACAAAGATTACGAGATGTTCCAGCTTTCCAACGGCTTGGACGTGCTGCTGGTGCCGAATCGGTACGTGGAATCCGTGTACGTCTGCCTGAAGGGCAAAGTCGGCCGGCGGGCGGAGCGTGATGATGAAGTCGGGGCGGCGCATTTTCTGGAACACTTGTTTTTCGACGGCACCCAAAAACGGCCCAGCGCGTTGGAGATCAATCGTTTCATCGAATCGGTCGGCGGCAGCAGGCAGGGGTTTACTACCCCCGAAGAAGTCGGTTATGAGAGTCGGGTTATCAAAGACAATGCCGAGTATATGTTCGACTTTATCTCCGATATTTTTCAAAATTCATTACTTGAAGAGTTTGAAAAAGAAAGAAAAGTAATCGCCCAGGAGGCTGCCGCAGACCGGGATGACCCGTTTGGCTCTTTGATGAGGCAACGTACCAAAACCATGTTTCCTCGTCAGAATGTCGGACGAACTATCTTCGATGAAGAAACAAACCTTCCGAACATGACTCCGGATATTCTGCGGCAGTATCATCAGCGCACCTATACGGCCAACAATTTCGTTTTGGCTGTAGCGGGCAACATCGAAACGGAAGAAGCTCACGCACTTGCCGAAAAATACTTTTCCTCCATTGCGCGTGGAGAATCTGTTCATCCGACATTGGCAGAAACCCGGGGCGAGAAAGTGATTGATATTGAAAATAGAGATACGAGTCAATCCAAGCTGGCCATAAGTTTTACGGGGTTACCCTTAAATCACGATATGCAACCGGCGATGCATATAATGCGGAATCTATTAGGCATGGGTTCGTCTTCCAGGCTGTATAATAGGTTGCGACATGAGATGAATATTGCCTATTTTACAGGGATACGCACACTTGATCTTGCCGATGCCGGTGTCTTTACGATCCTGACATTCGTAGACGAAACCAATCTGCAAACCGCCTGTGACGCCATCATTGAGGAGATACAGAAACTGTTGGATGAGGGAGTAACGGATCAAGAACTGGAGCGGGCAAAAAATATGTACCTTTCAGATGTCACATTTAAATCGGATGATCCAGACTATGTTGTGAATAATTACACAAGCCAACACGTGTTGACTGGCCGCATAACAAGTACCAGTGAAAAAATAGAAAACGCCCGCAATGTCGGCCAAGCGGATGTCATGAAAATCGCCCGAGAGATATTTGCTGACCAGCCGAAAGTGAATGTCATCACGCCTACCGCGGGCGAAATCACCATACCGGAAATCAGCGTTCATAGGCAGTAAAAGCCCGGGTATAAGCAAATTTATAATCGACACTCATCGGTTATACGACGCTTTATGACCGAAACACCAGATCCTGAAATAAATTCAGGATGACAAAAAAGTGTGTCACTGCGAACCTGCCTTGCCGGTAGGCAGGCTTGTTTCGGAATCTAATTCTGCAACAGGGTAACGATCCCGGATCACTTCGACCTTGTCCGCCTAAGGCAGACAGGCTCAGTGCGGGCGGGGTCCGGGATGACAGCCAATCTATTACACTACGTTTCATGACTGAATACACCCTTTCTAGTCGGGTGTTCGGATCACAAATAGAACTTACGATGCAACCTCGAAACCCGGCTATCTGTTACACTGTAGGCATGAAGGAATATGCGGCGATCGTGACCAGAGAAGAAGCGTGGTATGTAGCACTCAACCCTGATACCGGAGTGGCGAGCCAGGGAGCGTCGGTGGAAAATGCGTTGGAAAACCTGGAAGAAGCACTCTCCCTCTATTTGGAAGAAACGGATGATGATCAGCCGGAATCAACGGGCCCGTCCTTACTGACCACGGTCAAGGTCTGATGAGAACGCCAGATCCTGAAATAGATCCTGAAACGGATCCTGAAATAAATTCAGGATGACGTCTTCAGGATGACAGAAAATTTGTTATTACGAGGCCACCCTCTTTGTCATTCCGGCCGCCGAGCCGGAATCCATTAAGCCGATATGGTTCTGGGACGGATCCTGAAACAAGTTCAGGATGACATCTGCTATACTGACGGGTAATGAGCAGTAAAGAGAAAAACGCGGACCAGCTGCACGCCATGCGCCATTCGCTGGCGCATATCATGGCCGCGGCCATTCAAAAATTGTGGCCGGAGGCCAAGTTCGGCGTGGGTCCGGTAACCGAGACGGGATTTTATTACGACGTGGATTTAGGCGAGGCCACGCTGACTCCGGAAGATTTACCCAAAATCGAAGCAGAGATGCGGAAAATTATCGAGGCCGACCTGCCGCTGGAGCAGTTCGATCTGCCCATAGCGGAAGCGATCGAGCGGGAGAAGCAAGCCGGGCAGGATTACAAAGTTGCCTTACTCCAAGATTTGCAAAATAAGGGGACGACCGCGGCCGAAGAAGTGGAAGCAAGTAGTCTCGGAGTTGATGAGGAGAACAAAGAACAGGGTCCGGAATCCGTCTCCTATTACCAACTGGGCGATTTCGTGGATCTCTGCCGCGGGCCGCACGTGGAATCGACCGGCCAAGTCGGTGCCTTTAAATTACACCAACTGGCCGGTGCCTATTGGCGCGGAGATGAAAACAACCCGATGTTGCAGCGTGTGTACGGTGTAGCTTTTCCCACGCAAGAAGAGGTGGACGAATATTTTGAACTACTGGAAGAAGCCAAAAAACGTGACCACAAGAAGCTTGGGAAAGATATGGAATTGTTCTTTTTCGATGAAACTGCTCCCGGCATGGCGTATTGGCTACCCAAAGGTTTGGGCATGAAGAATTTGCTTATCGAGTATTGGCGCCAATACCACAAGGAAAGGGGGTATATGGAAACACAAACACCCCTTTTAAACAAAAAAGAACTTTGGGAAACATCCGGGCATTGGCAACATTATCAGGACGATATGTTCACTACCCAAACCCATGACGGCGAAGTGTGGGGCTTGAAGCCCATGAACTGTCCGAACGCTATGACAATTTTTAAATCTCGGACCCGGAGCTATCGAGACTTACCGTTAAGACTGTCGGATGCGGATACATTACACAGGAATGAACCGTCCGGAACTTTGAACGGATTGTTACGGATTAGGAGTTTTCAGCAGGATGATTCGCATAATTTCGTAACCGAGGACCAGGTGCAAGCAGAAGTGCGCAACATCGTTGCCATTATTAAGGATTTTTACAAGGCCTTCGGATTACTTGATGGAGTAAAACTTAAGCTGGCTACTCGCCCGGAAGACTATATGGGCGATAAAGCAACCTGGGAGCGTGCAGAAAGCGAACTTCGATCAGTATTGGAAGAGTCGGGCATGGAATACGGGGTCATGGAGGGAGACGGTGCTTTCTATGGGCCAAAGATCGATATTTACTTGATGGACGCACTAAAACGTGAATGGCAATGCGGTACGGTGCAGCTTGACTTTCAACAACCCAGAAATTTTGATTTGACGTATACTTCAGAAGATGGAAGTTTAAAGCAGCCGATAGTTATTCACAGAGTGATATACGGATCATTGGAACGATTTATCGGCATCATAACCGAACACTTCAATGGTCGTTTTCCGTTCTGGTTTGCGCCCGAACAAGTACGCATCCTGACCATCAATGATCAAGTGTTGAGTTATGTTGCAAAAATTACAAACGAACTGTCCGCCACTGTTTTGATGGAACCCGTAAAGTATAATGAAGTACGATTTACAACGGATGACCGCAATGAATCACTCGGCAAAAAGATCCGGGAGGCCGAGACCGCCAAGGTGCCGGTGATGCTGATTGTGGGCCCCAAGGACGAGCAGGCCGGCCTAGTCAGCGTGCGCACCCGCGACGGCGAGCAAAAAGTAAAGCTGGAAGAGCTGCCTGAGTTTTTGCAAAACCAAGGGAGCGATGAAGCATAAGTACAGCCAGGAATTCCGGACGCTCATAAGTTCGGGGGATTCGTTGCACGATTTGCTTACCAACAGTTCGTTTTCCGGAACGTTCGAAGCTTGGGAACAACGAAAAGCGTTCATTGCCAACGCTATTGACAAATCCGGCACGTTCCTGGATATCGGCAGCGGTAATGGCTTCTTGCTGCGCTGTTTACAGGAGTGGGCGGATTACGACATTACGCCCTACGGCATCGATATCAACGAGGAATATATTCGGAAAGCCAAGGAGTTGTTTCCCAACCAAGCGGACAATTTCGCCGCGGTTAACATCAGAGAAATCAGTCGTATCGGCGAATATCTGCCGGATGTATACGATTTCGTCTACTTCAGTGCTGATTGGTCGCAAACCGAGCCGAACGAAACTGACGCACGGTTAATCAAATCATTGGAGCAGCTGGTAGCTTCCGGGGGACGTTTGATCATCGGATTTTACGGAGATGATGTAGCTGTTAATCAGCAGAATGTGAATGCGCTCGTCTCAGCCGGCGCGCGACTGGACCAGACACTTTACAATCCCGAGGGCACTAATCTGGTTACCGTCACAGGGGTAGAATAACAGTATGCGCTCCCGTTATAATCAGGGCAAGAGGTAAACATGGGTGAGTTTCCCAAAGAGCCAACGGAAAGCGAATCCGGCCAGGAAATCAGGCAGGAGCTGAATGAGATGCTTGAATCCGCGGATGGTTCGTGGAGCGTGTATGTACGATCATTCGACCAAGAAGAAGCCGCCTTCGAGTATGGGCGCGACAAAGTATTTTACGCGGCCAGCATTAACAAACTTCCCATCGCCTTATATGCGCTTTCCCAAGTAGAAGAGGGAAAGATAGGCCTGAGTGATAAACTGGAGGTAACCGAGGAAGTAAAACGCCCGGGTACTGGCATTTTACGGTTATTGCACGAAGGTTTGGACGTGACCGTGGAAGACGCGTTGACGCTGATGATGGCCGTTTCAGATAACACGGCCGCCAAGCTGATGGTGCGTAAAGCCGGCCCGGAAAACATAAACCAATACTTGGAAGCTTCAGGGTTGGCGGACACGCGGCTGGAAGTACTGCCGGAAGGCAAGTTTTCTTACGGCTATACGACGGCCAAGGAGTCCGCGCAATTGCTGCGAGGGATCCATAATGCCGAATACGTTTCCCCGGAAGCTTCCCGGAAATTGCTCGGTATGATGGGGAGGAATCATTTCAGTCACGGAGTGCGCAGATATTTACCCAAAGACCTTAAAATCGCCAACAAAGAAGGCAGCTTGGAAGATAACCGTCATGAAATCGCCGCGGTTATGGCTGAACGTCCATATGCCATATGCGTGTTCGCGGATGAGCTGGCCGACCAGTCATATCATGTCGATAATGCCGGTGTGCTGCAACGGGCGCGGATAGCCGAAAAAGTTCACGCTTTAATGCAAGAGAATGGAGAGAATACGTGAAAAGTGATAACTACTTCCAACACGATTCCGGCGGTCTGTACCACCTTTCTGCCGGTGCGCTGGTATATGACAACCAAGGACAGATACTGATGCACGTGTTCAGCAAAAATGTGGAACGCAATCCGTTCGACAGCGATATTTACACGCTTATCAGGGAGACCATCGAACCGAATGAGCCGATAGAAGACGCTATACATCGCGGGATAAAGGAGGAAACAGGAAGTGAAACGGAATTGGTTGATTACCTTGGGGCTATTACAGGCAAAGCACGCAATTTTTCAAGTGGTGTTAGCTTTGAAAAAACCACGCTTTACTTTGCCGCTCGGCTTATTGATTGGCAGCCCGACCAGCGCGACCAGCATGACGAAGAGATAGACAGTGATTTGCGGTGGTATGAACCGGAAAAACTGATTCCTCTTATAAAGGAGCAGAGGGAAATAACCGGTTCTGATGATTTGGACGAATCACTCATCGTGGAACGATTTTTAGATATGGAAGCATCTTCTAATAGCAATAATACAAACCCGTAACGTACATGAAACTTACTGATGACTTTAAACAAGCGGTGTTTGAAGTGGTGCGGCAGATTCCCCAGGGCCGGGTGATGACCTACGGCGACGTGGCGGTGGCGGCCGGTGCGCCCGGGGCGGCGTGGGAAGTCGGGCAAATCGCCCACTGGGCGCCGTGCCGTGACTGGGAAACATGCGATTCAAGGATGGAAACGACTGGCACGCTATCGCCCGATGTGCCATTGGCGGATATCTGCCCAGCCTGTGATTTACCGTGGCAACGGGTGGTCAATAAACAGGGCGGCTTAGCCCGCGGTTATCCTTACGGCGGACTGGATGGCCACAAACGTGAGCTGGAGTCAGAAGGTGTAACGGTGGGTGAGGAGTATAAAGTCGATATTAATAACCTGATGTGGTGACCGGGACAGGAGGCTGGAGACGGTAGACTGGAGTCAGGAGACAGGGAACAGACAGATTGAATTCAATATCTGATAGTGTATTCTAAAGTCAGTAATAGGAGCCGGTAATTGGCGGTACAAAAGTTTACGGATTTGAATGCGTGGCAGGAAAGTCACAATTTAGCTCTGAACATATATCGGATTACTGATTTGTTTCCGAAAAAGGAGACGTTTGGTTTATCAAGTCAAATGCAAAGATGCGCCGTTTCAGTGTCTTCTAATATCGCGGAAGGATTCAATCGTTTTTCCAAAAAAGAAAAGGCTCAATTTTACAGTATCGCGCTTGGATCAGTATCTGAGCTGCAAAGCCAGCTTTTATTGGCGAAAGATTTGAATTATGCTTCCCAAGAAGATTGCAACCAGTTGTTGGGTGACATAGAAACAGTACGGAAACTCATCACTGGTTTAAGCAAGAGCTCTAAACATCAATAAACTTATGGATGAAATTACCCAGTCTGCCGACTCCAGAATGCAGACTTCACGATTTCCCTCGCTAATCGCCATTGTGGGCCAAACGGCCAGTGGCAAGTCTGCCGTCGCCGCCGAAGTCGCCCGCCAGTTCAGCGGGGAAATCATCAATGCCGATTCCTGGCAAATTTATAAGCATATGGACGTCGGTACGGCTAAGCCTTCCCAGCGGGAACGGGAAGAGATTCCACACCACTTGATAGACATCGTGGAACCGGATGCAGAATTTACCGCCGCCGTCTACAAACGGATGGCGACAGAAGCCATCGAGGACATCGCCTCCCGCGGCAAACTACCCATCATGGTCGGCGGTACGGGGCTGTATATCGACGGCGTGCTGTTCGATTACAGCTTCGCGCCCCAAGGTTACCCGGGTCAGCGGGAAGCGTTGCGGGAGAAGTCCATACCGGAGCTACTGGAATTAATCCAGCAGCGCGGCATTGACCTCAGCGGCATCGACACCCGGAACAAGCGCCGGCTGATGCGCTTGCTGGAGACCAACGGCGTCAAGCCGGAACGGGCGGACTTGCGCGGCAACACGCTGGTGCTGGGCGTCACTACCTCGCGCAACCAACTCCGGGAGAACATCGAAAAGCGCACCGAAGCCATGTTCCGGGCCGGTTTGAAGCACGAAGTCCGGGAATTGGCGGAGCGCTACGGCTGGCAGGTAGAAGCCATGAAAGGCATCGGCTACCGGGAATTCAAACCGTACTTCGAAGGTGAGCAGTCACTGGCCGAAACCAAGCGCCAAATCACCAAAAACACCTTGGAACTGGCCAAGAAACAACGCACCTGGTTCAAACGTAACCGGCATATCCAGTGGGTAGAAAGTGTAGAAGAAGCGAAGGAATCAGCCAGGCAGTTCGTGTAAGATATGGAACGTATTAATATTGATATTTGCAATCTCCCTTCTGTTTGAATCGCTTAATAACGCCTTTTTGCAAGGTGGCACCCCGGGAAAACGAATACGAGTAGTTTTTTAGAAAAACCAGATAACTTTTGTATACTCACTTTGTTTTTGGATGGGTTATGTATACCGTTAGGTTGTCTGATGTGAAATATGAAACTGAAGCGAATGTACTTTCCAGTAGCCCGTGGGTTTTTTCATGGTTGACCGCGATAGCTTGTTTTTCCTCTTCTACTTGTTCGAGCGTCGGCGTGATAATCACGAAAGCCCCATTATTCCTCAACAGTTTCTTTACTTGTTCAATGAATTCTTCAGGGTTTTTGACAAAGGCGAAAACCAACTTACAGGTAATAAGATCGAATTTCCCGGTACCAAGTTTTCCAGTCGGATCGGACTCGAAATCCATTTCCCTATAGTCGATGTATTTACTGGCTGATTTAGCTGCTTTGATTGCTTCCGGCGATATGTCTATACCTGTTACCGAGAACCCCAAGTGATATAACTCTCTGGTAAGTTGTCCGGTTCCACAGCCGATATCCAATACATTATTACCATCAATATCTGCTGTTTCGATAATCTGCCGTAGAGTTTGATTTTTAATAAAGCGGTAATCCCTACCACTGTCATACATCGAATCCCAAAATGATTTTGTCTCTTGTGGCATATATTTTCCAAATTGGCGGGTTATTCCTGATAAGACACCCAATTTCTTCTTCTTTTTTGTGCTGACCTCTGCTCGAATTTTGCTATGATTTTTCCGACCTGTTCTTCGTCAAGGTCTATTCCTTTTTCCAATTGCCGTTTCAGGGCATGTAAACCGTCTTCTTGGTCGACACTGCCTACGTAGGCGAGTGCGATCAGATAATCCTCATGTATATCGGCCGGGGTTTCAATTTCTGGTATTATCGCGGCTTCGTGGTTAGGCGGTGGTCCGAGTTCGGACTGAAATTGCTCATGCATTTTGTCTCCTTTCGGATTCTTACCCCTAGCATACATCATGCCATAAAGACGAAACCCCTGTACCATCTTTCATTTGCAAGGACCGTCCTTGCAATCCGGACCCCGCCTGCACTGAGCCTGTCCGCCTTGGGCGGACAAGGTCGAAGTGATCCGGGATCAGTTTCGGAACCAGCTCTGAAATAGATCCTGAAATAGATCCTGAAACGGATCCTGAAATAAATTCAGGATGACATCTTCAGGATGACAGTTCTCTTTCGTCGCCCTCTTTGTCATTAATCCAGTGATGACGGGCGCCTGATGCTTTATACTGAATGATGTGCATCGGTTAATCGTAATTTGGCTGGGGAAAATGTTACTTTGGGCGACCCGCCTTCGTGGCGGCGGTTCCGCCTTGCCCGGTTTGGTGGTGGAGAAAATCGCGCCCTCGTTTCTGGAAAACTGCCCCGACCACTTCGATATGACGGTGCTGGTAGCAGGCACCAACGGCAAAACCACCACCACCAAGATGATGCGCTCAGTACTGGAGTCCGACGGTAGGCAGGTGGTTACCAACGCGGCCGGCAGCAATATGCCCCGAGGCATCATTTCGGCCATCATTGCCCGCATGGATTGGCAGGGGAATCTCCAGGCGGATCTCGGCCTGTTCGAAATCGATGAAGGGTTCGTCGGCCATGTTGCCAAGGGCTTGGAGCCGCGGGCTATCACGGTGCTGAATTTATTACGCGACCAACTGGACCGCTACGGGGAACTGAACCGGACTGCCCAGTTGATAGCCGACGCCTTGCCGCATGCGGAGACGGCCATTTTGAACGCCGATGACCCACTGGTGGCCGAGCTTGGGGAAAACGCGGCGCATTCCATATACTTTGGTGCTGACGAGCACATCCGCAGCCAGGTGCCCCATGACGGGGCCTTACACCAAGCTGATATACACCAGGCTGATGCGACCGGTGACGTCCGGGAAATGGAAAGCGAAGAAACAGACACGCTGGTGCGGGTGCGCTCCGCTGAAGCGGGGGAAAGTGGTCAGCATCTGGAATTGGACGTGGCGGGCGATGCATGGTCGGTGGATCTGCAAATGGCGGGCGTGTTTAACGCCTATAACGCCGCGGCCGCGGCCACGCTCGGCTACACGCTCCAAGTGCCGGGGGAAACGGCCGCCAAAGCGCTGGAATCGGTGGCGCCGGCTTTCGGCCGGAGCGAACGCATCCAAATCGGGGAGAAGCAAGTTACCTTATTACTGGTTAAAAATCCGGCCGGTTTTAACCAAATTATCGACACCTATTTATCTGGTTCATCCAGTTCACCTGGGGGTAGCGGCATTCCCACCTTGATATCCATCAATGATAATTATGCTGATGGGCGGGATGTGTCATGGCTCTGGGACGTGAACATCGAGAAGCTTGCCGGAACCGGGGAGTTCATTACCAGCGGCATCCGCGGTTATGATATGGCGCTCAGGTTGCACTATGCCGAAATCGCCTCCCAAACCGAGCTGGAACCGGAGGTCGCCCTGGAGACCTTGCTGGAACGCATTCCCGAAGGCGGGGAAGGCTACATTGTCCCCACCTATACGGCCATGCTTCAGTTGCGGAAATTGTTATCCAAATACGCCAGCTTGCCGGAGGCGGGAGAATGACCAGAGAGGAGGCGGGAGAATGACCAGAGAGGAGTCCCGGGCGTGAAACTGACCATTACGCATTTGTATCCAGCCGAACTGAACATCTACGGCGACTGGGGGAACATCATCACCTTGCGGAAGCGGCTAAAGTGGCGTGGCGACACGGTCGAATATCAGCCCATACATATCGGTGATGATTATGATTTCACCCAAACCGACATCGTCTTTGGCGGCGGCGGCCAGGATAAAGGTCAGATCGCCGCGGCCGATGATCTGGCCGAGCGGGCGCCGAATATACATCGGGCCGTCGAAGAAGGCGTCGTGTTCCTGACCGTCTGCGGCACCTTCCAACTGTTCGGTAATTCCTTCACCACCGCCACCGGGAGCGAATTACCCGGCGTCGGGGTATTCGACGCCGAAACCGCTGGTTCCCAGGAGCGGTTAACCGGCAATATGGCCATCCAGACCCGGTGGGGCGAACTGGTCGGCTTTGAGAACCACGGCGGTAAAACCTATCTGAGCGCCGGGCAAAGCGCCTTGGGGCGGGTCGTCTACGGCAACGGCAATAACGGTGAGGATCGATTTGAAGGTGCCATAGACAAAAATGTATTCGGCACCTATCTACACGGTCCATTGTTACCCAAAAACCCCCACTTCACGGATGAGTTGCTGAAGCGAGCCATTGAACGTCGGGGCGGGGATACAGCGCTGGAACCCCTGGATGATTCCCTGGCTGAGCGGGCGGTTGAGGTTGCCAAGCAGCGACCGCAATAGCAGGACAGCCGATCAATCTGAGGATGACGTCTTCGGAATAACAGAGGGTGTAGGAAGGAATAACACTCTTTTATTTCCACTTACTCCTTACTCCTTGCTTCCTCTTTCTGTCATCCTGAACTTGTTTCAGGATCGCTTTCAGGGTCATTTCGGCTTGATGGATTCCGGATCGGGGTCCGGAATGACAGAGGGGTAACATCGTAATAATCGACTCTCTTTTTGTCATCCTGAAGACGTCATCCTGAATTTATTTCAGGATCCGTTTCAGGATCTATTTCAAAGCTGATTCCGAAACAAGTTCGCAGTGACAGAGGGGATAACGGAAAAATGTCATCCTGAATTTATTTCAGGATCTATTTCAAAACCAGATTCCGAACTAAATTCGGAATGACAGAGGGGTAACATCGTAATAACAAACTCTCTTCCTGTCATCCTGAACTTGTTTCAGGATCTATTTCAAAGCTGATTCCGAAACTTACTTCTTTCTGCTTGCTTCCTGTTCCAACCATTCCTGCCAGACAGATGGGTAATATCTTATACGCAAAAGTCGCTCAAGTTTGCTACAATGAAGTGAACACTAATATATGGGAGCTTAAATAGGTGATCGAACATTTATTTGGATCAAAAACCCGTGTCAAACTGCTGCACGTATTTTATACCAATCCCAACCGGAGTTTTTACGTGCGGGAAGTCACCCGGAAGGTGGATGAACAAATTAACTCCGTCCGGCGCGAGCTGTCCAACCTTTTGAGTATCGGCGTGATCCGCTCGGATGCCAGCGGCAACAAGGTTTATTATGAAGTTAACCAGGAACATCCGTTTTACCAGTCGCTGCACACCATTTTTACCAACCTGAACGCCGACCAGGAACCCACCATTAGTTCGGAAATCGATTCGGCCTCCCGGTTTGCCGCTATCGGCAATGTCGACTACGCGATTTTAAGCGGTATATTCACCCTGGACGCTACCGCGCCGGTCGATGTCTTGATCGTGGGGAATGTCAATCGGACCAAGTTGGAAAATCTGATCGCTGAGCTGGAAGCCGAAGAAGGGCGTGAACTCCGCTACACGGTGTTGTCACGGGAACAATACGATTACCGCCGGGATCTCAACGACCGGTTTCTCTCCTCGGTCATGGACTCCAAACATACCGTGGTGGTGGACCGGATCAACGTCAAAGTTTCCACCGACCGGGACGGGCAGCAAAACACATCGGATTCCCCGACCAAAAAGAAAGGCGGCAACTCGCCCGGTAAAAAAGGGGCTGCCGCGGGGAAAACCGGTGAGTAAGCATGTCATCCCGGACCCCGCCCGCACTCAGCAAGGTCGAAGTGATCCGGGACATGATAGGATAAACACAGAAAAGGAGTAAGAAGCGATGGAATTAACCTACTACGGTGGCGGGTGTGTGCAGATAGCCTTAAAGAAATTGAAAATACTGGTCGATCCGTTAACCGGTGCCTACGGTCCCGATCCGAAGACCAAAGCGGACGTGGTGCTCTACACCCAACAACCGGATCGCCCGGCTTCCACCAGCGCCGACGTCACCATTGATTCCCCGGGTGAATATGAGATGAAAAATGTCAGTATCGAAGGAGTGGCCGCCCGGCTGCACACTGAGGAAGACGAGTCAAAGCAGAATGGCGCCTCATTTATCATCAGTTCCGGCGGCAGCAGAGTATTGGTGACCGGTAATATTCACTCCGAACTGTCCGAGAGCCAGATTGAGCAGTTGGACGGGGTGGATGTCATGGTCGTCCCGGTGGGCGGTAATGGCCTCACCCTGGATAAAGACGGGGCTGCTTCGGTGGTACGTCAATTTACGCCGGACGCGGTGGTACCGGTCCATTATGATGACGGTGTTACCGACTATCCGGTGCCGCAAACGGGCGTTGATGAGTTCTTGGGAGAAATGGGCGCTTCTGACCGCGAACCTCAAAATAGTATGAAAGTCAGCGGGCGGGACAGCAACGAAGAAGTCCAGGTGGTGCAGTTGGCGGTGCAGAAATAGTCAGTAGACAGGAGACGGTAGAAGGTAGACAGGGAACAGGGAACAGGGAGCAGGGAGCAGGGAGCAAGTGGGAAAATGCACATCCTCTCTGTCATTCCGGACCCCGATCCGGAATCCATTAATCCGACATGATCCTGAAATAGATCCTGAAACAAGCCTGCCTGCCGGCAGGCAGGTTCAGGATGACAGGAACTGAGCTACTTTTCTTCGCTTTTGGCCGGTAACGGTTGGTAACGGCCCTGCTTCTTGAGGGTGCGAAGGCCTTGGGAGCTGATTTTCATGGTGACTTTTTCGCCATCGAGCAGGAAGGTTTGCTTATGTACGTTGGGCTTCCACTGGCGCTTGGTGCGGCGCTGTGAAAAACTGACATTGTGCCCGCGCTGAACGCCTTTGCCGGTAACCTGGCATTTCCGTGCCATACTGGGAGAAACTCCTGTTGATTGCTTACTAAGTTTATATACTAGCGACGTGCGACGGTATAGTCAAATGATGTTCTCCCGCCCACTCCCCGCAACCGGTTACCGGCTTGATGGGAATATAGAAAGTCGGGGCAAATTATTAACAAAGCGCCGGTGGGGCTTTTACCTAGCTCACTTTGTAATGTCATCCCGGACTCCGATCCGGGATCAGTTTCGTATGTCACTGCGAATTTAGTTCGGAATCGACTCTGAAATAGATCCTGAAATAAATTCAGGATGACAAAAGAAAGTGTGACATCTTCGCAGTGACAAAGCGGCTAGGCATGAATAACACTCTCTTCCTATAGCCTTACTTAACCTGGGCAAACGCCAGCGGCAATCCCGATTCCGGTGCAGCAATCCCTGGCGCGCCAGGTTGGGTTCGCGCGTCCCGCCCGGTATGCGTTATACTAATGTCCTATGGGTTCGGCCACCATCATCGGTCTTATCGGGATTTTCGGGACGCTGGCGATTTCCGCCACGTTGCATGAGTTCATGCACGGGTATGTGGCGCATCGGCTGGGCGATAACACGGCCAAGTACAGCGGTCGATTAACGCTCAATCCGCTGGCACACGTGGATCCGTTCGCCACCGTCTTGCTGCCGATCATTCTGTTCATCATCGGGGCGCCGTTGTTCGCGGCGGCCAAGCCGGTCCCCTTCAATCCCAGTAATTTTAGGAACGGCGAAACCGGGCTGGCGATGGTTTCGCTGGCCGGACCACTGACCAATCTAGTGTTGGCGATTATGGGCGGTGTACTCTTTCAAGCCCTGAGTCTGGGGATCGCGGTCACCTACATTCTGGCGGTATTCATTCTGTTAAATATCGGTCTGTTCGTCTTTAATATGATCCCGTTCCCGCCGCTGGACGGCTCGCGCCTGTTGTACGTACTAGCGCCGGAAAGCGTTCGCCGTTTTATGCAAACCATAGAATCGGGGGGCATATTTTCCATCGGCATTCTGATATTGATCCTGTTCCCGCTGGGGCTGGGATCTCTGCTGGGGGAGGCCATCACAGTAGTTTCCCAGTGGATAACCGGCACCGATCTGCCTCGAGTGTTGGTCCAATTGCAACAGTTACTGTAGCGCCTCCCGAAACCCGGCCGCTTGACGAATAATCTCCCGGAATCACGGCCGTTTGGTGAGCGGGGCGGTGGCATAAAAAAGCTCGAGCCCGGCGCTACGTGATCAGTAGTGGCAGGTGCTAATCCTTAACCGAGGGTTTAAGTGCACTGTTAACCGAGTCGCGATTCGTGCTATAATACGGGTGTTCCCGAGGAACGGAACCTGAGGCAATGTTTTCCTGATTAAAAGTTTCAAAGGGAGTCCAACATCAGGCGGAACTGGTGATTCGTTCACGGTTTCGTGCTTGCGGACACCCACCTGTCATACGGCGGGAAGAAACTGCCCTGGTAGCCGAACTCGGGAACTTTTTATTACTCGCCACACAGCAACGTTTTTACTCACCACATGAGGAATCACCGGAAACCGGTAAATAAAGCGGTAGAAAACCGGTAAGTTTATTACCGGTTTAGACAATCGCCTCTTTGCTTCCAAGTGACATGTCCCGTTGATCATGGTTCATTTCTTGGTTGCCGGCTTTCATGGGTACGAGGAAATACTCTATACTGCGGGCACTGGGGATTAATGCCCCGGTTCTGGATTTCATTTCGGGGTGTGGCGCAGTCAGGTAGCGCGTACGGCTGGGGGCCGTAAGGGCACCGGTTCAAATCCGGTCACCCCGACCATCCGCCGTCGCTCAACCCTTGCGGTTGAGCTATGGCGGATCCGTCAGCGGTAGCTGACGATTTGAATCGGACATTTTGCGAAGCAAAATCGGTTCAGGCGCCAAGGAGCAGCGCGCACCCGTGCCTTGCAAGGTACGGGGAGCACTGCGACTGCGCATCGCCCGCCGTCAGGCGGGCACTTATCCGGTCACCCCGACCAGGAAATTTACGACTGCCGACAGGTGGTCGTAAGCTTCCTGAATCAGCGATAGCTGACATTTGAACCGTTTATTTTGCCAAGCAAAATCGGTTCAGGCGCCAAGGAATAGTGTCCTTGTGCCACGGATTCTGAAACAGATCCTGAAACAAGTTCAGGATGACATTTCAGGTGGGATGATCCTGAAACTGATCCCGGATCACTTCGACCTTGTCCGCCCAAGGCGGACAGGCTCAGTGCGGGCGGGGTCATAGCCTGTCCTGAACTTGTTTCAGGAATGACGTCTTCAGGATGACAAATATGCACTCGATTATCACCCGAACACCCTGTTAGATAAAAACCTCATGTCATCGAAGGCAAACACTTCTTGTGTTTTGCCAAGATGTGATACACTAGCAGGGAAATGTAACCGGTCCGGCCCAAACTGACCGGAAAAGAGGGCGGGCCGAAAGAGAGGATATGCGGAGGATATGCGCCGCGCCGAGCACATAAAGTACTTGCCAGTAATAATCCTATTGCTGCCGGTGGCCGTTATGCTTATGGGCGCCGGCCTGCCCGAAGTAAAGGCACAGTCGGACAACAGCGGCCAACCCCAGGAAGGCCAATCCCAGGAAGGGCGCGGCCAGGGGATCGAAATATCGCCGCCCCGGCTGCAAATTGATGCCGACCCGGGCGAGACCGTTACGACCGAGATCAAAGTCCGCAACATCACTGATCTCAACATGCGCGTGGAGAGCACCGTGAATGATTTCGTGGCCGGTAATAAAAGCGGCGAGCCGCGAATTTTGTTCGGCGACGAAGAGTCACCGTATCCGCTCAAAAAATACATCAGCGACGTTCCCAGTTTAACCCTGGAGCCCAAAGAGCGCCGCGCGGTGACAATAGAGATCAATGTACCCGATGACGCGGCACCCGGCGGACACTTCGGGCTGGTACAGTTCAAGGGTGTTCCCGCCGGTAATGAGGATCAATCGAGCCAGGTCAACGTGGCGGCAAGTGTGGGAACCTTGATTCTGCTGAGTGTGTCAGGTGAGATCGAGGAGCAAATGGTGGTGGACCGCTTGGCGGTTTCCCAGGATGGAAACAGGGGCAGCTTTTTCGAGAATGGTCCCTTTACGCTGATAACCGAATTGGATAATACCGGCAATGTCCACCTGGAACCCACGGGAAGTTTGACCATTACCAATCTGTTCGGCCAGGAAGTGGCCGGGGCGGCATTCAACAAAAACAAGGGCAACGTATTACCCGGCAAGATCCGGCGATTCGAAAATGCCTTCGGGGAAAAAGATCGGTGGGTCGGCCGATATACCGCCACGGCTCAGCTGCAGTACGGCTCGGATAACACGGTCTTAAAAGAACAAGTGGCCTTCTGGGTAATCCCCTATAAAATCATCGGCATTATACTTCTGATGCTGGCAGCGATTATCTTCTTTGGCCGGCGGGCGCTCACCGCCTACAAACGCAATATCCTCCGCCAGTATCAACAGCAACAGCAAAATAGCGACCGCTCAGCCAATTCCGATACCGACGACGATAACCGCCGCAGCGACCAGCATCCGCCGGGGGAATAACATTTCCGCCTCGCCCCGCGGGTTCAATTGTGCTGCTGGCCTGGTCTCAGGTACAGTATTGAAAACGGACTATACCAGCGATGCCAAAACACATACCCATGACTAACCTCGCCAGATACGTTCCGTTCCTGTTGCTGGGGGCGGTCCTAATGGCCATCGTCCCGCTGTGGGTAAGCGGGGTGTGGGGCCAATCGAATCCCGACAACCCTCAGGAGGGCTCGGTGGGGCTTTCCGGTGTCGTGCCGGGTGAGCCGCCCAGCCAAGCTCCCGCCATCAACTCACCCGTCGACGGGCAGACATTTAACCAAACTCCCATCGAAGTCTCCGGCACCTGTCGGTCCGGCTTGATCGTGGAAATATACACCAACGACGTCTTCGCCGGTTCTACCGTTTGCCGCGACAACAATACCTTTACCATCGATACCGGGCTATTCTTCGGGGAGAACGTACTCCGGGCTCGGGTACAGGACGCGCTTGGCCAGGAGGGGCCGGAATCCGATCCAGTGACCGTTACCTATGATCCGCCGGTCAGCGAAAGCGGGCAACAGATCGACCAACAACTACTTATCCAAAGCGACGTCAGCTTCCGGGGGGCGCCGCCTGGCCAGCCCATCACCTTTCCGGTGCGATTATCTGGCGGCCAGGGTCCGTATGCCGTCAGCATTAATTGGGGGGACGGCGATAGCAGCGTCATCAGCCGGACGGATACGGGTAATTTCGACATTTCCCACACCTATGAACAGCCAGGGGTGTATCGGATCGTCATCCGCGCCACCGACGACAACGACCAAACGGCCTTTTTACAGGTAACCGCTGCCGCCAACGGGGACATTGAGGCGGGCATCCAAGATGAAGATGCTCCAGATACCCGGACTGAGCAGGTTTACGTATTGTGGCCGCTGTATATCCTGGCAGCCATGGTTCCGTTTGCCTTCTGGCTGGGCATGCGCCACGGCAAACGGCGGCAGCAATAAGTGGGGTCAGTAGACAGCAGACAGTAGACGGTAGACAGGGAACAAGAGGCGGGGAGTAAGCAGCAAGGAGCAAGTGGCAAGTGGCGAGTGGCAACAAAAAGAGTGTTGTTTTTGTTTTCCCTCTTTGTCATTCCGAATTTAGTTCGGAATCCGGTTTTGAAATAGATCCTGAAACAAGCCTGCCTACCGGCAAGGCAGGTTCAGGATGACAGGTGCGGAGTGAAACCCCCTCTTTGTCATTCCGAATTTAGTTCGGAATCCAATCCTGCAATAGATCCTGAAATAAATTCAGGATGACAACAGAGGATGATCCTGAAACTGATCCCGAATCACTTCGACCTTGTCCGCCCAAGGCAGACAGGCTCAGTGCGGGCGGGGTCATAGCCTGTCCTGAACTTGTTTCAGGAATGACGTCTTCAGGATGACAAAGGTCGAGAATTTCGTTGCTTATGCTAAAACTGCTACAATGCTTGGCGACAGTAAGATTTGGGTAACAGGAATTGAACCATGGCGGATAAGAGGCGGAATTTGGCGGGCAACCGGCGTTTCTCGGGTGAGGATGTGCGCAAGAGTGCGGGAAACCCGGCGCGCGACCGAGAAGCGGGCAGTCGCCGCAGCCGTAATGGTCCAGGGCGTCCAAGGTGGAGCGTGCAATTCTCCGTGTTGCTGGTGTCTTGCGTGTTCCTGGCGGCGCCGCTGATTGCCGTGGCCGAAGAACCGCTTACCAGCGACAACTATCGACTGGAGCCCAACGCCTCCAACTCGTTCGGCGGGCTTTCCGATAATGATCAATACTCGCTTCTGGGCTCCGGCGGCGAAGCGGCCGTCGGCTTGGGCGACAGCCCCAGTTATAAACTCTCCAGCGGCTACGTGGAGCAGTTGGAACAAGCTATCCAGTTGAACGTACTCCCGGCCGGCTTGGACGGCTATTGGCCCATGAATACCGGCGCCGGCATCCAGGCCTATGACGAAACCGCCAGTAATAACCGCGGCGTGCTGGTGAATAGTCCGGCCTGGGTAGACGGTCGGGTCGGCGGGGGCGCTTTGGATTTTAACGGATCTAACAAAACAAACCAGGGTGACAGCAACGATCAAACCGACAGTTTCACGCTTTCGGCCTGGATTAACCCCGACGATGTCTCCACGTCCGGCCAACGTATTATCTACAAAGACGATGGCACCACCGGCTGGGCTTTATCCCTCGGTGATCCCGGCTCCGGACGGCTTCGGTTTTATACCAGGGAAACCAGTCCAAGACTTACTGATACCGGCGACGTCATCTCGGCCAATAATTGGTATCACGTGGTGGCAGTATTTGATAACTCAGCTGACACCAAATCCATTTATGTCAATGGCACCGAAGAAGCTCGAACCACGGGTGTTTCAGGTTCTCAGTCTGGCAACGGAGATGATCTGGAATTCGGCCGAAACTTCGACGGAACCATTGACGAAGTCCGGATTTACCCGAAAGCACTCACTCAGCATCAAATCCGGGACCAATACAATGCTTCGGACGCCAACATTCCCAGCGCCTTGACCGTACCGGAGATCTCCCCCGATGCTTCCCAGACTGTCAGAGCCAATGCCGTGGTCCGGACCGATGCCGGCGGGTATGACCTGGCCATCGAGCAAACCCAGGATCTTACCCGGGTAAACGGCAGCGAAACCATCCCGGCGATCAGCCCGGGGACCATCTCCAATCCCGAGCCGTGGAATGAAGGCAGTACCACCGGTTTCGGCTTCACGGTTACGGACGCGGTCCAGCGGGATAGCAAATGGGGGACGGATCCGGATTATGAATACGCCGCCATACCGGGAACCAAGACCACCTTCCATAGCCGCAGCGGCCTCTCCGGCGCATTCAAGGAAACCGCCACCATGGAGTTCCGCTTGGGCGTTGACTATGAACACACCGCCGGTGTTTACACGAATAAACTCGGCTTCACCGCCACATTGAAACCATGAGAGAGCAAAAACACACCCGGAGTCATAGATGAATCGATTTATGCGAAATTTCGCTTACTTGCTAATTCCTGCTTCTTGCTTCTTGATGATAGCAGCTATCATACTCATGGCGCCTTCGGTTGAGGCCCTGGGCTTGAAGGTTTCTCCGCTCAAATATGAGGAACAGATCGAACCCGGCAGCCAAAAGACCGGTTATGTGGATGTCTCCAATCCCAACGACGGCACCGTAACCGTTAACACCGACGTGGAGGCCTTCCGCCAGACCGACATTGATGGCAACCTGGAATACTACGAGGCTGAACGGATCAACAAAGGCATCCAGTTCGATGTCGACCAATTCCAGCTGGCGCCGCGGGAAGCCGCCCGGATATTCTTCGCCATCGATGGCAGCGCCTTGCCGGAAGGCGGCGTCTACGCGGCCCTCTTGTTCAGCGTGGACAGCGAGCCCCCCGACGAGGGGGAAGCCTCTTCCATCGGGACCACCAGCCGAGTAGGAACGTTGTTGATTTTACAAAATGGCGACAGTGGGGTCAGAACGGGGGAGATAAGCGGGGTCGACGTGCCGCTGTTGCAATTCGGGGATGGCATCCAAGGCAATGTTGAGTTCACTGCTGCCGATAAAGCGCGGTCCATCGCCTTCCAGCCCAAGTTGGATTCATCGCTACCCATCGTGGGCGAGCGGGAGATGGACACCGGACTGGTTTTTCCCGGCAATACACGCCGTTTTGAACTGGACCGGACCGGCAGCTACATCGGCGTGTTCCCAGTGGAGGTAACCGAGGGGGCAACAGGGGACACCGCCCGCAGCTGGGTGGTGGCGGCCACCGGCATCTGGCAAATTCTGGCGCCGCTGATCCTGGTGGTACTGATTGCCAACCTGGTGCTCTTGCGCCGTTTCCAAAAAACCTCTTCCCTTAAGAAAACCGCTCCCCGAAAGAAGCGCCGCCGCTCCTGACCCCGGCCCACGATACAAGCGAGCCCCGAGCGCAGGCATAGCGAGGCGGGTGCGCGGAAACCAAGGACCTTTAGTCCTTGCAAAAGGAGGGCCTTCTCTCTTTTTGTCATTCCGAATTTAGTTCGGAATCCAGTCCTGAAACAGATCCTGAAACAAGTTCAGGATGACATCTTCAGGAATGAAACCCCTCTCTGTCATTCCGAACTTGTTTCGGAATCTAATTCTGCAACAGGGAAACAATCCCGGATCGGGGTCCGAAATGACAATTCAGAGCCCGTTGTTTTTTACTCCCTGTCTACTGTCTACCGTCTGCTGTCTACTTCCTGTTCAGCGGGCGATGAAGTAGTCGAAGGTGTAATTAGTGCCACCGGCGGGTGCCGAGTCGCTGCCGATGGTGAAGCCGCTGGCCGTGCGGGTGACGTACCAATCCAGGCTGCCAGTATCGGAGCCGACCGGGGTTACGTTGACCCGCGGCGTGTTGGGATAATTGCTGCCGAATTGGACGTTAACCAGCGTACCCCGCGATGGAGCACCGCCGGTGTTGACGTTAACCGTACCGGCCGTTCCATTGCCGCTGACAGACACGGTGCCGCCGCTACCGATGCTGCCGCCTGGGCTGGCGCCGGTTTGGGCGCCGCCGGTAATCAGTTTGCCGTTCATGGTCAAATCACCGCTGAAGGATAGGCTGCCCGTTTCGATGGCCTGGGCGTTCAGGGTTCCGGCAAAGGTACCCCCACCCGCCACGGTCAGGTCTTCATTCACGCTCAGGCCGCCCTGAACGGTGGCCGTGTTCAGCCGGGTGTCGCCGCCGACGTTCAAATCCT
The DNA here is from genome assembly GCA_003022365.1 of Candidatus Saccharibacteria bacterium QS_5_54_17. Lineage (GTDB taxonomy): Bacteria > Patescibacteriota > Saccharimonadia > QS-5-54-17 > QS-5-54-17 > QS-5-54-17. The sequence continues at coordinate 41,730 of PXOU01000011.1, forward strand.
GGCCGACGTCCACGTTATTGAGCGTTGCTTGGCCGGAGGCGGCGATGTCTTTGAGTGCCAGCTTCTGGCCGACGCGTAATTGGCCTTGGACTTCCAAGCTGCTGCGAACCAGCATGGTGCCGTCGAAGACGCTGTTGGCTTGGACGTTCAGGCTTTTGTTGGTGTTGTCGATCTCAGCTTGTTCTTCTGACAGTGAGGCGAAATCCTCCTCGTCGATGCTGGCAGCGGGAAAGTCCTCACCGTCTATGTTGGCCGATTGATTGTTGCTCTGGACGTAGCCGATGATGCCCGCCACTAAAGCTAAGACTACCAGGAATGCCCAGATATAGGGATTTAAAAACCATTTCTTTGACCCGCTAAAGGGAAGCCGACCCCATAATTTTTTCAGTTTGGAAGGGGGGTTGGAATCAGACCCGCTGCTTCCGGCTTGTTGTCCCGTCTCGGGGCCGGCAGAGTCGCCGCCAGCGGCGGAAGTAGTATTCCGCTGATCGCTGGCGCCCCCTTGGGTCTGGTTTGATTGATTTTGTTTAGGCGGCATGGTGTTTCATGTTCATTGCAATGATGTCTATGCTTACTATAAAGGACGCGGGAAGCAGGTGGCAAGGAGTAGACAGCAGACAGCAGACAGCAGACAGCAGACGGTAGACGGGGAACAAGGAAGAGGAAGCAGGAAGTAAGGAGCAAGAAGTAACAGGCTCTAAACCTGTCATTCCTGAAACAAGTTCAGGACAGGCTTTGAATTTATTTCAGGATCTGTTTTAGGACCAGTGTCAGGATTGGATTCCGAAACAAGTTCGGAATGACAAAAAGAGAGGAAGCCCTCCTTTTGCAAGGACCGTTCTTGCAATGACTAAAGCAGCCAGCGCAGTATCCAAGAACCACGGAAACCCACTACACGCCGGAGCAGAGTAGCCTAACATATTACAAAAACTGACGATCATCAGCAAATGTAATAGCTCGGCGGGTGCGTGAAGAGTAGGAAGTAAGCAGCAAGAAGTAAGAAGTAAGAAGTAAGCGGATCTTAAGAGGGGTGGCGAAAATGTCATCCTGAACCTGCCTGCCGGCAGGCAGGCTTGTTTCAGGATCTATTTCAAAACCATGTCGGCTTAATGGATTCCGGCCCGGTGGCCGGAATGACAAAGAGGGGGACAGGATACAGGGAATAAGAACCAAGAAGCAGGGCGTAGGAAGGAGTGTGTTTCCCAAATCCGCCTGAGGTGGACGAGGCGCAGACCGGTGAAAAACACGGGGTGACCGGTGTAAAATCGCATAAAAACGGGATAAAAATCGTGCCTGAGCCGTTAAAAGGTGGCGGTGCAAATGTAGGTAAGGGTGGTCGAGTAGGTACCCTTGGCCTGATCGGGCGGGACATTGACGATATAGGAAGCCGTGTAGGTGTTGGGGCGGGTTTCTTCGGCGGATCGAGCCACGACGTCGCCGCTGGCGAACCGGAATTGGTCGGCCGCGTTGTAATTGGGGTGGGCCGTTCCGATGCCGGGACCGGTGGGGTCGGTGCCCACATCGGGGTTGGTATTATCCCGCAAATTCATGCCGAACTGGCCGGTGCCCGGCGTGGAGGCGGTCTGGCTGGAGAGGGCGGGGATGGAGTTGGTGCCCGAGGTCATGGTGGTTCCCCGGACGGTGACCGCGTAGCCGTTCCCATAGTTGGTGTTGGCGCGGAATTGGGAAGTTGCCACGGAGGTTGCCCCGGCGGAAAATTGGCCCAGATCCAGACTGTTACCAGTGGCGCTGGCGCAATCGCCGGGGATGCGGTTACCGACGCAAAAGTTCAGGATGGGAGGTACGTCGGCACCTACTTGGACCGCTTCGGCGGTAGCAAAGGTTACCACTCCGGTGTCGATGGGGTCGGTAAAGTCGGCATTCCCGTAGGTGCTGATTCTGGCGAAGTAGCTGGTATTGGTATCCGAGGGGTTGGTGACGCCGGTGAAGGTAACCGATTGGGAACTGCCCGGCGGCGTGGCATTGGTGTCATTGCTCATGCGCAGTTGGCCGGCATCGTTGTTGTTGGCCGTCCAGCCGATGGGACTGCCGAATCCGTTCGGCTGGCTCAGCAGCGTGGCGCTTCCCGCGTCAAATCCGTCCGGCGTGGTGCACTCGTTGTAACCGCTCGTGCATATCCGCGCGCTAAAGGACTTAATAATATCATTAGAAGGTACGGTGAAATTAAAGGTGTAGTTGACGTTGTCGGCGCTCGGGGTGGAGTCGGTAATGGTCAGGCTCCGGTCGGTAATGTCGGCGGCCAGAACAGGCCCCGAGATTACCGTGAATCCCAGGACCACGACCGCGACCAGGGCGGCCAAATGTTTGCTCAGGATACCCAAGCGACGCATTCTATCTTTTAGAAGGTTGCGGTGGCAACGTAGGTAACCGTTGTCGAGTAGACACCGGTCGGGGTGGTGGAGTTGACGTTGCCCAGATAGGTGATGTCGAAGAGGTTATTGCCGACCGGATCGGTGGAGCTGGCAATGGTATTGGTAGTTGTGCTGTCGCCGCCGTCCTGAACGGTCGCCCCATCCACGAAGGCGTAACAAGTACTTGCGTTGCAATCGGTGCCCGAATAATCGCCATCCAGGGTGACGCCCGAACCGCTGTTAACGGAGATGTTCATCCCGAACTGTTCATTGCCGGGACTGGAGTCGGTACCGGTGGCGCCGATGGCGTCAATGGTGTCGGTTCCGTTGCTATGGGTCAGGGTGGTGCCGGCGTATTGGATGGTAAAGCCGTGCAGGGCGTTGGTGGCGACCACGGATTGGTGCTGGGCGGTACGTTCCGAGGAAGTGCTCAGTACCCCCAAGTCAAGACTGGTATCACCGGGAGTCCCGCAGGAAGCACCGGTGGCGTGAATACAGAAGAGCAAATTTTCCTCTACCCGGGCCGTGACGTCGACCGTCTCGGCGGTGCTGAAGGCAAGGCCGCCGTCATCTACTTTTGTGACGCCGTCGTCCGAGTAGGTATACAGCCGGACGAAGAATTCCGAGTTGGGGCTGTCGGGGTTAACCGCGTTGCCGAAATCGAAGGTAACGGTGGTACCGGAGCTGATGCTTTCGGCGGTCCGCTCAATCACGATTTCATTGGTGGTGGTATTAGTTCCGTCGATGGTGAAGTCATTGGTGCCGCCGTGGCTCTGGGCATCCAGGGTGACGTTGCTGACGTCCAAGCCGGATGGGGCGGTGCAGCTCTGACCGGGGAAGGGGTTATTGGCGCAATACTCGAATTGAATTTCAGCGACGCTATCCGAAGTAGCGATGGTGAAGGAATAATTATGACCGGTCGTGGCGCTGGCGGCCGAACTCTCCAGGGTCAGTTGGCGATCTTCCAGCTGGGCAGCTTGGACTGAGGAAACGGGAACCACCGTGCCTACGACCAAAGCCGCGATGCTGGCGAACACGGTCGCCCGCTTCCGGGTGAATGAAGTTTTCTTGTCTAATTTATGCACCATAAAATACCTTCTGTGTTAACTTTTGTTTTTAATTCTATACAAAGTCTGACAAGAAAATATCATGAGAATTATCTAGTCGTCAACCAATTATGACTCCCAATTATGACCCGGAGATTAACTTTAAACCTAAGCGGGACTCGTGTACAATAACATCAGTCGGACTCAGGGGTTCCAAAGCCGCCAGGTAGTTGCCCATCATGAAATTGATATGAAATACATACATAATCTTACACATACACAGACAATCGGGTGGTTGGTCGGTATCTGCAGCTTGGCCATGGCGGCCGTCAGTATGCAGCTGGGCCCCGTTTTGGCCCAGGAGTTTTCTTCCGGTTACCAATCGGAAGCGCCCGTTTCGGCGGGTATGGCGGTCAGCATCGCATCCGAGCAGAACAGCACGGTGGAGCCGACCAACCGGGAAAATCTGGATAACGTGCTGGGGGTGGCCGTCAATGGCAGCTCCTCGTTGTTCGCCGTGACGTCCCGGGAAAGCGATGTGCAAGTGGTAACCCAGGGTGTGACGGATATGCTGGTCAGCGACCGCAATGGCGCCATCCAGGAAGGGGATTACATCACCGCTTCCTCGGTAAACGGCATCGGTATGCGGGCGGATGACAACCACAACAAAATTATCGCCAGAGCCCGGGGAGACTTCGCCGAGGCCGACACCCGGACCATACAAACGGAAGGGGAAGATTCGCGCTCGCTTTCGGTCGCCCGGATTCCGGTCGTCATCCAGATCGGCGGCAATCCGGAAGCGGCGGCCCGGGATTCGGTCCTTCCCAATTTCGTGCAAGGGGCGGCCAATACGGTGGCCGGCCAGCCGGTCGCCCCGGGCCGGATCATCATCGCTTTGCTGGTGGTGGCCGGCGGGTTGGTGGGTGCCATGGTGTTACTCTACGGGGCAGTCAGCAATACCATCATTTCCATTGGCAGGAACCCGTTGAGCAACAAGTCGATCTACGCCGGGCTTTTCCGGATGGTGATTATCGCGCTGATCATCATTCTGCTTTCTCAGGGCCTAGGGTACGCCATTATTACGGTCTAGCGCTAGGTAGGCAGCCAGTGCCGGGCGGTCTGCTATACTAAAGGCCATGAGCCGCCAAAAAACCGCTCCGCCCAAGCGGCAAACCGTCGCCCTGGAGGCATTACGACAGGGGATGGCCGTCATCCGGAGGGGGAATAATGTCTATACCTTGCACCTGGATGGCTCCACCAAACTGCTTTCGGCCAGTCATAGTAGACACGCCGTGTGGCGGGACGCCCTGCAGGCGCTGCAATCCGAAAGCTCATCCAGCAGCGCCGGCAGCCAGTCCGCCGCCGGAACCAAAAACCTAATCCTTTATACCGACGGCGGCTCCCGCGGCAACCCGGGTCCCTCGGCCAGCGGATATGTCATTTTTAATGGTGATGAGTCCCGGGTGCTGGAGCAGGGAGGTGAATACTTAGGTCTTATGACCAACAACCAGGCTGAATACCAGGCGGTTATACACGCCCTCCAAGCGGCCGGCAAGTTCCGACCCCGGGAGCTTACCTTCTACGTTGATAGCTTACTGGTCGTCAATCAGCTCAACGGCCAATACAAGATAAAAAGTCAAGAGATGCGCTCACTGTATGAGACGATAAGCGATCTATCGGCCGGCTTCGCCTCGGTCGAGTTCCACCACGTCAACCGGGAACACAACCGGATGGCCGATGAAGAAGTCAATAAGATTCTCGACGCCCGGCAAGAAAAAACTGATGGATAAAAAGAACCCCCACTATATATAGTGGGGGTTGGGGTGGGCACGCACGCCTGTAAGCCGGATTCTGTCCTTGGAGATGACTATCTATCTGGGCCCGATGTCGCCACCGGGCTCGAGCGGTTCTTTGCTATGACATCGGCCGGGCCGGCCATGGTGATGTCATATTCCTTGCAGCCGGCAGGGTTTACCCCTTCCCGATGTCGCCACCGGGAACTGTGCGCTCTTACCGCACGCTTTTCACCCTTGGTCCTACTGCTTTGCAGCGGTTACCGGTATGGTTTCTGTGGCACTTTCCCTGGGATTACTCCCGGTTGCCGTTAGCAACTGCCGTGCCCTGTGCTGTCCGGACTTTCCTCCCCGCAACTTGCCGCTGGCAACCCACCAAAGGCAGCAGGCGAAAGCGATCTTTGCTCCATATTGCCCCTTGCCGCTTGATGGGCTCCAAAAAAGCAAGGTGCGGGGTAGCCACCCAGCGTACGTGCAAAATTTATTATAAAACAGGTAAGCAACTGGCGCCAATGAGCGAGATGTCATCCTGAACTTGGTTCAGGATCTTCCTCTTCCTGTCATCCTGAATTTATTTCAGGATCCGTTGCAGAAACGATTCCGAACTAAATTCGGAATGACAAAAAGGCTTTGCATTTTCCCCACTTGCTTCTTGCTTCTTACTGCTTGCTTCCTCTTCCTGTCATCCTGAATTTAGTTCAGGATCTATTTCAGGACCGGATTCCGAAACAAGTTCGGAATGACAAAAAGGCTTTGCATTTTTCACTTGCTTCTTACTTCTTACTGCTTACTTCTTGTTCCGGCTACTCCCCGGAAGCGGTTTGGACAATTTGCTCGAACACGTGGGGCTGATTAACCGCCAAGTCGGCCAGAACTTTCCGGTCCAGTTGGATGCCTGCCCGGTCAAGCGCGTTTATGAGCTGAGCATAGGAAGTGCCGTGTTGCCGGGCGGCAGCGTTGATGCGGGAAATCCACAACCGGCGAAAGTCGCGCTTTTTGTTCCGGCGATCCCGGTATTGGTAGGCTTCGGCGCGGGTAACCGCCTGGCGTGCTCGGCGCGGGCTGGAGCGGTGGGTATGCTGCATACCCTTGGCGCGTTTTCTGACTTCCGCGTGCTGTTTATGTCTGGTGGTTCCGCTTTTGACTCTCATGCTGGTTCCTCCTTACAAAGTCGGATGGGCTTTGCCTCGGTGCTGCGTACGTTACCGCCGCAATCCCCGGCGCACGTTTTTGGCGTCACTGCTGTGGAACGGGAATTCCTTGGTGTAATTACGCTTCCGTGAATTCCGCTTTTTGGTCAACAAATGCGACCGATAGGCGTGCCGACGCCGCAGCTCACCCTTGCCGGTGACTTTGACGCGCTTATGGGCGCCCCGGTGTGTCTTCATCTTCGGCATGCCGATGCTCTCTATTTATAATCACGCCCCGGCATTTTACGGACTTTGGGCGGTATATGCAACAGGCGCAAAGTCTCACCGCAAATGCGACTACCCGTACACTTTCTCTAAGGCTACTCTAGCATGTTCGGGGTCTCGGTCGTACCATTCTTGGAACTGAGCCG
>PXOU01000012.1 GCA_003022365.1 Candidatus Saccharibacteria bacterium QS_5_54_17
CACCAGTGCACTAGTTCAGACACATCCCGTACACATTGAGCTTCTAAAAAGGAGGCTCCATGAAGTACGGTACATCCATGCAAACCTATGGAACCGTCGTTCCCGGATCGGGCCGGATCCGGAACATCAAGACGTTATCAAAGCCGGCCAAACAAAGATTAAAATGGATGGATCACTACAGAAAGCACAACAACGCCCGCCTCACCTGCCGCCACTTCGACCTCAGTCCTGACGTCTTCTACCGCTGGAAGAACCGATACAATCCCTACGACCTGTCCACGCTCGAGGATGACACCGCCGGCCGGAAACCGAAACAGGTTCGTACCCCTGAAACCAGCCCTGAACTGACCGGGCGCATCAAGGCGTTGCGGGAAAAGTATCCCCGCTGGGGCAAGAAGAAGCTCCATGCCATCCTGGAGAAAGAAGGCTTCCGCACCAGTGAGTCAACCATTGGACGCACCCTGAACCGGCTGCGGCAGTCCGGCCGCCTGGAGGAACCGGCCGTCGTCACGGCCCGTCTGGCGGGCAAGAAGCGCCGCTCCGTCTCCAAACGGCCGCACGCTGAGAGAAGAGACTGGGAGTACGGAGTAGAGAATCCCGGCGACCTCGTTCAGCTCGACACCCTGCACATCTATACTGAGGACAGGGAAAAACGCTACCAGTTCACGGCCGAGGACTACATCAGTAAACATATCGCCAGAGCTGCGGCTAGCCGGATAACCTCCTCGGCCGCCTGCCGGATCCTGGACGCTATTGAGCGACAGATGCCTTCTCCGGTCAACGTCATCCAGGTGGACGGCGGCAGCGAGTGGATGCAGGTGTTCGAGAAAGCATGTGCCCAGGCGGGCATCCGCCTGATGGTATTACCGCCCAAGAGGGAGCAGGACAATACCTACAACTCGGTCAGACCTCACGAAGCTCTAGGCATGTTAACGCCCGAAGAGTACCATGAAAGTATCAGTAACAAACCAGCTCCAATGTGTACGTGATGTGGTGAACCCGTACAACCAGTTTTCAGAAAATCCGCCCGTCCTTTATACTTGGGTAGTAATGCAACTGCCCAAAGCCTACCAGCCTTCCGACCACGAACAATCCGTCTATGAAATGTGGGAGCAGTCGGGCGCCTTCCAGCCCGAGATGGAATCGGGAAAAGAGCCGTTCTCCATCATAATGCCGCCGCCCAACGCCAACGGCTCCCTGCATGCGGGACACTTGATGTTCGTGGTGGAGGACCTGATGACCAGGTACGCCCGCATGTGCGGCCGATCCGCCCTGTGGCTGCCGGGAACTGATCACGCAGGCATTGAGACCCAATTTGTCTACGAGGGTGTATTGGCCAAACAGGGGAAAGACCGGTTTGATCTGGGACCCGACGAGTTTTATCGCCAGGTTATGGCGTTTACCCAGGAGTCTCAGGGGACGATCCTCGACCAATTCCGGTCTATGGGCTTCAGCGCCGATTGGTCCCGGCTTAAATTTACGCTTGATCAAGACGTCATCGATGTCGTCTACGACACTTTCCAGCGGCTGCACCAGGATGGCTACATTTACCGCGGCAATCGGATCGTCAACTGGTGCCCCCGTTGCCAGGCGGCGTTCGCGGACATCGAATTAGACCGGGAAGAGCAGCAAAATACGCTTTATGAAATCGATTACGGCCCGGTGCGGATCGCCACCGTCCGGCCCGAAACCATATTCGCCGACGTGGCGATCGCGGTAAATCCCGAGGACGAGCGATACAAAGACCTCGTCGGCACCCACGCGACGATTCCGGTTGTCGACCGGGAAATTCCCATCATCGGCGACGAATACGTCGATCCGGAATTCGGCACGGGGGCGCTTAAGATCACGCCCGGCCATGATCCGGCCGACTACGCCATCGGGCTTAAACATCAACTCCCCGAGATCAGCGTTATCGATTTCGACGGCAATCTGGTTAACGTACCTTCGGACTTTGCCGGCTTGAGCGTAACTGAGGGGAGAGAACGGATCGTGGAAGCACTCAAGGAAGCCAAAGTCTTGCGTGAGACGACCGATTACACCCACGCCGTTGCCGTCCATGAGCGGTGTAACACCGTCATCGAGCCGCTGATATCCCAACAGTGGTTCCTGCGGGTGCAGGAACTCAACCAGCCGGTCATTGAGGCGATCGAGAACGGCGACATCGCCTTCCATCCCGAACGCTTCAAGAAGATGGCCGTGGATTGGCTGCGGCAAGAGCGCGATTGGTGCATATCACGGCAGATATGGTGGGGGATCCGCATACCCGTCTATTACAAAACCTCGCATGACCCGGACAAGGATTCCTACATCATCGCCACCTCCGAAGAAGAAGCCCGGGATTATTACGGGGAAGGCAATTACCAGCAGGAAACCGACACCTTTGACACCTGGTTCTCTTCCGGTCAGTGGCCGTTTGCCACGCTCATGAATACGGGAGAAAACGACTTCCAAACCTTCTATCCCACCACGGTCATGGGTACCGCCCGGGAGATTCTGCACAAGTGGGTCACCCGGATGATCATGTTCGGTTTGTACCGGATCGGAAGCGTACCGTTTGAGCACGTCTACCTCTGGGGGTTGGTCACCGACGAATCCGGATCCAAACTCAGCAAGTCCAAGGGTAATTACGGCGACCCGATGGAAATTACCAACCAATACGGCACCGACGCTCTGCGCATGGCGTTGACACATTCTAATACCCCGGGAAACGACAGTCCGCTGGGTCTCAAACAGGTCGAGGCCATGCGGAATTACTGCAACAAACTGTGGAACGTGGCGCGGTTCATCCTCAGCCAGGTGGATGAAACTTACACGCCGGACGATCCCCAGCCAGAGAATCTGGCGGATCGATGGTTCATGAGCCGGTTGCAAGAGCGGATCAAAGCTGTCACAGGGGAAATCGAGCAGTACCGATTCAATGAGGCGGCCGATAGCGTTTACCATTTACTCTGGAATGACTTTGCCGATTGGTATCTGGAAGCCAGCAAGCGCCAGGTCAATACCGACATGCTCATATACGGGCTGGAAACTATGCTGACGCTATCGCACCCGTTCACGCCGTTCGTCACCGAAGCCATTTGGCAACAATTGCCATGGCGAGGCGACATGCTCATCACCGCGCCGTGGCCGGAATTCGGCAAAGAAGACTGGGAGGCGGTATCGGAATTCATGGAATTGCAAACCGTCATTACCGGAATCCGTGGAGTTGTAGCGGAACTGGGCATCGAGCAACCGCCGCTGTACCACCAGCAGGAGGAACTTTTGGAGCAAAACGGGGAACTCATTACCCTGTTAGCACCGGTGAGCACCTGCCAAAGCGTCAGTGATGGACGCGGTCTGCCCGTACCCGGCACCACGGTCACTTGCTGGCTGGATGTCGGCGAAGACAGCATCCAGAAATACCGTGACAACCTGCAGAAATCGCTGGATGAAACCCGGGAGTACATACGCGGACTGGAGCAGCAACTGAATAACAGCGAATTCAAACACAACGCTCCTAAGGAGGTGGTCAAAGACACCCAGCAGCGCTGTGAGGACGCGAGGCAACGGGCGCAAACACTGTCAGAACAACTAACGCAACTGGGAGAGGTTGAATAGGGAACCCCTGAGTTCCGGGATACGTTTCAGGATCTGTTTCAGGATCATATCGGCTTAATGGATTCGGGACTCACTTCGACCTTGCTCAGTGCGGGCGGGGGCCGGAATGACACTTCCTCTTTGTCATCCTGAATTTATTTCAGGATCTATTTTAGGCTTGGTTGCAGGATCTATTGTAGAAACGATTCCGAACTAAATTCGGAATGACAAAAAGAGAGGAAACCCTCCTTTTGCAAGGACCGTCCTTGCAATTTTGCGCCAGTAGCCGCTTTTGGTAGCAATTTTTAATCTTGCAAGGACGGTCCTTGCAATTGCGTGTCACTTGCTTCTTACTTCTTATTCCTGGACCCCTGAGAATCAGTGCCGGAAAAATACTCCCGTATAATCCGTTGTATACTGGCCCGGGGCGCGTACTCGTCGAACCACTCGGCCTGCCAACCACGCTCCCGGGCCGCATTTACGTTCACCCGACTATCATCGATGAACAGGATACGTTCCGGCGGAGTTCCCGCGGCCTGTTCGGCAATCTGATATATTTCCTGCTCAGGCTTCACGTAGCCGACTTCATAGGAACGGATGAGCGTTTGGTAGGAAAGATTGGGTACTAACCCCTGCTGGAAGAAGCCCGGATAATACTCCCGGAACACATTGGTTAACAACCCCACCTTATAATGCTCCATAACGCTCCTGAGGAAATTATGGGTGGGCGTGATGGGGCGCATATCCTCCATCCAGGTGGTTCTTTGCAAAGCTTCATCCCGGGCTTTCCCTTTCAGCGGCACCTGCAATCGAAGTAGTATCAGCAATTGCAGCTCTTCCATGGTCATATTGCCACGGCAGACGGTATCATTGAATTGGTGAAAAACGGCCTTGACGGTGTTTTCCGGCCGATTAATCCGCTCGGCGAAAGCTTCCAGGCTCGGCAACCAATGCACCAGCACGCCGCCGACGTCGAAGTACACGAACCAGACATCCGGGTTGGGTGTAATGTCATATTCGGACACCTCCAATACCTCGGCGCTGTCACACCCCAGGGCAGTTGCTAAATCGGCGATCACCGTGACCGAAGGCGAACTAGTCGTCCCCTGTTCCAGCTTGGTTAGGGTCGAATAGGAAACACCGGACCGGCGGGCCAATTCTTTCTGGGTAAGGCCGGCTTCCAGGCGTTTATGCTTGAGTGCCGCGGTATCCAGCTTGGGCATAGTCACGCAACCAGCGTTTCTCGCATAGCCCGGAGCGCCTCGTAGTCGGGTTCCTGGCTCATAAAGTCGGGGTCGCGCGTCGTTGATACCACATCCGTAGCTTCATGGAGCGGCGTAACTTGTACGTGGGCGTGCGGAACGTCAAACCCTTGGATGACCATACCGACCCGCGGAGGGTTCAGTTTTTGTTTGAGAAGATGGGCGATGTCGTAGGCTGCTTCCATGACCTCGCGGTAAGTTTCCCGGTCCAAATCTTGCCATTCGTCGACTTCCGTTTTGGGCACCACCAAGGTATGTCCGGGGCGAATCGGGTGGATGTCCAAAAAGGCGATCACCTTGTCGGTTTCGTGAATGATCTCGGCGGGCACTTCCCGATTTATGATTTTGGTAAAAATACTCTCATTAGCCATAACCGTATTGTAGCAAACATCTAACCGGCCCGGTATTCCGCAAGCGCGGCCCGGATGCTATCGGTTACGCCGGGCACGGTTTCATAGGAGGAGAGTTGGGCAGGGATGACCCAAGCGTAGCCTTCAGCTTCCCAGTCCAACTCTGGCGCCACCTCCGATGCCAGTACCACAACGGCCGGATATATAAACCACGTTTTGCCCAGCCCGTCATCGCCTACCGTGATGGGGGAATTGAAAAAGAGTTCCCGGAAATATTGCCTGGAAATGCCCGTTTCTTCATATAGTTCCTGTTCCACGAAGGCCCGCAGTGGCTTTTGCTCATCGATGAACCCCGAAATCCAGTTCCATTTGCCCGGATAAAAACCCACTTCCCGGCTGCGTTTGACAAGCAACAATTTGTCTCCGTTCAACACGATAATGCCCAGCGCCAAAGCACTATCGGCGTCCGAATAATCAATCCGGCCGTCGGGGAAATGAGGGAGTTCCTTATCGAACCGCTCCAGTGCTTTTCCCAGCCCCGTATCCATGCTGAGAAATTATATAATGGGCAAGTTTTTTGATAAATACCGGAAGCCGCGCGCTTAAGTCTCGTTTCCCGAAAAGACAAGTCAACCCAGAGCAACGGATACCATGGGTACTTGGCGGAGGAGGTGGGATTCGAACCCACGATCCGCTCCAGGCGGATGCCGGTTTTCAAGACCGGTGCCTTCAACCGCTCGGCCACTCCTCCATGTAAGCAGTATGTACTTTCAGTTTAGCAAGTGTGTAGCATGGGGATAAGTGACAAATCCGGGACACCGCTCCGGATGTCGTCCTGAATTTATTTCAGGACCAGTTTCAGAACCATATCGGGTTAATTGATTTCGGCTCGGCGGCCGGAATGACACTTCTCTTTGTCATCCTGAATTTATTTCAGGATCTATTTTAGGCTCAAAACGGAATCGCTCTATCAACTTAACAAGTCGGTACATGGCGGAGAGGGAGGGATTCGAACCCTCGCGGGGATGTAGATCCCCCTATCGGCTTAGCAAGCCGACCCCTTCAGCCTCTTGGGTACCTCTCCACGCGCATGGATTATATATGCTTAGGTGCGATGTTCACAATCAAGGATGCCTCTCTGTCCATCGTCAAATTAAATCAAGAATACATGGCGGTGCTGGGTGAGCTGGCGGAGTCAGATGCCCTGTGGTACGTGGCGGAGGAGGTGGGATTCGAACCCACGATCCGCTCTAGACGGATGCCGGTTTTCGAGACCGGTGCCTTCAACCGCTCGGCCACTCCTCCACGTAAGCGGCATGCATCTCTAGTTTAGCAAATATAGTGCATGGGTAAGATAACAAATCCCGTACTCCGATCCGGGAATTGTCATCCTGAAGATGTCATCCTGAATTTATTTCAGGATCAGTTTCAGGATTTATTCCAGAATCAGAACAGGATTCCGAACTAAATTCGGAATGACAAAGAGGGGAGACAGGAATAACACGCTTTTATTTGCACTTCTGAAGTGTCATCTCGGACTCCGCCACAGTCAAACGCGAGACTTAACACCCTTTGGTCTGGTGCTCCCTGGAGGACTCGAACCTCCGACCTTCGGCTCCGCAAGCCGACGCTCTGTCCAACTGAGCTAAGGGAGCAGGAGCGAGGAACGCGGGAGTAGCAACTACCCCGGTTCGTATACCTTGGACCGTTTGATTATATCACGGCGTTACCGATAGGTTCACCGGTTGCCTTGGTGTGCAGCGTCACCTCCGCCCCTGTAGCTATCACATTTGGTGACGATCGTCATTTTTTGTAATAAGCCGGGGTAGATAATCTCATAAAAGAGCTGCTCCGGATTCCTGGGCTATTGATCAAAGCCGGCTCCAACGTAAGTTGCCCGACCCCGGAGCGCGCCGGGAAGCAGAAGCTCCCTGGTTAGAGATTCAATTTGCTGCTTATACGATTGGCGAGGCCATCGGACTGCTCTTGGTAGGGGACGTACTGGCCGAGCAACTCAACGGCCTGTTGTGCCGTCCCATTGTCCAAATGCATCACCCGCCGCACCATGAAGCGTTCCGTCGGCTCCAGTTCCACGCTGGCAGCATTACCGAAAGCAACGATTCTGAACGCCCGCAACTGCGTGAAAGCATAGAACCGGTCGCCGATGGCGACGCCGTCGTCATAAATGGCATAACTCTCCAAGTGACTGTGCTGGCGGCCGGTAACTATGATCGCTATCATGGCCAGTACCACCACCACGATGCTCATAACAGTGCTGAAATTCACCCCGTTGTAGATCACCACGGCCACGGATACTGCCGCCGCGACCAACACGATGCCCAACATGAACCAGTTATTACGCGCCTTCGCTTCAGCCGGTTCGGCTGCTTGCCAGGCCAAAAGCGGCTCCTGGGAATCTGATTCGGTGTCCTCGGTCGGAGCGGACTGTTCCGTTTTTTGATTATCCGGTGCTGGAGCGGACTCCCCTGTTGTTTGATTATTTGGCGTGGGAGCGGGCTGTTCCGGTTGTGGGGCCTGGGGAGTCGCGTTTTGACTCGCGGGCTCCGCTGGGGCCTGCGAGGCTTGTTCTGCAGACGCGTCCTGGTCCGGAGCGGCCTGCTCGGGGTATTGGGTGCCGGGGTCGGGCGGATTTTGGGGAAAGGAATTATCCGCAGGCTGCACGGGCGCGTTTTGCACCGCGTCATCTATTGCCGCGACTTCTTCATTGGCAGCAGCCGGGGAAGTGGCCTCAGATGGCGAGGAAGCTTGTTGGGATTGAGGGTCCTGCTGACCGTTCTGGCCGGCATTATCCGGCGTGTACAGGCTCCCGGGTTGCTGGTTTTGATCCATACCGCGATTATAGCACAAGTACTAATAAGCAGCGGCGCGCAGAGCGGAGCACACCAACACGCGGAGACAGCATGACACTTTCTCTTTGTCATCCTGAAGATGTCATTCCTGAAACAAGTTCAGGACAGGCTCTGAATTTATTTCAGGATCCGTTTCAGGATCCAAACGATTCCGAACTAAATTCGGAATGACGAAGAGTCATTGCAAGGAACGTACTTGCAATACATAAAATTGCTCCCGTAAAGCTTTTGTTTAGCCAATCTTGCAAGGACGTTCCTTGCAATTGCGTGTCACATCTCCCACTTCCTCCTTACTTCTTACTCCCTGTTCCTGTCATCCCGGACCCCGCCTGCACTGAGCCTGTCCGCCTTGGGCGGACAAGGTCGAAGTGAGCCGGGAACGGAATTCGCCCTCTGATCAATGCTTGGCGGCCACGACGGCGTCAACGGAACGGGCGCCGGCTCGCTTGAGGGCAGCCGCGCACTCATGAAGCGTCGTCCCGGTGGTCAGTACGTCATCAACCAGTAAAACCCGCTGGCCGCGGACAAGCCGTTCCTTGCGCGCGTAAATATCTCCCTGGAGTTGCGTCAGCCGGCTTTTCCGGTCAACCCCCACCTGCCGGCTCTGCCCGACCCGTCCCAGTGCTTCCACGTGCGGGGCGCCGTGTTGCCGGCTGAGATGTTTACTTAGAAGCACTGCCTGGTTGTATCCGCGCTGGCGAAACCGCCGGCTACTGGCCGGCACCGGCACGATGACATCACAGTCACGCGTCAGCCGCCTCTCCATGAGAGCCGCCAAGGAAGCAGCGGCCGATACCCCATTATGATACTTCAGGCGAAAGACCAGTTCTTTGGTGTAGCCTTCATAATATCCGGCGATGTAAACCCGGGAGAGCGGGGTTTTCCGGGCGCACCGCTGGCAGGTCGCAAAATCACGGGTTTGCCGGTTACACAGAAAACATGTCGAACTTTTGGGCGTTACCATCCAGGGCAGGCACCCCTCACAGGCCATACTCCCCTCACTGCCGCAATACAGACAGGTATCGGGGACCAGAAAATGTATCAAACGCTTAATGATGGGCATGGGAATTTGCGTAAACCTGATAGGTGCGTCTATAATATCCTAAAATAGAAACAAAAGGGAGTAGTTAAAGCACAAACGGAGGTTTTATGGCGCAACGACAAGACTCGGGCGATGACTTGTTCGACATGGATGAATTCGATAGCAACGATTTTTTAAGCGAGGAGACCTCAGCCGACCAAGCGGTTAGCGACAACGGACAGCAGAATGAGGCCGCCCCGGAGGACGACTGGCTGGAAGAAGCAGAGGTTCCCGGGCAGCTAGCAGTTGACGTCTACCAAACCAAAGAGGACATTTACGTGATCGCGCCAGTACCGGGCGTGAGCAGAGACGATATGGACTTGAGCATTGTGGAAAGCACGCTAACGGTCCGCGGCGCCCGCAAAGAAGGGGAGAAAGTCCGAACCAGCGATTACTTTGTGCAGGAATGCTATTGGGGCGAATTTTCGCGCTCGATTATTCTACCGGTGGAAGTTAAGGAAGAGGAAGCCGAGGCCGAGCTCAAAGACGGGATGCTCACCGTCAAGATCCCCAAAGCTGAGCAGGACAAAGTCAAGAAGATCGACATCGCCTGACAACCGGCCAATTAGAGGTCAACCCGTAACCACCCGTAACCGAAAAAACCCTGGTGTAACACCAGGGTTTTTCATGCCAGGCTGGAGCCTCGGATGTTTTAGACGCCAGTCTGCTCGGTAAGCTGCTCGGTGATGAAGTTGACGGCCGCAAAGGCCAGGAAAGCCACCACGATGCCGACGATGGCGAAGAGAATGGTGTTTTTGGCGCCTTGCACGGCGTTGGAGTCGCCACCGGAGACGACGTAGCGGAAGCCGCCGATGATCAGCATAATGACGGCCACGGCGCCGATGACCAGCAGCATGATGTTGGCAACGGTCTCGAACACGCCGTCACTGCCAAGCAATTTTTCCGGCGTGCCTTCAGGCTGGGTTCTTTGATCTTCAAAACCTCCTCTGAGTTGGGCGAACGCGGCGGCCGGCGATAGAACTGCCGCCACATACAAACCGGCGGTCACTACTTTCCAGGAAGTTTCTTCATACAGGCGCTTTATAAGTTTCATATCTGGTGTTCCTCCTTGTGTAATTTGATTTACGTTACATCCAGTATAACCACAACCTGGCATAAGAAACAAGGGGAATACCAAAACAACCCACTCGGCCGGAGACCAGGCGTCCGAATTTCAGGTGGATTGCATTAATTGCTGGGTGAGGAAGTTGATGGCCGCGAAGGCTAGGAAAGCCACCACGATGCCGATGATAGCGTAAAGAATAGTATTCTTGGCGCCTTCCACGGCGCTGGAGTCGCCGCCGGAGATGACGTAGCGAACGCCACCGATGATCAGCATAATGACGGCCACGGCGCCGATGACCAGCAGCATAATGTTGGCGACGGCCTCGAACGCGCCGTTCTCTCCTAGCAATTCGGTGGGAACGCCATCCGGCCTCACACTGAGGACGCCTTCCCGCAAATTAGAAGCGGCAACAAATCTTATGTGCCCCATCATGGCAACCTTGTACTCCACATTTTTCCTTAATCTACGTTTTATTATGGAACAAATTGCCTATATATGCAACCATCGCGTATAGTCTCGTGGCAGCAAGAATAGGAAGCAAGCAGTAAGAAGCAAGTAAAAAACAGGAAGTAGACAGGGAGTGAGAAGCAACAGGTTCTGAACCTGTCATCCTGAAGATGTCATCCTGAACTTGTTTCAGGTTCTATTCCAGGATCTGTTGCAGAAACGATTCCGAACCAAGTTCGGAATGACGAAGAGGGGTGTCATCCTGAATTTATTTCAGGATCTATTTCAAAGCTGATTCCGAAACAAGCCTGCCTACCGGCAAGGCAGGTTCGCAGTGACAAAAAGGGTAGCGTCGTAATAACGACCTTTCTCTTGTCATCCTGAATTTATTTCAGGATCCGTTTCAGCATCAGCCGATTCCGAAACTTACTTCTTCCTCCTTACTTCCTGCTTCCTGTTCTTTGTTCCCTGTCTACTGTCTACCGTATCCTGTCTACTGACTCCCACTTGCTTCTTGCTTCTTGTTTCTTGTTTCTTGTTCCTGTCATCCGCCTCGTTTCCCGGCTTGTGGGGTATGGGCGGAACTCCCCTGTTAGGCACAGCAAACCCTGGGCACCAAAACACGCCAACTGACGGGCGCCCGACTTATACGCTGCCGGTTAGTTGCCCGACGAGGAAATTGACAGCCGCAAAGGCCAAGAAGGCGACTACGATGCCGACGAGGGCGTAAAGAATGGTCTTCTTGGCGCCCTCCACGGCGTTAGAGTCACCGCCGGAGATGACGTAGCGGAAGCCGCCGATGATCAGCATGATGACGGCCACCGCGCCGATAAGGAGCAGGAGAATATTGGCGATGGTCACGAAAGCACCATCGATAAGCTGCGAGGGCAAATTGGAATCATCGGGGTTCTGCGGCGGCTCAAGCTGGGCGAACACAACCCGCGGCACCGCCGTCAGCATTGCCAGCGTTAATAGCGCACTTATCTTGAGCACATTGTTTCTCATGTAATTCTTCATGTGATTGCTCCTTTTGTCTTAGGCATTATGCCATAACTATACCAAAATGCCGGAGGTGCCGTATAGTCTCCCGGCAGCGGGAACAAGAAGCAAGCAGTAAGAAGTAAGAAGCAAGTAAAAAACAGAAAGTAGGCAGGGAGTGAGAAGCAACAGGCTCTGAAGAAGTCATTCCTGAAACAAGTTCAGGACAGGTTCTAAATTTATTTCAGAATCGGTTTCGGGATCTGTTTCAGAGCCGGATTCCGAACCAAGTTCGGAATGACAAAAAGAGGTGTCCCTGAAGATGTCATCCTGAATTTATTTCAGGATCTATTTCAGAACCGATTCCGAAACCAATCCCGGATCACTTCGACCTTGCTCAGTGCGGGCGGGGTCATAGTCTGTCCTGAACTTGTTTCAGGAATGACAACTGGAACGAGACCATGGCTCCTCTTAGGAGGATTGTTGCGGGTTATTGGTGGGCGCGTTCTGGGTGGGCGGCGGGTTCTGATTCTGCCCGGAAGAGCCGCCCAGTTCGCCGATGACGAAATTGACGGCCGCGAAGGAAAGGAAGATGACCACCAGCCCGACGATGGCGTACATGATGGTCTTCTTGGCGCCTTGCACGGCGTTTGAGTCACCAGCGGAGATGACGTAGCGGATGCCGCCGATGATCAGCATCAGCACCGCGATCACCCCAGCTACGGAGAGCAGTATATTGATGATCCGATTGACGATGCCTTCCACGCCCTGGTCGGAAGCCCGATCCTGAATGCATTGGAACTCGCCGTCGGGACCTTGCCCGGGTTGACCTCCGGAGCCGATGCAGGCTTGCTTCTGGGCCTCGCTCACCGCGCCGACGTCGCTGGATGCGGCCGGGAGAACCATTGCCACGCCGGCTAATATGACGCAGAAAACCAGGGAATAGGTCACTATTGACTTCATGGGCCTCATGGTAGCGAACCTAACACCACTGCCACAATCCCCCTGGCCAAACCGGCCACCACAATCCCGACCAAAGCGTAGATGATGGTTTTCTTGGCTTTTTGGATGGTATCGGGATTACCGGCCGACAGCATGTACATAAACCCGGCCACCACCAGCGCCAGCACGCTGACCGAAGCAATGATGGTGGTGAGGAGATCGGTAATAGTGTCGGTCAGCCGGGCGACCGTACCCTGGGAATCGCCCGCTTCCTGACAGTCATTGCCGGGCACGTTCTCGCATATAATACCCTGGGTTCCGTCGCCGCTTTGCCCGCTCTGTTGATTGCCCCCACCGCTGTCTTGACCTGATTCGGCCAGCACCAACGGCTGCGTCACCAAAAGCCCGGCGACCGCGGCCATGACGATCAGCGGGAAAAAGGCCAGCGGGGAGAGCAGGCGAGCGCCGTTCATAGGTTGGAAATCACGAAATTAACGATGGTATAGGCGAATACGCTAACGACCAGGCCGACCACGGCATAGATGATGGTTTGTTTGGCTTGCTGGATCTTGTCGCTGCTGCCGAACGCCAAAACGTAGCGCAAACCGCCGAAAATAATGATTATGGTCGCCAGCGCGCCCGTTACCAGGAACACGGTATTCAGAATATTATTCACCAGCCCCTGGTCAGCGTTCACCGTTGGTATCCCCAGATTGCCGGCGTCGAATATTTCGCCCCCGGAATTTTGGCTGTCTCCTTGTCGGGCGCCTACCGGAGGCGCCAGCAACATGCCCGCGGCTAAAACAATGGCCGGCAAAAGTATAGTCTTCCTCATGAGAAACTCCCCGCGATAAACCCGACGATGGTACTGGCCGTTATGGCCAATATCAACCCGATTATAGCATTGGCGATTATCTTTTTGGCCCCTTGCAGTTTTTCCGGCTCGCCCTGGCTGAGGATATAGCGTATACCCCCGTAAATGATGAAACCGACCGCCGCCAGCGCGCCGAGTTGGATGAGTATATCCAGGAGATTGGTGGCGACCGTCCAGATATCGCTCATTTTTGAAAACACGGGTGCACCTGAGCCGCCTTCCTCGCACTGGAGCCCCCGATACCACGTCGGAAACGTCAAGAAGGAACTCTGCTCCGTGCAATTGCCTATAACCCCGCTGCTATCACCCCTACCAACACCACTACCATCGCCGTCGCCGCTTTGCCCGCTCTGTTCATCACTCCCGCCACCATCATCGCCGCTATCATCATCCCCGCCCGAGTCGACCGGTTGCCCGGGGTGACCTGCCGACGAGTCGTCTTGATCATCTCCGCCTCTTCCGCTGTCCTGGGGCGCTAGCTGCAGATCTTTAAATTCTTTGCGGCTACATGAGGCCTCTCCGGAACCATGTTTGAAGGTCGCATCTACTGTGCTGTCACCTTTTTTCCTCTTTATGAGTTCTGACGTGCAACCTTCGCTTCCTTCGGTGTTAACGTACCTTTCCCCATCGTTGTGTTCAGAGTATCCAGAGTCAATTTTATAGGTACCCCCAAATTGGTACGGCTCGAGACCGAGAAAATCTACATTACCCGGCTTGGTAAAAGCCTTATTATGAACCGGTTCGATCGTCTTATCATCGATCTGTCTAAATTCAATATTGGCTTTTTCCGGGTCGTTGAGGCTAAGGTTTTTCTCCTCTTTGTAACATCCGTCCTCGCCGTCTATGTGATCTCTGATAGTAAGCGTGGCGCTTTTGGTGGTGGTATCCTTGTTAAAATGGGGATATTTAGGCCCAAACGAGTCACCATGAATGTAATCCACGCAATTACCCTCATCGAAGGGGTTCAAAGGGTCATCGACGATGTCCCAAGGGTGCTCAACCTTTGAGCCCTCTGATTTTAGAAGATAGAGTTGATCATCTGCATCGGATTCATTGTTACTCCCGTAGGCGTATATATTCCCGTTTTTTTCAATTCTGATACGGGCATTGTCCATCCATTTACCTTTTACTGAGTCGGATGATTGGTCGGATCGGGCCCACGCCTGCTCCGGAGTGCTTAGGCCGATGGCAACGCCCAGCATTAGCAGCATCAGAATGGCAATCGAGGAAGATAGTATGTATTTTTTCATCGGCACATACTCACAACGGCGGCTCCCCGCCACTTACTCCGGGAAACCTCAACGCGTGAGGCGGTTTGCAAATCCCGAAGACCGGAAGGGAGACGGGTTTTTGGGTTATTCCACATCAGAGAATATCCACCGGTACCAAGTAGTTTAATAAGGCGTACATCAGTATAAACAATATCAGGGCGAGTACGGCATTGAAAATTTTTTGTTTGGCCGCTTGTACTTTCTGGGAATTCTCTCCGGCCGTGATGTATTGAAAGCCGCCGACTACGATCATGATGGTGATCACCAGGCCGACACCGGCGGTCAAGAATTGGATCAAGTAACGCAGATAGACCACGATGGCATTATTTTCCAGCGAATTTTCGCTGTTTTGTACACAACGATTGCCGCCGACCTCAACGCTTACCTCCACTTCATTTTCTCCGCATTCCCCGGAACTTCCATCGCTGGCGCCTGAACCATCATTTGAGTCTCCACCGGAATCATCAGGACCACTATCGAACCCACCTTGAGCTTGTACGCTATCAACTGATAGTAGTGTCGAATCCATGGGCGAGGTCACGTTATTACTCATACCGGAAGCGGTTCCCAAGTTGGTATTGAGCGGAACGATGCTGCTTAAGGCGATATACCCGGCGAAACCCATGGTAGCGACCGCCGTAATTGAAAAAAGTGCCTGTATCCGTTTTTGCATTTGTATACCAATCGTAGAGTAGGTTGATAATATTTTACAATAACTACATTGAGGAACCAAGTTACCGAGGAGTGGGGGATGGATTCTGAAACTGATCCTGAAACAAGTTCAGGATGACAACTCTTTTTCATCGCCCTCTTTGTCATTCCGGCCGCCGAGCCGGAATCCATTAACCCGGTATGATTCCGAAACGGATCCCGGATCTTGGTGACTGATGTGACACCCAGGCAACAAAACCAAGACGCCCCACAACCTCCCATTCGGGGGCACACGCTGCACTAGTTCAGACACATGCCGTACACATTGAGCTTCTGAAAAGGAGGCTCCATGAAATACGGTATATCCATGCAAACTTATGGAACCGTCGTTCCC
>PXOU01000013.1 GCA_003022365.1 Candidatus Saccharibacteria bacterium QS_5_54_17
CGACGGTTCCATAGGTTTGCATGGATGTACCGTACTTCATGGAGCCTCCTTTTTAGAAGCTCAATGTGTACGGGATGTGTCTGAACTAGTGCACTGGTGAGGACCGGCTGCATACAAAATTTCCCCGTAATGGGAGGGGAGGAGCAAGAAGTAAGAAGTAAGGAGTAAGAAGTAAGTGGGAAAATGCGAAGCCTCTTTGTCACTGCGAAGACGTCATCCCGGACCCCGATCCGGGATCAGTTTCGGATCACCTCTGAAATAGATCCTGAAACAAGTTCAGGATGACAGAATAAAGTTTGTTATTACGAGGCTACCCGCTTTGTCATTCCGGCCCCCGCTTGCACTGAGCAAGGTCGAAGTGATCCGGAATCCATCAAGCCGATATGAGTCTGAAAGCGATCCTGAAACAGATCCTGAAATAAATTCAGAGCCTGTCCTGAACTTGTTTCAGGAATGACATCTTCAGGATGACAATCCTTGGATTGGAGTCCGGGGTTCGGCACTTAGCCCTACGGGCTATACTTGCTAAAATGAAGACATACACTGCTTACACGGAGGAGTGGCCGAGCGGCTGAAGGCGCACGCTTGGAAAGCGTGTGTGCCCTTACGGGTACCGTGGGTTCGAATCCCACCTCCTCCGCCAATTGATGCCCTATCGGATGATAGGGCGAATCCCACCTCCTCCGCCACATACTCGTAGTAAAAGTACTATCTGTACGCTGCAATCGAACGCCATATGTATTATTCTTTGGTCCATTATCCGCAAATAGATCTTTCAAAAATAAACGAGTTCAGGAGAAAATACGATCCATACGTTGATGTAGTCGATACTCATATAACGATGGTTTTTCCTGTACCGGATAAAATCGGTAAAGATGCCTTGGCAGAGCATATTGAGGAAAAACTTTCCAATTGGAATCCCTTTGAAATAACAATACACGGCCTTGAGAAAGCGTGGGATCATTGGCTTTTCCTGGTGCTGCAGGACGGGGAACAAGAAGTCGTGAAACTTCATGACGATTTGTATACGGCCGTACTGGGGCCTTATTTAAGATCGGATATAGAGTTCATCCCGCATATCGCTATAGGATTGTTCGTTACGGGCGAATATGACCTTCGCGACCCCCATAAAACAACGTTCGACCAAACGGGCTACAATGAAGCACTTAAGGAAGCGGAAGCATTAGACACCGGGCAGCAGTGTTTGGTTGATACATTGACCTTAGTTGAAATAGACGATGAATTTAGGCGAAGTAGAGATATTCAACAGTTTCATTTATAGCCAGATGAATTTGGTGGCGACTCTATTTTTACAGCGTTTGTTATTATATGACTAATATAAACAGCAGAGGAAGAAATTATGGCGGATAAACAATCACCTGATGTTCCGTGGTACAGCGAGGAAGCCGGATTTTTCGGCGAGAATTACATAAAAGAGTACGGAGAAAAACTAACCGAAGAAAGAACCCAGCAAGAAATCGATTTTCTTGAAAATGTATTAACGCTTGAACAGGGCGACACGGTTTTTGATTGCCCGTGCGGCCAAGGCCGTCATTCGATAGAGTTGGCCCGACGCGGTTATGATGTAACCGGCCAGGATCTTAATTCCTATTTGATCAACGAAGCGAAGAAGAACTCTGAAGAAGCGGGTGTGAGCGTGGATTGGCGCCAAGGCGATATGCGCGAAGTGCCGTTCGAAGAAGAATTCGAGGCGGCGATTAATCTTTTCACTTCGTTCGGTTATCTTGAAAGTGATGACGAAGATCAAAAAGTTCTTGACCAAACGGCGAAAGCCCTGAAACCTGGCGGACAATTCGTCCTCGATATCATTAATCGTGATAGGGTCTTGTGTAACTGGATTGGCAAAACGTGGGAAGATTGTCATGACGGATCGGTGATACTTAAAGAAAGGGAACTAGAACATTTGACCGGCCGCAGCCATGAGAGGCGTACCACGATTTATAGCAATGGCGAGCGCGAAGTATTGAATATTCAGCACCGGCACTATACGGTGACCGAACTCGTTGCTATGCTCAACAAGGCCGGGTTTAGCGTTAAAGGGTTGTATGGAAGTTATAATGCTGACTCATACACTACTGCCTCTAACAGATGTATCATTGTCGCGGGAAAAGCCTAAGCTTATATTTTGATAAAATTTAACTACTCGTCATCATGCAAAATCCACTCGAAATGATAAAAGAATTACTCGACCAAGA
The DNA here is from genome assembly GCA_003022365.1 of Candidatus Saccharibacteria bacterium QS_5_54_17. Classification (GTDB taxonomy): domain Bacteria; phylum Patescibacteriota; class Saccharimonadia; order QS-5-54-17; family QS-5-54-17; genus QS-5-54-17. The sequence goes on from PXOU01000013.1 coordinate 2,217, forward strand.
AAGCGTCGAATATGAGTTGCTGGAACACGATCCGGTTCATACCAGTGAGGAAGCGGCCAAGGTGCGGGGCGGTTCGCCCCAAACCGGCGCCAAGTCTTTGTTGCTGAAAAGCGAAGCCGGTTTCCTGACGGTGGTATTACAGGGTGACGCGCGACTGGACAGCAAAAAGGTAACCAAGTACCTCGGTGTTTCTCGGAACCCCCGGTTCGCCACACCTGAGGAAGTCCAGCAACAGATGGGTTGCCAAGTCGGAGCCTGCTACCCATTGGCGCATTTGGCCGGGTTGCGGACTATCATCGACCAGCCCTTTACTCAGCAGGAATATATGTCATTCAACCCTGGCGTACATGATAAGACCATTACCATGTCCCTGCGGGATTATATGGAATTAACGCGGCCGGAAGTGGTTCAGGTGAGCCAATGAACCCCGGCCAAGCGGAGAATATATGCAGCAACTACACCCCGTAAAGGAGGATTGGCAAACCGGATTGGTGGTGGTTGCCCATCCCGACGATATTGAGTACGGGGCCTCCGGTGCCATTGCCCGGTGGACGAAGCAGGGCAAACGGATTATCTACCTCCTTCTCACCCGCGGGGAGGCGGGCATCGATAGCATTGAACCGGGGCGGACGGCCGATATCCGGACCAGGGAACAGATTGCCGCCGCGGAGGTGGTGGGTGTCGATGACGTGCGATTTCTTGACCACCCCGACGGCGTACTGGAATATTCGCTGGCTCTACGGCGAGATGTCGCCCGGGTGATCCGGGACGTGAGACCGGAAGTGTGCATTACGCTCAACCACCGGGAATACTTTCCGGGAGAACGTTTGAACATGGCTGATCACCGGGTGGCGGGTTCGGTGCTGATTGATGCTATCCGGGACGCGGACAATCGGTGGGTGTTCCCGGAATTGGCCGATGAAGGATATGAACCATGGAGTGGTGTCCACACCGTGCTGGTCAGCAATTCGCCGCGCGGTAACCACGCGGTAGACATCGATGACACTATCCAGGCCGGGGTCACGTCTTTGCGGCAGCATGAAACTTACCTGGATAATTTAGCAGACCACCCCGAACCGGATGCGTTTATTCGCGGAATCACCGCTTCGGCCGGGGAAAATTATACCTCGACCTATGCCAGCGCCTTCGAGGTTATTTCGGTTTAACGGTGGTGGCCTTAATGTGACAAAACTTATTGAACTCTTTTTGTCATTCCGAAAACGTCATTCCTGAAATGAATTCAGGACAGGCTATGGACCCCGCCCGCACTGAGCAAAGTCGAAGTGATCCGGGATCAGTTTCGTATGTCATTCCGAATTTAGTTCGGAACCGGTCCTGAAAACAGATCCTGAAATAAATTCAGGATGACAATTATTTTTCGTCACCCGCTTTGTCATTCCGGCCACCGAGCCCCGAATCCATTAACCCGATATGGTCTTGAAACAGATCCTGAATAAATTCAGAGCCTGTTGCTTCTCACTCCCTGTCTACCGTCTGCTGTCTGCGTACTGCTGCCGGGAGACTATACGGTTTCCCCGGACGGCCAAATTTGTTATGCTCGGAAAGTATGGAGGAAAATTATGGCGAAAATGCATGTTATACCACTTGAAACGCTACTTGAGTTCCAGTACAACGGCGAGCCGTTTACGCTGGTTGAAACCTTAGGCGAGGATTCGTTCGCCGAAGGCCATATACCGGGTGCTCTCAATATTCCCACCCACAAAGAAATGACTGCCGAGGAAATGTCGGATGCGGCCACCCAGCAGGGGATAGACCGGGATGACCCAGTCGTCGTTTACTGTGCCAGCTATCCGTGCGGGGCCAGTAGCCGGGCGGCGGCACTGCTCCTGGAAGCCGGATACACCAACGTGATGGATTTTGCCGGCGGCAAAGCGGTCTGGCAAAACGCCGGATTCCAGCTGGATAGCCAATAGGCAAGGTATTGGTATATGATCGCGCTCATCCTACTATTTTTCGGTGACCGCTGGCGGCGAAAGTCTAAGCAATAAGGTGGACTCAGAGAAAAACACCCGACCTGTTTTTTGACTAAAATGGGCTGATATGGTAACGTAGCCTTATGTTATTCTCAGGTTCACGTTCTCGGTTGCGGAATGAAGCTCCGTCTTCATTGCCCGATCAGGCCGTCTTTCCCTCGGAAGCGCCATCTTTGCTCAGCGACTTTGATGGAGAGGGATACGAAGCAGGGGATAAAGAAGCCCTCATGCGCATCGCCAACCAAGCGGTGGAACGGCGTATGGCGGCCGCGGCTTTGCGGCATTACGACTTGCAAGAAAGTCCCGGCGAACATGATGCACAGCAGGCGTTAGACGAATTCGTGGATAAAAGATAAACAACCCGGGCTAATCGGCCGATAATCCCGGTGATCATCCACCTAAGCGTTTATTATGCCTCACTCTTTGTCACTGCGAACCTGCCTGCCGGCAGGCAGGCTTGGTTCGGAATCTGATTCTGCAATAGGGAAACCATCCCGGATCACTTCGACCTTGTCCGCCCAAGGCGGACAGGCTCAGTGCGGGCGGAGTCCGGGATGAGGCGAACAGGAAGCAGGAAGCAAGAAGTAAGCGGGAGACGTGGACACGCAATTGCAAGCGCAATTGCAAGGAACGTCCTTGCAAGATTAAAAATCGCTACCAAAAGCGCTACTTGGCGCAAAATTGCAAGGACGTTCCTTGCAAAAGGAGGGTTTCCTCTCTTTTTGTCATTCCTAATTTAGTTCGGAATCGTTTCTATAATAGATCCTGCAACCAAGCCTAAAATAGATCCTGAAATAAATTCAGGATGACAATCCTCTTTGTCATTCCGGCCCCCGAGCCGGAATCCATTAACCCGATATGATCCTGAAACGGATCCTGAAACAAGCCTGCCTGCCGGCAGGTAGGTTCAGGATGACAGGTTCAGAGCTTGTTGCTTCTCACTCCCTGTCTACCGCCTCCTGTCTACTGTCTGCGTGCTGCTGCCGGGAGACTATACGGGCGATACTCGCCAGCAGCGTTTCTATGTTGTCCTGTGGCTTATTGTATTACTTTTCCGAGCCGGGGCAGATTATTTGTAATATCCCATTTCGGTCTTTTTCCAGATGTAATAGGCGGACCAGCCGCCGCCGATCAGTACCAGCAACGTCTGGGCGAAAAAGTTAATATTTAAAGCGCGCTCCAAAAGCCAAAACAGCAGCATCAACGTAAGTGAGACGATGATGAAGGTGATGACCGCTCTGACGATGCCGCTGTTGAAATTAATGCGTTCCATGTGGGTGATTATAGGTGATGGAAGCGATTGTGTATACCAAACCCCGCCCGGGACGGGCGCTGCGCCCGGAGACGGCCCGGATCGCCCCCGCCCAAAAACCCCTCCGGAGGGAAGCATCGCGAAAAGTCATTCTTCCCGGAGCGTTTTGATGTGGGCCCGATGGTTCTGGCGAGCTTTCTTGAACATGTTACGGGCTTCTTCGCCGGCGAACTCAGCTTGCAGCGCTTCCATATTGCGACGGCTCCGCTGCAAAAGCTTCAGGGCCTGTTCCCGGTACAGGGCATCGAACCCTTCCGGTGTCTCTTCCAGTTCGGTGACGAGCGACTTATCGACGGCTTTTATGGAATCGCCGTACTGGGCCCGGTAAATCTTGGATAATCGATTCCGGTCGCTGGCGGTAGTACTGCCGATGCGGGCTGCCAAGGTACGGGTGGCCACATCATCGGCTTCCGAGGCGGCTTCGTCGCTGATTTCCATGACCGTATTCTGGGTAATAATGGTCCGCCGGAATACCGGCTCCACATCATCGCCCGTCAAGACAGAGGCGATGGTGATTAAGAGGATCAAACCGATCCCGCCGCCGATAATTTTAATTAATTTTTCCCGTTCCATTGTCTTGATTATACCAGCAAACCCGGGGCTTATACATAAAGGGGTAAATCTCAGCGGCCGACCAGGGCGGGTTTATTCGCTCGGGGTGGGAGTGTATACTAATGGGCAACTTGTAGTATCAACCACTAAAGAGAAGAAGGTATGAAGGAGAAACCGCCGGATCAACAGCAAAATAATGCCCCTGGGCAGTCCGAGGAAGAGCCAGGGCGTACGCCTCAAGGGAACTTATCCCCGAACACGGCAGAGCAGCCCTCCCGGCCATATGTATCAAATCCGCTGCAGGTCTTCCTCGATAGCCTCAAGCGTTTGTTCACGGTGAACTTTGCTACCTTTCTTCGGTTTGCAGGGGTAATGTTATTAACGATCATCGTGGTGTCCGGCGCAATCTTATCGGCCGGGCTCCGTACCGTGAGCAACACCGGTAACACCACCAACGGCAACATCAGCGACATCATCACCATTAATAATATTACCGGTAACCTCGGCGAGCTCGCTTGGGCAGCCATAGGAGTTGTGGTTGTGTTGGCGTGGGGTGTCATACTCCAGGCGGCATGGAAGACATACGTTATTGAAACGGCACGTGAGAGCCGTATATCCCTGGGCAAAGCTTTCAGCAGCGGAGTCCGGAAAGCACCCGGTTTGCTTGGGGTGAATATCCTGTTCTTCGGCGGATTCTTGATCGGGCTGGGATTGTTGATTGTTCCCGGCCTCCTATTCCTGTATTGGTTTGTGTTTGCCCGGCATGTGTATATCGATACCGATGCCAGCATCCTACAGTCGTTCCGGGAGAGTAAAAAGCTGACACAGGGCAAACTAAGGGAATTGGTCGGCTTAGCGAGCGCTACGTTGGTTTTGGGTTTGCCGGGCGCCCATTCAGGGTTCGGCACGTTCTACCAGATCCTTTTCATACCAGTAAATAGCCTTGCTTGGGCATATCGGTATACCAGCGCGGATATGCTCCAGCGAACCGAAACGCCCAAACCGGAGACCCACGTGGCCAATCTAGTTTTGCCATGCGTCATAGTAGCTTCGGTGGTACTCATTACCCTGGCATTGGCCGTTTTTACACCTTCCTGGTATTGACCGTTTGGGGTGATATAGAGAGGAAAGTATGGACTCTATGCCGCCGGACCAACAGCCAAGTAATGCGCCTGCCCGTTCCGGGGAGGAGCCAGGGCGTCCACCCGAGGGAAACTCGTCCCCGAATACGGCAGAGCAGCCCTCCCGGCCATATGTATCCAATCCGCTGCAGGTGTTCCTCGATAGCCTCAGGCGTTTGTTTACAGTCAACTTTGCTACCTTTCTTGCGCTCGCGGGGTTGGCGTTCTTAACCATTGCCGTGTTAGCCATCGTGATCTTCGCGCCTGGTGGGTTCAGCCTCATTTTTGCGCCGATCGTAGTAATGGTTGTGTCGGCTGGTGGCGTATTCTTAACGATTGCCGCGGAAGCTTTCGCGGTCTTTGCGATCGCGAACGATACTTATGATACCACCGGTAACATCGGCGTGCTCATCCTGGGAGTGATAGGAGCAGCTGCTTTGTTGGTGTGGGGTGCCATACTCCAGGCGACGTGGAAGAAATACGTTATTGAAACGGTGCGTGAGAGCCGCATATCACTGAAAAAAACCTTGGGCAGCGGAATCAGGAAGGCACCCGGTTTGCTTTGTGTGCACGTCCTGTTCTTCGGCGGGGTGTTGGTCGGGCTGGGACTGTTCATTGTGCCAGGCCTTCTATTCCTGTATTGGTTTCTGTTTGCTCCATATGTGTATATGGATACTGATGCCGGTGTTATAGGGTCGTTCCGAAAAAGTAAAAAGCTAACCCAAGGCAAACTCGGGGAATTGCTGGGTTTGGCGGGCACTACGTTGATTTTGGGATTGCCGGCCGCTATTACAAAATTAAGCCCGTTCTACCTGATCGCGTTTAGCCCAGTTAGGAGCCTCGCTTTAGCCTATCGGTATACCAGCGCGGATATGCTCCAGCGGACCAATACGGGCAAACCGGCGAACCACGTGGCCAACGTAATAGCAGCTTTGGCGGCGCTCATTATCCTGGCATTGGCCGCCGGCTATATACATGATTGTCAACTCTCGGTTGAATGTTTCCTCCGGGGCGGGCACGTGCCCGGATAGTCCGGTCAGGGCTCGGTGCCGACCCGTGAGTTTCGGCCTTGGGGCGGGTATCCGCTATACTGGAGGGTATGGACCCCGTGGAGGAAGTCAAAGCGCGACTGGGTATCGATGAAGTAGTGGGCGGTTATGTCCAACTCAAGCAGGCCGGCCGCAACTTGAAGGGAATATGCCCGTTCCATGCCGAGAAAACCCCCAGTTTTATGGTTAGCACCGAAAAAGGGATTTATCACTGTTTCGGCTGCGGCGAAGGCGGGGACGTATTCAGTTTTGTGGAAAAAATGGACGGGTTGGAATTCCGCGAGGCCTTGCAACGTTTGGCCGGGAAAGCCAACGTGGAGCTACCGCAATACCAGAGTGGGGGACAGCAACAGAAAGAGCATAAAAAGCGGCTTTATGAAGCGCTTTCAACGGCAGCTCAGTATTATCATGTCCAGTTGGGACGCTCAGACAAAGCCAAAGCCTATGTAACCGAAGAACGTCAGATGACTCCCGAAACCATCAAGGACTTTCAGATCGGCTACGCTCCCGGGGGCAATCGTCGGCTCATCCAGTTCTTAGGAAAGCACGGCTTCAGCCAACAGGAACTACTGGACGCGGGTCTGGCCCGGAAACGCGGCCGATCGTTGCAGGATGTCTTCCGCCGGCGCATTATGGTGCCGTTTTTTGACAACAGCGGCAGTGTCATTGGTTTTACCGGCCGCCTACTGGATGATGGCGTCCCCAAATACCTGAATACTCCCCAGACGCCGCTATTCGATAAAAGCCGGTTCATATTCGGCCTTTACCAAGCCAAAGAACACATCCGCGCCAACGGCCAAGCGATCGTGGTAGAAGGTAATCTGGACGTGGTCCGTTCCCACCAGGCCGGCATCCGGAACGTGGTGGCCATCAGCGGCACCGCCATTACCCGCCAGCAACTAAAACAACTGGCCCGGTTCGCCAATACCGTCACACTTGCCTTCGATGCCGACAGCGCCGGTGCCAGCGCCACCGAGCGGGCGCTGCCGCTGGCCCAGGAAGCGGGGGTGGCGCTGTACATCGCCGGTTTACCTCCCGAAACCGATCCGGATGATGTCATCCGCCGGGATCCGGAGGAATGGCAGCGGATCATCGATAATCAAACCTATGTCATGGATTGGCTGCTGCAGATTTTACCCGCCATGTATGATGCCAACAGTGCCCGTGGCAAAAAGGAATTGACCGACCACGCGGCCTCCGTACTCCGACGGCTGGAAGATCCGGTGGAGCAAGAGCATTACGTCAACCAACTGGCCGACTTAGTGGGAACTGCCCCCGCCACCATTGCCCAAAAAGTCGCCAGCGGCACCTCAAAACCCCGGCAACCAGCACCAACGGACCCCGAGAAAGAATCAGCGCCGGCGGCTGACGAAGTGGAAACGGTGGCCGAGGCGGTCCTGAGTATGGCCGCGGTCTATCCGGATGTTCGCGGCGCGCTGGCCGAAGCCGCCGTGGAGCGTTTGCCCGAGCAGATGCAGACGGCGGCCGCCTATTTACAAAGCCATGAGGAGGAGCTGGATGCCGATAACTTGCCGAGGGAGTTGCATCAGGTTGAAAATTATGTGAAAATTCTACTATTGCGAGGCGAAGAGGAGTACGGATCGTGGGCCACGCTTGATCGGCAAGTTGAAGCGTTCAGCCTGATCCACCGCCTGGATGAACTGCAAACCAAACGATACAAACACCATCTGAGTCAGCAAATCGCCGCTGCCGAAGCGGCGGGGGATTACGACTCGCGAAAAAAATTACTCACCGAGTTTCAACAACTTAATTAATAAGGAGGTGTGTTTTGGTGGATCAACCCGACAGTGAGCTGGACACGACCGAGATTGCCAATCAGCTGTTAAAGAAAGGCCAAAGCCAGGGATATATTGATTACAACGAAATCAATGAAGCGATCCCTGAGACGGAAGCCAACCTGGAATCGCTGGATCAGCTCCATGCTGACTTGATCGATACCGGCGTGGAAATCATTAACAAGAAAGGTTCTTCCTGGGAAGAAGCCGACGAGGAGCTGCTGGAAGATCAAACGTTGGATGATATCTCTGATGACTCGGTCCGCTTGTATTTACGGGAAATCGGCAAAATTCCGCTTTTGACAGCCGAGGAAGAGATCGAATTGGCCAATCGGGTCCGAGAAGGCGACAAGGACGCCAAGGACAAAATGGCCGAGGCCAATATGCGGTTGGTGGTTTCCATCGCCAAAAAGTATGTCGGCCGGGGGCTGGACTTGCTTGATTTGGTGCAGGAAGGGAATACCGGGTTGCTGCGGGCGGTCGAGAAATTCGACCCCGAACGCGGGTTTAAATTCTCCACCTACGCCACATGGTGGATCCGGCAGGCCATTACCCGGGCCATCGCCGACCAATCCCGAACCATCCGCATTCCGGTCCATATGTTCGAAACCATCAACAAAATGCTCCGTACCCAGCGGCGGCTGACTCAGGATCTGGGCCGGGAGCCCAGCAACGAGGAAATCGCCCGGGAGATGGAAATGGAGGTGGACAAGATCGACCATATCCAGAAAATCAGGCAGGAAATCTCTTCGCTGGACGCCCCGGTCCGGGACGAGGAAGAGGATTCCAAGTTGGGTGATTTCATCGAAGACGAAGATTCGGCCACCCCGGAAGAAGCGGCCACCACCCAGTTGTTGAAAGAACATGTCAATGAAATGCTGGACATCCTCTCACCCCGGGAGCAGAAGATTCTGATGATGCGTTTCGGCTTGGAAGACGGCCGCGGCCGTACCTTGGAAGAAGTCGGCCGGGAATTCGGCGTCACCCGCGAACGCATCCGGCAGATCGAAGCCAAGGCCCTGGCCAAACTGCGCAAAAATCGGGAAAGCAAACCCCTCAAAGACTATTTGGAGTAAGTTTTGCGTTCGGGGTGGGGGTGTATTCGAGGCATCAGAGTGCTCCAATAATATGCGCAATGTGAACAGCGGTGGGGTAGAATAGGAGGCGATTATGGCAGAGAAATTTCCCACAACTGAGGAAACCCCAACAGAAGACATCCCTGAGGCAACCCCTGAGTCGGCTCCTGAGGTAACCATTCCCGCTTATGAGACTCATCAGGCGAGGGCGGGTGAACCTATACCCGACGACTTACTCGATGTGTATTTTCAGCAAGTGGGGCAACGGGAGATGCTCGAGCCGGAAGAGGAGGTACATCTTGCCAAGTGCATCGCCCGGGGGAATGAAGCAGAAAGCATACTGGAAGGCTCCCACCCGGAAGATGGGCATGTTTTTCTGGACTCCGAGCCCCAGGATGCCGAGCAACTGCAACAGATGGTCGAGGAAGGCCGCTCAGCCTTCCAGACCTTCGTGGAAGCCAACTTGCGACTGGTGATTACCTTGGCCGCCGAATATAGCCGGAAATATAACTCGGCCGAATTTGAGGTGTTAGTCCAGGAGGGCAACATCGGGTTGCTGCGGGCGGTGGAGAAATTCGACCCGGAGCGCGGATTTAAATTTTCCACCTACGCTGCGTGGTGGATCAATCGGGAAATCCGGCGGTCCCTACCGGAACAGGATACGATCCACCTGTCGCAAAACCTTTACGGGGACTTAAAACGGTTGCACGCTTCTTATGAGCGGCTTGCCGCCGGGACCGATCGTGAGCCCACCACGCCTGAGTTGGCGGAGGCGGCCAATCTAACCCAGGACAGGGTGTCCAAACTCCTCTCCTATACCCCTCCCCGGACCTATTCTTTGCATAAACCCCTGGGGGAAGATGAAGACGGTGAACTGGGAGATAAAGTGGCGGTCGCCGACGACGACCCCGAGCGGGAAGTAATGGCCCAGGCCGAGGTCGAGTGGGTGCAGCAATTGCTTTCGGCCAGCGACCGCATTAGTGAAGACGGCAAAGGAATGCTGCGGCTGCGGTACGGATTGCATGGAGGCGAACCCGAGACATTATCAGACATCAGCCGCCGTTACGGGGTAAGCAGGGATCGGGCGCGCCACCTGGTGAACAAAACGCGAGCCGCGTTACGTAGGGCGATCGAAGATATGGAAGGGTAGCCTCCGCCTCCCGGAACTTAATGTGATAGAAACGTATTAAACCCGCTTTGTCACTGCCAAGACGTTATCCCGGACCCCGCCCGCACTGAGCAAGGTCGAAGTGATCCGGGATCAGTTTCGGAATCGTTTGGATCCTGAAATAAATTCAGGATGACAATTTTGCAGGAAGACCTCCGACCCCCTCCGTCATTCCGAATTTAGTTCGGAATCGTTTCTGCAATAGATCCTGAAACAAGCCTGCCTGTCGGCAGACAGGTTCAGGATGACAGGTTCAGAGCTTGTTGCTTCTCACTCCCTGTATGCTGTCTACTGTCTGCTGACTGCGTGTTGCTCTGCCGGGAGACGAGACGCCGGAATGGTAGCGGACGTCGATGTCTTGTATACTCACCCAAGAAGCACCTGATGCTCTCGGGGCTGTTTTTTAGCCAATGGCAAGGTTTGAGGAGTTACGATGAAGAGGCCGGAAACCCTGGTAGTGATCGACGGCAAATCCGTGCTATACCGGGGCTATTACGCCATGGGCGATCTGGCAACTGCCGATGGCCGTCCCACTGGGGCCACCTACGGGTTCGCCATGATGGGGTTGCGAATCTTGCAGGAATTTAATCCCGATTACGTGGCGGTCGCCTGGGATAAAAGCAAGACCAATATCCGGGCCCGGCGGGAGTTATATGCCCAGTATAAGGCCAACCGGAAGCCGATGCCCGAGGACTTGCGGGAGCAAATCCCCGATGTCCGCCGGGTATGCCGGGCGTTCGGCTGGCCGTTGCTGGAAGTGGATGACTATGAAGCCGATGACATCATGGGGAGTCTGGCGGTCCAGGCCAAGCAAAAAGACATCGACAGCGTGCTGGTAACCGGCGATCTGGATGTATTGCAGCTGGTGAACCACCACACCCAGGTGTGCCTCCTCAAGCGCGGGGTAACCCAAACCATCACCTATAACCAAAATAGTTTCCAGGAGGCTTACCGCATGACGCCGGAACAGTTCACTGACTACAAAGCGCTTATGGGGGACCCCAGCGATAATATCCCCGGTGTCAGCGGCGTGGGCGAGAAGACCGCCCGGAATTTGATTGCCGAGTACGGCAGTTTGGACGGGGTATACCAACACCTGGATGATATCGGCGGCGCAACTGCCAAAAAATTGGCAACCAATCGGGATATGGCCTTCCTGAGCCGGCAGTTGATCGAACTCCATCTGGACGCACCGGTCGCCTTCGACGACGTGGCCGCTGACGCGGGCGGGGCTGACCCGGAAGCCGTGGACGCCTTGTTCGAGGAACTGAATTTTCACCGCCTCCGTTCGGAATTGCCGGCGCCCATGCAACCGGCAAAGACACCATCTTACAAAGCGGAAGACAGCCCAAGTGCCGATGAGCAGCAGCATATCGCGGTGTATCGGGACCGGAATCCGGATTTTGCCGGCGACCAGGCGGTGGTATTTACCTTGGAGGATTACGCACTTCTCAGCGTCGGTGAGGACGCATGTTACCTGCTGCCCCGGGCTGATATCCCCGATACCGTCTCCATCATCGGCTACCACGCCAAAGAAGATTTAAAAAAATTACCCGCCGGGGCAAGTGTGGAGTTCGACGTTATGATCGCCGCCTTTTTGCTGAACCCGCTGTTGCGGCAGCAGGAATTATCCGCGCTGGCTAAACAGGAGCTGGGCATCAGTATGGACGAACCCGGGCGCCGGGATGATATGACCGATGAAACTGCCCGGCTGCTTACCTACGTGCTCCGGGGGTTGTATAACCGCTACCGGCAGCAGTTGGAAGAATTCCCCCGGATACACTCGGTGGCCACGGACATTGAGTGGCCCCTGCTCCCGGTCCTGGCCCGTATGGAAGAGTATGGTATGAAACTGGATGTCGGCTATTTAGCGGCGATGAGCCGGGATTTCGCTGAGCGCCTGGGCGATCTGGAAACCCAAATTTATGAGCAGGCGGGCGAGGAGTTTAACATCAACTCGCCCCAGCAACTGCAGACCGTGCTGTTTGAGACCTTGCAGTTGCCCACCGATAACATCAAACGGACTCAAACCGGCTATTCCACCGGCGCGGCCGAGCTGGAGAAACTCCGGGACCTACACCCCATCATTGAGCTGATCTTTCGCCACCGGGAGTTAACCAAACTCAAAAACACCTACATCGATGCCCTGCCCGAACAGGTCGACTCCCGTAACCGCCTGCACACCACCTTTACCCAAACCGTGACCCAGACCGGCCGCCTCTCCAGTCTGGAGCCCAACCTCCAGAATATCCCCGTCCGCAGCGAGGAAGGCAAGGCGATTCGCCGGGCATTCATCGCTGAAGAAGGCAACCTGCTATTGCAGGCGGATTATTCGCAGTTCGAATTACGACTGGCAGCCGCTTTGTCGGGAGATAAGGCCATGATCGATTCCTTTAACAGCGGTGTGGATATCCATACCCAGACCGCGGCCGAACTTTATGGGGTCGAGTTGGATGAGGTGACCAAACAGCAGCGATATAACGCCAAAACGGTCAATTTCGGGGTCATGTACGGCATGAGTCCGCATGGGTTACACGTGGCGACCGGTATGAGTCGGGAAGACGCTAAAGCCTTCATTGACCAGTACTTTCAGCTGCGATCGGGATTGCTGGAATACCTGGATGCTTTGAAAACCCAGGCCAAACAAGACGGCTACGTGGAGACCTGGTTCGGCCGCCGCCGTCCCATGCCCGATATTCACTCCAGCAACTTTGCGGTCCGGTCGGCTGCCGAACGGGCGGCCATCAACATGCCCATCCAGGGCACGGAAGCCGATCTGATGAAACTGGCCATGATCGAAGCTGACAAAGCACTGGAACCCGAGTGCCGGCAAATCCTGCAGATCCATGACTCGATTTTGGTCGAGTGCCCCCAAGATTGGGCTGAACAGGCGACTTCCGCTCTCAAAAGCAGCATGGAACGTATCGCGCCCCAGGATCTGCCGCTGAGCCTGGAAGTGGAGACGTCATCGGGGAAACACTGGGGTGAGTTGTGAAGCTGTCACGCTCCTGATGGCGAACCATCTGCTATAATCCGGACTGTTATGGATGGCATAAAAACACATCTCCGGTCGGAATTATTCTGGCTCCAAGCCGTTTTTCTGGTGTCATTGGCGGCCACCCTGGCCAGTCTGGGATTAAGCGAAGTGCTGGGGCTGCCGCCGTGTGAGTTATGCTGGTACCAGCGCATTCTGATGTATCCGTTGCCCTTCATATTCGGCGCGGCGCTGGCCCAAAAGCAATATGACGTATTCTGGTATGCGTTCCCCATGGTGCTGATCGGCATGGGTCTGGCGGCTTACCACTACGCCATCCAGATGTCCGCCTTCGCGGCCAACAGTTGTAGCCCTGATCTGGTTGCCTGCACCACCCGTCAAATCGCTTATTTCGGCTTTATGACCATACCCTTGGGTTCCTTACTGGCCTTCTCGGCTATCGCCGTCATGCTGCTGGTGCTGCGAGCTCGCCACAAAGAGGCATAAGCGTTTTACTGTAGTCTCATAAACAACAGCGGGCATTTCATGTTGCCCATATATCTACAGTTTCGGCAGTGACGTGTGTCACCTCCCCAAATTTTTGTGGTGTCTATTCAGGGGCAGCTGAAAGGGATAAAATGCGCCCCGTGGAGCCGTTCGCGTGGGTAATTGTGAGGGAGATTACCAAAAAAGCTTGACTTCTATGGTGTGGGGTGTAGGATAGCTTTTGTGTTTTTGGCGCCTCCGGGGCCAGAGACAGGTGAGGAAACGGTGCACTATATGGGAATATGTCACTGCCGAAATGCATTCAGGACAGGCTTTGATTCCGATCCAATTGTCATCCTGAAGACGTCATCCTGAACTTGTTTCAGGATCGGTTTCAGGATCTATTCCAGCAAATGTCATTCTCATCGACGTTAAAAATTGACTTCGCCTCAAAAACAGGCACCTGAAACGGCGGTTATAGCTTCGGGCTTCCCATGCCTCGATGTCATTTACCTAAAAAACATCGAGCCGTTTCAGGTGCCTCCCCAGAAGTATGTAAGGCGTGGAGGCATAAAAAAGGAGGATTACGATGCGGTTATTCACTATAGGAGGGGGAGTTGTGTTGTTGCTGCTGGCGATGGCACTGACGCCCGTCCCCGCCCACGCGCAAAGCGCGTCAACTATCACCGTCCAGCGCGGTGATACACTGTCAGAAATCGCCGCCACCTACGGGACCTCGGTGGCGCGATTGGTAAATGTCAATAACATCGCTAACCCTGACTTGATTTACCCAGGCCAGCGGCTGCGGGTAGGAGTTAGGGATCGCTCCCAACAGAGGTCGCGGACCAATCAGAGGTCTCAGGCTAATGTCTCGACTGTCTCGGCGACTGCCGCGTCCACGGCCATGTCCACGGCCAGCACCGGCGTGTGGGAACGCCTTGCCCAGTGCGAATCCAGCGGAAACTGGAGTATCAACACCGGCAACGGGTTCTACGGCGGTCTGCAATTCACCCTTTCCAGTTGGCGAGCGGTCGGCGGCACGGGCATGCCGCACCACGCCAGCAAGGCTGAGCAAATCCGGCGAGCCAAGAAACTCCGGGCCATCCAGGGTTGGGGCGCGTGGCCGGCCTGCTCGGCGAAGCTTGGACTCCGCTAAACACCTGGAGTTGGGGGTAAGCGCTCCCGCTCCCCGAAAAAGATTCCGGGCGGCCGGGTTCCGGCCGCCCGGGGTTTTCACGTTACTGCCGCGGAGGCGGGAATTTAACGCGGGAAAACATGAAAACGATTCCGAAACAAGTTCGGAATGACGGAGAGGGGGTTCGCAGTGACAAAGAGGTTTTGCATTTTTCCACTTGCTTCTTACTTCCTGCTGCTTACTCCCTATTCTTTGTTCCCTGTCTACCGTCTACTGACTCCCACTTGCTGCTTACTTCTTACTTCTCACTCCTTGCTTCTTGTTCCCGCCGCCCGGCTGCACACCCGGCATGGATTGTGTCAAAATAGCCGGTGTCGCCTGACTAAGGAGAGATATTTGTGCCGGAACTGCCCGAAGTAGAGACCATCCGGAGCGGGTTAGCCGAGCTATTGCCCGGCCAACGGATCGCTGGAGTAGAGGTGCTGTTAAATAAGTCCCTGTCCGCTCCGGAATCCCATATCACCACTCATATAGCGGGTGCTGGAGTCACCGATGTCAGGCGCCGGGGCAAAATCATGATAGTTGATCTCTCCAGCGGGTATAGCCTGCTGGTCCATTTGAAGATGACGGGGCAATTGGTGTTCGAGGCTGGCGGGCAACAACCAGCCAAGCCTGGAACCGGAACCAACGAGCCACACTCCTGCCCGAATCCAACATCCGAAACCGGGGACGGGAGACGTGTGGCCGGCGGTCATCCCACCCAAAGTATGGCGGGGGATTTACCGGATAAAACTACTCGGGTCATTTTTACCTTCCAGGACGGCTCAAAACTGTTCTTCAACGACCAGCGCACCTTCGGCTGGATGAAACTGGTCGAGCGCTCGAAAGTCGAACGTGACAAATGTTTCATGGCCATGGGCGTGGAACCGCTGGGTTCCCAATTCGAGGTTTGTCACTTGAAATCTCGCCTCAAGCACCGGAAGGCGGCTATCAAGACGCTGTTGCTGGACCAGAGCCACGTGGCCGGTTTAGGTAATATTTACGCTGACGAGGCGTTGCACCTGGCCCAAGTACACCCCTCCCGGGAAGGACAGTCCCTCTCAGATGAAGAGATAGAACGGCTGCACGCGGCGATCATCAAAGTGTTAGGCGACAGCATTCAAGCCGGCGGCACCAGCTTCACCAGTTATGTGAACGCCAACGGCATTACCGGCGATTACTTACACAATGCCCGGGTCTACCGCCGCCAAGGTGAACCGTGTCGAGCGTGTGGGACAACAATAGACAAAATCAAGGTCGGCCAACGAGGCACGCACATCTGCCCCAATTGCCAGAAGTTAACATAAACTTAAAGTAACTCTCGCTTCATGGAAGTACTCATCGACTATCACGCCCGAAGCTTCTGACAATGCTCCTGAAAATTTTCTCATTGTCAGGCGTACGCGCTAAAAGCTGTAAGTTAATATACTCCTTATCATTTCTGTAGTATGCATTGCTTTCACCTCCGAAATATACGTCAAAATTACCGATGCCGGATTGGATGGTTTCACACGCATCCGGATTAGAAGTACATACGTCTATACCTTGGGATCTTGAATCCTTGGCAGAGATGATAGTAACTACTGGATCATCTTCCTGATTTAGCAAAACGATCTTCCTCCGGTCAGTAGTGGTTTTCCATGCCGGGGGATAGCGGAATGCGTAGGGTAGGTTTTCCACGGGCTGTATACGCCACCCCTGGGTATCAGCAAACTGTTGATTCTCTCGAGATTTTTGTAGCAGTAAGAGGCCACCTACAGCTATGAGTGCAAGCACGATAACAATCATTGTCAGTATTTTCTTGTTATTTTTGATCTGCTGGATGGTCATTTTCTACTCCTCGAAAAAGGACATATTTAGTCATTTTATTTCCCAAATCTTATTGTATCTTACCGATACAGGGCGGTGATGGAAAACAGCAAGGTCGGCCCACGGGTTACCCGTATCTGGCCCGTGTCAACAATTTAGGCAATCACACCCAATTTTAATCATAAAAATTTGACTTTTCCTGCGTTAGGTTATTGAATTTAGGAATGAGGACAACCGTCCTCGCACCTGCACCTGACACCTCCTCTAGAAAGGGTTGAAATGAATACCGCAGCCCGCGCACTGGAGCTTCGAAACCAGGGTCGGTATCAGGAAGCCGACCGTTTGTTCCAGGATGCATACGAAGAAACGAGTGGCGGAATAGACGCGGCAGACCTGTTATTCAATTGGGCAGATGCGGTTCGCCGCCTGCCTGGTGGAGAAAAGCGGGCACGCGCCATGCTGGAGGAGGCCACGGACATCTTGTGGCCTATCCGGTTCAATAACCGAAAGGTGTACGCGGCTTGCGTGCACCATAAGGCGCGGTTTCTGCGCAGTATCGGAGACACAGTAGCGGCACTAGGAGAGAGTGAAGACGCTTTGCGGCAAATTCGTCGCTTTACGTGTCGCAATCCGCTATTGTGGTTTTTCCCGCACATAGACAATCTAACAATTCGGTTGGATGTCTCTTCCATCCGTGCTATAAACGGATATTCGTGGAAGGCACGGACAATCGGATTGAGTGCTTTAGTCTGGGCTTTCCATCCATGGCTATGGATGAAGCGCCAAGTAGGTCCGAAGCATGTAGTTCGGGCGGGTATTCTGCTCACGTATGCCGGGAATCCGTTCCGGAGCGAATCGCGTGTTCAAGGCGCGTTTTTCGGCAATACAGCCAGAAGGAGGTGATATACAGGGAGTAAAGCAACCGTTTTGCTCTAGCAGCACGGAGCCCACATTTGGCCGTATATTCGGCTTTAAATCCCTGGGCTCCAGTTTCTTACCATAATTTTTATTGCTTCCAGTCACCGCTGTTGAGCCGATTCCGGCCGAAACGATGCCAGTCGTGGGGATCCGAGTCTTGTATTTCTTGCCACATCGCATAGGCGGTATCGGTGTAGAGTTTGTTTTCGCTGACTTGTTTTCGCGGGGCATGGAAAGATTCGCCGACCGTATTGCCCATGGCGCTTTGTTCGCGCAACTCGAAATCAATATCCAAATTATCCGCGTCCTTGACGATTTTTGCCTCCATGCTTTGGCGGTCTTCATATTCCTGCCACAAAGAGAGAAATTCTTCTTCAAGTGCCGTATCGGCCAGCATATCCTTGATACCCAATTCCTCATTCCGCTCGGTGTATTGCCGGGAAACGTAATGTACGTCGCCTGCTCTGCTTTCGGCGATATCGTGCACCAAGGCCATTTTTACAACTTTTTCAGTGTCCTCAATGCCTTCTTTGGCGGCGATCATCAAAGCCAGCCACGTGACCGGAAGTGGTGTTCGGCCAGATTGGCGACGTTAGGGCTTAAGAACTGTACCCAGCTGCGCTTAATGAAACGCAACGTGCCGACTTCGTATAAAAACTCCATATCCCGTTTCATATATGAGCATTGTAGCGTAGAAAACCAAGAATCCAATAATTTGCCGGTCCCGCTACCCGCGGATTTACGCATACTCCATACCTAATACGTCACACCTCATACGTTATACTACGGCTATGATTTACCTATTCCATGGGGAGAATACCTACGCGGCCAAGCGGCAGGTTCATAAGTTGATGGGTCGATATAAAGACAGTACCGGTTCCGACTTCGGCCTGCATCGGTTCAGCGAAGCGGATGAACCGGAGGCGGTCATCCAGGCCATCACGGCCGTGCCCATGTTCAGCTCCAGTAGTCTGGTTATTATCGAAAATCCCAGCCAATCCAAACCACTCATGGACGCCTTATCACCTAAACTGGAACACGTGCCTGATGAAACGGTGGTTGTCATTCACGATCCGGATATCGACAAGCGGACCAGCTGGTTCAAAACGCTGCAGAAGCAGGCGACCGTCAAAGAGTTTACCGCCAAGTCACGGGCGCAACTCTTAAAATGGATCCCCAAAGCTGCCCAGATACATGGCAGCACCATCAACAAAGAAGCAGGGGAACTGTTGCTGGAATACACCGGCGAAGATGAGCGCCGGCTGGAGCAGGAGATTGCCAAACTGGCCGATTCGGGCGATCCCATCGATGCGGAGCGGGTCCGGACGCTGGTCCGGCCCAACCCGCGCCAGACTATCTTTACCCTGCTTGACGCGCTCAGCGGGGGAGATATAGAGAGCGCGCTCCAGTATTTGGATGACTTACGTTCCCAGAACATCCATGAACTGGAGATTCTGGCCATGCTGGGGTGGCAAGTGCGGGTGTTTCTGGTGGTGGCCAGCGCGGATTCGGTGAGTGACCAGCAACTGGCGAGCGATTTCGGCATGAAGCCCTACACCATACAGAAAGCCAAACCCATCGCCAAGCGGGTGCCGGTCGACACCCTGCAAAACGCCTACCAGCAAATCATCGCTACTGACTACGCCATCAAAACCAGCCAGCATGAGCCCCGCGTCTTACTGGAACAATTGCTCGCGCAGCTGCATGATTATTTGCGTCAATAAAAATGATAGAGGAGTGTCATTCCTGAATTGTCATTCCTGAAACAAGTTCAGGACAGGCTCTGAATTTATTTCAGGATCTATTTTAGGACCAGATTCCGAACCAAGTTCGGAATGACAAAAAGAGAGGAACCCCTCCTTTTGCAAGGACCGTCCTTGCAATACATAGAATTGCTGCATAAAGCTTTTATTGAGCCAATCTTGCAAGGACGGTCCTTGCAATTGCGTGTCACTTCTCCTGCTTGCTTCTTGTTCCTGTCATCCTGAATTTATTTCAGGATCTATTTTAGGATCAGATTCCGAACTAAGTTCGCAGTGGCGGAGGAGGGCTCGGAATGGCAAAGAAGCTTCGCATTTTCCCACTTACTGCTTACTCCTTGCTGCTTGCTTCCCGTTCTTTACTCCCTGTCTGCTGTCTGCTGTCTACCGCCTACTGTTACCTGCTTACTCCTTACTTCCTGCTGCTTGCTTCCCGTTCTTTGCTGCCGGCGGTTTGTTTCTGACTGCTACCGGAAGTTGACTTGGTTTTGGTGGTGGAAGCGAACGCTTGCTCCAGTTGCCGGTTCAGCCGGGATTTTTTCCGGGCGGCGGTGTTCTTTTTGATGACACCCTTTTTGACCGCTTTATCGATGGCTTTCTGGGCGGTTTTGGCGTGCTCCCGGACCTGCTGTTGCTGCCCGGTGGCAATCGCGTCATAACTGTCCTTGATGGCTTGGCGCATGGCGCGCTTGGCGTTTAAGTTTTCCCGGTACCGGGAGGTATTCTGTCGCATCCGTTTTTGGGCGGATTTGATATTCGGCATAAGGACTCCTCTTGGTTCAAACTCAGAATATACGGGTTACAGCGGTGTTTGTAAAGGAAGACGGGAAGGATGAGGTGTCTCCATCCATCCCACTTTGGCGCTTGCTCGGCGGGCTACACTCTCGAGTCCGTGCGGGGTGTGGTAATCTGATTGACAAAACAGGGGAGCTAGCGTAGCGTAAGAATTATGGACGATAACAAAAATCAAGGCGAGGCGCCCTCGATTAAACAGCAGCTGGTGGAAACGCTCCGAGGTGCTGACAGTGTCGTCATCACCACCCAGGACACCCCCGGAAAAGACGCGTTTGCCGCGGCCATCGGGCTGCATTTATTGCTGGAGAAGTTGGACAAAGTAGCCGAGGTGGTGATTACCGCCGATGTCCCGAGCCAACTCCAGTTCTTACCGGCCGATTTCATAAATAAAGAACTGCAGGGACAGCGGGATTTCGTGATAGAGCTGGATCAGTCCCGGGCGGAAGCCGACTCGCTCAAATACGTCAACGAAAACAACACGCTCAAAGTATACATCACGCCCTACAACGGGTCGTTCACCGGAGATGATGTCTCCTTCAGCTACGGCGACTACCATTGCGATGCCATTATTGGCCTCGGGGCGCACGAGGCGAGTGATTTGACCGAGAAGGTTACCGGCGAGCAGAAATTGATCCATAATGCTGCCTTTCTGTTGATTAATCCCGGTCCCGGCGGCCCGGGAAGCGGCGACGCGCTCAACTGGAACGATCCTAACGCCGGCTCTATCTGTGAAATGGTGATGAGTATGTCCGAGGCGCTGGGGAGCGGTATGCTGGATGAAGACATCGCCACGGCGCTGATGACCGGTATTGTGGAGCGGACCCAGCACTTTACCAACCAAACCACTACGCCCAAGGTCATGACTATGTCGGCCCAACTGTTAGCCGCTGGCGCCCGGCAATCCCAGATCGTGGAGCAGTTGTCCAAACCGGACCAACCGGCCGCGGGAACACAACACGGATCCGGGGATGCCGGACAGGCTCAGAATCCTCAGCAATCATCGGAGGCCGACCGGCCGCCCAATGAATTCCAAATCCGGCAGCCCAAATCCAGCCAATCGAGTGCCGGGAGCCAAGCACAGCAGAGTCAAGACCAATCCTCAGAAGTTTCCATCCGTGGCGGGAGCGGGCAGTCTTCCGAGGGGAGCCAGTCGTCACAAACCTCACAAATTGAAAGCTCCCCGTCGACGGCGGGCTCGGCTTCCGAGGGGCAGAGCCAGTCGACCCAGGAGCAGACGCAGCAGAGCGCGTCTCCGTATACGGCCGCCAGTAGTCAACGAGCTGCTTCCGCTGCTACCTCCCAGTCAGCCCAGTCAGCTCAATCGTCGCAAGCGGGCACTACGCAGGGCGGAAGTACGGGCGCCTACTCCCAGTCCCAACCTGCAGCTCAATCCCAGCAGCAAGGCCAATCGGGGCAGCAAGCCGGGCAGCAAGCTCAGCAACAAGCCCAGGCCCAGCAACAAGCCCAATCCGGTTCGTCCGGCAGCGGGGCTCAAACCGGCCAGGCGGCATCGTCGGGGCAGTCCGCTACACAAGGTCAGCAGTCCCAAGGTCAACAGCCTCAAGGGCAGCAGTCCCAAGGTCAACAGGCCCAATCAGGGCAATCCGGTCAACAAGCCGGTCAACAAGCCTCCGGGGCGAGACAGGCCAGCTCACAGCAAGCAACCAGCGGGTCTTCCCAGACCGGGAGTGCAGCCAGCACCCAGGGTTCCGGGGTACGCGATCCCCAGAGCCAGGGAGCAAGCATCCAAACTCCGGACGAAAGTTCCGGCTACCCGTCCAGTCAGGGTGGTCCCCAAGCCGGGAGCGGGCAGCAGTCGTCCCAGAGCGCCGGCTCCCAAAATTCGACCGCCAGCCAGGGGCAACAACAATCGAGCGGGCAATCGCAACAGGCAGCTGGGGCTCAGCAATCTCAGGGCTCGTCCGCTACGGGGCAACAACAGGGCGCTGCCCAGCAGGCACAAACCGGGCAGTCGGATTCCTCACAAGGCGGAGGTCAGCAGAATCAACAGTCCAGTGAACAGGCGAGCGGTTCGGACTTGGAAGCGGCCCGTCAAGCGGTCGAAGAAGCCCAGCAGCAACAAAACCAATCAGAGCAGCAGGGTTCCCAATAAAAGGCTGCCCATAACAATTCCAACCCCGTATCTTTTATACACAACTCACGACCCGGGTTTTGTATAAAAGGTATTGCCTGGATTTGAATGCCTGCTTGGTCGCTCAATTTTAATCTTCTGTTTCTGCTTTACTCGTTACTCGTCGCCTTTTAAGCTGGTAGTGATATGGACGGTCTACTACTGATCGACAAACCCCAGGGGTGGAGCAGTTTCGACGTAATTCGGAAGTTACGGGGAACGTTTGGCGCGGATGATAAAGCAGGGAACGCGGGCAACCAAAACACGGGTAAAGATGGCAAGCGGACGTCCCAACCGGGAGCTCGGCCTCCCAAAATGGGGCACGCGGGGACGCTCGACCCCATGGCGACCGGGCTTTTGATGGTACTCGTCGGCCGGGCGACTAAACAGCAGGATCAGTTCATGGGTTTGGAAAAAACCTATCAGGCCGAGGTTACGCTGGGAGCCACCAGTACTACCGATGACGCCGAGGGCACCATATACCCCGCGCAGGATCAGCCGGCCAATAGTGAGTCCCCGCCAAACCCGCAACCGGAAGAAAAACAGGTGCGAAAGCTATTGGAGCAATTTCAGGGCACGATTGGGCAAGTGCCGCCGCAGTACTCGGCGATTAAGGTGGATGGCCAGCGGGCGTACGCCCTGGCTCGGGACGGAGCAGAAGTAGAGTTGGAGCCCCGCTCAGTGGTGGTGCATGAGATGTCAGCGGTAGTGTATCAGTATCCCACCCTCCGCTTTATGGCTCGGGTGTCCAGCGGCACCTATCTGCGCAGTCTGGCCCGGGATATCGGTCAAGAACTTGGCACCGGCGGGTACCTGAGCAGCTTGCGCCGGGTGGCGATCGGGGATTACTCGGTGGAAGCGGCGGTTTCCCCGGAAGCTGGCAAAGAACAACTTTCCGCCGCGATCCGCCCCACTCATTAACAGACCTTAATATGAAAGAAACGTATTGCACACCTCCTTGTTGTTTACTGCAGGGGAGGTATTTAGTAAGCCGAAAGACGAGGCGGATGGGTCTTAGGAAGTGCCGATAAAAGCGTGTTATCCCTACCTCTCCGCTTCGTCACTGCGAATTTATTTCGGAATCCGGTCTTAAAACAGATCCTGAAATAAATTCAGGATGACAATGTAACCCGGCCACTCCCGTCGCCGAAAAGCTCATGCTTGCCGCTTTTGCACGTGCATGCTATTGTGCCCATTCATTCAAATCTGCTAATATACAGCTGAGTATGGTGGAAACACAGGACAAACAAGACATCGTCGCCAAGCAGGGCGCCCACAAGGACGACACGGGTTCTTCCCGGGTGCAGATCGGCATTTTAACCGAGCGGATCAAATCGTTGACGGAACATGTCAAGTTTCACAGGCACGATCATCATTCCCGTCGCGGGTTGCTCCAGATGGTTGGTAAGCGCCGGCGCCTGCTTGATTATTTGCGGCGTAAAGATCCGGATGCCTACCAGAACATTATCAAGGAATTCGGCCTGCGGCGGTAAGGTGGATCGTCACTCTGAATTTGTTGGGGAATCGGTTCTGATTTTGAAACAGATCCGGAAACCGATCCTGAAACAAGCCTGCCTGCCGGCAGACAGGTTCAGGATGACATCTTCAGGATGAGGCGAACAAGAAGCAGGAAGTAAGAAGTAAGTAGGGAAATGCAAATCCTCTCTGTCACTGCGAACCCCCTCCATCACTCCGAAGACCCGGACCCCGCCCGCACTGAGCAAAGTCGAAGTGATCCGGGATCCTTTTCGGAAACTGCGGGCTGATATAAGAAAGGAGTTTATGGGTAATATTATCCATCCGCTGGGTGGAGCTCAAGAAAAAGTCGAAACCCAGTTTCAAGGGAAAACATTATCGATCGAAACCGGCCAGATGGCATTTCTGGCCGATGGCGCGGTCACGGTTACCTACGGCGATACAGTGGTACTGGGAACGGCCGTGGTGGGCCACACCCCGCGTGAAGGGGCGGACTTCTTCCCGCTGCTGATCGATTATGAAGAAAAAATGTATGCTTCGGGTAAGATTTCCGGCAGCCGTTTCATCAAGCGAGAGGGCCGGGCCAGTGACCAGGCTACCTTGGCGGCCCGGCTGATTGACCGGCCGATTCGCCCCTTGTTTCCCAAAGGTTACCGGAATGAAGTACAAGGAGTGGCAACCGTCCTGAGTACCGATATGCAGCACAGTACCGAAATTCTGGGTATGGCCGCTATTTCCAGCGCCTTGTCTTTGACCGGCGCGCCGTTCAAGGGTCCGATCGCCGGAGTAACCATCGGTATGGTGGATAACGAGTTGGTCGTTTTCCCCGATACCCAGCAGATGGAGCAAAGCGACTTGAACCTAACCGTGGCCGGTACCCGGGAGGCCATCATGATGGTGGAGGGCGGTGCCAACGAAGTGGATGAAGACACCATGCTTAAGGCCTTGAACTTAGCGCACGAATCCATCCAGCCCATCATTGATCTTCAGGAGCAATTGATGGAGAAAATCAAGCCGGAACCGGTGGAATACGAGTTGGCCGAAGAAGATCCTGAGCTGGAGCAGGCCATGGAGGAATTTTTGCGGGATAAACTTGGTTCGGCCATCCGGCATGAGGACCACTGGGAACGGCATCGGGCCTTCAATAACCTGAAAGAAGCGGTGTTTGAACATTTCGCCAGTGAACATCCGGATAAGTTCGAACGAGCTCACATCGAGGAATCCTTTGAAAAGGCCATCAAAGCCGAAATACGCCGATCGATCCTTCAGGAGCATACCCGTCCTGACAACCGGAAACCGGAGGAGATCCGTCCTTTAAGCTCCCGGGTCGGGCTATTGCCCCGAGTGCATGGGTCAGGACTGTTTACTCGCGGGGCGACGCAGGTGCTGAATATTACCACTCTGGCGTCACCGGGCTACGCCCAGGTCATCGATACCATGGAAGAAGACGAGCGGAAACACTTCATGCACCACTATAACTTCCCCGGTTATTCGACCGGAGAAGTCAAACCGATGCGATCGCCGGGGCGTCGGGAGATCGGCCACGGCGCACTGGCCGAGCGGGCCTTGGAACCCATGATTCCGCCTCAAGAAGAATTTCCGTATGTAATCCGTTCCGTCTCGGAAGTGGTGACCAGTAACGGTTCGACGTCCATGGCCAGCGTCTGCGGGGGAACTATGAGCTTAATGGATGCCGGCGTGCCCATAAAGCGGCCGGTGTCCGGTATCGCCATGGGGCTGATGATGGGCGAGGACGGCGAGTACGAGATTCTCTCCGACATCATCGGTGGCGAGGATTTTTCCGGTGACATGGACTTCAAAGTGGCCGGAACCAGTAACGGCATCACGGCGGTCCAGATGGACATCAAGATCGAAGGCATTACGTCAGAGATTATGGAAAAGGCGTTAGCCCAAGCCCAGACCGGCCGGGCGCATATCCTAAACCACATGCTGGAGACGATCGCCGAACCCCGGAGCGATTTAAGCAGCCGGGCACCGCGCATCGTCCAGCACCGGATCGATCCGGACAAAATCCGCGATGTCATCGGTAAAGGCGGCGAGACCATTAACAAGCTGATTGAGGAAACCGGCGCCCAGATCGACATTGAAGATGACGGTTTGGTCTACATTGCCGCTGAGCAGGGCAACGCCGAAGGCGCCCAGCAGGCGCTGGAGCGGGTCAAAGCGCTGACGACGGAACCGGAAGTCGGGGAAATATACGAGGGCAAAGTGGTGCGGTTGATGGAATACGGCGCCTTCGTGGAAATTATGCCCGGCAAGGACGGCTTGCTGCACATTTCCGAACTGAACGAGGGCCACGTGGACGATATCAACGACGAACTCTCCGAAGGAGATACGGTCAAAGTCAAGTTGATTTCCATCGATGACATGGGCCGGCTGAAGTTGAGCAGGAAAGCAGTAGAAGATAAGTAGCTATGCAATTTACAATTCACAGTTCACAATTCACAATGAATTTTCAATTTACAATAACAGACCATGAAACAGGATAACTACGATTTAGAGGAGCGAATGTTAGATTTTGGAGCTAGAGTCGTTAAGCACTGTTCCGGACTTAGAGATTATGAAATGGTAAATATTACAGCACAACTCATACGATCCGCTACCAGTATTGGTGCCAATTACTGTGAAGCCAATAATGCCGCGTCAAAGCAAGATTTCCGCAGCAAGATATTTATTGCCAAAAAGGAAGCTGCCGAAACCAAGTATTGGTTGAAGATGTTAAAACGCCTCGGGGACGAAAGCTCGGAAAGAGACGTGCTCGAACAGGAAAGTCAGGAGCTTTTGATGATACTTCAGAAAATAGTCAACACTATGAGACAGAAGTCTGCTAAGTGAAAATTGAGAATTTAATGAAAATTGTAAATTGGAAACTGTAAATTGAATACCAGCAAGCAGCGACGACTTGATAAGATAGCCCAAGATATTACCCGAAACAATATCTGCCCGGAATTAGCGGAAAATGCTACCCAGCTGGTGTTCGGCGATGGCAACCCGGACGCGGACATTGTCTTTATCGGCGAAGGCCCGGGCAAAAACGAAGACCAGCAAGGCCGGCCGTTTGTCGGTGCGGCAGGCAAGTTCCTGGATGAAATGCTGGAGCAGATCGATATGGACCGGAGTGAGGTCTACATTACCAACATCATCAAGTACCGGCCGCCGGACAATCGCGACCCCCGACCGGATGAGATCAACGCCTTTATGCCGTACCTGCTGGAGCAGATCGAGGTCATCGAACCCCAACTGATCGCCACCCTGGGGCGGTTTTCCATGAACGTATTTCTGCCTGACCTGAAAATCAGCCAAGTGCACGGAGAGCCCAAGCGGGTCAAAGGACGGGTATTCCTGCCCATGTACCATCCGGCGGCCGCCCTGTATAACGGCGACCAGCGGACGATGCTGATGGACGATTTCGCCAAAATTCCCAGCGTACTGGAGAAGATTAATGAGGAAGCGCAAACTCATCGGTAATATAATTAGGCCATTCTCCCGGCTTGAACTACGGGCGAGAGCGGACCGGTTGATGGCCGGAACCAGTTTCCGGATCTCGTGATCCAAACTATAGAAAGGAGTAACAACATATGAGCAATAACAGTAACAACAGCAACAGCAACAACCATAATTCAGGCGCCAAAAAAGCCCATAACGGCCGGAAGAACGCCCACGAGGCGACTCGGCAGACCCGTCGCAACCAGGATGACGCCCAACGCCGGGCCGGTTTCGACGATGTGGTGACCGATGCCGATAAGGCCCGCATGGCCATGAAAGCCAAGCAGGCCAACCAGCTGCATAACGGCGAGCAGAAACTGCGCGTGATTCCCATCGGTGGACAGGATGGCGTCGGCGACAAAAACATGGCCATCATTGAGTACGGTGATGACGCCATCGTGGTTGACGCCGGATTCAACCTGAGCGTTGATTTACCCGGGATCAACTACACCATTCCCGACTCCACCTACCTGGAAGCCATCCAGCACAAACTCCGTGCCTATGTATTTACCCATGGGCACCTGGATCACATCGGGGCGACTCCATACATCATCCCCCAATTCCCAGCGCCGGTGTATGG
Organism: Candidatus Saccharibacteria bacterium QS_5_54_17; assembly: GCA_003022365.1. Classification (GTDB taxonomy): domain Bacteria; phylum Patescibacteriota; class Saccharimonadia; order QS-5-54-17; family QS-5-54-17; genus QS-5-54-17. Next base: position 29,895 of record PXOU01000013.1, read on the forward strand.
CTCGCAATTCACCGTCGGCATGGTCCAGAAACAGATCGAGGATGCCGATATCGAAACCGATTTTACCCCTGAGACCGTGCCCATGAACATCGACAACCACGAACGGTTGAAGATCGGGCCGTTCTTCATCGAGATGATACGGGTCACCCATTCGATACCCGACTCCTGTGCGGTTGCCATCGATACGCCGGTGGGCCGGATTCTGCATACCGGCGACTTCCGGCTTGATCCGGAACCACTGGACAACAGCCCCACCGATCTTGACCGCGTCAAAGAGTTGGCCCGGGACGGCATCATGCTGCTGATGACCGAGAGTACCAACAGTGAATCTCCCGGCCGGACGCCGACTGAACACACCCTCCAGCAGAGTTTCCACGACATACTGCACCAGTCACCGGGCCGGGTGCTCATCTCCAGCTTTTCCACCAACATCAACCGCATACAGATGATCGTCAATGGAGCGGTCGAGAGCGGGCGTAAAGTAGCCATCGATGGCCGGAGCATGTTGGCGTGTGTCGAGTTGGCCGTAAAACTGGGTTACATCAAAATCCCCAAAGGCACCCTGGTCGCCATGAAAGATCTGGCCAGCCTCCAGGACCAGGAAGTAGCCATTGTTTGTACCGGTTCGCAAGGAGAACCCAACGCGGCGCTGGAGCGCATCGGCATGGGTGATCACACCTACATCACGCTCAAAACAAGTGACACTGTGGTGTTGAGTTCCAGCCCCATTCCCGGCAAAGAAGTCTCAGTCATGGAAAGCGTTGATAGATTAATGCGGGCCGGGGCGACCGTATTGCGGCACCGGACGCATGAAATCGATGGGTGCGGGCCGTTGCACGTCTCCGGCCACGGGAACCGTGATGAACAACGGGAAATGTTGGAGCTCACCCGCCCCGATTACGTCATGCCCAACCACGGACCGTTCGTCCACCGGCAACGCTACAGGGAGATAGCGCTGGAAGCCGGCATCGATCCGGATAAGGTAACCTTGGTAGACAACGGCGACATACTGGAGTTTAACCAGGAGGGAAAATTACGCCAGCAAGACTCGATTCCCACGGGTTCGCTGCTAATCGATCAAACCGGCACTTTGGTCCCCAATCTGGTCATCAAAGACCGGCTTTTGATGAGCGAGGAAGGCATCGTGGTGGTGGTTTTGACCATCGACAAAAAGAGCAAGCAGCTTTTGAGTAGTCCCGATATCATTTCCCGGGGGTTCCTCCATATGCAGGAGAACGCCGAGCTGATAGATAATTTGCGCCAATCGTTGCGCGAATTTACCCAGCAGCAGATCAAACGGCTGGAGATCAAAGAGTTCAAACAACAGCTCCGCGATGAAGTGAACAACTTCCTGTATCAGCACACCCAGCGAGCGGCGGTCATCATACCGGTCGTTAATGTGGTGGGGTCCGGGTCCGGAAGTGGCGGCGGCAAACAACAGCCAAATCGCCGCCCGCCAGGCAAACAATCCAAGCCCCAGCAGAAACAACAACAGAAACAACAAGACAAACAGCAGGCCAACCCGTCCCGGAAGGGCAGGAACTAAAAGTAAGCAGAAAGAAGTAAGAAGCAAGTGGGAGTCAGTAGTCAGGAGACGGTAGACGGTAGACAGGGAACAAAAATTAAGAAGCAAGCAGCAGGAAGTAAGAAGTAAGTTTCGGAATCGACTTTGATCCTGAAATAAATTCAGGATGACAATAGGGGAAGATCCTGAAACAAGCCTGCCTGTCGGCAGACAGGTTCAGGATGACATCATCTTCAGGAATGACATATTCAGCAATGATATTTCGCCTGGGTTTTTGTTGCCGGGTTTTGATAATAAGCCGGGAGACTATACACCCGTCTGTACCCGCTGCAGTCTAGGCTATATAATGGCGGTATGGCCAAAAAGAAATCATCCGCCAAAAAGACCAAGTCCTCCAAGCAGTCCGCCAAACAGTCGGAATCCCGGCTGGCGCCCGGCGTAGGGCGCGAAGCGGTCGCCATCGGGGTGTTCGCCGTCGGCGTGTTATTGCTGCTGGCGATTTTCGGAGTCGGCGGCAGCCTGACCGAAGGGGTGGTATCCATGCTAGCCTGGCTCCTGGGGATGGTGGCCTTTCTTTTGCCGCTGTTGCTGATCTACACCGGCATCCGCATATTTTTTGCCCAAGACCGGACCATGCATTTGATCCATTACGCGGGTATGGCCCTGTTGCTGGCTTCCTTGGCCGGGCTGTTTACCATCATGGCGGCAGTGCCCGACTTTGCCGCCGCCCGTGCCGGCGTGGGCGGCGGGGTGATCGGCTACGTGGCGGGTAAAAGCCTGGCCGCCTTACTGAGCCCCATCGGTGCCGCCATTCTGCTGGTGGCTACCAGTGCCATCGGCGGGGTGTTAGCGGCCAATACCACCCTGCGGGAAATTGCCGGCGTGTTGCAATCACGGTTTCCCCGCGCCGGGAAACCTGCATCTGACGGGGAACGCTTTTCCAACCAACTCAACCAGGCGGAAGAGGCCAAAACGGGGAATATGCGCATCAATGCCAAGGTGCCGCTTGCCAAATCCAACGCGTCCGAGTCGGAAGCTTCATCGGAAGACGCTTCCCAGTCGGAGGTGCTGACCGCCAGCAACGACCCGGAATGGACGCTTCCGGGCCTGGATTTACTGGAAGACAAACAAGGCAAAGCCAGCGCCGGTAACCCGGAAGAAAAAGCGGAAAATATACAGCAGACCCTGGCCAGCTTCGGGGTGGAAGTGGCCATGGATGAGGTGAATATCGGCCCCACGGTGACCCAATACACCCTTCGGCCGGCCAGCGGAGTGAAGCTGAATAAAATTACTGAGTTGGAACACAATCTCGCCCTGAACCTGGCCGCCCGGAGCCTGCGGGTGGAAGCCCCGATTCCGGGCAAAAGCGCAGTCGGCATCGAGGTCCCCAACGAAAAAACGGCCAGCGTGCGTATGCGGGAAATTCTGCAAACCGATGAATGGAAGAATGTAAAATCCCCTCTGGGCTTTACGCTGGGCCGCGGCGTCGCCGGCAGTACCGAGATTGCCGATCTGTCCAAAATGCCGCATATGCTGGTAGCCGGTGCCACGGGCTCGGGGAAGTCAGTCATGATCAATTCCTTCCTGCTGAGTCTGCTTTATCGGAATTCGCCGGCCGACTTGAAGCTGATTTTGGTCGACCCCAAACAGGTCGAACTTAGCCTGTATGCCGATATTCCACACCTTTTGAGCCCGGTCATCAGCGAACCTGAAAAGTGCATTTCGGCTTTGAAATGGGCCGTGGCGGAGATGGACCGCCGTTACAGCGTCTTCGCCGAATTAGGCAAGCGGAGCATCGATGAGTATAACGCCGGCGACAGCGGGGAACATATGCCCTACATCGTCATCGTCATCGATGAAATGGCCGATTTGATGATGTTAGCCGCTGCCGAGGTAGAAAGCCTGATCGTGCGCCTGGCCCAGAAAGCACGGGCGACCGGTATTCATCTGGTATTAGCCACCCAACGCCCCAGCGTCAACGTCATAACCGGACTCATCAAAGCCAACATACCGGCCCGGATCAGTTTCAGCACCGTCAGCCAGGTGGATTCCCGGACCATTCTCGACCAAGCCGGAGCCGAAAAGTTGCTCGGCAATGGCGATATGTTGTTCTCCGCACCTGACTTCATTAAGCCGCAGCGTATCCAGGGAACCTATGTGACCGAGAAGGAAATCCGCCAGGTGACCGACTATCTGCGCCAGGCCCAGGAGCCCCAATACAACGAAGACGTATTGAACCAACAAGTCAAGATAGGCGGAGGCGGTAACGCGGCCGGTGACGTTGAGGATGCCGAAGACGATCTTTTCATGGATGCCGCCAAACTGGTGGTGGAAACCGGCAAGGCGTCATCGTCGTTGATCCAGCGCCGGTTACGGGTGGGGTATTCCCGGGCGGCGCGTTTGCTGGATATGCTGGAAGAACACGGGGTCGTCTCCCCGCAGGATGGTTCCCGGCCCCGGGATGTTTTGATACGCGACGTAAGTGAATTAACTGATGAGGAAGCGTAAAACTGAGGGCCTGGGGGAGCTTTTATCCCGGACCCGGCAAGAATCCGGCAGGACCCAGGAGGAAGTTGCTGCCCAAGCGGGGGTAAGCACCCAGTTTGCCGCCGATGTGGAAGCGGGCCGATGCGAGGCTACACCCCAAGACGTGTATACACGGCACGGCATTCGACGCTACGCCGCTGAGCTAGGCGTGGAGGAGGCCGCGGGCCAAACTCGCTCCGCTCGGAAGCGGGGAACCCCCAGCGGGCCGGGATCCTTTTCCCGGCCTCGGCATAATAGGTACAAGTTGGCGCCATTGGTCACCAGCAGTATCGCCAGGCGGGGGATTATCGGCTTGGTGGCGGCTATCGTGGTTATCTATATCGGCTACCAAGTTATCACCAGCCTGTCCCAGCCGCCGCTTGAAGTCGCCTTCCCCCGGGAAAATCAAGTTATATACACCAACCAAATCGAACTGGTGGGGGTCACCGAACCGGGCAACACCATCGCCGTTGACGGCCAACCGGTGCCGGTGGCCGATGACGGTCATTTCCGCCATGTGTTGACGTTGCCGGAAGGCCGGCACAGCCTCAATGTAGAGGCGGAAAACGACTTGGGGCGGACATCACACCTCACCCGGCACTTTCGAATTGAAGATGAATCGGATTGATGAAACCTCGGGCGGTTGCTAGGATGGGCGAGTAATATCAATAAACCTTTCTCCCCGCACTTTTGCCTACCCACCGCCGCGTGAGCGCGTAGTCAGAAGCGCTGTGGGGCTGGAGTCCATAGAAAGGAGTGTAGTATGGGGACCTACGAAGTAGCCGTGGTGCTGCATCCGGATCTGGAAATTGATCCGGAAGCTCCCAAGTCCCGGGTCGAGGAATCTCTCTCGGGCGCCGGAGCGACCATCAAGAGCCGTGACGAATGGGGGAAGCGGAAGCTGGCTTACCCGATTGCCGGACAAACCTTCGGGATTTACATCTTTTACGTCATTCAGGTAGAAGGTGACCGGGTGGCTGATATAAAGCAAGCCCTGCAACTGAATGAGGAAGTCATCCGGCATATGGTGGTGACCCATGAAGCAAACGCCCAACCCCGAGCGGGAGACGACCAGGAAGACGCCGAGGAAAACAGCAAAAAAGACAGCAAGGAAAACAGCCAGGAAAACAGCCAGGAAAACTCCGGGGATTCCCCGGCATACGAGCAAACAACGGAAAACGATACATCCCGGAAAAGCTAAAATACACTCGGACCCGTGTGCTACCATAGGGGTAATCGGCAGTATTAGTTAAACGAATGAAAGTAGAGGTGTTATGGCACGGAGTTTTAACCAAGCGATCGTGGTCGGCAATTTAGCCCGGGATCCGGAGCTGCGGACCACTCAGAACGGCCGGTCGGTCACCTCGTTCGCGGTGGCGACCAACCGGGTATGGCAGGATCAAAACGGCGAAACCCAGGAACAGGCTGACTTCCACAACGTGGTTGCCTGGGCTAAACTGGCCGAGTTAGCCGACCAGTATTTAAGCAAGGGCCGGCGGGTGATGGTGGTCGGCCGCTTGCAGACCCGCTCCTGGGAAGACCAGGACGGCAAGAAAAATTACCGGACGGAGATCGTGGCCAACGAACTCAATTTCATGGACGGTCCCGGCGGCAGTAGCAGCGGCAGCGACGAGGCTTCTCAGGAGAAAACCGGAGACGACAGCGACCAATCGGATAAACAGAGTGAGAGCGACGTCCAGATCGAGGATCTCGACGATGATGTTGACCTCAACGAAGTACCGTTCTAAGTTCGGGTAACACTGGGAGCATGTTGGCGGGCGACCAAGAATTCGCGGGGTATCAGCTCGCAATCAGCTGAGTATAATATGAGGAAATAAAATCGGTAAGGCAATTGATAAGGAGGTTACTATGGTAAAACAGCAGCCCAAACGAGCCCGGGATTTCGACTACAAAGACGTCAAAACCCTGGGGCGGTATACGGATATGTTCGGGCACATCGAGTCCCGCAAGAAAACCGGTTTGAACGAAAAACAACAACACCGGTTAGCCCGGGCGATCAAGCGCGCCCGCCATATCGGCTTATTGCCGTATTCCAACGAGTAAATGCCAAATTTGCACCCCGGAACCCCAAAACAGCCCCCATATTCTAAGATCGCCGGTGCCGGAATAGGCAGACAGCGGTGATCCCGGGGTTTTTCGCTGCAGGCGGGTAATGAGGATTTTTCCATATGGACATCACAGATCTGAAAAAAGGGAGTATCATCCAAGTCAACGGCACGCCCCATCGGGTGGTAAAGTACGACCACTCCAGCCAAGCACGGGGAAGTGCCGTGGTGCGCACCAAACTGCGCGATATGCGGAATGGCTCCATGCTGGATAAAACCTTCCGGAAAGGCGACAAGATCGAATCGGCCGACATCGACCCCGTGGAAGCCCAGTTTCTCTACAGTGACGGCGAGCAGGCCTATTTCATGCGGCTGGATACCTATGACCAGCTGGGCATTGCTCGAGCGGTGTTGGGCGAACAGATCGGTTTTTTGAAGGAAGGCATGGAAATCAAAGTCTTATTGCACCAGGGTAAGCCCCTGAACGTGGAGCTCCCGACCAAAATCGAGTTGGAAGTCATCTCGGCCGACCCGGGGGTTAAAGGCAATAGCGCCACCAACGTCACCAAGCAGTGCCGGGTGGAAACCGGCATGGAGGTATCGGTTCCCATGTTCATCGAGTCCGGGGATCGGATCAAGGTCGATACCCGTAGCAATGAGTACGTGGAGCGGGCGTGAAATACGCTCACGCCCGGCAGGGAGCCGAAGCTTATTATGATATGCTCCTCCCGCATTCGGTTGATGTATGAAACAACGTCTTGACCGGCTATTAGTCGAAAAGGACCTGGCTCGGTCGCGCCATCAAGCACAGGGGCTGATTATGAGCGGGCAGGTATGGGTGGACGGCGTTCGCCGCGACAAGCCGGGATTTTTCGCCTCACAAACGGCTGATATACAGGTGGAATCGCCGCCGCAATACGTTTCCCGGGCGGGGGATAAGCTGGCCGCCGCCAATCAGAAATTCGGCCTTGATTTTACCGGCAAAGTAGTGCTGGACGTCGGCGCATCGACCGGCGGTTTTACCGACTACGCGCTCCAAAACGGGGCGGAGCGGGTCTACGCGGTCGATGTCGGCACCAACCAGCTGCATGAGAAACTTGGCGGCCACGAGCGGGTAGTGGTTATGGAAAAAACCGACATACGCCAACTAAATCCGGACCAAAACCAGTCCCAATTCTCGGTTCCGGGTTTCCCGTCTCAATTTGACTCGCCGGATATGGCCATGGTCGACGTGTCCTTTATAAGTTTACGGCAGGTGCTCCCCGAAGTGGTGGAGGTGTTACAACCGGGTGCGCCGATTATTGCCATGTGCAAGCCACAGTTCGAGGCCGGCGCGCGCGAGGCCACCAAGCACAAAGGCGTCATCAAGAACGATCGGCTTCGTCGGGATATCCTGAAACAGTTCGAAGCCTGGCTCAGCCAGAACGGCCTTTTCGTCCGGGGTAAGGCCGACTCGGAAGTTACCGGGGCCAAGGGCAACCTAGAAAGATTCTATCTGCTGGTGAAGGCCCCAAAGTAAAAGCAAAATTCCTAAGGGTCTCCCACAGGAAAATTATTAAGAGAGGGGACTTTTTTTAAGGTGAGTTAATTACAACTGATTTAATATTTCTCGCTTTACTATTGCTCGCCATCTGCTCCGTTATCGTAATCAAGTAACAAGTCTTGTTTCATATCATCACGAAGTCCGATGTTATCAGCCACTTTGGCGATAATGCCATCAAGTTTACGTGCACCATCTGGATCGTCGTTAACATACTGCTCAATATGCTCAGCAACACTCTCGACATCAATATCTCTACCCACAAAGTACACCTCGCGCAATAACTCCATCTCCTCGTCGCTTAACTCCTCGAACGCTTCGGGGTGAAATTCGTACATAGTTAAGGCAAAGTTGTGTTGCTTTCCCAATGTCTCCAAAGTCTGCTTATTCATATCGTAATCATACTCTTCCATAGTAAAAGATTTGAGCAGTTTATAGTCAGGGGCGGACGGGAGTTTAGAGGTTTGGTAATAATATCGAACTGTGGGACAACTCCCGTCCGCCATCCTGAGTGCTCAGGACTTGGTTGTGCTACTCCGGTGCGTGATCCTTGCTGACGGAAACTCCTCCGCCGGACCCCTTGGTGGCGACCCAGCTGTCCGAATGCATGCTTCCGTCCTGGCCGGGGTGGGGGTTGTTGTTGGCCATGCCTTCGCTAACCATGTGAACCGTGGTACCCGGCTCCTCGTCACGAAGGATCTGTCGCCCTGCCTCACGTGCTTGCTTTCGGTTCATGGCAACTCCTTTGCCTTGACGGTGCCAAGGCGTAAGCGACGCGAGCGTACACAACCCTATTCGGTTGTAAAGTGCATAGCATCGATAGTCCTCGATGCTACTATTGAGTATAGCAAAGTTGTGAGTTGGTTTCAAAAATTGCTACCAAAAGCGCTACTTGGCGCAAAATTGCAAGGACGTTCCTTGCAAACGACTGTTCCTTGCAAACGACATGATCCTGAAATAAATTCAGGATGACAATTCAGGGGTGACACTCCCCTCCGTCATTCCGAATTTAGTTCGGAATCGTTTCTGCAATAGATCCTGAAATAGATCCTGAAACAAGTTCAGGATGACGTTTCTTCTTTGTCATTCCGAACTTGTTTCGGAATCGGCTCTGAATTTATTTCAGGAATGATATTCAGTCCGGTTTTTGTTGCCGGGTTTTGATAATGGACTATGTGTGGTGTGGATCTTACGCATTTGGGGGTTTTGATTACCCGCCGAAATTCAGGTGTTGAACTTGAACTCGGCCACGTCGCCTTCTTGCATGCGGTAGTTCTTGCCTTCGGTGCGGAGAAGCCCGCGGGTGCGGGCGGCGGATTTGGAGCCGGCGTCGATTAGATCTTGCCAGTTGATGATCTCGGCGGCGATGAAACCACGCTGCATATCGGTGTGAATGGTGCCGGCGGCGTCCGGGGCGGTGGCGCCGGCGGTGATGGTCCAGGCCCGGACCTCGGTTTCACCGGCCGTAAAGAAGCTCTGCAATCCCAGTGCCCGGTATCCGGTGCGGGCCAGCTGCACCAAACCTGATTCCGCCTGGCCGTATTCCTCCAGCAGGGCGCGGGATTCCTCAGCTCCCAGCTCGATTAACTCTGCTTCCAGCTTGGCGCAGATGTACGCGTAGGGTTGACTGCCGGCGACCTCCGCCAGCCGGGCTTTCTGGTCCTCGTCGGTTATCTCGCTTTCATCCACGTTGAATACATAAATAACCGGCTTGGCCGTCAGCAACTGCCGTACCAGGGTGGCGGTATCTTGGCTAACTCTGGCTTCCTCGAGATATTCGTCCAGGGATTTTTCCTGGATAACATTCCTGATCAGCCGTTCCCGGTTCAGCGCTGCAAGCAAATCGTCGAGTAAGGTGATGTCGTTCTGCCACCCCTGCTCAGTCCGGGCGGGTTTCTCCAGCGCCTCCCGCCGCTTCTGGACAGTCGAGATATCGGCTAGGATCAATTCGGTTTCCACCGTCCGGATGTCCCGCTGGGGGTCGGGCGCTTCGTCCCCGCCCCTGAGTCCCGGGTCCCCGAAGGCGGGGACGACGTGGGCGATAGCCGACACCTCCCGGATGTGGCTGAGGAACTGGTTGCCCAGCCCTGCTCCTTGGTTGGCGCCGGCGACCAATCCGGCGATGTCGGTAAAGTGCAGTGTGGCGGGTTCGATGGGACTGTCGGGGTAGAGTGTGCCCAGTTGCCGCAGCCGATCGTCCGGCACCGATACCACGCCTGCGTTGGGGTCGATGGTGGCGAACGGATAGTTGGCTGCCAGCGCCGCATTGTCGGTTAAGGCGTTGAACAGCGTTGACTTGCCCACGTTGGGCAGGCCGATGATGCCGATGGAAAGGCTCATAACGTCTTCTCCTTGGGTGGGTCCTTAGGCACATCCGAAACCCGCGGCCCCGCAAACTCATATGGGTCGATCACATGGGTCGATGCCGATTGATGATAACACACCCCGCCCATGAGCGACGCGGCGTTGGTGCAACAAAATCAATCCCTGTGCTTAATGTGACAGGAACTTATTAAACCATCTTTGTCATTCCGAATTTAGTTCGGAATCGTTTGGATCCTGAAACAAGTTCAGGATGACAAGAGAGGAGGATCCTGAAATAAATTCAGGATGACAGGAGCAAGAAGCAGGAAGCAAGAAGCAAGAAGTAAGTGGAAAAATGCAAAGCCTCTCCGTCATTCCGAACTTGTTTCGGAATCCAATTCTGAAACCGATCCTGAAACTGATCCCGGATCACTTCGACCTTGTCCGTCCAAGGCGGACAGGCTCAGTGCGGGTGGGGTCATAGCCTGTCCTGAATTCATTTCAGCAGTGACATCTTCAGGGCCTGTCCTGAACTTGTTTCAGCAGTGACATTTGCGTTGCGGGTTTGGGTTCCGGGATGGTACAGTGGACATTAATCATAAGAGTCATGTATGCAGTCCAGATATTTCGATATTACGAAACTGAAACAGTACTATAAGGGGTTGTCATCCCGGCAGCAGTGGCTGGTCATCGGCGCCGGTCTTCTGGTGGCCGTGCTGCTTTTGATCGCGTTGGGCAGGTGGTACACCCAAATGGCGCTGCCCGACGGCAACAAAGACGAAGAAGCACAACGGATATTCCGGGAAGCGGACCAGCAGTATAGACAAGATGAATACCAACAAGCGGCCTCGGGATTCGAAGACTACGCCGAACGGACCCAAGGCTATGCCCGTTTCCACGGATTCATCCGGGCGGGCCGGTCGCATGATCGCGCTGGCTCCCATCAAGCATCCGTCCAAGCCTTCCAGAACGCGTTGGAGGTCCAGGATGTGTCTGCTTCGGAATACCCATTCCAACACGGGAGAGTCCATGATGGTATGTCGCGGGCCTATCAAGCCAGCGGGGAGGTGGACAAGGCGCTCTCCCATGCCAGGCAACGTCGAGATATTTTCCAGGAACTGGAGCCCGAGGGAGAGCAAGAGCGCCAGCAAGTCCAGCAAATTCTCGATAGCGGACAAAACCGCATCCAATCCCTCCAGAAGCAGCGATTAAACCAAAAATCCCGGCAGGCCCGGAAGCACGCCGACCGGGCGGATGAGTTGATGTCCGGTGAGGACGTGCCCCGGGAGCAGATGCGGAAGGCCGTGGAGAAATACCAACAAGCCGTTACCATCCTGTCCGAGAATCCCGACATCCCCAAGGCGCAGCAGCGCCGGCAGAATTACCAGCAGGAAATCGAGGCCATCCGGGAGATATTAGCCGAAGAATAGTCTTAAGCGAAAAAAAAGGGGGGGGCGGACCCCGGCGTGTAATCACCTAGGTGATGGCTGCTCGCGGCCGTGAAGCCACATGCCGGGGGCTTAGTGTGACAGAAACTTATTGAACCCTCTTTGTCACTGCGAACTTGTTTCGGAATCCGGTTCTGAAATAGATCCTGAAACAAGTTCAGGATGACGGGAATAAGAAGCAATAAGTAAGGAGTAAGAAGTAAGCGGGAGACGTGATACGCAATTGCAAGGACGGTCCTTGCAAAAGGAGGGTCCTCTCTTTTTGTCACTGGGAATTTAGTTCGGAATCTAATTCTGTAATACAGAAACGATCCCGGATGGGAGTCCGGGATGACAGGAAGAGAGTGTCATTCCGGCCGCCGAGCCGGAATCCATGAAGCCGATATGGTTTGAAACAGATCCTGAAATAAATTCAGGATGACAATAGGGGAAGATCCTGAAACGGATCCTGAAACAAGCCTGCCTGCCGGCAGGCAGGTTCAGGATGACATCTTCAGGATGACGGATTTAGGTGTGAGGATTCTGAACCAAGTTCAGAATGACAATAGGGGAAAATCCTGAAATAAATTCAGGAATGACAGGTTCAGGGCCTGTTGCTTCTCACTCCCTGTCTACTGTCTGCGTGCTGCTGCCGGGAGGCTATCCGGGATTATTGGTCTACCGGGTCCGCGCCGTCTAAGATGAGGTCGATTTTTGTTGCGACGTCGTGTTGGACATTGCCGATGATGCGGGCTTCCTGCCATGAGGTGTGTTTGTGCTGCTCGACCACGCGCTCCAGCGCGTTTAATAGCTCAGGTTCCTTGGGGTGGACCAGCTTCAAGGCCGCGTTCTCCTGTTGGGCTTCGATGGGAGCGGCCGCCAGGGCGCCGTAGTAGTTGGTGGAGGGAGCCAGATAGATGCTGGCCCGGGCGTCCCGGGCTTGGTTGCCATTTTGCCGGTAATCCTTCTTAGCCACTTCTTCGCTGGTCTCACGGCGATTACGGCCGGCCAGGCGGTCGGTATTGGCGCCGGCTGCTTGGCCGCTTTGGCGGAGTGCGTGGGAAGACACGACTCCCGTGCCGCCGACCGCGGTCACCTTATCGGTGCCGGCGCGGTTGGCTTCCATATGCTCCCGAGTGGTGGAGGGTAATTGGCCGGTTTTGGTCAGGACGATCGAGGCCTGTTCTCCGGCCGCGTACCCGCCGGCGGCCATGGCGTCGGCGAACTTGTAGGCATTGACCAGGAACTGTTTATCGACGGAGGCGCCCGTGTGTTGGCGCAGGTACTTGTCGACCTCCACCGCCGTTTCCAGGCGGGTGGGTCCGGCTAGCCGGTTAACGGTCTGAACTTGGTTTCGGAGCTGGTCGGCTACTTCTCCAGACAGCGCCGCCTCACCGCCCAACATCAGTACTTCCCGGGGATTCAGCCGCTGGATTTCCTGGGCAGTGACACTGCTGAGTTGCTGGCTGCCCGTGAAGAGGATGGGCCCGCCGACCACTTTGGCCAGTGGTCCGCCGGCCAGGGCGTCGGCGAAATCCTGGTCGGTGGCCAGCACTACCTGCTCGGTGTTTTCCGGATCGAAATGCTCTCCGGAGGCCAGCGCGGCCGTTTCGGCCGGCGTCCGTCCGGCTCGCTGCTCGGTATTGATCGGATACTCCGGTCCGCCCACGTTGTCTTGCCGGCTGTCCCCGGAGGAAGTATTGTTTTCCCCGCTCGAACCGTCGCAGTTGGGGTATTCCACCGTTTGGGGTTCGGTCTCGGCCGTGGCACCGTTATCGAACTCGGCTCGGTAGTACAGGGTTTGGTCTCGCTCTTCGAGGTCATTGTTATTTTCCCAGTCATATCGATCAGTAAACTCAAAGCCCTCTGATACAGTTTGCGTTGTAATAGAGCCATCGTTGCCCTCATCGGGGTTGTGCTCTTTTATAAAAATAGTCGCGTCGTGGCTAACTTCGTAAGTCGCCTCTAAGAAATCGTTGGTTTTGTAACACACCCCTTCCAGTTCGGCCGTGACAAAGCCGGGTTCCTGTTGTTGGATCTGGGCGCGCGATCCTTCCTCCCGGGCTTCCGCCCCGGGCGCATTGCCCATCGCCCCGATAGCCCCGGAGGCAGCGACCGCCGTCGCGGCGCAGACTCGTCCCGCCGCTTTTTCCGTCCGCTCCCGGAGCAGCGTTCTACCCGGTGCGGGTTCAGGGGTGGCAGGGGCATCGGTTGCCGCTGCCGCGTCTCCCTCTGGGTGACCGCCTGCTTCTTTGCCAGCCATACATCCTCCTTCTCCTTAAAACTTCTCCTCTCAGCTTAACACATTATGACACATTACGTCATTGCATGGCGAGCATAACTGTTTTACACTTGGCTAAAGTCGAGTAACCTCATAGTATGGAAAACCAAGAAGGACGAGAAGGACAAGACAGGCAGCAGGGTTCAGGTTTCAAGTGGCGGCCGCGATGGATCGTCATAGCCGCGATTGTCGTGGTGATAGCCGTAGCCGGACTGGGTGGATGGTACTGGTACGGGCAATCCACCGGCCAGAGCCAGGAGCAATCAGAAGCCCAGGAAGAGGCCGAGCAGGGTTCGTTCGGCGGCACCGTGCAAGCCATTGAGGGGGATACGATCCGGATCAAGAATGCCCAGTTCCAGGAAACCCAGCAGTTCAAGATTACCGACGAGACCCGGGCCATCAATGACGCGGCCGGAGAGATCAGTGACCCGGGCCAGATCGAGCAGGGCATGAACGCTAACGTCCAGTACAAGACAGGCGATAACACGGCGATTACCATATGGTTTTATTAGCTCGGCGGCCGGCACGGATTCTTTTCACTGCCTGCCTGCTCCTGCTGGTTGGCGCCTTCTTTGTCTATGGGGGAGAGACGGATGAGTATGCCTGGGTAGCCGCCCAGTCCAGCAGTGACGTCGAGGTAGTGGCCGAGAGCGATCCGGGTAATACCGAGGGTACCATTGAGGGGAGATTCTTCCCGTTGACCGGCTCGGACGGGTACGCCGAACACCATCACAGTTCACCCGAGTTGGACCGGATCAACTGGCCCGAGCGTTCCGATAGCCAGTGTGGCAGCGACAATAAGCGGTGGAAAACTCTGCCGTGGCTGCCCCAAAGCCCGCCGGCTTGGCTGGAGGCCTATGGATTGAACGAGGCGGAGTATAATAACCGGACTTCTCCGGACAAAAGTGATGTTGCCAACGGTATTTACTTTCATCTGTCCGGAGACTGCCAGAGCTTGCCCACCGACGGTGGTACCAGGAGTACTCCTAATGACGGAGGTGGTCCCGGTGCGTGGCTGAACCCCAAAGCCTTCGGGGGGTGGAAAGACCCGAAAGCGAAGCCGCACGGCTTTTCCCGCGCCCAGGCGGTTAATACCCGGGGGAAGGAGGTCGATACCGATCAGTTCGCCGGCACCAAGTACGAGAACATGCCCCGCATGTGGGGGACCGCCAGCCGGGATGATACCGACCACGGCCCCAACTTGCTTTTCCTGAACGGATACGAGAACAACATTCCGGAGGATTTCATTCTCACCAGCAGCGGGGTCAGCGCCTTCCGGCACAGCTTCAACATATCCGCCCAACAGCTGGATACGCTCCGCAACGATCCGGACGCCACTTTCCGATTTGACGGCATCGCTGACGACTGGATGCGGATATATATCAACGGCGATCATATTCGAACCACAGAAACAGCACTTGATGATGTCGGGGTTACAACTGACGACGTGACAGACTATCTGGAGGAGGGTGAAAACGTCCTGGCTGTCCAGGCCATCGACAAAGCTGCCTGGCACCAGGGCAACGGCTCGGCTGAGAGCCCCAACGCGGCCGGGCTGGCCTACCAACTACAAATCCGCGGCGCCGGCGGCGAGGATCCGGGCGCCATTCATGGGGAGAAGATCGCCACCGGCGACGCCGACCAATCCCGGATCGACGGGCAGGAAATCGCCGTAACCGGCGAGGGCACCACTACCGATAACCCGTACCAGTTCTCGCCGCTATCCCCTGAGGAATACACCGTCAGCACCGAGACTCCCGCCGGCCACGTCGTCTCCTATGCCACCCGGCAAGAGGAGGATACCTGCCCCGATAAAAGCCAGGCCACCCAAGGTTCCTCGGTGGATGTCGAGGTACCCGCCGGCTCGTTCGTCTACGTCTGCTTTTACTATGATAAGCAGGAAGAAGAGGAGGAAGAGGAGGAGGTCCGGGCCCGGCCCATTATCTATGGCGCCAACCACATCGACATCAAGGGCGCCTACTTCCGGGACAACCGGAACTTCCAAGTAGACATCGGGACCTATTTATGGCCGGATGCCACCCTCCGGGAAAAAGGGCAGGGTTCCTTTTTCGCCAGTGACGGCAGCCAAACGGAGCACTTCTGGCAGGCGGGTATATGGGGTGAACGCTACGGCAACGACCCCGACGACGATGGTGAAGGGAGTACCGAGACGGATCCCAACCAGATGACGGTCTTCAACAGTGAAGCGGAGAAGGGATGCCCCGCGGGCGATGACTGCTTACACCGGGTCCCCATGGCCTATGTGCCTGCTGATGACGGCAGCGGTGATAACGGTGAGCCTTACGCCAGTCGCCAGGACGGCTCCCAAACACCGAACGGCAACAACTGGTGGCAGATCCGCGAGGAAAACTGGGGAGCCAACAGCCGCGGACGGGTGCGTCGGTGCGGCAGTTATAATAGGCGGTACAATCCCCACTGCGGCGGCATCGCCTCCTTTCTGGATGAACAAGTTAACAACTTCGGTGAAAAAGGCAACTACATCAAAAACATTGAGGTTTCCAACATCCGAGTGCGCGCCCAAAACCCGTCGGCTTTAATGGAACAAGGTGCCGCTGATCTGCAGGGAGAATTGACGGGATCGGATGCGACTGATTTGCTGCAACCGAATGCCCAGACTATCAATCTGCCGAATGGCAGTCAGGGACCCGACAGACAATATAATCCGACCTGGGACAACATCCGTCCGCCCGACTCCGGCGACGGCTCAATTGACAGAAATCAGTTCACCTTCCCCAACTCCTTCAGCGACACGGAGCCGCCTAACTTCACCGACAACCCCAAGGAGATCACCCGTCAACAATATAAACCCCGCAGTATCCGATACGGCGGGGTGGATGCGGTAACCTTCCTCCAGGACGGGAAGGATGAGGACAATCCGCCCTATCCGGATAAGGACGAGCCGATTACCTACACCGCCACCCTCGAGGAAGTGGCGCAAACGGACTTGGTGTGGGATGAGTACGTGGACTGGAGTCAGATCGACGACAAGGGGCATTGGTATACGCGTAAGACCGGCGGCCGGCCCACGGGCATCGATCGTGGCGAGCGGGGCGAGCGAAGGACTAAAGTCAACCGCATAGAAGAAACGGATGACGGCTCACGTGAAGCCAGGCGCCGGTATTGGCGGTGCGATATGCCCGACGGCGACCGGCATTATCACTCCTATTCCAACACCAATTACAATCCCAACCTGGACAGCAGTCATCACCGGGATGAACACTATGACATGCACCATGACAGCGGCCACCCGAGCTCGCACCACGACTCACACGTCAAGGAACAAGGCGTGCCGTGCGATAATTACTACACTTCCTACACCCGCAAGCGGCGGTATTGCGTGGATGATACCCAACTCGGCTATACCTACAATAACCTTTCCTATTACGATGATCGGGTCCGTTCCCGTTATGGGTGGTACAACACCCAGACCGATACCAGAGCCAGGCCGTATGGCAAGGACGAACAAAGAGCCCAAACCGCTTTTTATCCCACTGCGTTCGATAATGAAGGATATAACGGGTATGGCAGCCAACCGGGATGGAGTAGGACGGGCGACACCCCCTTCTGGCAGGACACCGGCATCACCCGTATGTCGGATGAGGGGTCCACCCAAAAACCACCCCATGATCAACGCTGGATTTACAACACCGATGATCCCGCCTATACCGGTCGCCATCTGTACATTGACCGGGAAACGCCGCGGTTCAGGGATGGGTATTATAAATATGACCGGGATTGCGTCTACCACTATCCCAACGGCAGTCACCGAAAATACCAAAAACGAGTCAACATCCGCCCTTATTATCCGAATGCCAACCATCTCTACGAAAGCACCTCGGATTCCTACAATCCGGATGGCCGCGTCTATGGAAAGTACGGCAATGACGCTACCTTCGACGGCGAGAGCGACGGCGTAGTTGATTATGGGTGGCAATGGCGAACTAATAAGCAAAGGGTCCGATACGAGCAGACCTATACGGATCACCACCGGAAACTCGGCCCCCGGTTCCGGACCGTCAACGATGAAAAGGGAGGTAGTCAGTATCGGTTGCGCGGCGTCGAGGATCATGAAGATATCCGGGCCGGTCGGGATGATGCCCAGATCCGCAACCCGACCGTCAGCACCCAGGAGGGCGACGTGTTCGCCGGCGGGACGCTGAATAGTTACTTCCAGAGCTCCCAGGCAGATTCGGCCTTCCTGTTTAGTAACGATCGCATCCGGAACTTCCAGGGGAGCTCAGGTGACTATCCCAACTATTACATACACGACTCCCGGAACCGGGTTGATGCTTACTATCCCGGCAAGAAGGATCAGCAAGGACAAGAACGGGTGGAATACATATTCCGGAATTATGATGAGCTCGCCGCTCGCAGTTCCCGGGATATCAGGGGCAATTGCACGCCCGGGAGCGGCAGCTCCAGCATAAGCGGCCGGCAATCGCTTGAGATCGGCGATGATGGCATCCGGGACAACATCTTCTACGCGAGAGGCGACGCGCGGCTCGGCGAGACGAAGTTCACTGACTCGGCCGGCACCGTTATCGTCGAGGGTACCTACGGCCAATCTGGCAGTGACCGGAAAGACGTGCCCTCGGTCGGGTTCATCGTGCGGGGCAATATCATCATCGACGAAAGCGTGGACGAACTGCACGGAAGCTACTTCAGCGGGAATGAGATCTACACCGGCAGCGTGCTTCTGGATCTGAACAGTGTTGACGGCGGTCCCGACAACCGGACCGATTGGAGCCCCAACGATAACCGGAATGATAGCGATAAATTACTTGATATTAACGGGCTGATGGTGGCCAACAGTTATGTACTGGCCCGGCAGCCCAGCGGCCAGGACAATGCCCAGTCTTCGGAAAGCTTCAATTACGACGGCCGGGTGGTCATCAACCCGCCTCCCGGATTCAGCCGCATCTACACTGCTGATGCCGTCTGGAACGATACGATACCCAGAAACTAACCTCCAAAGGCTTGTGAAGTACGCACTAGGTGCGCTAGACTAGGGGCATAATAACCATGAGCGTTAGACAAACATATGATTAAAATTAACCTCCTCCCCGATGTAGTCCTTGAGCGCCGTCGGCGGGCGAGAATCAAATGGATCGCCAACTTGGCCTTGATCGGGTGGTGCGGGCTGGTATTGCTGGTTTTGCTGGCGGCCTTTGGGTATAACCAATGGCAATCCTCGCGTCTGGAATCGGCCCGGGCCGAGCGGGATGAGGTAGAGGCGGAGGCTTTTTCACCGGAAAACGTAGAGTTCCGCCGGGAAGCGTTATCGGTCCAGTCCAGTTTGGATGCCTTGGTGCGGCTCCGTGACCGGCGGCAACTGGTAACCGAATTCACTGACGCGCTCCAGCGCAATATGCCCCGGGACGTGCGCATTGTCAGCTTGAATTATGAGACCGGAGACATCATTAACATCGGCGGCCAGGCAGCCTCATACGAAGCGGTCAGCAATTTCGAGCACGCGCTCAAGAATTCCCGTCCCTCCTCTGATGCTGATTCAAACGAACCGCTTCCCGGTTACTTTGAAAATACATCCTTGACAGGTGCCAACGTGGCCGGTCAGGGACGGATACGGTTCCAGCTGAGCACCGAATACGTGGCCCCGACTGACAGCAACACGGCATCCGCGGATTCCGGTGCCGGGGCGGGAGGACAACCATGAAAAAACCGGATATGCAGTCCATCTCCAATATGGGCTCTAATATGACCCTTTCCAACCTGCTGGGGTTGTACGCCTTGATCGCCATCGTGGTTGCCGGCGCGGTGGGGTATTTTTTGGTGGTGCCGCAGTTCCAATCGGCTCGGGAGACCGCTGATGAAGTCAAGCTGGTGCAAGCCGAGATAGATCAGCTGAACCAATTGATACAGGACACCGAAACCCTGCGCACCAACTATGATGAGATCAAACAAGACCGGGATCGTATTCTGGGCTTGCTGCCCCAGAGCGACGATGAAGAAGAGTACCTATTGGTTTTAGCCGCCGATACTGCTTCCCGGAACGGGCTGGCTATGAACAGTTTCCAATCCCAGGGCGCCGCGTCATCGATTGCCGGGGAGAGCAGCCCCTATCAAACCTATCGGGCCGAGATGTCCGTTTCCGGCAAATATCAGCAGATCAGAAGTTTTATAAAAGAGTTGGAAGCCAGTTCCCGCTTCGTGTTCATAACGGAGGTAACCGCTTCCGCCAACCGGAACACCCGGGCCGACAATCCGGATATTAGCGCCACGCTGGTCATGGAAGCGTTCTATCAAACCGGTGCTGCCGGACTGTCGTCGGAAGCCGCCGGGACAAATACCCCGGCTGACCAAGGAGGAGTAGCCCCATGATGGACAAATACAAAAACCTGGATCCCCAAACTCGGAAGACGATTTCCTTAGCCGTGACGTTGCTGGTGGTGATTGTGGTCAGCTTGATCGTCCTCTATCTTATGTCTGACTCTTCAGATGAGGCGGGCCAGCCTACACCTGATGTCCCGCAAATCGAGGATACCCAGTTCAATCAACAAGGGCTGCAGTACGTCGAGCAAACCCGGGACGACCGGCCCTCACTGGGAACGGCCACGGGTAATGATAATCCGTTCTCCTCTTATGAATGAGTATATTTATACGGCGAAAGATCAGAACGGGGAGGTCGTCAAAGCCAAGGTAGAAGCGACCAGTCAAAGCGATGCCGCCAAAATTCTGGTCGGCCAGAATCTCTTCCCGATAGACATACGGTCTCCTGAAGAGGCGGGGTTGAAGGTCCGGTTGCAACGTTTCATCCAGGACGTGCGTCCGGTCCGGAGCAAAGATAAGGTCATATTCACCCGACAGATGGCCACGCTAATCCGGGGCGGACTACCGCTGGCCAAGACCCTGCAGCTACTCATCGACCAGGTAGATAACAAGAAACTCCAGGAGATTATAGAGGATGTGAGTAATAACGTGCAGGGGGGAAGCACCTTAGCGGATTCCCTCGCCCAGCACCCCAAGGTGTTCGACACCATCTATATCAGCATGGTGGAAGCCGGCGAACGGGGCGGCAATCTGGACGAAACTATGCTGCGACTGGCAAACCAGGAGGAAAAAAGCCAGAAAATCCGCTCTAAAGTCCGCAGTGCCTTGACCTATCCCACGGTCGTTTTCATTGTTTTGATCGCCGTCTCGATTTTAATGCTGACTATGGTCATCCCCCAAGTAGCCAATATGTATCACGAATTGGGCGAGCCGTTGCCGCTAACGACTAAGATACTGCAGGGGATAGCCAACTTTATGACCAATTATTGGTATATACTGATCGCGTTGTTGGCAGCTGCCGTCTTCGGTCTCCGGACCTATGTACGCACCGATAGCGGCCGGGCCAAACTGGATCGCTTCAAGCTATCCATCCCCGGCATCAAGCTGATTATAAAAAAGGTGTATATGGCCCGGTTTACCCGGACGATGAGCTCGCTTATCAATAGCGGCGTATCGGTTCTGGAAGCCTTGGATGTCACCTCCAAAGCCATCAACAACGTGCACATCGAAGAAGCTATTAACGAAGTGGCCGAACGTGTCAAATCCGGGGATCCCATCTCCAAGCCCATCCGTAACAATCCTATATTTCTCCCCCTGGTGGGCCAGATGATCCAGGTGGGGGAACAGACCGGCAGTGTCGGCGACGGCATGGACAAGGTAGCCGATTACTTCGAGGCTGAAGTGGATGAGGCCATGGAGAATATATCCACTCTGATCGAGCCGGCCACCATGGTGGTGCTGGGGTTGTTGGTGGCCTTCCTGATCGGCGCCGTGCTATTGCCGATTTACGGCTTAGTATCCAGCATCCGGTGATCAACCAAGTCCGGGGCCTGCTTAGTCTGACAGAAACTTGTTGAACACCTCCCCGACACTGCGACCCCCCTATCTGTCATTCCGGCCGCCGAGCCGGAATCCATGAATCCGATATGATCCTGAAACAGATCCTGAAACAAGTTCAGGATGACATCTTCAGGATGACAGGAATAAGAAGCAAGCAGTAAGAAGTAAGCGGGAAACGTGACACGCAATTGCAAGGACCGTCCTTGCAATACATAAAATTGCTCCCATAAAGCTTTTGTTTAACCAATCTTGCAAGGACGGTCCTTGCAAAAGGAGGGTTTCCTCTCTTTTTGTCATTCCGGCCTCCGAGCCGGAATCCATGAATTCGATATGATCCTGAAACAGATCCTGAAATAAATTCAGGATGACAACAGAGGAAGATCCTGAAACAAGCCTGCCTGCCGGCAGGCAGGTTCAGGATGACAGGCATAAGAAGCAAGCAGTAAGAAGTAAGTGAAAAAATGCAAAACCTCTTTGTCATTCTGCCCCCCTCCGTCATTCCGAACTTGGTTCGGAATCATTTGGAGCCTGGAATAGATCCTGAAACAAGTTCAGGATGACAGGAATAAGAAGCAAGCAGTAAGAAGTAAGGAGCAAGTGGAAAAATGCAAAGTCTTTCTGTCACTGCGACCCTCCTCCGTCATTCCGAATTTAGTTCGGAATCCAATTCTAAATAGATCTTGAAACCGATCCTGAACCAAGCCCGCCTGCCGGCAGGCAGGTTCAGACGGACATCTTCAGAGCCTGTTGCTTGTCACTCCCTGTCTACTGTCTGTGTGCTGCTGCCGGGAGCTTCTACGCCTGTTGACGCTTGGCACCCGATGCGGATACAATTAAGCGTAACAAGTTTGCATAAATAAGGAGGTAAGTAAAGTGCTGGAAAGATTAGGAAAACGAAAAGGGTTCACCTTAATCGAGGTTGTCATCGTCATCGCCATCGGGGCGTTGATTATTCTGGTGGTGCTGCAGGCGGTATCCAACGCCCAGGAAAGCCAGCGTGATTCGACTCGGCGGCAGGAAGGTTCCCAGATAGTGGCTGCCCTGGAACAGTACGCGGCCAACAACCAGGGCACCTATCCGGGTAATGCCGACAAGCTTCACAGCGAGGTTATCGGGGCTGGCTATGTCTCCGACACGGTTGAGGAGAAATGGAACGGCCAGTTTGAACGAGGTACGCCCAGCCAGGGCGAGTGCGAGGAATTAGGGTCTGCTGAACACAAGGGTTGGTACGAGCCTGTCCGCAGCAACAATGCCGACCCAAGAGATTATAAGCTCTCGATATGCCTGGAACAGGCCGATAACGCGGTCAATATTACCAAGAGTGACGAGTAAAGGCTGTTAAATCGGCCCATTCAGAGGAAACACCGCACGGTTTTACGTGCGGTGTTTTCGTAGTAAAATTAACATAAGCAATCAACGCAGCCGATACATAAACCACCCATGAAACACATACCCCCCCGTAAGCAATCCGGTTTCAGTGTTGTCGAGACCATAATAGTGGTGGCCATCGTCGGCTTGTTTACGGCGGTGCTCTTGGCTGCCGGTACCCAGAATATCCAGGTGGAACGGTTCAGCGGCTCCCTCCGGGATGTGGCCGACGCCTTCCGCAAGGGACAAAACGAGTCCTATTCCATCCAATCCGGTGAGTGCCCCCAAGACCGGGAGTGTTTCTGGCGGGGTACCTTGTTCGAATTTGAGACCAACACGCCCCGGGAATATAGGCGCTACCGGCTGCGGGGGAACGATTTGTCCGATTTCGCTGCCAACAGCGATCCCAAACGGGGTATTACCGGCAAAACCGCCAAACAAACCGTCAGTTTAACTGACCAGCAGATGAGGCTGCGCGGGATCGGTTTTAATTGTGAGGAGTCGGAATTCGGTTCGGGATTCAATGTCGAGTCTCATTGCCAGGATGACACCCAGCAATTATCAGTAGCCTTCCTGGCGCCGGACGGCCGGGCATACACGGCTGATGAAACAAAGACCAACGCCCAGCTTTCCACGTCAGCCAGTAACTCCAGCGAGCCGCCGCCTTACGCCGATCAGCGGCGGGTGACTCTCGTGGTGGAGAGTCTGGGCACGGACTTGACCGGGTACCTTACATTTAACCCCAAAAATGCTAATGTTGAGGTAGCAGTCTATTAACTATGACGCGGGTATATACCACACAAACCGGATTGACGTTGGTAGAGGTAGTCGTAGCCATCGCCGTTTTGGCATTCGCCATGGCCGCGGCCGGGGCACTGGCGACCACGACGACTCGTTCCAGCACCGAAGGCGGCCGACGTAGCCAAGCGTCCACCCTGGCCACGCGGGAATCCGAATCTCTCCGGAGCCTACAGACAAGCATTCCCCAAGAGACCGAATACGATACACTCTATGAGTACTTACAGGAAGAAGAAGCCAGGTCAACCGGCAGCGACTGTTTCCAGTTCGTTATGCGCCAAGACGGGCGCTCCTCGACCGGCTGGACGACTATTGCTCCGGATAGCCCGGATTCCCCCGTCCGGTTCGAAAAGGCCGATTTCGCCCGGGACCCGGATAAATATTTCGAAGGCTACCAGAATTTCAGCCGATTGATAACCGCCTGCCAATCAGAGGAATACAGCGTCGAAGAAGGATATCGGGACAGTAAGTACATTATCGATGTCGGCGTCCGGGTGACATGGCGGGAGGCCGGCGATGTGACCCGGGAAGTAAAGCTCCGTGATGTCTTAACCAACCCAGGGGTTCGCTCATGAGGCAGGGGGGTTTTACCATCGTGGAAGTTATCATCGGTATGGCCATACTTTCCATAGCTATGCTGATAGCGGTCTTAGGTTTTACCACTATCGTGCGGCTGCAAGAGAAAGCCCAGACCGCCCAGAATATCCAGCAGAACGCCCGCTATATTGCCGAAGCCATCAACCGGGATGTCCGGAGCTCGGACAATTACCAATTGCGTAAAGATGAGAGGCGTACGCAACTATTACTTCCCAACAGCATCGAGGGGGATTCGATGGTTCGCTACACCTATAAGGCCGAGACCGGCAATTTCTACCGATACACCTGTGAGCCGGCGTTCTGCCAAAGGCGCAACAACGACACGGAAGGCGAGAATCTAGTCCCCGAAGATATGCAGATTACCGAAATGGAGATGCGGAAGCTCAATCAAGATTCGGCCGGTAATTCGCCGCTGCAGGTCTACATCACCGCTACCCAGCGGGAAAACCTGGAGGCAACCGATCCCTACGCCTATGAATATGACGCAACAACTATAGTGGTGCCTAGGAGATGAAACATATGATGACCCCACACCGGATACCAACAAGAATTATTGCTTTCCTTCGCCGAACAGTAGGAGGGG
This sequence comes from Candidatus Saccharibacteria bacterium QS_5_54_17, assembly GCA_003022365.1. Taxonomy (GTDB): domain Bacteria; phylum Patescibacteriota; class Saccharimonadia; order QS-5-54-17; family QS-5-54-17; genus QS-5-54-17. Next base: position 54,779 of record PXOU01000013.1, read on the forward strand.
AAGCCCGGGGAGCTTGCGCCGGCAGCGTTGCCTTGTACCTGGTTTTGATTACCTCGCTTTTGCTGATGACCACTACCATGCTGGGTGCTCGGCTGTCGGTCAGTGAATTACGCCAGTCCAGCGATATTGATCAATCCAACGGCGCCTATTATGCCGCTGAAGCCGGGGTGGAAGAGGCCAGCCGCCGATTGGATATTAATGAAGACCAACATGCCAGCCTCCAAGAAATATTCCCCGAACAATATGATGGCGATGATCTACACGGCGACCGGGCGGTACTCCTAGACAGCGACGGTGAGCGCGACATCGGCGGGAGTTTCGGTATTGAACATGATAACCGGAGCGAGCACGGGGACATCAAAGGCCGTTTGGCTTGGCGGCAACGCCGGGTTTACGAGGAGCCCCGCACTCCCCACGGCACCCTGGTCAAAGACGAAACGGTAGAGCTGGACGCCACCGACTTACGCCGTGAATGCCCCGGCAGGGACGATTATGCCGGCAAAGACGGCAAAGACTGTGACGGCCAAGATATATTCACCCGTCTGGATGCTATCCAGTTGTGCTGGGCGCCGCCGCCCGAGGATGTCGAGATGGAGTTCACCGTGCTTTCCTATCCCGAAGACAGTCCCGACCGCGTTGATACCGATAAGTACATCACCAACGGAGTGAGTGGTTTTGCCCGGGGCGATCACAGCCGCTTGGAAAACGCTTCGGGCCAAAGGGATAGTTACCAATATTGCGCCGAAGTCCGGCGTCTGGACTCCAGTCGACGGTATATCGTCCGGGTACGCCCCCTTTTCCCGCGACTCGATCCACCGGAAGAAGGGCGTGACGCCTCTGAATACCGGGTTGATTACAAGACCAGCCTGATAGATGAAAATTCCGGCCAGCCAAATGATTTATTCATACCCGATAACACCGTGCTGATAGATGTGGTCGGCCAATCCGGGGATGTTCGCCGCCGCATTATCGCCCGGAAACAGCGCCAGGGGCGCATCCTGGGTATTTTCGATTACGTATTATACTCGGGTAGTGATAATCTGCCCTTGTGTAAAGTCGGGGTGCAGCAATCTGACGTCCAATATAATACCGATGAGGAATGCCAAGTAGAATGATGAACCTCAACGGACGGATGGGTGCCCGTGTTCCAGCATCCGGATGAGGCCCATCAAGTCAGTCAGCCGGATGTCAGTAGTTTCGCCCGCGGCTACCAACGCGGGCTCGCCTGGGGGACTGCTCGGCGGGAGCCGATTGTCAAAACCGCCCGTTGGTCAGGCTTAGTTGCCGCGGCCATCATTTTAGCAGCAATGGTGGGGGTGTACGGGTTCCGGTGGCAGAATGATGTTACCTACGGGGTCTCCCATGTGCTGCCGCTGCCGGCGGCAACCGTGGATAATGCCCCGATCTGGTATCGGGATTATGCCGCCCGGCTCCGCCACGCGGAAGCGGTCTATGCCCGGCAATCCAGCGGCACCGATGGGGAAGAGGTAACCGGCTTGGAAGGATATGCCATGGATCGGGCCGTGTACGATCACGTGCTCCGGGACATTGCCGACAGTCGTGACATCCGGATACGCCAATCACCCGTCCAGCAACGGTTCCAGCGGCTATATACCGGGGATACGGCCCGCGCCCGGCTGGCCCGGGCACCCGGGGTATCTGCTGACATACTCAAGCGGGATATCGCCAACCGGCTCTTACGCCAGGAGTTGAAGGCCCGTCTTACGGAGGCCGGTGAATTAGGGGAGCAGGACATAAACACCTGGATGTGTCAACGCGTACAACAGCGCGATGTCACTTATTGGTTACCCGGGATAACACCATCATGATACTTAGTCTGACAGAAACTTATTAAACACCTCCTTGCTGTTTACTACAGGGAGGTAGTCAGCAGACAGTAGACGGTATACAGGAAACAGGAAGTAAGCAGCAAGAAGTAAGAAGTAAGTGGAAATAAAAGTGTGTTATTCCTGCCTCCTCTCTTTGTCATTCCGAACTTGTTTCGGAATCCGGCTCTGAAACAGATCCTGAAATAAATTCAGGATGACAAGAGAGGACGATCCTGAAACAGAATCCTGAAACTGATCCCGGATCGGGGTCCGGGATGACATCTTCAGGATGACATTCAGAGCCTGTTGCTTCTCACTCCCTGTCTGCTGTCTGCGTGCTGCTGCGGGAGACTATACCATGATATTGCACACATACCGCCCATGGTTTATAGTGTGGTCAAATGCCTATTTTAGACAAAAACACAGACTACTTCGGACTTGATATCGGGACGACCGGCGTCCGGCTGGTGCAGCTGAAGCCGGGCAGTTCCGCCCCCAGTCTGGTAACTTATGGCGCTAAACCAACCCCGGCCGATCTTGCCAGCAGCGACTCCGAGGTGGATAAGAACAAACTGGCCGATATCATCAAACAGCTCAAAAGCGAAGCCAAGATTTCCGCCGACCAGGTGGTGACCGCCTTACCGTCCCAGCATACCTTTACCACGGTCATTAATACGCCCAAGCTCAACAATAAGGAATTGGAAAAGTCCATCAACCTCCAGGCTGATCAGTACGTGCCCATGAAAGTCGAGGACGCCAAGTTGGATTGGCATGTCATCGATCCCGACAAGGGCGAGAATGAGATGTCAGTACTGCTGGTGGCTGCGCCGAAGAATGTGGTGAATAAATATTTGTCAGTGGTAGAGAAGGCCGATCTGAACCTGCTAGCACTGGAAATCAACGCCCTGGCGCTGGCCAGAAGCGTAGTTAGCACGGGGGATTTGCCGGTGGTGGTCGTTGACTTGGGAAGTACCAGTAGTGAGATTACCATCATTTCCGGCCGGGTGCCGCACTTGGTACGCTCAGTGGACATCGGCGGCAATACGCTGGTCCGCTCGGTCGAGCAAAACCTGAATGTGGACACCGAACAAGCGCAACAGTTCCTGCAAAAGTTCGGCGTCACCCAAACCAAATTGGAAGGGCAGGTGCTGAAAGCTATACAGGGTTCGCTTGATAATCTCATGAACGAGATTTCCAAGTCGGTCAAATACTTTACGTCCCAGAATCAGGAGGCGCAGGTTGAAAAAGCGATCCTGACCGGCGGCCCGACCGCCTTGCCGGAAATGCCGTCCTACGCTGCCAATTCGCTCAATCTGCCGGTAGAAATCGCCAATCCGTGGGTTAACGTCAGTTACCCGGCCACCCAACAGGAAACACTTATGAATCAATCTTTGCACTTTGCGGTGGCCGTTGGGTTGGCGCAGCGATCTTTCGTCTAGGCTTCGTTGCGGGAAGATAACAACCATCACGTTGGGAGCATGATGTGTTAGTCGGTGAATCCCAGAACACATTCGAACGGCTGCTGGTCGAAGAAGGATATCTCAGTGAGGAGCAGTTAAAAAGTCTGCGCCAGGAGTCGGCTGAGCAGAATAAGTCCATCATCAATCTGATCTCCGACCGGGGTTTGATTGACAAAGAAGATATCGTCAAAACGGTCGCCAAAGCCGAGAACGTACCCTATGCTGACCTGCACGGTTTCAAAGCCGACGAAGAGACGCTGAACTTCATCCCCAAGGATCTGGCCAAGAATTACCAAGTGGTTCCCATCGGCATGATGAATGGCCAACTGGCGGTGGGTATGGTGGACCCCACCAACTTACAGGCGGTCGATTTCATCACCCGCCGGATCGGCCAGGCCATCACTCCTCACATGGTGTCTTCGGAAAGCGTGGAGGTGGTACTGGGCCAGTACGGGGCCGACGTTTCCGAGGAAGTATCCTCAGTGGTGGGCTCGGCTGAGCAGTTTGTCCAGTCCGAAGAACAACAGCAAAAGCAGCAACAACAGGAGGGGGGAGATGTCCAGAACCTGGTCCAGGACGCGCCCATCACCCGGGCGCTGAATACCATTCTGGATTACGCGGCCCGGCTGGAGGCATCCGACATTCACATCGAACCCAGACCGGAAAACGTCAAGATCCGTTTCCGTATCGACGGCATCCTCAAAGAGATTATGACCCTTCCCAAAGGGGTGGAAGCAGCACTGGTCTCCCGGGTCAAGATCCTCTCCAGTCTGAAGATTGATGAACACCGCCAACCACAGGACGGTGAATTTCAGATGCAACACGAGGGCCGTGACATCGACCTGCGAATCGCCATCGCGCCCATCGTCTGGGGCGAACAAGTCGTCATTCGGCTGCTTGATAAGGATTCCAGCCTGCTGGATATCGATTCACTGGGCTACAAAGGCCGGGCCCGGCGGTTGATCCATGAAGGATTACAGAAACCCTACGGCATGACCCTTTCGACCGGCCCGACCGGTTCCGGCAAGTCGACCACCTTGTATGCCGGCATTAACACCATCCACGACCCGGCCATCAATATCATTACCCTGGAGGATCCGGTGGAGTACAAAATGAGCGGCATCAACCAGATCCAGATCAACAGCCAAATCGGCCTGACGTTTGCCAGCGGCTTACGTTCGGTGTTGCGCCAGGATCCGGACGTGGTCATGGTGGGGGAGATCCGGGACGGGGAGACGGCCGATCTGGCGGTCCAGGCCGCGCTGACCGGCCACATCGTCCTCTCCACCTTGCACACCAACTCAGCGGCCGGCGTGCTGCCGCGGCTGATCGATATGGGGATCGAACCGTTCCTGGTCAGCTCGGTCATCAATACGGTTATCGGCCAGCGGTTAGTCCGGCGCATTTGCGATAAATGCGCCAGGGAGCGGGAATCCACGGAGGCGGAGAACCATTCCATCCAGGAGGTTCTGGGGAGCATTCTGCCCGAGTCGGGCGAAGCCAGCCAGGAGCTCAAAGAGGATATCGGCTACGAGGTATTGCCGGGTTTGGACCAAAACGCTTATACTTTATACCAAGGAAGCGGATGCAAGGACTGCAATGGGGAGGGGTACAAAGGACGCACGGGGATTTTCGAGGTCTTTAGCATTACTGATGAGATGGAGAAAATCCTGGTGAGTGGTATGACAAGCGGGCAAGTGCAGGAGCAAGCCCAGAAAGACGGCATGATCACTATGCGGCAAGATGGATATCTAAAAGCGTTGAACGGCGTCACGACCTTGGACGAAGTCGCCCGTGTCGCCTCGGACGCCTAATGGGAGGAGGGCGATATGGCTGAAGAAGAACCAACCGGTTTGCGGATCGAACATTTATTGCAAGAGGTAGTTGATAAAGACGCCTCCGACTTGCACTTGCAGGTGGGGTTACGGCCGGTGCTGCGGATTGATGGCGCCTTAACCCCGGCACATGACGCGCCGGTGTTGGATGAGAAAATGGTGGAGAATCTGATAAATGCCATCGTCGACGACGAACAAAAACAGATTCTGGAAAAAGATAAGGAGCTTGATTTTTCCTTCGCGTTCGGCGATCTGGGGCGTTTTCGCGTCAACGCCTACCACGAGCGGGGCAATCTGGCTGCCGCGCTCCGTTTAATCCCCAGTAACATACGCAGCATCGAAGATCTGGGACTCCCCAAAGTCATGAACAGTTTTGCCGAATATCCGCGGGGATTGGTCCTGGTTACCGGCCCGACCGGCTCCGGAAAATCGACCACGCTGGCGGCGATGATTGACAAAATCAACGAAGAACGGGCGACCCACATCATTACCATTGAAGACCCCATCGAGTACACCCACCAGAATAAACAGGCGGTGGTGTCCCAACGGGAAGTACACTATGACACCTACTCGTTTGCCACTTCCTTACGCTCGACATTGCGCCAGGATCCGGACGTGGTACTGGTCGGGGAAATGCGGGATCTGGAAACCATCGCCTCGGCCATTACCATCGCCGAGACCGGACATTTGGTCTTCGCCACCCTGCACACCAATTCGGCTGCCCAAAGCGTGGATCGTATGGTCGATGTCTTCCCGCCGCACCAGCAGCAACAGATCCGGGTCCAGCTGGCGGCTATCATCCAGGGAGTATGTTCGCAGCGGTTAGTACCGGCCATCGGCGGCGGCCGGCTGCCGGCGGTGGAAATCATGGCGGCCAACCCGGCCGTGCGGAACATCATCCGCGAAGGTAAGACTCACCAATTGGATTCGGCCATTCAGACCGGCGGGGAACAAGGGATGCAGTCCATGGACAAAACCTTAGTCAACATGATCCGCAGCGGTAAGATTACCTACGAAGAAGCCAAAAACTACGCGGTCGACCTGGAAGAAGTTGACCGCTTGATGCGCAATTAACTTGACGGGCAATTGACCCAGGAATGGAGGTGGGGCATCCGGTGTTGCTCGCCTGGGCGTAGCCAATTTAGTTCGGAACTGGCTCTGCAATAGATCCTGAAACGGATCCTGAAACAAGTTCAGGATGACAAAGAGGATTGGCATTTTTCACTTACTCCTTACTTCCTGTTCCCTGTCTGCTGTCTGCGTACTGCTGCCGGGAGACTGTACGCGCCGGTGCACTAGTTCAGACACATCCCGTACACATTGAGCTTCTGAAAAGGAGGCTCCATGAAGTACGGTATATCCATGCAAACCTATGGAACCGTCGTTCCCG
>PXOU01000014.1:0-46675 GCA_003022365.1 Candidatus Saccharibacteria bacterium QS_5_54_17
ACAACCGGCCCAGAAAATGCCTGGACTACGCCACGCCCAACGAGGTATTCTCGGAAGAGTTAACCAAGGCAAGTGTTCGGATCGAAAGTCGAATGTAGGAGTGGGCGTTTCTCCAGCCAGCCCGTATACGATATAATCAACATAACACCATAAAAGGAGTCCTCATGGCGGACAAGTCGGATAATCAGTCAAAACAAGAAAACGATGGTAAGGGCGAAGCGCTGGAAACAGCTGTCTCCCAGATCGAAAAACAGTTCGGCAGCGGTGCCATCATGCGGTTCGGGGATAAGCAGAGCGTCAATGTGGAGACGTTCCCCTCGGGCAGCCTGAGTTTGGACATCGCTTTGGGCGGCGGGGTGCCAAAGGGACGCATCGTGGAAGTGTTCGGCCCCGAAGCCAGCGGGAAAACCACCTTAGCCCTCCACATGATCGCTGAGAGCCAAAAACAGAGCGGTACGGTTGCCTTCGTGGATGCCGAGCACGCGCTCGACCCGGAGTATTCCAGGACTATCGGTGTCAATCTTGATAATTTACTAATCTCCCAACCTGACACTGGAGAGCAAGCGCTGGAAATTACGGAGACGCTGGTCCGGTCCAGCGCCGTTGATGTAGTGGTGGTTGATTCAGTAGCAGCGCTGGTTCCTAAAGCGGAAATCGAAGGCGAAATGGGCGATGCCCACGTCGGCCTGCAAGCGCGGCTGATGAGCCAGGCCTTGCGCAAACTGGCCGGGGCTATCGCCAAATCCAACACCACGGTGGTGTTTATCAACCAGCTGCGACAGAAAATCGGGGTTATGTTCGGCAATCCGGAAACAACTCCCGGTGGACAGGCGCTCAAATACTACTCATCGGTCCGCATCGAAGTCCGGCGCACCCAGGCCATCAAACACGGCGAGGAATCGGTCGGCAATAACGTCAAAGCCAAAGTGGTCAAAAACAAGGTCTCCGCTCCCTTCAAGGTGGCCGAATTTGACATCATGTACAACGAAGGCATTTCCGGTAGCGGCGACTTGCTCGATCTCTCCGTTAAGCACAATCTGGTCAAAAAATCGGGGGCCTGGTATGAATACGATGGTGAGAAAATCGGCCAAGGCCGGGAAGCCGCCAAGCAGTACCTGAAAGATTCCCCCCAAGTCGCCCGGAAACTCGAGAAGGCTATCCGCAAAGAGGCGCTGGGCAAATAGTGTCTCTCCGCTGTTTTCCCGCGGCGGGCATATTACCGGTTACGATTCGTCTGTGTTGGGGGGTGCTCGTGGCCGGCGCGTGCTTCCTGGGCCCATCTGTACAACTCCTCCAGGCTGATTGATACGGGATTGGGTTCGGGGAGCGCCGCTTTGGCCTCTTCATCTGTGACCTCTTCATCTATGGTTGGGTCATAATCACCGACGTGATGAGTGTTGCAATAGGAGCAGGGGTATGCATGCGCGGGCTGGAACTGTTGATCATTCAGAATTCTGGCCCGGCGACGGGCCTCTTGCTCGCTTACACGTTGTTTGTCTTGACAGGAGGATTCATGGGGGGGTTTTTCATACCTTAACCTGGCGCCATTATCACGTTACCTGATAATCAAAATGTGAATTGTTACTATCAAAATACATCGATCGGCCCTCTCCGGCAAACACAAGAGCTTTTACGGGGGTTTTAAGTAGTAATAGTAGCTGGATTTCATATATGAAGATAACGAGCATCGCCCCACAGCAAAAAACAGAAGGTCGGTACTCGGTCTACGTGGATGGAGAATTCGCGCTCGGGGTTGGGGAAGATGAGCTGGTGCGACTGGGTTTATACACCGGCCAGGAGCTTACTGGCGACCAATTGGAACGCACCCGGGCAGAAGCAGAATTTTCCAAAGCCTACCAACGGGTGGTCAATTATATATCCATCCGGCCCCGGAGTGAGTGGGAAATTACCGATTACATGCGGCGAAAGTCCTATAGCGTTGAAACCGCCCGGGCGGTGTTGGATAAAGTCAAAAGACTACAACTAGTTGATGATCAGGCATTTGCCCGGTCGTGGATCGAGTGGCGGCAGGCCACCACGCCCCGGAGCCGCTACCAACTCCAGCAGGAACTCGCCCGAAAAGGCGTTGATGAGGAGACGATCGAGGAAGCGCTATCCGGTATCGATGAAGACGAGCAAGTTCGCACAGCCCGTGCTTTGATTGATAAAAAAGGTCATCGCTACAGCAGCCGAGGGAAACTCATGAGCTATCTTTCCCGGCAGGGGTTTACCTACGATACGATCCAAAAAGCACTGGGCGAGGAAACAGAGTAGGCCGCCGACACGCTCCGCGATTTCCGATTGCCTGAGCGCCCGGATAGAACCAACACGCAACGTTGAGGTAGTGTGTGGCAACAGTCAGATTCCCCCGCCCACGTGAGGAGTCGGTGCGCCTTGAGTCCGGGAAATGATTAGGTCGGGGTCTGTTGGGTGGCTAAGCTATGGGATTGAATGGTGGCGTCACTGAGGGTGACTTTGTGGTTATCCACCTCCAGGATTTGCTTCCGGTCGACGATGAGCAAGCCGCCGCTGAAACTGCGCCACACGGGTTGGTGAACGTGGATTTTCTCGATCCGGTAACTGACGGTGTCGACGATATAATCCTCGACTTTTCCCAGCCGTTTTTTGCTATGGGTAACGGCCCGTTTGCCACCCAGTTGGTAATTTATATCCAGCACTTCCTTGAGCCGGGGTAGTTCATCTTTGCTACTGAGCGCGTCAACGTCATCGATCATGACCTGTTTCCGGTTCAACTCCCGGATATTGCGCACCAGCAGAATATTTTCCGGCTTGTGGTCGGTGTAGAAACCGGCGACCTCCAGTTTAAACGGATCGATGATAGGGCGGACGATCTTGGTAGTCGGCTGTCCATCTCGCATATTGATGACCCGGATATCCTGGAATTGCCGTGACTGCATAAGCATATCCGCATTGTAACGCATTTGACACGCTACGTCAGACCGTGCTAATGCTTGACTCACATCAGAAAAACAAAAACAAAAACAAAGGACTTGAACATGAAATACGTTTCCGCGGCGCTCTTTTTATGTGTGCAGCTTGCTCCCGTTGCGGTCGCTGCCCAGAGCCATTCTGATGCTGGAACTCCGGACGGTGCCCATCCAGTCGTCAGCGAGGTACTGCTGGGCACGGAGGCCACCGCCAGTCAGGAGTTTATAGAGCTGCATAATCCCTCCGATCAACGCATCAAGTTTGGTGAAGACTGGACCTTACAAAAAGCCGCGGCCAGCGGCGGGGGAGACCAAGAGCCGAATTGGCACCGGGAAGTTAACCTGAAAGGTAGTATCGAACCCCGTGGTTACTACCTGCTGACCGCCGATGATTGGTATGAGGAAGAAGAAATCACCGCCAACGCGGCTGATTTTTGGGATATACCACACAACCGCGTTGCTGGGTTCTTGAATTTCGGGTTGGCCGATTCCGGCGGCCACATTCGCTTGATGGGCCCGGCTTCCGGAGGTGATGGAGCCACTGAGCCTGAAGAGATGGATCGCGTTGCTTGGGGAGAAGCTACATTCCCAGAAAAACAAGCGGTATCTCCTCCGCCTTCGCGGGGAAAAAGTATGCACCGGAGATTCGCGGTTGATGGCAGCATTATCGACACCGATGACAACGCGAACGATTTCCATATCAGTCACGGCCCTTCTCCTACTGCCACTCCTCCACCAAGCGAAAATGATGCCGGCGATGGTGATAGCGATAGGGACCAATCGTCGGATGACACCCAGCAACCGGAAGAAGAGCATTCGAGCTCATCGGATCAAGACAACGGGTCAGCATCCGGCGCCCGCGTGGTCGTGACCGAAGTACTGCCCGACCCGGAAAGTCCCGCCACTGACGCCCGGGACGAATTCGTGGAACTCTATAATCCCACCTCCGAGGAGATAGAGCTGGAAGGGTATGTTATACAAACCGGGAGTGATCTGGGATATGAGTTCCAAATACCCGATGGTATAACGATTGCCTCGCTTGAACGTCGCGCATTCTATGCCCGCAATGCCTCGCTTACGCTGACCAATAGCGGCGGCCGGGTGCGAGTAGTCGATCCGGAAGGAAACACCGCCAGCAACGTGGTCACCTATCCTGATGCTTCAACCGGGGCATCATGGGGCCGAGTGGAGGGTTCGTTCCAATGGTCGGAGAGAACCACGCCTGGCAGCAATAATATGCCGCCGACTCCTGAATCAGCACCGGACGAGGATTCAGCAACAGATGAATCCAACTCACCGGCCGCCTCCCAAGAACAGCTCCGGCAGACATACCCCCAGCTGCACATACGGGAAATACTTCCCGACCCTGCCGACCCCTTAACTGACGCCAAAGATGAATTCGTGGAGCTATACAATCCTACTTCCGCGGCAGTTACTCTGGAGGGGTATATACTCGAGACCGGTACTGATTTTAACTCCAGCCACGAGCTCGAAGGTACGATTGCTCCCCAGGGTCGTGAAGCTGTTTTTTCCGACAACGCCACCATGTCATTAGTCAATAGCGGCGGATCGGCTCGTCTAGTGGGGGAAAATGAGGATGTGATAGACAAGATTCCCGCCTATCCGGCGGCTGAAACGGGAGCTTCCCGGGCGCTGTTTGATGGGAAATGGCAATGGACGACCCGGCCCACCCCGGCCGCGATTAATAAGCTCGCCCAACCCGCTGACACGGATGAAGGCAGGGAAGGTGATGTCGCTGCCGCTTCCGATGACAGTCAAACGTCGGGGCAGGATGAGGCGGTGAGTAATATCACGGAGCCGGCAACCATCGAAACCTCACCCTACACCACGGCTTCCGTTGTGATTTCCATCGCCTTAGCGGTACTATATATGCTGTATGAGTTCCGGTATGACATCCGAAATTACATCGAAATCACCCGACGATACATCGCGCGTTGGCGAGCAGATCGGGATTAATCTTGACGGCGGTGAAATCCTTGAACTAATCGGCGATGTCGGGAGTGGCAAAACGGTGTTCGTACGCGGCCTGGCGACAGCTGTGGGGAGCGCCGATCAAGTTACCAGCCCCACCTTCACCATTTCACGGATATACTCAGGTGAAGGGATCGAGGTGCATCATTTTGATTTTTACCGGTTGCAGGATCCGGGTCTGATGCGGGCTGAATTGCAGGAGAGTGTGGCTGATCCGGAAGTAGTGGTGGTTACCGAATGGAGCGATGTGGTAGCCGATGTGTTGCCGCCGGAGCGCCTCCGGATCGCATTTACGCCCATTTCGGAAACGTCACGCCGACTGGAAATCTCCGCCATGGACCGGCTGCATGCCGCCTGTATAGGAGAAATGTCGTGATTCTGGCGGTTAAAACGGACAACCCGGTTGTTGAGTTGTATCTGCTCGACGACCAAACCCGAGTGCTAGACCGAGATGTATCCCAAGTCGGCAAGCGCTTATCCGAGGAATTATTAGGCCGGATAGAAAACCTTCTGGAATCGGGTGATGGCAGTCTGGAGTCCATTACCGGCATTATTGCCTACAGGGGACCAGGTTCATTTACCGGATTGCGTATCGGGTTGAGTGTGACCAATGCCTTAGCTTACGCACTTGGGGTGCCGATCGCGGGGGCGACAGGGGAGGCATGGATCACGGAAGGTGTATCTGGTTTGGAAACGTGGGAACCGGGAAAAAGCGTCACCGCCGAATACGGCGGAGAAGCTAATATCAGTGAACGGCGGACCTAAATCATCCCCCCGGATTCTCTCAGAGTACTATTAAGCATAAGAACTTGAATTTTGTCAAAAAATACGGTATGAAAGAATGTGGTCTTCCCCGCCGGGGTGAAGACCAAAGCTATATGAGATAGTGGCAACCGATCAATGGAGTTGTTCCCGGTATGAGCGTGGATGTAGGCAAGGAAAGCGAGGGTCAACCTCACGGTTCTGGGGAGGTCAGCTCTCACCAGGCAGAACGCGTTGGGTATGCAGCGGCGAACACTATTTCCGCGGTGATGGAGCGTGATGTCACCGAGGCTATAGGCGAAAAAGACCCCCAAGAGGCCGTCGATATCATAAATCAATATATGGGTTTTCTGGGGGAGTTTGATTTACAAATCACCCAACCGGCTTACGCCGAGATTGATCAACACCAATCACGGGAAGATTTTGCCGGTGACGTAAATGTAGACAACGTGCTCCTGTTTTTACTGGGCGGGAGTTACCGGGACGGTATATGCCAGCAGCGGCGCCAACGACCATGTTATCAACGGTTTGCCTTTTTGCTGCCGGATACTGCCGCTTCTTTACGTGAGAAATTACATGACCATTCAGGGGGATTCCAGGCACTTTCGTCTGAAGATCAGGAACGGGTAGCAGCAGTCTATCGGACATTGCGGCTACTCGTCGACAAAAACGACCCCTACGTCACCGACGAAAACGACAATATCGACAGCTATTACTTGAAACGCTAAATTGATTTTGTCACTGACGCGTCATATAGTAGAGATAGCGCAATAAGTACTGATAACGAGATTACCGTTGTGTCCCGGATGCAGCCTTCATGCTTTCTTGACTAATTGCCATCATAATTACGTTTGAAACATCCGGCCACCGGTAAGAAAGGGAGCGACAATGGAATTAATTATAGTAGTAGCTGCCGTCGTCGCCGGCGGCGGTGCTGGATATGTAGCCAAATCAACCCAGGTAAAGCGGACACTCGGGCATGCCGAGGAAAAGGTAAAAAAACGTCTCCAGGAGGCGGAAGAAGAGAGTAAAAACATCGTCTTGGAAGCCAAGGAAGAAGCTACTCGCCTGGCTGAAGAGGGTAAAAAAGAGGAAAAACAGCGCCGGCAGGAGTTGGTCGACACCGAGAAGCGCCTAACCAAACGTGAAGAAACATTGGACAAAAAATTGGACGATCTGGACAAACGTTCCGAAAAAGTCCGCCAAGAGGAAGACGAGATTGAGAAATTCAAACAAGAACTAACCGAACTCCGGCAAAAAAGTCAGGAAAACCTGGAAAAGATTGCCGAGATGAGTAAGGACGAAGCAGCTGACCGTCTGATGAAAATGACTGAAAAAGACATGCGGGAAGATCTGACCAAGTTAACCGAAAAACTCAAAAATGACGCCAAAGAGGCGGCCGAAGATGATGCCCGGACGGCGCTTCTCTCCGCCATGGAGCGGCTTGCCAGTGACGTGAGCGTCGAGAAGACCGTTTCTTCGGTTGATTTGCCCAATGATGAAATGAAAGGCCGGATTATCGGCAAAGACGGCCGGAATATCCAGGTCATCGAGCGGGTAACCGGAGTCGACGTGTTAGTAGATGACACCCCAGGGGTTGTGGTGCTTTCCAGCTTCGACCCGATTCGCCGGCAAGTAGCCCGGCGGGCGCTGGAAATACTCATGGAAGATGGCCGTATTCATCCCGGCCGGATTGAAGAAGTCGTCCAAAAAGCACAGAAAGAGATCGACAAGGAAGTCATGCAGGCGGGTGCCGACGCGGCTCGGGAAACTGGAGTCGTTGGCTTGCCGAAAGAAGTCCAGCGTATGGTGGGAGAATTAAAATTCCGCACCTCATATGGACAGAACGTACTCAAACACTCGACTGAAATGACGCATTTGGCCGGGATGATCGCTGAAGAAGTCGGTGCCAATGTGCGGGTGAGTAAGTACGCGGCACTGATCCATGATATGGGCAAATCGCTAACCCATAAAATGGAAGGGAAGCATCACCACATTTCAGGAGAAATGGCGCGTAAATACGGCGTGGATGAAGCCATCGCCCACGCGGCTGAAGCCCATCATGATGATGTGGAAGCTACGACACCCGAGGCCATGGTCGTCCGGGTCGTGGATGCCATCAGCGCGGCCCGGCCCGGCGCCCGGAGCCAGTCAGTCGAAAACTTTATGCAGCGAATGCAGGATCTCGAGAATGTAGCCACCGGATTCTCCGGTGTGGAAAAAGCATACGCCATTTCCGCCGGACGGGAGATCCGGGTTTTCGTCCAACCTGAAGACGTCGATGATCTTTCAGCCTATCGATTAGCACGTGACGTAGCCGACAAGATCGAAAGCACGCTCCAGTATCCGGGCACCGTCAAGGTGAACGTAATCCGTGAAACCCGCTCGATTGAATATGCCAAATAGTCTGAGCCCGGAACCTCATCAATCTTTATCGCAAAAATCCCTATCTATATCCGGGAGGGGAGATGTGAGTCCCGATTGTGACATGGCCCACGCCCCCGAAGCGGCACGGTTGCCGGAACAGGACGGGCGCCTATATGCCGGGGCCAACGGGGCTTTAAGGGTCGAGCAAACGTGAAATTTCTGTATATAGGTGACATCATGGGTAAATTCGGCAGATGGGTGACCGAGCGTGAATTGCCCGGTCTGCGTGCTGAGTATGAGCCGGATTTTGTCATAGCCCAGGCGGAAAATGTCACTCATGGCTCGGGTATCAACCGGCAGCATTACGGGGAGCTGAAACGGCTCGGTATAGACGGATTTACCAGTGGCAACCATATTTTCAAACGGGAAGACATACAGCCACTATTGGATGATCCCGCGGCCCCGATTACCCGCCCGGCCAATTATCCGGCCGGCAATCAAGGAGTGCCGTATAAGACATTATCAACTTCCCGGGGTGAGGTGATATTGATTACGCTTATGGGGCAAATCGTGGGCAAGGATGCCGATGTACCCGCCAACAATCCGCTTCACGATATAGACAACATTCTCCAAGCAATACGCCCGCCACGTCCAATAGCCACGATCGTCAATTTTCACGGGGATTACTCCAGTGAAAAAGTGGTTATCGGCCAGTATTTGGATGGAAAAGTCACGGCAGTCATAGGAGATCACTGGCATATTCCCACGGCTGATGCCCGGATTCTCTCCGGGGGAACGGCCCATATGAGCGATGTGGGCATGGTCGGGGCCCGCGATTCTTCCCTGGGCGTAGATACCGAAATCATTGTGCGACGGTGGCGAGGAGAAGAGCAGGGGAGTAACCAACTCAGCGAGCGGGGGACGTATCAGTTTAGCTGCGTGTTGGTGGATGTTGATGAGTCAACCGGTCTCGCCCGGGATATACAACATATCTTCCGCAGTGGCGTCACCGGATAATTGCATTCGCTTTCTTTTTGACTTATAATACCCCTTATAGGAGGGATTATGACTAAGCGAGAATTAATTGATACATTAGCCAAGCGCATGAATACCAGTAAACGGGAAGCCGAAGAATGGCTGGATGAGTTTACGGATGTCGTCGTCGACAAGGTGAGTGACGGCGAAAAAGTCTCCATCACCGGTTTTGGGGTGTTCGATCTGGGCAAGCGGGCATCCCGGCGGGGTGTTGACCCCCGTACTCAAGAAGAAATACATATCCCACAAATGTCAATGCCGCGGTTCCGTGTCGGCAAGCGGTTCAAAGAATCGGTCCGTAGGTAGTCGCCACTGACGCTGGGGTACAAGGTTTTATGGGGAGCTTATGCGCTTCCTGGGTTTCCCGTGTGTCGTGAATTTATACCTGCTACCTGATACTTTATACTTAACACTGTTACTGGCGGGGATTGGCGCAGCCAGGTAGCGCGCCTGCTTTGGGAGCAGGAGGTCGCCGGTTCAAATCCGGCATCCCCGACCAGGAAATTTACGACTGTCGCTAGGTGGTCGTAAATTTCTGAGTCAGTGGCAGCTGACATTTGAACCGGATATTTTGCGAAGCAAAATCGGTTCAGGCGCCAAGGAGCAGCGCGCACCCGTGCCTTGCAAGGCACGGGGAGCACTGCGACTGCGCATCGCCCGCCGTCAGGCGGGCACTTATCCGGCATCCCCGACCATCCGCCATTGCTCAACCCTTGCGGCCCGGGCTATGGCGGATCTGTCAGCGACAGCTGACGATTTGAACCGGGTGTCCGCCGCAAGCTAAACAGGTGTTTTTCAGGGCGCCTAAGCCCGGATTTCTTTCATAATAGGTACCGGATGGCTACGAACCCCAGCACCAAAAGCACCACGAAGATCAGCGATAAGAGGTCGATGTATTTTTCGATTTTATCTTTGTACTTTGCTCCTAACTTGTGCGCCAACCAGGATACAAGAGCGAAGCGAGCTCCGCGGCTCAAAAAAGAAGCCAAAATAAAGGCGGGGAAATTGATGCCGATGAAACCGCCTGCAAGCGTGAAAACCTTAAAAGGGATAGGCGTAAATCCGGCAGCGAATACTGCCAAAAAGGCGGTATCGGTATAACTTTGTTGCACCGCTTCAAAGTCCGATTGCAGATGATAGGCGTCAATGATGGGCTGTCCGATCGTCTCGAACACGAAGAATCCGATCAGGTAACCAAGTGCGGCACCAAGCACCGACGCCGTGGCCGTTATAAGGGCGAATCGAAGCCATTTTTTGGTATTGGAAACGGTCATGGCGATCAGCAACGGATCCGGCGGGATCGGGAAAAATGAACTCTCACTGAACGAAAAACCAAACAGTGCCCGCTCCGCCCATGGCGAATCGCCCCATTTCATCATCCAGGCATATAACCGCCGGATGGTCTTACGAGGCCAGTTGACTATCTTGATAAATACCGAATCCTTCCGCTGTGCTTGTCCGGGGCTCGTCCTCTCCGGCTCGTTCTCCGTCATTGCCGCATTATATCAGTTCCATCTATCCCGTCTTCATCAGGTATACGCCCGTTCGTGGCCAGTGAAACGCGGGTTGTTATACTCGAGTATGGATGAGCCGGATAATGACAGATCAACAATGCAGAGATTTTCAAGCCGAGGTGTGGCAAGCATACGCTGATTGGGGCCGGGACTTACCCTGGCGCACGGAAGTAGCGGATCCCTACGCGATATTGGTATCCGAGATAATGTTGCAACAGACGCAAGTGAGCCGGGTGATAACCAAATTCCAGGAATTTTTAAGCCATTTCCCGACCATGCAATGTTTAGCTGATGCTCCCCAGATGGAAGTTCTGCGTGTCTGGCAAGGACTCGGGTATAACCGCCGGGCACGGTTCCTGCACCAGACAGCGCAAATCGTCAGTTATGAATACGGAGGCACTCTTCCCGCAAGTCAGGACGAGCTGAGACGACTTCCCGGCATCGGGCCCAATACTGCCGGCAGTATCGCCACCTTCGTCTATAATCAACCGACCGTGTTCATCGAAACCAATATACGGACCGTATTTTTGCACCGATTCTTTTCTGGTAGTCATAGCGTCGCGGATTCTCAGATATTGCCGATAATTGCCGATACATTAGATCAGACAAATCCGCGCCAGTGGTACTGGGCGCTCATGGACTACGGGGCTCATATTAAGCAAACGGTTGGTAACGTCTCCCGCCGAAGTCAACACTACGTCCCCCAAAGCCCCTTTCAGGGTTCCAGGCGCCAGGTCCGGGGAAAAGTTGTCCGACTCCTAGCCGAGTCCAGGCATACCTATGCCCAATTACACGCGCGGGTTTCTGATCCGCGACTGGTGGATGTATTAGCGGATTTGGAAAAGGAGCGGCTCATCGCTCGCCAGGGAAAGTATTACCTCTCGTCTTGAGCAACAGGCAAGCATCGGGGTCATCAGTCCACTTTTTAGGTGTCTTTGGGATTTTTTTGGTTCGTATGTATGACGCGTTGGGGGAAGGGGATTTCTATGCCCTCTTCGTCAAACGCGTTTTTGAGTCGTTTGCGGTATTCTCCGGCGGCACTCCACTGCATAAGCGGGGTAGTTTCACCCACGATTTTGACCTCGATACTTGAATCGCTAAAGTTGTCGACGCGCCAGAATTGCGGCGGAGTAATAATAATTTCTCTCCAGTCTTCGTCATCGGCTAACTCTTTCCCGATCCTGTCAACGACCTTTATGACTTGGTTGATATCAGAGCCATAGGAGACGCCGATATCCAAGTTGATTCGACCAAAGTCTTTGGAGAGGTTTTTTACCCGATCAACCGTGCTATGGGGGATGTGATGTACGGCGCCATCCAGATCACGAAGGCTTACGTAACGCAATGTAATGTCTTCTACCACGCCCCAGTCGCCGTCCAGATCAATGACGTCGCCTATCTGGTACTGGTTTTCAGTAATAACATACACGCCGGCGAATACGTCGCGCAGTATATTCTGAGCACCAAAGCCGATCACAATACCGATAACACCCCCTGCCGCCAGAATCGGACTCAGGTTGATTTCCAGCTCTACCAGGAGCAATATGAACGCCACAATCCATACGAATAAACCGAATATACCCCGGGAAATGTCAAGCAGCGTTTCTTCGCGTTGGCGATGCTCAGCTTCGTTCTGGAAACGGCTGGTCTTAACAGTACGGCGAATAACGCCTTTTAAAGGCCATATATTGACTCGTTTAGCCAGCGCCGCGCCGACAATGATGAGCAGTAGCGGTAACCCATGGGCGTCCAACCAGTCTAGAATGGTTTGAAAAACCTCCCAATCCTGCAATATATCCATTAGGCCGCATCATACCACATAAGTGCCATCCGGCACGAAGCGGCCAAAAATGCTATAATATCCCCTGTGAAACCGTGGCAATTTTTTCTACTCAGCATCGTCATGTTCGGTGTGGCTATTTTAGGGCTGCGACACAACGATATGACATCTCAAGACATGAAAGCCCGCATCATAAAACGGGATTTGGCCGGTAAAAACGTTGAGCAGGAGCGGGAGGAATTAAAACGCTTCGTATACAATCACATGAACGCCAGCAGAAGAATAGAGCTGCAAGGCGCTTATGAGCGGGCTCGAGCCAGAGCACGCGTGGAGGCCGATAATTCAGTTGACGGAAGCGTTTACGATCAAGCGCAAGCTGCCTGTGACCGTGAAGGCCAACGCACGCGGGAAAACGCCAACTGTGTCCAAAATTACATCCAGCAGCGACTCGACGACTCCAGCGCCGGTGTCGATATGCCGGATAAGGGTAATTTTGTGTATGAATACCGCTCACCGATCTGGACGACCGATATTCCGGGTGTTGCGATCGCGCTCGGCATTCTCAGCCTATTAACCGGTTCAGTTCTATACGTTAAACACAGCATTCAAAATTTAGTAAGAAAGAAAAACGGCTCACGTTAAAAGTGAACCGTTTTCCGCCGATCGTTACTGCTGGTGCCTACTGATTAGTCGTGGAATCCTGTTCACTGTCTGTGCTGGTTTGTTGTTGAGTGGATTGATTGTCGGTGTCGCTGGTTCCTTGTTGGTTCTGGGTACTTGGTTGGTTCTGAGTACTTGTTTGGCCTTGCCCGGCCGAACCGTTACTCCCATCGTTGTCTTGTTGGTTCTGCTCATTTTCCTTAATGGCTTGGGCGACTTGTCCGTCCGGCTTCAGGTTTTCCCAGAGTACAACCTTATCGGAAGATATAAACATTTTATCTTCGGGAGCGTGTAACTCATCGCCGAGTTCGGCGAGACTTACGTCAGGTTGCTGCTGTTGATTGTTTTGGGCGTTTCTTTGATTGGGTTGGATTTGTTGGTCGACTTGTAGATAGTAGACGTTTTCCAGCACCATCATACCGTTACCTGCTTTGGTAATGTTGCCGAAATAGACTTGGTCATTGGTTAGGAATACTGCTTGGTACTGATCATGCTTTACCATGTTCTCGTGTTCATTGCTGCTTGCCTCAAGGAATATTCCGGCAATTAACACTCCCAGAATGCTCAAGCCGGCAACGATAACCAGAGTGACAACAATTTTGCTTCCCAACGTCGGTTGAAACCAGTTATTGCCACCAGGCTGGTTGCCCTGATTGTGACTGGGATTGTTGGGTGGTGGTTGTTGATTACCGCCGTCATTGGGTGCTTGTTGGTTTCTAACTTGGTGTGGTTGTTGTGGGTTCATTTGGTCCATAGTGTCTACCTACTCCGTTTCTTTAATGCATTATGATGTTACTGCTAATGCTTGCATTGTATGAGAAGCCAGCGGTATGTGCAAGACATAAGCGCTATTCATAACGCTATTCATAAAGTGCTGCCTTCATTTCCTGCCTTAAGATGGTATGGGGGGGGGAGAAGTAGGGGCGGTATAGAGTCTCCAGCAGCTCATCAGCCAATGTATAGTTGACAGTTGCAAAAAGATAGGTATAAGCTATACACCAGTAAGTAAAGGAGAGGACATGGCTTACACATACACGAACTACAAAGGGGTGACATATCATTTACACGCCGAGGACGTAACGCTTCGCGGTGGTCAGCAACAGAGAATCTATTACTTTGCCAAGGAGGAAAAGCCGGGTAAATCCATCGAGGAACTTCCGGCCGGTTACGTGGTGACCGAAAACCAGCGGAACGGTTTCCCGGTGCTTAAGCGCGGGTAAAACACCTGCAACATTTCTATAACTCAAAAAGACTCCCTGACTGGGAGTCTTTTGTTTTGGCCACTTATTGTTCCCGGTGGCAATTAGAGATGGGCAAATATACATGATCTCTGGTGAGTGAGAAGGGAAAAGTTTTGGTGTTGTTGGGACAAATTCCCGAGTTTCGCAATAGATGGCCTGACTGTGAAACACGGGTGGTAAGTTGGGCGCAACGGATTGAGACCTTAACTGAGATGTTTCGGAAAAATCTTGGTGGGGCTGGGTGGATTCGAACCACCGGCCAATCGGTTATGAGCCGACTGCTCTGACCGCTGAGCTACAGCCCCATACATCACTACTTCAGCGAGTATAGCAAACCCGTCCCCGGCTCGCATTTGCGGTTGCCTGAGTGACAGATGCTACAATATACTCGGGCAGTATTCTTGCAAACAAAAAGCCATATGAAATTAAAATCTCCCAAGCAAGCACTCAAGCGTAAATTTACTCGGGGATATGCCATCTTCCTGATGCTCCTGATCGTAGTGGTGTATGTCGCCGGCGCTACGTTGCACGTGATCGCCCAGAATTATCATTTACAGCAACGTGTGCACGAACTCCGGAACCAAAACCAGGTTTTAGAGCTGGAAAATCAGCAACTTCGTTACCGGATAACTTACTATAAAACCGATGCCTTCGTGGAGAAGGAAGCCCGGGCCAAATTAAACCTTAAGGCACCGGGAGAAAAAGTGGTTATTTTCCCCGGCAACATGCCGGGGAACGCCCAGCCGCCCGAACCGGAACCGGAACAGACATTCACGGAAACCATGGATGATAATTGGCAAGAATGGATGCATTTCCTTTTCCGGACAGGGTAGCGGCATCATCCCTTAATTGTGACAGAAACTTATTAAACACCTCCTTGTCATTGCGAAGACGTCATTCCGGACTCCGGTCCGGGATCGGTTTTGGAATCGTTTGGATCCTGAAACAAGTTCAGGATGACAATAGGGGAAGATCCTGAAATAAATTCAGGATGACATCTTTAGGATGACACTCTTTCCTCTCTGTCATTCCGGCCCCCGCCCGCACTGAGCCATGTCGAAGTGAGCCGGAATCCTTTAACCCGATATGGTCCTGAAACTGATCCTGAAATAAATTCAGAGCCTGTCCTGAACTTGTTTCAGGAATGATATTTCGCCTGGGTTTTTGTTGCAGGGTTTTGATAATGGTTCTAGGTTCTACGCCCGTGAACACCTCCTTGTTGTTTACTGTAGGGGTGATGTTCAATAAGCCGGGCGACTATACGATAATATTGACTCACCCCCTGTTTCGTGATAGTTTCCAATACGCAGGCTTCTTATACAAGTACAAGAAGAAGTACCTTACGCGGGTTTAACGGGAGGGGAGTAGTAGCTCTGCCTGTCGGTGGGCAGGTGATGCAGGCTCCCCGACTTTACCCGGAGCAGGCAAACTTAAAAATTTGCCTGATCGCATTATCACCAATCGTCGCGGGGTGGAGCAGTGGCAGCTCGTCGGGCTCATAACCCGGAGGTCGCAGGTTCGAATCCTGCCCCCGCTACCAGATGAAAATCAATCAACCCCTCAAGAAGGGGTTGTTTTATTATGTCCAAATATTCCTCAAGGCTTCAATAATACCTTGAAATTGGGAGCTGCACCCCTCATAGTTGGCCGGGTTGTTTGAGCGCTCTTGAGTGCCTGAACAATGCCTATATTTGCTAAAATAGTGAATATGAAGCAGGTGGAGCAGATAAAAATTGATGAGCTCCGGGAGATGGCGGAGCGGATGTATGGAGATATGGTCAAAGCGGTGGTCGATATTGAGTAGGGGTTGCTGGTGGTCGACGGGGAGATGCACGTGGACTAGGAGTAGTACCTACTGGAAGCCGGTTCCCGGCAAGAAAACTTGCGGGGTATCAATTCATACCCGGATCAGTACGGCACCGAGGACTTTGTGGAATTTGATTTGATGATCAATCTCCGGCCGAGCCAGGAGAATTTATCCCGCAGCGTCGAGGATGCGACAATTCGAAAACAAATTATGGCTCTCCTAGATAGCAAGGTTAGTTCATGAGTTATCAAGTAAACCGACGGCGGTGGCAGCAGATGAGCATCCAGGAACAGATGGGCAATATTTATAGCGAGGTCGGCCGAGCTTTTTTGGCTCGGGAGCGTGATCAAACCCAGCGATGCCGGCAAGCGGTGGTGCGGGCATTGGATTTGTTTAGCGCCACGGTGGAAGGGCTGGTTGCCGAGTGCTCACCCCGGGCTAAGGAAGTCTCCCGCGCCAAGGACCAATTTTTGCGGGCGCTTTATGGAGAGCTGGATAGCCCGGCCGAACGCCAGAAACTCGAGAAGTATTTTCGCGCCTACGCCCTGGCGATGCGACGGCCAAGCTCTGAGTGAAAATGATTTGCGTCACCAACCGGTAGCTACCGCATGTATTCATATGTGGCTTCACAAAATCTAACGAAACCATTGCAAAATCCGAAAACACTTTACCTACCGGTACCATTCTCCTATTATGAAGCCATGCGCTTATAAATAACGTAAGGAGAAAGCACAGTATGGCCGAGCAGAAGAAAACTCAGAGTCAGAGCAAAAGCACACAAAGCAAAACAAGCCGGAGTAATCAACAAAAAAGCAACTCGAACACCCAAAAACAGCAGCAAACCGGTGGCGGAAAAGCGGCTTTGGGGGAAGCTACGGTCCGGCAAAAGATCCGCTTCGATCAATTCCTGGTTAACTCGACACCGCTCTTTTTTGGTGTGTATACGGCGCTGGTATCCGGGCTTCTGGCGATCGGTAAATACTACATGCAGTCCAACCTCGCCAATGAGATCTTTACCCGTAATTCACAGGACTATATAGCCTACTGGATTGCCCTCAGTGATATCGGATTTTTGGTCGGTGCTGCCGGGCTCCTGATACTGCCGGCAATTTCCTATTACCAACGCCACGGATTGCGGCGGCTTGGCATCGCCGTGCTGATCGGTTTCCTGGTGGTGCTGATCGCCATTGGCGCCGTATGGTACTACATTGACAATTTGCCGGCACCAGAGCCAACACCCAGGCAGCTCCCGGAGAACTTGCAGCAACAGCAATAGCCCCAAGCTTCCCAAAAACATCTTGAGCACTGGATCGCTATGAGTCGGAGGTGTAGCGGGGTCAAATTGCTAACTCTAAGCAGCACCTATACCCAGGTATCTGATACCATATGTCCATGAAGCAAAAATCGCCTTGGATAGCCGCGGTCTTGAACCTATTGCTTCCCGGAGCAGGGTACATCTATGCCGGCATGAGAATCCGGTTCGGCGTGATATTGATCGCGGCAATGGTACTGGTCTTGTTCGGCCCCAAGCCTGAGTACAATCAGAGTGTGGATACTCATACAGTCGTGACTGATCCTTCGGGCATCGTGGTCGCTGTTGCCGGTATCATGGTTTCCATCGGGTTTGCCTATGACGCTTACTGCGATGTGAAGCGAGGCAATGATTCCCACGATCAAAATAGGCCGATTAAGCCCGAGTCGGATGCCTAAAGTAATGGGCGCAGCAATTCGATAACATTAAGGTAACGTTGAACAGTAGTGTCGCTTTGGGCTACACTTTCTCCTATGCCAGGGTAGCTCAGCGGTTAGAGCACGGGACTCATAAGCCCGGAGTCGTGGGTTCGAATCCCACCCCTGGTACCACGTCGAAATTCGCTGATACGGCTCCACCATTACAACACCAGCTACGCTCTGCTTGTAATGGTTCCAATGTAAATCGATTTCTCCTTTTCCAAACAAAACAGTATCGTTTTGTTTGGGCAAAAAGGAACGGGTGACGTTAATAATTGTTTTGGCTCTCGTCTAGAAGGCGAATGTTTTCCAGACTAGAGTTTAAACAAACATTACAGTTTCATTCGGCGGCGAAATATTCCGGATGTTGGCATAAATACTCGATTAACGCATCACAGATTTGGCTGACCGGTTCCGAGATACTGGTTGATTGCAGTTTATTTTCGATAAGCCGGTTTTGGGTAATGCCATGTTCTTGCCAGCTTTTGCCTTCGTCTATGGCGATCATTATCGGCGGCATCAGTTTGTCCAAGGCTTTTACGAAACGGCTCTCTTCGTCCTCCTGCGTTTCATAATCTTGCAGTGTTTCTAACATTCCAGGAAATTTTCCACCGAAGCGCGCTTTGATTTTTTCTACAGCATCCGCCTCGCGCACTGCTTTATTAGCACGTTCTTCAGCGCTCGCAAATGCGTCAACATCTCCGGCATATGTTTCCGGCAGGTCGTGCACCAAAGCGTATTTGAGGATTTTTTCCTGGCTAAGCGGTAAGTGTAATTTTTCGGAAACATACCACCCTGCCATGGCTAGAAAATAACTATGCTCGGCATCGTTTTCATGTTCGCCATTACCTTCCGGAATAGGAGTAATACGCTCGATTTCCCGGAAGTCCAACAAAAAATCTTGTAATTCGTTCAAGCCGTCGAACGCCTCATAAGAACTCATAATTGCTACAATTATTGCATGGAAGAGGAATTCATGGAAAAAATTAATTTTCCCGATGAAGGGAAATATATAATCGCCGCCTCCGGCGGGGTAGACTCGATGAGTTTGTTGGATATGTTGGCTCGCCATGGAGCGTATGAGCTGATTGCGGTGCATATCAACCACGGGTTACGTGAAGAGGCCGAAGCGGATGAGGACTTAGTGCGACGAATGGCCGACCATTACGGCGTCCAGTACAAATCCCAGCGATTGCAACTGGGCAGTAAAAGTGAAGACGCCGCCCGACGGGCAAGGTACGATCTTCTGTATACAGTGCATGATCAAGTGAATGCTGACGGTGTCATTACCGCACACCATCTGGATGATCGCATAGAGACCATGCTGCTGAATCAACAGCGTGGTGCCGGCTGGTTGGGCCTGTCGCCATTACATGAGACAGACACGATGAAACGCCCCCTACTTGAAGTTACCAAACGCCAGCTATACGAGTATGCACGGGAGCACGACATTCAGTGGCGGGAGGACGCGACCAATGCCGACCCCGGCTACACGCCCCGAAACCGGGTGCGCCGGCAATTAACCCACCAAGCGTGGCAACGGGCGCATCGACAACTCCGGGAATACGACAGCTGGCGACAGACCCGGGAAAAATATACCCGGGCTATATTAGATAAAACAGTCAGCACCGGTGAAAATGCGGTTACGCTCGACCGAATACAACTCTTAATGTACGATGTGTCCACAGTCCGGGATGTGTGCTACCTTGTGCTGAAAGAACGATTCCAGGATCTTGTGGAAATTGATTTCCAGACAGTCGCCGGTTTGGAACATTTCTATAAAACCGGACGGGATGGTAAGCAGTTGTGGTTATCAAAGCACGTTTGGGTGAAATTGAGCCCGGATGCTATGGTAATTGCCGTTGCTAGGTAATATCGGGACATGTGTTTTATACTAGATAGGTAAAGGATGAAGTATTTATGAAATCGTGGCTGCAGCATTTGAAGGG
Organism: Candidatus Saccharibacteria bacterium QS_5_54_17; assembly: GCA_003022365.1. Classification (GTDB taxonomy): domain Bacteria; phylum Patescibacteriota; class Saccharimonadia; order QS-5-54-17; family QS-5-54-17; genus QS-5-54-17. Next base: position 19,787 of record PXOU01000014.1, read on the forward strand.
GCAGGAGCGTAACTTTGGGTTTGTGGCGATCATTGTGGTGATCGTGCTGGTTGTGCTGGCGCTTACCAATACTAATAACAACACTGAACAAGTATCGCTTTCGGAGGTGGTAGGCCAGGTCGAGAAAGGTAATATTGAAGAAGTTATCGTTGACGGCAATAAAATCACGGCGGTTCCCCGGGAAGAAGGCGCCTCGCGACTGGTAACCTACCGGGAAGATTCCGGAGTGAGCATCACCGAGTACGGGATCAATCCCGACCAGGTGAAGGTTACTACCAAAGATCCGACCGATCAGAGTCAGTTGTTGAATCTTTTACTCATCTCGTTTCTGCCCATCATTGTTATCATCGCCTTTTTCTACTTCATGATGCGACAAGCCCAAGGGCAGAGCAATCAAGCCATGGGGTTTGGCAAAAGCAAAGCCCGTTTGTACGGCAATGAGCAGACAAAAGTTACCTTTACTGACATCGCCGGTGCCGAAGAATCCAAAGAGGAATTACAGGAAGTCGTCGAATTTCTGAAAACACCCAAGAAATTTTCCGACATTGGGGCTCGGATACCCAAAGGTGTGCTGATGATCGGCGCGCCGGGTACCGGTAAAACCATGGTCGCCCGTGCAGTGGCCGGTGAAGCCGACGCGCCGTTCTTCAGCATTTCCGGCTCGGAATTCGTGGAAATGTTCGTCGGTGTCGGCGCCAGCCGCGTCCGTGATTTGTTCATGAAAGCCAAGAAAAACGCCCCGTGCATTATATTCATTGATGAGATCGATGCAGTGGGGCGGCGCCGGGGAGCCGGCCACGGCGGCGGCCACGATGAACGCGAGCAGACATTGAACCAGATTCTGGTAGAGCTGGATGGATTCGAACAGGACACCAACGTGATCGTTATGGCGGCTACCAACCGCCCGGACGTGCTGGATCCGGCCTTGCTCCGGCCGGGCAGGTTCGACCGGCAAGTGCAACTCGAGCTTCCGGACCGGAAAGATCGCCGAGCTATTCTGGGCGTACACTTGGAAGATAAGAAAGTCAGCAACAATCTCAACCTCGACGCTTTGGCCGCTAAGACAGCCGGAATGAGCGGGGCGGATCTCTCCAACGTCGTCAATGAGGCAGCTATTTCGGCCGCGCGCGCCGACAGGAAGAAAATTATCAACAAAGATCTGGATGATGCCTTTGAAAAAGTGGCGATCGGGCCCGAGCGGAAAACCCAGGTCATGACGGATCACGAGAAAAAAGTTACCGCCTATCATGAGAGTGGACACACCCTGATCGGCCATCTGCTGGAACACGCTGATCCGATTCACAAGGTTACCATCATCAGTCGCGGCGGCGCGGGCGGCATCACCTGGAGTCTACCGACCGAAGACAAAGTGTTCCGTTCTCTGGCTGAATTCAAGGACTCGATGGCCATGGCGATGGGCGGACGTATCGCCGAAGAGATTGTGTTCGGGCATCAACAAGTCACCAACGGGGCTAGTAATGATCTCCAGACGGCAACTAGTACCGCTCGGGACATGGTTACCAAATACGGCATGAGCGATGAATTGGCCAATCAATATCTTGACTCCAGCGACAGTTCAATTTTGCTTGACCGGGGATTCTCCCAAACCAAAGAGTACTCCGAAGATACCGCGGAAAAAGTCGACAAAGCGGTCCGGGCACTCCTGGAGGAAGCGGAAACCAGAGCCCGTTCCATCATCAAGCAGAACAAAGAAGCACTCAATCAACTGGCCAATCAATTACTGGAGAAAGAAACGCTCGGCGAAGAAGAAGTGCTAGCTATACTTCAGGACGCGATTAATCCCGATCCCCAAACAGCTCAAAATACCTAAACGGTCGGCTTGGCCGCGATTGTCCGATTGTGACCGCAGTGTCATAATGCCGGGCCGAAGGTTACACCATGGTCAACAGAGTGCTTAAATACGCCAACCGGTCATTAACGATCACTATGGCCGCCGCGATTCTGTCCGGCGGGTATTTGATTAGCGGTGTGTTCGGATTGCTCCGCGACCGGCTGTTGGCTGCTGAGTTCGGTATCTCCGGTACCCTTGACGCCTACTTCGCCGCATTTTCCTTGCCGGATTTATTGTTCTTTATCCTGGTCTCGGGTGCGCTGGTTGTCACCTTGCTGCCGGTGCTCAATGAACGGCTGCAACACCACAATAAAAAATCGGCTTGGGAGATTGCTTCCAGTGTCATCAACATCCTGGCAATCCTTACCCTGGTTGCCAGTATATTGATTTTTGTCTTCGCCAGCTCGATCATCGATCTCATCGCACCCAATTTCGACGTCACGCGGCACGAGACCGCCGTCAATATTATGCGGATATTGGCGCTCAATCCGTTCTTTTTCTCGCTCTCCAGTGTATTCGGCACTATACAACAAGCCTTCGGGCGGTTTTTCTTTTTCGCGCTGGCGCCGATCATTTATAACCTCGGGATCATATTCGGCATTGTCTATTTGAGTGATTCGTTCGGTATTTACGGGGTCGCCTATGGTGTGGTTATCGGCGCGATCGCCCAGATGTTGATTCAGATTCTGGGTATGCAGGGGCTGGGATTTACCTATAAACCCCACATTTTCTGGCGGAATAAAGGATTCCGGAAAGTCATTCGTTTGATCATTCCCCGTTCCATCGATGAAGGCATCGAACACCTCATCGCCTTGATAGAGCGAGCCATTGCTTCGGGGCTAACCACCGGTGCGATCGCCTCCTATCAATTTGCTTTCAGTTTGAAGAATTACCCGATTACGCTGATCGGAACCGCCATCGCTACGGCTGCGTTTCCTTCTATATCCAGCCGGGCCCTAGGGACTCGCACCGACTTACTCAAAAAAGAGATTTTGGAAGTTGCCCGGGCGATACTGTGGTTTGCTATCCCCGCCGCGGCCGGGATCGTGATTATGCGCGGCTATATCGTCCGGCTTTTGCTGGGATTCGGGGATGCTACCGTGGCCAATATACTCGGGTGGTTCACGGTCGCCATCGTATTCCAGTCTTTGCTGCGTTTGGTGACCCGCATTTTCTACGCCCAGCAGGACACCAAAACGCCGCTCTATGCCAGCATCGTGGCCATTGTCCTGAACATATCGTTAGCCCTATGGTTGGCGCATACCTACGGGGTCGTCGGTCTGGCCATGGCACAGTCGATCGTGGCGGTGATCGAAGTCTCGTATCTGTTTGTGGTGCTGATTAAGCGTTTGGGGTGGTTCTTCAATAAAACGTTTTTAGCCCATGTGATCAAAACAGGAATCAGTGCTTTCGTGATGGCGTGCGTAACCTATGTTTTGGTCAGATTCGTGTTCCCCTTGGTGGCCGGTGAAACCGGGTTCTTCGCTCTGGCACCGAAATTCAGCGCCATTGTACTGATCAGCCTGACGGTCTATCTTGCCGCCGGGTGGGTATTACGGCTCCCCGAAGCGGTTAATATCAGTAAACGCATTAAACGCTTCATGTTTACCCGCGTGCCACTGGGGTGAGGTAACGTGAAACACCAAGCTGACATACGCAACTTTTGCATTATTGCCCACATAGATCACGGCAAGTCGACGCTGGCCGACCGGATGCTGGAGTTAACCGATACCGTCCAAAAACAAAAGATGCAGCAACAGTTGCTTGATCAGATGGATCTGGAACGGGAACGAGGCATCACCATCAAGTTGCAACCGGTCAGTATGTACTGGCACGGCTATGAACTCAACCTGATCGACACGCCCGGCCACGTCGACTTCAGTTATGAGGTGGCTCGGAGTCTGGCTGCCGCCGAAGGAGCGATTCTGGTTGCCGATGCCACCCAGGGAATCGAGGCGCAGACATTAGCCAATGTCTACCTGGCCATTGAAGCCGAATTGGAAATTATCCCGGTTGTCAATAAAATCGATCTTCCGGCGGCCCAACCGGACGCGGTTGCTGGTGAGCTCGCCAATTTGCTGGGCGGAAGCGCTGAGGATGTGTTGCGGATTTCGGCCAAAACGGGAGAAGGGGTCGATCAGGTCTTAAATGGGCTGATAACACATGTGCCGGCACCGACGGGCCATGATGACGTACCGCTCCGTGGGCTGATTTTCGACTCCATATACGACGAATACCGGGGAGTGATCCTATACGTGCGTATTGTTGACGGGATGCTCACAAGCGGCTCCGGTGTCGTTTTGCTGGGCAGTGGCAAGCACAGTGAAGCGACTGAAATCGGCGCCTTTTATCCACAACCGGTTGCAGTTGATGTCTTATACACGGGTCAAATCGGCTATGTGGTTACCAGATACAAATCGGTCCGCCAAGCCCAGGTCGGTGATACGTTGACCACAGCTGCTGCACCCGCCGCTGAAGCGCTTCCCGGCTACAAAACCGTGAAACCGTTCGTCTTCGCGGGATTTTATCCAGCTTCGGGTGAACAGTACCAGCAGCTCAAAGACGCACTGGAACGGTTGCAGCTCAACGACGCCGCCTTGCAATTTTCGCCCGAAAATTCCAAAATCCTGGGATTCGGCTTCCGCATCGGGTTTCTGGGCTTGCTCCATATGGAGATCATCAAAGAACGGCTGGAACGGGAATATAGTTTGGAATTGGTGGTAACTAACCCCTCGACCGATTATCAGGTGACCTATAACTCAGGTCATGAAGAATATGTTCGCTCCGCCAGTCAATTGCCCGACTCCACCACCCTGACCGCCATCGCGGAACCGTGGATCAAGGGTGAAATACTCGTCACCCAAGAATACGTGGGCAATGTAATCGGATTGATCAATACCATCCGCGGCATCCAGGACAGCATCCAATACCCACAGGAGCAGACCGCGCTCATCACTTTCAAGGCGCCGCTGGCCAATGTATTGACCGATTTTTACGATCGACTCAAAAGCACCACCAGTGGCTACGGGTCGTTCAGTTACGAGCCCGCCGGGTACTACCCGGAAGATTTGGTGCGGTTGGACATTCTCATCGAAGGTGAAGTCGTGGATTCGCTCAGCCGGATTATGCACCGGAGCGAAGCCTATGAGGCGGGACGTGACACCATCCGCCGCCTAAAAGAGGTTATACCACGCCAAATGTATGAAATTAGTTTGCAAGCGGCAGTGGGCGGGAAAATACTTGCCCGGGATGACGTCAAACCGCTCGGCAAGAACGTGACCGCCAAACTGTACGGCGGTGATGTGACCCGCAAACAAAAACTCTTGAAAAAGCAGAAAGAAGGCAAAAAACGGATGAAGCGGATGGGAAATGTCGATATTCCGCCGGAAGCATTCACGGTGATGCTTAAAAAAGACGAATAGACCACAACTCCTGCGCCAATTCATTTCTTTATATCGCCCACAACAGCCGTATTCTATGAGTACCCTCGATAAAAATAATGAGCTTTGCGGGCTTTGAAAGTGGGCTCCAGTATCGGTTTCATGGAAACGACCTGCTCAGGCTCCGTCCCCGGAATAATTGGTGATCAAAACGGGACATGTATATAATGCGGGTATGTCAGCATTTCCCAACCCGTTTCGGTCCGAAGTAACACCTGGCACGCTTTTTGTCATATCGGGGACGGGTGGTTCGGGTAAGTCCACCATCGCCAATGAGTTAGTCAGTCGCCATGATAATCTGTGGCGTTCGATTAGTATGACGACCCGCAACCCTCGTCCCGGCGAAGTTCCCAGCTTTGATTATTATTTTGTCAGTGAAGCTGACTTCAAAGCCAAATTCCGCAACGATGAATTTTTGGAATACGCCAGCGTTTATAATAGTTGGTACGGAACACCTCGCGCGCCAGTTGAGGCAAAACTGGCCGAGGGCGTGCATGTGCTCCTTGTCATAGACATCCAAGGTGGTCTGACGGTAAGGCAAAATCACCAGGACGCGGTGTTGATTTTTATTCAGCCACCCGATAAAGAAACGCTGCGCCAGCGTATGCAGCAACGCAATAAGGACAGTAAATTAGCCATCGAAACCCGACTCAACGCGGCCGATGAGGAAATGGACATCGGTACCAACCAATACGACCACGTAGTCGTCAATGATGATTTGGAGAAGGCCATCTCTCAAGTAGCCGACATCATCCTCCAGCACTAGTTGGCACTCTTGACCCGAGAGCGCTAGTGGATATATTATGGTGTCAGCACTCGTAACAGCACAGTGCTACTACCTTCAGCGAGGCCGCCATCCATGACGACGCGCCAGGAACGTATTTTAAAAACGATCGTGGAGTATTACGTACAATCCGCTGCTCCGGTGGGTTCACAGGTGCTTGCCGAACAGTTCAGGGTTTCTCCCGCCACTGTTCGGGCTGAGATGGCGCATCTGGAGCAAGCGGGTTACGTAACCCACCCCTATACCAGCGCAGGGCGGGTCCCCACCGAAAAGGGCTATCGTTTCTATATCGAGTCTTTAATGGAACCTGCCTACAAGCTGGATGCGACCACCAGGCAGCGGAACGCGATTGAGCGTCGCGTGCGTACTGCCGGATCACCGCAGGGGGCAATCAAAATGGCGGTCGACTCGTTGGTAGGCGTAACCCGGAATATCGGGTTTGCGACTATGGGAGTTGCTACCTACACCAAGGGGTTTTCCCAGCTGTTTCACCAACCAGAATTTGCCAATAATCTGGGCGAAATTGCCGGATTATTGGACAATTTGGACCTGTGGCTGGCGGAAACCCGGCCTACCGAAGACGTTGAAGCGTTTATCGGTGAAGAAAACACGGTCGGGAAAGATAGCGGGTGTGCGGTTATCGTGTCCGGCTACACCTCACCCTATAGCAACACAAGCTATGTAGGTGTCATCGGGTCTACCCGGCAAAGTTATGGCAACGTAATGCGGATCGTAAATCATACGGCTCGCACACTGGAGGAGGTTTTACATGAGTGAACCACAGGAAGACATACAACCACAAGAAGAAGAGCAGCCGGCACAAAAAGAAGAGCAACCGGAAGAGCAGCCGAGTAAACCGCCCGTCAAAAAACGCCAGTCAAAGCGGGAGCGCCAGTTGCAGCAACAAGTAGATGATTTAACCCAGGATCTGCAGCGCGAACGGTCTGATTTTGCCAACTATCAACGCCGGACAGAGGCCGAGAAAGAACAGATTATGTCCCATGCTAAATCCGAAGTAATTACCCAATTGCTTCCGGTGTTGGACGATCTGGAGCGGGCACTGGGGTATATCCCCGAAGAACTACGGGACAACACGTGGGCCCAAGGCGTGGGTAAAGTCTACGAACGAGCTCAGGAAACAATGCGTGACATTGGGATAACCAGAATTGACGCCTTGCACCAGCCGTTCGACCCTGAGCTTCATGAAGCAGTGGAATTTGAAGACGGCGAAGGCAGTCAGGAAGTGGTGACCGAAGCAATGCGAACCGGGTACATGTTTGAAGATAGGGTACTTCGCCCGGCTATGGTGAAGGTCGGCAAGGATCCCGAACAATCACCCCAAGCACCCGAACAAGCGACCCCTGCAGACGAATCAAACGCGGAAACCCAGTCAGAAGAAGCTGGGAATGAATCATAATATCAATAACACCATAATTTGAGAGAAAGGAGTCTATAATGGGTAAGATTTTAGGAATTGACTTAGGAACTACCAATTCGGCCATGGCGATCATGGAGGGTGGTGACGCGACCGTCATTTCCAACGCGGAAGGCAATCGCACGACCCCCAGCGTCGTGGCTGTCAACAAAAACGGTGAACGGCTGGTCGGCCAGGTCGCCAAGCGCCAGGCAGTGGTTAATTCGGAGAACACCATCCACGGCGTTAAGCGGTTGATCGGCCGAAAGTTCGACGATGAGGAAGTCCAGCGTGACGTCAAACTCATGCCGTATGAGATCAAAAAGGGTGAAGAAGGCGTCAAAGTTACCATGGGTGAAAAGGAGTATAGCCCGGAAGAGATCTCGGCTATGGTGCTGAAAAAGCTCAAGACCGACGCTGAGGAATACGTGGGCGAGACCATCAATGAAGCGGTCATTACGGTACCGGCCTACTTCGATGACGCCCAGCGCCAGGCCACCAAGGATGCCGGCAAGATCGCCGGGTTTGAAGTGAAGCGGATCATCAACGAACCAACCGCGGCCGCGCTCGCCTACGGTCTTGATAAGCAGGAAGAAGAGAAGATCGCCGTATTCGATCTGGGCGGTGGTACGTTCGACATTTCCATCCTCGAGCTCGGCGATGGCGTATTCGAAGTCAAAAGTACGCACGGGGACACGCACCTGGGTGGTGAAGATTTCGACTTAACTATCATGAACCACCTCATAGAGGAATTCAAAAAGCAGGAAGGCATAGATGTCTCCGACGACAAAGCGGCCGTGCAACGACTCAAAGAAGCCGCCGAAAAGGCCAAAACCGAGCTGTCCAGCACCAAGGAGACCGACATCAATCTCCCCTTCCTGACGGCTGATTCGGAAGGCCCCAAACACTTTGAGTACAAACTGACGCGCTCCAAACTGGAACAGCTGGTGGGCGATCTGATCGCCCGGACCGAGCAGCCATGCAAGGACGCGCTCAAGGACGCGGGCGTTAAGGCCGAGGATATTAACCAGATCATTCTGGTCGGGGGTATGACCCGTATGCCGGCTGTCCAGGAGAAAGTGAAGGAGATATTTGGCAAAGACCCGCTCAAGGGCGTCAATCCCGATGAAGTGGTCGCGCTTGGGGCCGCCATCCAGGGTGGTGTGCTTGGCGGCGACGTCAAAGACGTATTGCTGCTAGACGTTACTCCCCTGTCGCTGGGCATTGAAACCGAGGGCGGTATTTCCACTAAGTTGATTGAACGCAACACCACGATACCTACCAGCAAAAGCCAAACCTTCTCTACCGCCGCTGACAACCAGAATTCGGTCGAAATCAATGTCCTCCAGGGTGAACGTGAAATGGCTGCTGATAACAAATCATTGGGGCGGTTCATTCTTGACGGAATCCCGCCGGCGCCGCGCGGTGTACCGCAGATCGAAGTCACCTTCAACATCGACGCCAACGGCATCCTCAACGTAAGCGCCAAGGATAAATCGTCCGGCAAGGAGCAATCGATTACCATCGAGAACAGCGGCAACCTGGACGAGGAAGAAGTCGAGCAGATGCGGCAGGACGCCGAGGCGCACGCCGAAGAAGACAAGAAAAAGCGGGAAGTGGCCGAAGCCCGCAACCAGCTGGAAACCGCCATTTACACCGCCGAAAAACTCCAGTCCGATTACAAAGACCAGCTCTCCGAAGAAGATGGCAAAACCATCGATGAAGCGGTTAAAGAGGGCAGGGAAAAGTTGGAGTCGGATTTGAGTAAAGAAGACTTCGAGAATGCCGCCCAAGAGCTTTTGAACAAAGTGCAACCCATCGGTTCCAAGTTACATGAGAATGTCGAAGAAGAAGCCGAAGCAGAGGCGGAAAAAGCCGAAACAGAGGTTGAAGGCGGAACTACCGATTCCGATCAGACGCAAGAAGCGGAAGTTGTTGATGAGGAAAGCGATCAAGACAGCGAGACGGATAGCGACGATTCCTCCACCAAGAAGTAACCGCTAAATGATAAAGAAGACAGCAAAGGAAGACTATGGCCGCGGACCACTACCAAACGCTCGGTGTTAGCCGGGACGCCACCCAGGAGGAGATCAAAAAGGCGTACCGGAAGCTGGCCGTGCAATATCATCCGGACAAAGAAGGGGGTGATGAGCAGAAATTCAAGGAAATCGGCGAAGCCTACGAAGTACTCGGTGATCCCCAGAAACGTCAGAGTTATGACCAGGTTGGGCACGAAGCCTACCAATCAGCGCAAAGTGCTGGTGGTCCCGGAGCTGACCCGTTCCAGGGGTTTGGCGGCTTTGGCGGCGGTCAACAGTTTGAATTCGACCTTGGCGATATGGATCTGGGTGATATTTTCGGAAGCTTTTTTGGTGGCGGTGGCGGCCAGCGGACGAGCCGGCAGCAAGCTCAGCGTGGCCGTGATGTAGAAGCCCGGGTCACGGTTGATTTCCAGGAAGCCGTGTTCGGGACTGAAGCAACCGTCAATCTTAACTTGGAAGATACCTGTTCCCGATGCGAAGGTTCTATGGCCGAGCCGGGCTCGAGTACCGAGACCTGTCAAACATGCGGTGGGCAAGGGCAGGTTGTCCAGGCCCAGCGTACGATGCTGGGGACCATCCAGCATGCTACTGTTTGTCCCAGCTGCCATGGCCACGGCGAGAGACCCCAGAAGCCTTGTAGTCAATGCGGCGGTAAGGGCACCGAGCGAAGCAAACACTCCATCAACGTCAAAATTCCGGCCGGTATTAGTGATGGTGCCACGATCCGTCTCCGCCAGCGAGGAGAAGCTCCCCTGGCGGGTGGCGGTGCCGGGAAAGGTGACCTATATGTACACGTTTCCGTCCGGCCCAGCAAACAATTCACCCGGCAAGGGAAAGACATTGTGTCTGAAGCGACGATCGATATGATCGATGCCGCACTGGGAACTGAGATCAATGTCCCCACGGTAGACGGCAAAAAGAGACTCAAAATACCGGCCGGCACCCAGCATGGTCAAACCTTCCGTATATCCGGCAGCGGTGTTCCCCACGGCCGCGGCGATACGCGCGGCGACCATCTCGTCACCATCAATGTGTCAGTCCCCAAAAAACTTACGCGCAAGCAGAAAGAGTTACTCCAGGAGTTACGGAAACACCGGAAAAAGAAATAGTATATCTATCGGTCAGAGTCTTCAACGGGAATCTCGAGGAAATAATAGAAGCCTGCCAAGACCAGTATCGTTACCTCCGTGGTGGTCACGGCCAGAGCAACGGGGATAAAAATCCCTCCGTATTGCTCTACCCCCAGGGGAATTGTTAGAAATGGGTGAACATTCCGGCGGATCGTGGTGCTTCCGGCGCGGATAGTGGTGCCGATCGATAAACAGTCAAAGGAGTTGTGATGGCCGACAATCAACGAAACGGCTTGGTTTTGTTCAGTTTCCGGAAACACCCCAAGCGGTACTATGAAAAACTATTCGGGCGATTGAGCGAACGGGCGCCCGGGTACGGACTTAACCTCTACAAAGGTGCACTCAAAGATATGCGGGTCTATATCGGCTCTGAAGATTTTCGCGTCCAAGAAAGCAGCAACGACATGGATGTAGCCGATTTTGATGTGGTGTATTTCGAGTTATGGTCGAAATGTCCTCAGCAAGCGTTAGCCACCAGCACTTACCTTGACCTATGCCATGTTCCGTATTTGGGCCCTAACGTCCGGCGCATTCAACCGGATACCAAGCTGGGCGAATTGAGTCTTCTCAAAAAAGCTGGCCTACCGATTCCGGAAACGGTTTCAAGCAGCCACAAACAACTGCGGAAATGGTTTCGGGGGTCGGAGCCGGTTGCATTTCCGGTGGTCGCCAAGAACATTTCCGGCTACGGGGGAAAGATCAACTTCAAAGCACACTCCCGGGAGGAGTTATTCCAGGTTCTCGACGAGAATCCTGAGGTGACTTTTGTGGTGCAAGCATATATACCCAGCGATCGGGATTATCGATTTCTGGTCATGGATGGTGAAGTACAGCTGGTGCTCGAACGCCAGGGGAATGATGATACCCATCTTAACAATACCTCCCGCGGCGCCCAAGCACACCTCGTGGATCCGGGTGCCTTCTCACAGAAGGTAGTAGACATGGTATTAAACGGCGCGGCGGCGGTTGGCCGAAGAGAATTTGCCGGCGTGGACCTTATGTTTGATATGCATACTGGCCAGCCTTACGTTCTGGAAGTAAACAAAACGCCCGAGATAGAAATCGGTTCCCACAGCGAAGACAAGATGAGTGCTCTTTTGTCCTGTCTGGACCGACTGAGCAGAAAGGAAAACGCGTGAGGAGTACCACCCAAGTTCTGATACTTGTCAATCATAAGCCCAAAGACAAAGACCATAGCTTAAACTATGGTGAATTCCGGAGACAGGTCCAGCAACAAGTCGGGGAGAATGTCGACATTACTGTGGCAGGCCTTAAGGAGTTCCGGTTCGATATCGGAGTAGCAGACACCAAAATCTGTATCCCTGAGCGTGATGTCGACGTTCGTGATTTTAATCTCGTGGTGTTTCGCTTGTGGTCTCAACAACCGGAGCGCGCAGCGGCCATGACGTACTACCTGCGCCAGGAAGGAATAGAATATGTCGACTCTTCGACGGCAGCAGGCCGCGGGTCAAAAGCGGCTCAGGCTATGGCGCGGTGGCTTGCCGGAGTCCCGGTTCCACGCAGCGTTTTTGCCAGGAACGCCCAATTGCGCCAATATATGGAAGATCCCAATGCGGAACTCACCTTCCCTTGTGTGTTGAAAAGCGTATCCGGCAGAAAGGGGCGGGATAACTACCTTGCCCGGGATATCACGCAGATGAGAGATGTATTAGACCGGAACCCGGATGTGGACTTCATGCTGCAGCAATACATACCCCATGACGGAGATTATAGATTTATCGTGTTCGGTCGGTTTATCCGGTCCGTCATCCATCGCAGAGCTAATGCTCACACGCACCTGTCTAACACCAGCCAAGGCGGAGACGCGGAACTCCGTGAAGCTAAAGATTTCTCGAAGAACGTGCGCCACGATGTCTTACGGGTGGCCTCCATGGAAGGCATACAAATGGCCGGTGTCGACGTTATGTTCGATCAAGACACCGGCCGCCACTATATACTGGAAGTCAACCGTTCCCCCCAAATTTTGACTGGCGCCTTTCCAGATGAAAAATTAGCCGCCTTTGGGAGATTCCTAAAGAACCACGCCGTTCGCACCCGCAAACCGCGCAAAACCATTGGCCGCCATGTCCCGGTCATGTTGCCCACACTCAGTAATCTGAGCCTGACCAGCAAGGTTGACACTGGTGCCTACCGGAACGCTTTGCATGCTGAGGACATCCGGGAGAAAAATCAAAATGGTGTGCCAACTTTGTTTTTCAGCGTCCCCTTAATGGACGGCACAGTCAGTCAGCACTCCACGACCCAATTCAAGTCGACCAAGGTGAAGCAAAGTGGCAGCGGAAAAGAAAAACGATACTTTATATATGCCGATGTACGCATCGATGGCCGGGACTATTCGACCGTATTTACCTTAACTGACCGAAAATCGATGAAGTATCCCCTATTGTTGGGGCGAAAGTTACTCCGGCATAATTTTGTAGTTGATGTTAGTATAACCGAAGGAGTATTTTGAAACAGGAATTCCCAGGGTGGGCTGAGAATATCTGATTATAGGTAGCCAGGTACAGCAAACATCACCTGCCAATCGACCAGTCAGGAGTCGTAATGCAAATAGCAATTTTGTCCAAAGGATCGAGCAATCCCAAGAAACGCAGGCTCTACACGGCAAGACGTTTAGCCGAAGCTGCCCAGGAGCGTGGGCACACCCCGAAACTTTTGAGTCACACGCGTTGCTATATGGGTATGAAACAGGGCATTCCGAATGTACATTATCGCGGACGTGAATTACCCAGAATTGATGCGATTATCCCCCGTCTCGGCCCCTCGGACATCAATTACGGTTCAGCTATCGTGCGCCAGTTCGAAATGCGGGACGTATATAGTTTGACCCGATCAATCGCCCTGGTGCGCTCACGTGACAAATTACGTAGTTTGCAATTACTCTCCCGAGCAGAAATCGACATTCCCAAAACAGCTATCGCCAACCAAGCGACAGATATCAACGATTTAGTCGAGCTAGTCGGTGGTCCACCCTTGATCGTCAAGTTAGTGGAGAGCACGCACGGGCAGGGAGTTGTGATTGCTGAGACCAAAAAAGCAGCCAAATCGGTTATACAGGCGTTCTACAGTATTAATCAACCCATTCTGGTACAAGAGTTTATCGAAGAAGCGGGCGGTGCCGATATTCGCGCAGTCGTGGTCGGCGGCCGGGTAGTAGGAGCCATGGAGCGGCAAGGATTACATGAAGAATTCCGTTCCAATATTCATCAAGGTGGTTCGGGCAGTAAAGTTAAGTTGGACCGTGAAGAGCGGCGGATCGCCATAAAGGCAACCAAGCAACTTGGTTTGGATGTAGCTGGAGTAGACTTGGTCCGCTCCGAACGCGGTCCGTTGGTCATCGAAGTCAATCCCTCTCCCGGACTAGAGGGAATTGAAACCGCCACGGGGCGTGATATCGCCAGTAAAATCATCCACTATGTAGAGATCAATGCCGGACGGAAGCCCAAAAAAGATAAAGTCGGCGCCTAAACGGTGGTTCGTTTTGGCCGGGATATGCGTGGTGGTTGCGGCCGGTGTTTACGGTGTCTGGCCCTCAGGCGATTCTTCCGCTGAACCGTCCCGGGTTCGGATTAATAGCGCAACGGTGCAAGTAGCATTGGCCGATACGCCCCGTGAGCGCACCCAAGGGCTGTCCGGTCGTCAATCACTCGCCGACAACCATGGCATGTTATTCATATTCCCTGAGCCCGGCAGGCCCGATTTTCATATGAAGGACATGCAATTTTGTATCGACATCATTTGGCTGGATCAGCACCGCACCGTCGTCGATATTACCTCCACCATATGCCCCGAAACAATTCCCAACACGTATTCACCGCGACAGCCGGCTCAATACGTGCTCGAGGTACCCGCCGGCTTCAGCAGCGGGCAAAATATCTCGGTTGGCGACTCCGCTCGGTTCGACATCGAATAACTCGTCGCCGGTTGTGGTAAAAATTTCACCACTATAACCACAAGTGGTATGATTACCGTATGGACATCGACCTTACGCTTGCGCTTTCAGTTCTGGTGCTGAGCGCGCTTATCCTGCATTACAAAAGCCACGTCAAGTTCGTGGCAATGGGGGCATTCGTGGGGTTTGTGCTCTTGGACGTTATCCCCATTCAGGGCAGCATTACTAACCCGGTACTTTTGAGTCTGGCCCAAATCGCCATCTTGCTTTTGCCGGCGGTGGTGCTTGGCATCAACCACACCGTGGACAAACGCAAAGGCAGCCTGCTCTGGACCGCGGCGTTCGTGCTCGTTTTCACCCTGTTTTTTCTTTCCAGTTTAGTGCAATTTCTCCCGGGTATGGTGCAGACGTTGATACGTGAGCAATCCGTCATCGGGTGGCGGATACTCAGCTACTTCCAATGGTACACGCTGGCGGCAGCGGTGTTGCTGCTCGCCGATAGCATTCCGCACCGCCATCATGTCGAAAAGGAAAAGAAGAAAAAGAAATCTTCCGGCAAAAAAGGATCCACGGATTCCCCTTAATAGTTGCCAATTTTCTAAGCTCTATTTGTGATCCGAACACCCTTCCGGAAAGGGTAGACTGGGATCATGAAGCAGCATCACACCAAACTTACTCCCGCGGAACGGGACAAACTGGCCCTCTCCCGCGCCCAAGGCGGGTGGTCGGATCGAAAGTCGAATGTAGGTTTCCTGTTTCAGCAACAGTCCCGTGATATAATAAAACGCGCCTTATAATCCTGGGCCTGTAGCTCAGTTGGCAGAGCAGTGGCCTTTTAAGCCATGTGCCGTGGGTTCGAATCCCACCAGGCCCTCCATGCTACTTCGCCAAGGCTTCCTAGAATGAGTTTTTATGCTGGGTGGGTGCGTTCCCAATGGTTTTCATACTAAAATAAAGGCATGTTGCAATTACCGGATACCGAGAAACCCTTCTGGCGGGAAGCCTATCCGGCATCCGTATACCCTGAATTAACCGAAGATATCAGTGTTGATGTGGCGGTAGTTGGGGCAGGGATTACCGGCTTAACTTCCGCCTATTTATTAAAACAGGCCGGATATACGGTTGCCGTGCTGGAAAAGGACACCGTTGGAGCCGGCACGACCGGCCGGACTACCGGTAAAGTAACGTCCCAGCACGAATTGAATTATTACGATCTTGGAAACCGGCTTGGCCAGGAAACAGCCAGAGTCTATGCAGCAGCCAATAATGCTGCCGTGGAGCAAGTGGCCAGTATCATCGAGAAAGAGCAGATCGAGTGTGATTGGCAGCGGGATGATAACTATATTTTTACAGATGACGGGAAGAAAGTAGGAACCCTCACACAAGAAGCCAAAGTCGCTGCTGATCTGGGTTTGCCGGCAACCCTGGAGAGTGACTCACCCTTGCCATTTAAAACCAAAGTCGCGCTCAGGTTCGCCAATCAAGGTAAGTTTCATGCCCAAAAATACCTTTCAGGGCTAGCCGAAGCGGTTAATGGAGACGGAAGCTTTGTTTTTGAAAATAGCAAAGCTGCCGGCTTTAAGGATGGAGTGCCCGCCCGAGTCAAAACTGAAAAAGCTTCCGTTGCGGCTGATCATGTGATTATTGCTTCTCATATACCCACCTTCCCTTTACTGGCGCGTGGCAGTTATGCCCTACTCGAGTACCCGACGGAATCTTTCGCTATCGCCGGGAAGATAGATAGTAGTCTTGATGGCATGTATATATCACCTGATAAAAATCATCATTCCATACAGCCGATTAAAGTAAACGGAGAAAACATGTTATTAATCGTCGGTGCCGGCGGTAATATACCCGGTTTGGGCGGCAGTCGAAAGGCTCGTTTCCGAGAGTTAGCCGATTACGGCGAAAAATGGTTGGGTATGACAACGATTACACACTGTTGGTCCGATATGGATTACATCGCCTACGACGAAGTGCCTTTGATCGGTAAACTTTATCCGTGGTCGAGGCGGCTCTACACGGCCACGGGTTTTAAAAAGTGGGGACTTTCGGGCGGTACGGCGGCCGCCATGATTCTGAGTGACGTAATAAGCGGAAAAGAAAATCCATGGGCTTCTACTTTTGACTCGACCCGTTTCAGGCCTATTACCTCTATTCCGAGACGGGTAATTCGACATATAAAAAACAAATTCCAGTAAGAGATAGCAATATCTTTGTTACCATAATCGTATGTATGCAATCGAACATACAACACTGATCGATGCTATACAAGACACCTGGTCTTATGAGACAAGCAATAATACAGAGTGGAGATCGGAAAATCCGTCTTTAGGCCAATGCGCGGTTACGGCTTGTGTAGTGCAGGATTATTTGGGCGGAGAAATTTACAATAGCGTGGCAACGTTTCCTGAAGGAAAAATAGAGTCGCATTACTTTAATGTTGTCGAGGGAGAGATAATAGATTTAACCAAACAACAATTTCCGGAAGAAACTATATTTTCTGAGGGAGAGGCTAAAACAAAAGGGCATAACTCGACACGGGAATACTGCCTTTCTTTCGAAACGACCAGAAAACGGTATGAAATATTAAAAGCAAGGGTAGCAAACCGACTAAACCAATAAAACCTATGTTACATTACTATTCATGACCCAAACGCGTTACTCTCAATTCAAAGAAGAAATAAAAAATCTCTTTGAAGACAAAAAAGGCGGTGTTTCCGTTGCCATAGTAGATGACGAAAAAACTGAATTTTTTAACTATGGCCCGGATTCGGGTAAGCACAGCGTATATGAAATCGCCTCAATTACCAAAGTATTCACGGCGCTTCTGCTCGTCATTCTGGAAGAGCAAGGAGTAATCAGCAACGATAAGCGGATCGGGGATATACTAACGGATATTACCTATCAGGACCCCAATGTTAGCGATATTACTCTAGGAGAGTTAGCGACTCATACCTCCGGTTTGCCGCGGCTTCCGAACAATTTAGGATTTGCGGATATAAAGAATCCTTATGCGGATTACCGAGAAAAAGATCTGCTTGAATTTTTATCCGGGCATCAACTGGACGTGGATTCCAAAGGAAAAGCACACTATTCGAATCTTGGATATGGGATTCTCGGGTATATTCTGGAAGTAGTAAGTAATAAATCATTCCCGGGTCTACTACATGAGAATATATTTAAACCGGTTGGCATGCACAACACTACTGTCAATCTTGTCAACGATCCTCCGTCTACATCAGTATTAGACGGTTATGATAAAAAAGGATCTTGCGTTCCTGCTTGGCAACAACAGAACATAACTGTCGGAGCTGGCGGTATATTGTCCTCCACGTATGACATGTCTCTTTTTCTTCAAACGCAAATAGGATTAAGCAAAAGTGGTTTAAGCCCAGCGATAGAGAAAACTCATATACCTTTCGTCGTTAACGATGAACACCAAGTAAAGCATGGCTTTGGTTGGATCGTTGACCAATCGGAAACCGGTCACCAGGTCCTTTGGCATAACGGCGCAACAGGAGGATTTAAGTCGTTCATTGGTTTTAATAAAGAAGAAAGTATAGGGGTAATCGCATTAGCCAATACCAAAGTTGATGTTGATAAGAGGGGAAGATGGTTTTTAACCGGTAAATCGTGAGTTACCGGTTTAAATTCGGCCCTGCCTGGGGTGATTTTGCCCGCTTCATCCGGTAATTGTTATACTAGCTATATAAATCATGAGAGGGAAATGGGTATGAATGAATTCGTGGCAAAGAAACTGGGCGAGGTGCTCGCGTTTTCCAATATCGGGATGGAGTTGTTTGAGCGGAGTGACTCGACACTCAGGGAAGCTTTTTCCGATGTTGACGAAATCAAACAAACCTTTCAGGAACAAGCCTCGAACATCAAGCAATTCACCGATACGAGCGGCGTTTGGGAAACGACAGAGGCGAAAGCCGAAGCCACGGGCGATAAACTCCGGGGTATGATGGAAACGTATATCGGCGACGAGTGGGACAATCTGGCTGAATTACTGGAATGGCTCGGCTTTATGGAGGGAGCGGCTGTGGTGCACTGGCGGGTCATCGAAGGCGCTGGGGAAACACAGAATGACGAATTGCTGCAGCAATTCGCGGCTGATGGCGCGGAGTTTCGCCATGATCTACTCCATCGGGTGCAAGAAGAAACCAAGAAAGTCGGGGCCAAACGGGCACGAGGATAGTTTTTAGGTTTTTTGGTAGACACCGATCAACTCGGTTTGCGCCAGTACGTGGCCGGCTAAGGCGTCTTCCAGGGTTTCTTTATCGCTTCCCTGGGGTAAATCTAGCTCTGTATCAAGGGCGTATAAGCGGAAGAAATAGCGATGGGTGCCCGTGGGCGGACACGGACCCATGTATTCGGGGGTGTCGGTGCTGTTATTCCCTATGGTTGCACTTTGCGGGTGAGAATTTTCCCCGATTTCTCCCAGCTGCGGTGGGATATTCCATAACAGCCAGTGGTCAAACGTCGTGCCGGGCCCGTTCGGGTCAGTGGCGGCATCCGGGTCGTCGCATATGAGTGCCAGGCTTACCGCTCCCTGAGGAACGCCGTTGATGACCAATGGCGGATTTATGCCGGCACCCTGGCAGGTGTATTTGGCCGGTATGGTTGTGTTATGTTCAAACGCGTTGCTCTTAAGTTGCATACAATATCCTCCCTATAGTTTCTGCGCCTATTATAGCAATTTCCAATGATTCACCTCGAGCCACCTCTGTTATAATCAGCACGGAGACGAGGTTAGTTAAGCGGGAGAATGCCGGCCTCCTCACCCTTGCTACTTTTAGCGAGTGTAGTTTAAAGGCAGAATGCCAGCCTTCCAAGCTGGAGATGAGGGTTCGATTCCCTCCACTCGCACCACTACGGGATTTGCAAATTGAAAAATGATACTCGCTCATCGCTTTTGCTGGATATAAAGCTCGGGCCCCGGTAGCTCAACCGGATAGAGCAATGGAGTTCTAACCCATGTGTTGGAGGTTCGAATCCTCCCCGGGGCACCATTCCCATCTTTCGTCTTCGCGGCAGCTCGCGGCCGACCCTTCATCGCCCGTAAGATCACCGTCGAATATCATAATTATAGGCATTGGAAATATGTGTTATGGTGATGGCATAAAGAAAAGGAGTCATACTATGGCTACAGAGGATGAGCAACAATCAACAGATGAACAACAATCAACCCAAGCGGACCAAGAGTCCTCACAAGGGTCTGACAAGCTTGGCAACGAAGCCGAAGCACTCGGCCAGCACCCGGACCGCCAAGAAGGGGAAGATAACACCGTCAAAAACGTGCTGGCGGTTATCGTCGGTATAGCCGTATTAGTGCTGGTTGTCTGGTGGGCCACGGGAATGATGTAGCTCCATTTTGCCCCCGAGGCGTGTATATGCAGCTCGTCCTTACAGTGCTGAGGCGTCGCTGAGTTCTACGTGGAGTCCGGATGATTCTTTGATCAAATTATTACTTGATTGTATTATTATGCACTATAAGGAAAGATTTTTGGATGGAATCGGGAGTACGCGTTGCCGCTTGGAACGTATGTGGCGCTTTGAGTGGGGATGAACGTACCCCGCGTGCCGTGGAAGAGATACGAAGCTTAGATGCGGATGTCGTCATCCTCCCCGAGGCGACGCATAACCCCTGCGTTTCCGAACGCGGCAGCGAAAGCCAAGACAACGCACTCCAAATTCTAAGCGGTGAAGGGTATACCTATAGTATCTCCTCGTGTAGGTACGAAGACAGTCATGAAGACACGAGCCATCGGCCGGATTATACGCTCTGGATGCTTAGCAGACTGGCAGTACAAAGTGGGGTGAGGCGAGCCGGAACCAGGAATTATCTTTCACTGGATATCACCGAAAGCGGGAAAGATCCATTACGCGTCGACGGCGTGCATCTTGATGACCGAGCTGAAGCAAATCGTGTTGACGCAGTAACCGACTTGGGCAAGCAAGACCCGGGTACTGACTCGCCGCGCGTTATCGCCGGAGATTTCAACGCGCTGGACAAAAGAGAGGCAAGAGCGCGACTATACCGGAGCAAAGCTTTTAAAACTCTGGCCAACTTGACCCCGCAAGAGCGGATCCGGTATGCCGGAGAACGGTTACATGAGATGGGACAAGGCATCACCATGGAGCTTACGGGTGAGTTCGGGTTTGCGGATGCCGACCCGGAACATCGGCCAACCGCGTTACTCGGGAGGTTTGCCATACTTGCCCATCTGGACAAAATTCTATATTCACGAGAGAACACGAGAGCGGAAAACTTTGTCAGGCACCACCGATCATGCACTCGGGAGCGGCCCGTGTCCGACCATTGCGCTATTTCCGCGGTGTTACACGCGGATGAGGATTCCAGGACGTACTTTTAAGAAACACGAGGATCCAGTATACTGCACAGAGGTATGGCGGGTGTAGCTCAGCTGGTTAGAGCGTCAGATTGTGGCTCTGAAGGTCGTGGGTTCAAATCCCATCACTCGCCCCATTAATTTGATGATGTAGATGTCTATACTCACTGGTTGCCCGCGGATTATGCTTTCAGCCTCGGGTAAGTAACTCCGCTTGAGGCAGTGCCGCATGCCTTACACGGCTTGCTGTAGTTGCTATAATGAAAGTATAAGTAAAACAGTGAGGTTTTTATTTATGAAACGCGCGGCAGAACTGGTACAAGGTCTGACGAATTTTTTCATCGGGATCGTTGAAGTGTTTCTCGGTGTTAGATTTCTTTTCCGGTTACTGGGGGCCAATTCCAATAATGCCTTCGTATCGTGGTTATACGATGTTTCGGGTCAGCTCCTGGAGCCGTTCCGGGGCATTTTCCCGGTTGAAGCGGTCGAGCCGGGATATGTACTTGAGTTTTCCACGCTTTTCGCTATGGTTGCCTACGGATTACTCGGCTTCCTCATCTTAACGTTGGTCGATGCCCTGTTGCCGGAGCAGAAACGGACCAGAAAATCCGAGTAATTTACTCGTAAGCGAAATCGGCGCCGACCGCGTTCAGTTTATCCGGTAACGCGTCGTACCCTCTCAGTAAGTGATCAACTCCGTTCAGCGTTGACGTGCCGTCCGCTACCAGCGCGGCGATTACGTGCGCCATCCCGGCCCGGATATCAGGGATGTCGATCTCGGTAGCGGCCAACTGTGTCGGTCCCTGGATGATGGCGCTATGTTTGTGCGCCAACCCTTTGAATCGGCACTCCAGTTCTCCCAGGCATTTGGTGAACAGCGCGATATTCGCCCCCATATAATTAAGCGAGTCAGTATAGCCGAAACGATCCTCATAAACCGTTTCATGTATAACCGAGAGTCCGCTGGATTGCGTCAAAATAACCACCAAAGGCTGTTGCCAGTCAGTGGAGAAGCCCGGCCATGTCTCCGTTTCCAGTTCAATGCTCGATAATCCATCACCTCCCCGCCGGAAAACAATACTTCCATTACGTACTTCATAATCCCCGCCGATGCGCCTGATCGTATTTAAGAAAGTGCTTAAATCATCCTGGCGGGCGTTTTTGACTATAATCTCTCCATTAGTGGCGATGGCCGCTGCTGCGTAGGAAGCGGCTTCCAGACGATCCGGCATGACCGTATATGAAGCGCCGTGAAGTTTCTCCACGCCATCAATAATGATGACCCGGTTGGCGCGGAATTCTATAATAGCGCCCATCTGCTGCAGTAGTTTTATAAGATCCAGGATCTCCGGCTCAGTGGCTGCGTTCTCTATCCGGGTTCTTCCCTGGGCGAGTGTCGCGGCCAGCAGGATGTTTTCGGTCGCGCCTACGCTGGGGTACGGAAGCCGGATGGAAGTCCCGTGCAATTGCCCGGTCTCCGCGTAATAGCGGGTGTCATCGTTGGTGATCGTTGCTCCCATCTGCTCCAGTGATTGCATGTGATAATTAACAGGCCGGGGGCCAATCTTGTCTCCTTCCAAGATGGGTACTTCTGCTTTACCTGTCCGGTGTAAAAGCGGACTAAGTGCCAATACCGATATCCGGTTTTTGCGTGAGAGCTGTTTGACACTGGTGTTGGTGATCTGGGGAGTGTGTATTCCCAGGGTATTGCCAGGCCGATCCACTGTTGCGCCGACGGCTTCCAAGATTTCCTGTGTGACGTCAACATCGCCGATCTCGGGAACGTTGTAAATCGTTACGGGCTCATCAGTGAGTAAAGCAGCGACCATCATTTTGGTGACCGCGTTTTTGGCTCCGCTGACGCTTATTTCTCCATGAAGCGGCTTACCGCCCGTTATTTTTAGCCGTTGATGCATATCCTCCCATTGTAACGTGCCCGACAATTTATTAATAGTCAGTCGTATAGTGCACGACATATTGAACACCTCTTGAACGCCTCAGATGCAGTAAACAACAAGGAGGTGTTCACGGGTGTAGAACCTGGAAGCATTATCAAAACCCTGTAACAAAACCGGACGAAACATCATTCCTGAATATGTCATCCTGAACTTGTTTCAGGATCTATTTCAGGCTCAGAGGCAATTCCGAAACCGATCTCCCGGATCGGGGTCACAGCCTGTCCTGAACTTGTTTCAGGAATGACAATTGGATTGAGGTCAGAGCCTGTCCTGAATTTATTTCAGCAGTGACGTGTTCGCAGTGACAAAGAGGTGTTTAATAAGTTTCTGTCACATTAAGGTCAGTATTGATATCACATCACTTAGGCCGATAACCCGTCGAGTACCGCCAACTCTCTCCGTATAAGATCCGACGTAACGTCTTCAGCCGCTCTCACTAAACCGTAATCCATCACCTCAAGGGAAGGCGCCACATGAGATCTTTGTTCTTCCCGCAGCGATTTCATGGCTTCACTCCAGGAGTCGTTGACGTCATCAAAATTATGGATAAATTGCTTGCGCGAGGGGAGTTGCCCTGTTTGCGCTTGACGTGGCCGGCCCCCAAAGTAGGTTAACGCGTGCTTGACTCTTTGGCGCCGCAAACCGGACTTCATAATGTCATATTCGCCGGCTCTTCGATGTTGTGTTTCTTCGCCCACCAGCAAAAGAAGCTCTAACTGTTTGAGCTTGAAATTGGGTTGAACTGTTTGCAGGTTATTGTATTCGTTGCTCCATATGCGCACCAATTCTCCAAAACGTTCCTGGTATTCCTCCAAAACGTCCGCCATGTATTGTCCCGAAGGCATGTTCATACCCTCGCTGAACGCGTTGCTCCAGGCACCCCATAGTTCCCGGCGGCTTATGTCGAGGTGTTCTTTGGCGAGCTCGAATTGGCTTTCATGGTTGGTTGACGGGATCTCGAATCGGGATTCCGGCATAGGCGCATTATTTGCTCCCTATGATGTCGATTGCAGTCATTATATCATTGCATCCGCCGGGCCGTCATTTCATACTGGTATACGAGCATAGGGCGAGCAGCCCATAGCCAGGCGAGCCACGTGCTCTTGGGAGCTCTTGTGTAAACCGGGGCGGACATGCCCTGTTAGCTCAATCGGACAGAGCGTCAGCCTCCGGAGCTGAAGGTTGCAGGTTCGAGTCCTGCGCAGGGCACCACTCGAAGATTCTCGAGATGCTCGGATGATTCTTACCCGAACCTAATGATATGTTTCTCCCGTTTCTCGTTTCGTAAGCGAAAATCGGTGCTGCCCGCCCCTTAATACCGCATAGGCAATACTTTATACTTGGAAGTGTGCCCCCGTAGCTCAGTGGATTAGAGCACTGGTCTTCGGAACCAGGTGTCGTGGGTTCGAATCCTACCGGGGGCGCCAGATCCGCAGGTGGATCAGCGGTGATACCTTTTGCGGATTTCTACTGCCGGCAACATGAAACCACACAAGGTGAGTTTGCCGCGGGCGGAGCGGCACACCTTTGTTGCAAGCCACGGCAAACAGCACGTAAGCTGGTGTTGTCACGGTAAAGACCCGAAAATGACCTCTGCGTGGGCCTGTAGCTTAGGTTGGTTAGAGCAACGGCCTCTTAAGCCGTGCGCCGTGGGTTCGCCCCAGTCATCCGACCCCGTTATACAACAGGGCACTGCGGGGCGCCCTATCGGCTGATAGGGCGAATCCATATATAATCGCTATATACATTATATTTATTTCTTACTACTTAAGTTATGCCTTGGGTGTACACTGGCACAATTCAGCAACAGTCCCGTGATATAATAAAACGCGCCTTATAATCCTGGGCCTGTAGCTCAGTTGGTTAGAGCAACGGCCTCTTAAGCCGTGCGCCGTGGGTTCGAATCCCACCAGGCCCTCCATGAAAGAACCCGGTCTTTGCGCCGGGTTCTTTCATGGAAATCGTGTATTCGAACCCACCAAGTGCGAAGCACGGTTCGGGCGCCAAGGAATAGCGCGCAGGAACTACCTCTTAGTTTCGAGCACTATGACTGCGCATCGGCCGCCGTAGGCGGCCACTTATCCCACCAGGCCCTCCATGCTACCATTGGAAACGTATGAAACTGGATGGTAGGGAACTGGCCGGATACATCAAGCAACGGCATTTTGCCTACATTTCTGCCTTATCCCGAAACAGTCCTACACCCCACCTGGCCATCGTGGACATAGATGGCGAGTCGGATTCCAATAACAAAGAAATAGTAAGTAATAAGTTTGTGCGACTTAAACAGGAATACGGGGAAGATGTCGGAGCGGATGTGTCTTTGCATC
Source organism: Candidatus Saccharibacteria bacterium QS_5_54_17 (assembly GCA_003022365.1). GTDB lineage: Bacteria > Patescibacteriota > Saccharimonadia > QS-5-54-17 > QS-5-54-17 > QS-5-54-17. The sequence continues at coordinate 45,009 of PXOU01000014.1, forward strand.
AACCTGTCCCGGGCGCTGCAAAAGACACCATCCGACATCTTAATGATGTTGCATCAGTCCATGGTATTCTGGTGCAACTTCCGCTCCCGGCAAATGCCGGTAATGGAGAGCTTTTGCGGCACATTACTCCCGAAAAGGATGTGGACGCGCTTAATCCGAGCAGTCTATTTAACGCGCCCACCCCAGCCGCGATCCTGTGGCTTCTGAGCGGGTATGGGATTGATTGGCACGATAAAACCATTGGTCTTATTGGCCAGGGGCGTTTGGTAGGCAAACCGTTGGCTGAAATGCTTCGTCAGTCAGGCATCGATCCCATGGTGTGCGACAAAAACACCGGGAGTATCGAAGAGGTTTTTGGCAATTCCGATATCATCATAACCGCGACGGGAGAACCCCGGCTTATCAAGCGTGAACACATACCAAAAGGGAGCATCGTGGTAGACGCCGGTGCGGCTAACGAAGACGGCGTGATTGTCGGTGATGTGGATCCGGCCGTCTCCGATCGGGAAGACATTACTATTAGTCCGGTTCCGGGCGGCGTCGGACCGCTTACCGTGTGTGCTTTGTTCGAGAACTTACTCAGAGCGTTTGAGGAGCAACCATCGTAAGTGACCAGCAAGAAATACGAAATGAACTACTGACCGATTTGCGGCATTTTGGATACCAGTCAGGTGAGGTCACTCTAGCGAATGGTGAAACGTCCGAATGGTATGTTGATGTTGCTCAAGTTCTCTTGCGCGGTCATCGACTCGATGCGTATAGGCGTGTTTTCAAAACTGTTCTGAATGAATTGCCTACATTCACCGCGGTTGGAGGACTAACTATGGGTGCGGACCTAAGTCGTTTCTTATAGCCGACGTAAGCAACACTCGAGCATTCAGTATACGCAAAATCACCAAAGGATACGGCGGGGAAACCGAGCGTGTAGTGGGCCCGTTACGGACTGATGACCAAATTCTCATCGTGGATGATGTTGCGACGAGTGGCAGCTCGCTCCAGCAAACGCTCCAGGCACTCGAAGGATGCAATATTGTAGCGGCGTTATGTCTGGTGGATCGAAGCGAGGGCGCGATACCCCAGTTATTTTCGGACCGTCAAATACCTTACCACCCAATGTTTACGAGTAAAGATTTTGGTTAATTCCCGAGTGCCTGCTTAATTTTGGCAGTGACTTCTTTTGGTGTTAAATCGGATTTGACGATGTACTCCTCAACACCAAGCTCATTCATTTCATCAGGTGCTTCGGATTCGCTCATGTTGGTGAGAACGATGACTTTCAGGTCTTTTCCCCAGTCTTCTTTGCGGAGTTTTTTCAGTACTTCCGTGCCGTTCATAACCGGCATCATAAGATCCAGCAACACGATATCCGGCTGGAACTCTTCGATTAATTGCAACCCCTGTTCACCGTCTTCGGCGAACGCTACCTCATAGCCTTCCGCCCGAAACTTCAACTGATACATTTGCACAATGGCAATGTCATCTTCGACGATGGCTATCTTAGAGTTAAAACTATCACTCATATGGTGTGTATATATTATCTGTTACCTACCATCAATACAAGACAAGTGCCCTCGATTCTCTCCCCAAAGTTTCCAGCTAGGCTTTCGCCAGCACGAGCTCCCGTTGCTCGAGCGGACTGTTCCAACCATACCGTTTCCGGGAACGAT
>PXOU01000014.1:46778-47882 GCA_003022365.1 Candidatus Saccharibacteria bacterium QS_5_54_17
CCGCCTCTGTATTTTTCCAGACCGAAAACTCGGGACCGTTGTCGTAGGTGATAGTGTGGATATCACCGAACACCCGCCGTATATCCCGCAGTGTCTGGGTGTGTATCATGTGTGAGTCATACCCCAGTACCAGGGAGAGCGACAGCAACCCGGTCGCCCGGTCAACATGGGTCAGGATGCGGTCCCTGGTGTCACTGCCGAACACGGTATCCCCTTCAAGATCGCCAAAGCGGGTCAACTCCTCGATAACGGCCGGCCGGGTATGGATACTGCGTTTATCGTTCGTCTTATTCCAACGCTCCTTTGTCTCGGCAGTGTAGCGGTACCGCGCCCCGCGCCGCCGGAGACATCGTTTCAGTTCTTTCCGCCGGCCGCTGCGCCGGATCCAGCCATAGATAGCTTGGTGACTAACATGGATATCTTCTTTGGATAGATCGGCGGCTATCTGCTCGGGTGAGTCCCTCCGCGCCCCAAGCAGAAGGCCGGCGATCCGTTCCGTTAGTTCGTCGCCGTCCCTGAGTTTGAAGTTACCGCTACTGGCCTCCTTCCGGCGCTGCAGATACAGATTGTGGGCTACTTCCGCTACGTAGGTGGGTTGCCCGCGGGCAAAGCGTCTCAGGCGTTCCCGGTAGCGATTCAGCGCGGCGATCTTTTCGGGAACTTCTCCCTTACCACGCCTGCTGCGCAAGTCCAGAGATAGTATCCGCGGTTTGTTAACACGGGTGGTGACGGTCATTTCCAGGACGACAGAGTTACTCCTGATTTCCTTGTTAACCGCCGTATGGGATACGTCAAGGCCCCGGGCGATTTCCCGATGGCTCTTACTCTCCTCCAGGCCGATCTGGATACGGCTTCTCTCTTCCAGTGTAAAATGGTGGTGGGACATCTCGAACCCTCCTTGGTTGTTTGATTAGTTGTTTACAAGCCTATTTAACCAAATGAGCGGGAGAGATGTCCTGCTTTGTTATCTGGACTGGAAACTTTGGGGCGGAGATGTGGGAGCAGTGCTTAATTCTCACTAACAATGCGACACGTCGTTTAAATATATAGGGCGGCACCCGTATACTTGTCTCTAGCTAGAAACTAAGGCAAGAGGAGGATGCC
>PXOU01000015.1 GCA_003022365.1 Candidatus Saccharibacteria bacterium QS_5_54_17
GAACGACGGTTCCATAAGTTTGCATGGATATACCGTATTTCATGGAGCCTCCTTTTCAGAAGCTCAATGTGTACGGCATGTGTCTGAACTAGTGCACCAATACCCATATATACGCTACATGTAGCGTAGTAAAAGGCATTGCCAATACCACAGCCGTCACGATATACTGGAATTTGTTAGGACGTAATGAGGAGGGATACAAACATGGCGAAAGATGTCACGATATACACCAGCAATACCTGCGCGTACTGCCACGCTGTGAAAGAATTTTTCGACAAAAAGGAAGTTTCCTATCAGGAGATCAACCTGGATGAAGAACCGGACCGGCGCCAGGAAATGGTCGATCTTTCAGGCCAGATGGCGGTGCCGGTGACTATTATCAGCGGGGACGATGGGAGCCAAAGCATGACGATCGGCTGCGACACGTCCAAACTCGCCTCGGAACTTGGCGTATAGGACTCATAATATGCCTACAATAACGCTTTACGGTGCCCATTGGTGCCCAGATACTGACCGCCTTAAGCAGTGGTTGGGTGAACACGATATCTCATATGAGTGGAAAAACGTGGACGATGGCCAGCACGTGGTGGATGAAATGCTGGAGGTAACCGATGGTGATTACCTGATACCCACCATAGACACAGGGGAGACGGTTTTAAAAAATCCCGACACGTCCCAACTCAAGCAAGCGCTACATACTTCTGATGAAGATGTGCTCGCCTATCACGATGCGGTCATGATCGGCGCGGGACCGACATCATTGGCTGCTGCCATCTATACCACCCGTGAGGACATCGATACCTTGCTGCTGGAGCGGGGGGTGGTCGGTGGTTTGGCGGCCATAACGGACATGATTGACAATTATCCGGGGTTTGAAGAGGGTGTTCCGGGCTTGGAGCTATCCCAGAGCCTGAAAAAACAGGCCGAACGGTTCGGGGCTGTCATCGAGCCCACGGACGTAACAGAAATCCGTAATGAGGGTCGGTACAAAAAGATTGTTACCGCCGGGGGTACCTATGCGGCCAAAACTATTCTTATCGCTACCGGCAACGACTATAAGCAGTTGGATATACCGGGTGAAAAGGAATTTTACGGCCGGGGGGTGCATAGTTGTGCTACCTGTGACGGTGCTTTTTATCGGGATAAACGGCTGGTCGTGGTCGGCGGCGGTAATTCGGCGGCCCAGGAAGGGATGTTCTTGACGAAATTCGCCTCCCACATCGACATGTTAGTCCGGGGAGACCACCTCAAAGCGACCGAAGTCTTAAATCAAAAAATCAAAGCAACTGAGGCGATCGACATTCACTTCAATACCACGACCGATGAAATCGTCGGCGAAGACGATAGCATTGTGGCGGTTCGCGGGACGGATAAAACCACCGGAGAACAAGTCGAATTCCCGACTGATGGGGTGTTCGTGTTCATCGGATTGCGACCCAACACGTCATTTTTGGCAAACAGCGATGTCGAGCTGGATGACTACGGATTCGTGGCGACCGATAAAACGTTGGAAACCAGTATGTCCGGGGTGTTTTGCGCCGGGGATGTCCGGTCGGGAGCGACCCAGCAAATTGCCAGTGCGGTAGGAGAAGGTGCGACTGCCGCGTTGATGATGCGCGAGTATTTAGAGGAAATCGGCTGAAGGTGACGGGCGCCCGCGCGGGTCTGCTCGGGCAGTAATCATGATGTATAATGGAGCCCGACACAGCAGAAGGAAGCCTATAAGATGCCCAAAGAGCGTTCGGATCAGTCCATGAAAGCTCAATCCATCGCGTTGGCCACGGTGGCCTTGCTGGCGGGAGTTTTGATCGGCGTAGTCGGCACCCATTCGTTTCAGGTTAGCGATGAAGCAGTTACCGATGTCACCCGGCAACAGTCGGCGACGGATACGCCCGCGGCTCAGTTACGGGCGTCACTGAATACCCGGATGGTGGAACACGTGTATTTGACCGAAATGGCAGTAGCGGCTGCTTACCGTAAGGATCGTTCCCTCTCCCAACGCCTCATCGCATTAGAGAAAAACGCCGATCAGCTGGCGGCCGAATTGGGTGTGCTAGAGGGCACCAGCCAGGAAGAGCTGCGACAACTCGGACAACAACAGGTAAGTGCACTGCGGGGATACGCAGTCGCGGCCCGCCGGCAAAACCCGGGAGCTATGCGGCGTCACCGACAACAATTAGGCGAGTTCACCAATCAGTTAGCTGGGGTAATCTCCCAGGACTTGGAGATGTCAAGACAGCACTTGAAACAGTCCTTGCAGACACATATAAAGTACATGGAGCGAATACTGAATGCCCGCGCGGCCGGCAATTACAAGGAAGCGCGGAAGCAGCGGAAGCAAGCCAAAACGCACATGCGGCAATTAAGCAACGAACTCGCGGCGGGTATCAGCTCGGCCTATCCGGAGGAGTTCGAGTAAGAAGGGAGCCATAACTATGCGGCAAGCAATCATCATTTTGCTTATTATTGTATTCAGTTTTTCCACGATCGGGATGTATATCGCGGCGGGCGGGGGTCCCACGCCCCAAGGGCAACAAGCTGATGTCCGTTCCCAACAAAGCAGCCGAAATTCCGATCTGCCCGGCTATTTACGAACCGGGGAACCCAATATCCGCGGTACTGTGGAGGCGACCGATCAGTCAAAGGTAGAGGTTACCGTCGGCGACAATTTCTTCAACCCGACCGTACTGCGCGTTTCCCAGGGGGCGACGGTAACGTGGCGCAACCAGGGTAAGTCCGGGCATTCGATCAAATCGGATCGCGGCAGCCCCCGGTCCGGATTGGATAGCGGCACGCTCTCCTCCGGCGACACGTATAGCTACACGTTTGAAGAACCGGGTGTATACAACTACTATAGCCAATCCAATTCGACGGCTATGCGGGCGGTCATCGAGGTGAAGCGGTAGCTCATTTGAACCAAAAAACTCCTCTCCTCGCTTCCATTCACAATAGGAGCCCATATCGTTACAATGAAAACCGGAATTAATCTAACCCCTCCGCCACGATTGGCTTCATGACGGACGGAGAAAGGAGTAATTATGCCGTTGGAAGATGTAACGGTAGGTGATAGCGCCCCGGACGAAGTAAATGTAGTCATCGAAATCCCGCAAGGATGTGGCAACAAGTATGAATACGATAAAGACATGGGTATGTTGAAACTTGACCGGGTGCAGCCAACTACCATGAAGCAACCCTATGATTACGGCTTTATCCCGCACACACTCAGCGATGACGGTGACCCGCTGGACGCATTGATCGTCATCGAAGAACCGTTGTATCCCCATGTAGTCGTCCCATGCCGCACCGTCGGCGTCCTAAAAATGATAGACGACGGCGATTATGACGAAAAACTCATATGTGTGGCTGCTGACGACAAACAGTACGATCACGTGCGCTCCTTGGAAGATCTGGGTGAGCATTTCCAGAAGAAGGTCGCCCATTACTTCGCCCATTACAAGGACCTCCAGAACAAAGAGGTCGAAGTTTCCGGTTGGGGTGATGTCGACGAAGCCCACGAAATTACCCGGACGGCGATTTCCAATTACCAATCGAGCCAATAAACACGAGCTTCGTATTCCCGGCTTATACCCGGCATAGGTAAGCTTGCGCCAGTTACTGCTGGTTTATATAATAGACAGTGAAACATAAGGGGTATGTATGAAAACAAAAATCGCTATCAATGGGTTCGGAAGAATCGGACGGAATGCCTTTAAGGTGGCCTACGACCGGGAAGATGTGGAGGTCGTGGCGTTGAATGACTTAACTGACAACGCGACATTGGCACATTTGCTGGGACATGATTCCAATTACGGAATCTACCAACATCGGGTAGAATCCGATGAAAACCACGTAATCGTGGATGAAAACCCTATACAAACCTACGCCGAAAAAGACCCATCCGCTCTGCCGTGGAGCGATCTGGATATCGATGTAGTGATCGAAAGTACCGGGCGTTTTACCCATCCCGAGGATGCCCGAATGCATATAACCGCCGGCGCCAAACAAGTCGTCATTTCCGCGCCCGCCAAAGGTGATGGGGCCGATACCATCGTACTTGGAGTCAATGACGAAGATATACCCAGCAGCGGTCAAATCGTTTCCAACGCCTCCTGCACTACCAACTCTATTACTCCGGTTGCTGGGTTGATGGTGCAACATTTCGGGGTGGAAAAAGCGATGATGACCACCGTCCATTCCTACACAGCGGATCAAAGCCTGCAGGATGGGCCGCACCGGGACCTGCGGCGCGCTCGATCCGCGGCGGAAAACATCGTTCCGACTACTACCGGGGCGACCATTGCCGCCCAACAAGCGCTTCCGCAACTAGAGGGTGTGTTCGATGGTTTGAGTATCCGGGTGCCCACACCCGTTGGTTCACTGAGCGACTTCACCTTCGTGTTGCAGCAGGATACCACCGTCGAAGAAGTCAACCAGGTTATGCGCCAAGCGGCCCAATCCGAAGCATTCAAAAACATCTTGGCGGTGACGGACGAACCCTTGGTGTCCCGGGACATGATCGGTAATAGCCATTCGGCTATCGTTGATCTGGGGTTGACGCAAGTATGCGGCGGCAATCTGGCAAAAATTATTGCCTGGTATGACAATGAATGGGGGTACTCGAACCGTTTGATCGAGTTAGCCTCTCAATTAGGAGCACGCATGTGAAGGTATTCATTACCAGCGACCATGCCGGTTTCGAACTGAAAAATACAGTGCGTGAACATCTGGTTCATAACGGATATGAGGCGGAAGATCTGGGTCCGGCTACGCTTCAGGAGGAGGATGACTATCCCAACTATGCCTTCCACGCCACGACCCAGCTTTTAGGGAGTACTGACGAGGATCCGCGGGCGATTATGATGTGCGCAACCGCCCAGGGAATGGCGATTGCCGCCAATCGGGTGGCGGGTATCCGGGCCGCGGTTGCGTGGAACGATGAAATCGCCAAACTGTCCCGGGAACATGAAGACACCAACGTACTTACCCTTCCTTCGCGTTTTCTGGAAACCGAGACCGCCATGACCATCATCGATGTCTGGTTGCGGGCGGAATTTTCCAAGGCGCCGCGACATCAGCGCCGGTTGGATGAAATCGAACGGATCTATGGGTAATCATAAAGCCTCTTCACCGCTCGTCACGGGTTGACCGGCAATATGGCTGAAGTTGTCCCCGCCGTATTAGCTGAAACTCCCGAGCAATACCAACATGACCTGGATGTCGCTACTATGCTGGGCGACCGGGTCCAGGTTGATTTGGTTGATGGCGAGTTCGCCGACAACCGGACGATTAATCTCATCCAAACCTATTGGCCGGAAGAAGTGCGTATTGATCTGCACTTGATGTACAACGATCCCGTTGCCCACGTCTCCACTATTATCGCCCAGCAACCGTATATGGCGATCATCCACATCGAAGCTGCCGCGTTGCGGCAAACCGCCATTTGGCGGACACGGGAGCGTCTGCGAATGGCCGGGATCCAGTTCGGCATCGCTCTCTTGCCGGATACACCGGTGTCTCGTATTGAACCATATGTGCCGTGGGTAGACCATGTCCTGGTATTTACGGGGGAATTAGGGCACTATGGCGGCCAGTTGCGGTTTGATTGTTTGGAGAAGATCGACCAAATCAAGCAACGTCATGCCGATATCGAGGTCGGGGTCGATGGCGGTATTACTGATGAAACCGCTGCCCGGGTCGCCGAGGCGGGTGCCGATGTCTTGAATGTGGGCGGCTTTATACAGAATGCTACACATCCGGAAACCGCCTATGCTACACTAAAAGAGATAGTCGAGTGCCGGAAAACATGAAACACACCGAGTCGGAATTACAACTCCTCGCCAACACCATCCGCAAAGATATCATCAATATGCTCAAAACCGCCGGCAGCGGCCATTCGGCCGGTCCATTGGGTATGACCGATGTTTTTACGGCCTTGTATTTTGAAATTCTGCGTCATGACCCAGCGACGCCGGATTGGGAAGAACGCGACGTGCTTGTCTTGTCCAATGGTCACATCGCTCCAGTCCGGTACGCGACTATGGCCCGGGCCGGATATTTTTCCGTCTCAGAGCTGCAAACGCTCAGGCGGTTGGGGAGCAACTTACAGGGACACCCGGAGCGTACGCGCCTGCCGGGGCTGGAGACAACCAGCGGACCGTTAGGCAGCGGGTTGTCGCAGGCGACCGGTATGGCGTTGAGTCTGAAGATGGACGGCCAGCAGCATCGCTGGATTTATTGTGCCATGAGCGATGGCGAGACCGATGAAGGGAATACCTGGGAAGCGGCGATGCTGGCCGGCAAGAATAAACTTCCCAACCTGACCGCTATCATTGATCGGAACAATATCCAGATAGACGGTCCCACCGAAGAGATCATGCCCCTGGAGGATCTGCGGTCAAAGTGGGAGTCGTTCGGGTGGCACGTGTTGGAGATCGACGCGCATGACATTGAGGCCGTTATCGATGCCTGCAACCAGGCCAAAGCAGTCGTAGAAAGACCGGTAGTCATAATTGCCCACTCTATTCCCGGCAAAGGCGTCGAATTCATGGAGTACGATTACCAGTGGCATGGGACGCCGCCGGATCCGGAGCAAGCCAAAGAAGCGCTGCATCAATTGAGGACCTTGGAAGGAGAAATCGAGGGCGAACATGAGTAATGCTCACCGAAACAACGCCATAAACACCCTTACCTCGTTATGGGAAACGATCGGGACTTCCTACATGCCGCATTTCATGACTCCCAACGTGCTTTTGGGGGTGGGGCATGTGCGCGCGCTCTCCGGTGTGCGCATCGATGCTCCGGAAGAAAAGGACAAAGAAGTATTGGAGTCCGCGGTCCGGGTGCTCGAGCAGGACGGGTTTTATTGCCAGCAGGAAGAAGGAACGCTGCAAGCCAGTGGCCAATCCTACATAAACCTTAATCTATACAGTCTCCCCAAACTAAAAGAACTGCATTATACGCATTTGATGCCAGTGCCGAAACTGGAAGATGATTCCAAAGCGGGAGTCGAAGCATATCTGAAAGATCTGGCAGCTGTAGCTGAAGGCTCCTCAGCGGAGCGACACCCGGGAGACCGCGTCAACGCGGTCGGCGCCGATTGGCTGGCCGGTCTGCTTTTTGGTTATCCGGAACCGGCAGTGGCTTCTATGCCGGCCTTTTGGGCCTATGGATACCAGACCAATCAAGAATTCCGCCGGCGCGTGCATGAATCGGATATAGCCCGTGCTTCTATGTACTGGGAAGTCAGCGACGGGGAATGCCTGTATGATATCCCCTGGTTCTTAGCAGAACATCCCCAAATAATCGAGCATCAATCCGAATGGTCCCGGTATTTGGATGATTTTTATTCCTCCGACTGGCACCAAAGCATTGCCCAAGAAGACGACTTCCAAGCCACCCTTACTCGTGCCCGGGAGCGAGATGGTAACTTATCCGGAGCGGGCGCTCGAGGAGGCCAGGATGAGTAGTATGCACTTAACCCCCAATCTTTATAAACGCTCAGCTGAACAGGAGCCGATACGAAACGGATTCGGACGCGGGCTGGTGGAAGCAGGAAGGCGGGACGGGCAGGTCGTGGCGCTTTGTGCCGATCTAACCGGTTCGACCAGAATGAAGGCATTCTCCCAGGAATTTCCGGACCGTTACATCGAAGTAGGGGTAGCGGAGCAAAATCTGGTAACTACGGCGTCCGGCATGGCTCATATGGACAAGGTCCCCTTCGCCAGCAGTTACGCCGCCTTTAGTCCGGGGCGCAACTGGGAGCAAATCCGTACTACTATCTGCCTCAACGACCAGAATGTCAAAATCGCCGGCTCGCATGCCGGCATCTCGGTGGGGCCCGACGGGGCGACTCACCAAATGCTGGAAGACATCGCGCTTATGCGGGTGTTGCCCAATATGCGGGTTATTGTTCCCTGCGACAGCGTCCAGGCCGAGAAAGCTACGCTGGAAATGGCAGCCGAGATAGGCCCCATGTATCTGCGCCTAGCCCGCGAGAAAACCCCGATCGTTACCAGTGATGATACACCATTCGAGATCGGCAAGTCGTACGTGTACCGGAAAGGCGGAGACGTTAGCTTGGTTGCCACGGGCAGCATGGTGTATCACGCCCTCAAATCGGCCGCCTCGCTGAAGCAAGCGGGTATTTCCGCCGAAGTGATTAATTGCGCCACCATCAAGCCGTTCGACCGGGAAACCATTGTCGCCAGCGCGCAGAAAACCGGCCGGGTCGTGACGCTGGAAGAAGGCCAGATAAACGGCGGATTGGCCGCTGCGGTCGCCGAAACGTTAGGCGAATCCCAGCCGGCGCCGCTTTTGCGGATCGGTATAGAGGACCAATTTGGCGAATCCGGACAACCGGACGAACTAATGAAACGTTTCGGTCTGACCGCGCCCGACATTACCCAAAAGATCAAATCTTTCCTGGGCGCGGAGACCGGTGCTAAATCCAAGAATCCTGGGAAAACAAAATCGAAGGGAGGCCACAAATGAGCGATATATCTGCCACAGCCCAGTCTTTATTGGCTGAAGGGAAGGGTATACTGGCAGCAGATGAGAGTACCTCGACCGCCAACAAACGTTTCGACGACTACGATATAGAACACACCCCTGAAAATCGCCGCCAGTACCGGCAACTTCTCTTTACAGCGCCGGAAATCGAACAATACCTATCAGGCGCGATTCTATACGAGGAAACTGCCCGGCAAGTGGCCGACGAAGGTACCCCGTTACCGGAGGTATTGGCTGACAGAGGCATCATCCCCGGCATTAAAGTTGACCGGAGTTTGAAACCACTACCTAATTTTCCCGGAGAGCATGTCAGCCAGGGATTGGATAATCTGGATGAACGGCTGGATGAATACGCGGAAATGGGCATGCGGTTTAGCAAATGGCGCAGTGTTATCGCCATCGGCGATGGATTGCCGACCGATGAATGCATAACTGCCAACGCCCATGTACTCGCCCGGTATGCCGGCATTGTACAATCCAAACATATGGTACCCATCGTGGAGCCGGAAGTATTATTAGATGGTGATCATTCACTGGAAGATTCCGCCCGGGTCCTGGAGCGCACCTTGAACACAGTCTTCCAGCAACTGGCCATGTATCGGGTCGACTTGGGCGGGGTGATTCTCAAAACCAGCATGGCGTTGCCTGGTAGCGGATCTTCGGAGGACGTCGACCATACCCAGGTAGCGGGAACCACCATGGACGTTATGGAAAAATGCCTGCCCGCCGAGCTGGCCGGCATCGTATTTCTCTCCGGCGGCCAGACACCGGAAGACGCCATCCAGCATCTACAGGAAATCGCCGTCCGCGGTCCCTATACCTGGCCCGTTACCTTTTCTTACGCCCGGGCCTTACAAGAGCCGGTGCTAAAGGTATGGGCCGGCGATCCAGAGAATATGATATCTGCTCAGGATGCATTCCTGGAACAAGTCAAAAAAGCATCGGCCGCCCAAATGGGTGCCTATGCAGCCAATTCGGCCGAATAATCTGCTGAGTAGAAAGTAAGGCTGGTTTCGTGTCGAGTGGTAGAGTTGGGGTGCGACGTGGACCGTCGCGACTGCAACGAAACGACACGAAACCAGGAAACCGGACGGACCGTGGCTCTGGGGGATATGGTAGGGGATGCACCTAAGGTGCTGAGCCGTCCGGTCCGCCCGGTAAAACTACACCACATGTCCCCTGCGGGGGAGGGACAATGGGTGTAGCAAGCCTGAGTACTACCTGTGTGACAAATAAGTTACGAGTCACGGTCGGTAGTACTCTAAAAGTGGGTGCGGCGGCGCCGTTCGTGGGCAGGAGTGGGGCTGCCCAGTCGTCGCCAGCCACACCAGCACCCGGAAATACCCGATATGCCCGGGAGAGTATAACGGGTGCTGACGTTTCAATGCTTCACCGAAACCTTATAGCTTCGGTTGGCCGGTAGTATAATCGGCCAGGATGTCTGCTGTAAACATAACTGGTATTATGTATACAGCTTATGGCGCAATCTAAAACTACACCGACAAAAATTACCACGCTCGGCGCCGCTACCCAGGACGTATTCTTACTTGGCAGTGCTCTGAAAGCCAAACGTGATGTCCGCACTCACACCTTCGTGGAGCAATTCCCATTGGGAGCGAAACTGGAGCTGGACAAGGTCATATTCAGCACCGGCGGCGGAGCTACCAACGCGGCAGTTACCTTCGCCCGCTCCGGCTTCCACGCCAGTTTGATGGGCAAGGTCGCCGATGACCCGGCCGGGCAGAACGTCGTCCAGGCCATGGATGCCGACAACGTAAAAACCGACACGCTTGCCTGCGACTTGGACGGTACTACCGGCTATTCGACGCTTCTGTTGGCACCGCGCGGAGAGCGGACCATCCTCGTCTATCGCGGTGTCTCTCGAAATTTGGAGGCCGGTGACTTCGACCATTTCGCCAAGCTCAAAACTGACTGGTTGTATATAACTTCGCTCGGCGGCAACTTTCCCTTGCTGGAATCGGTTGTCGAATACGCCCGCACCCGCGGCATCAAGCTAGCCATTAACCCCGGTTCGGGCGAATTAAAGCAACCGGAACGCTTCCGTGAGTTGCTTTCCGGTGTTTCCGTGCTTAGTCTCAACAAGGAAGAAGCCCAAAAAGTATTCGAGGGGCAAACACCCGGGAAATTAGCCAGGGAAGCCGCCGAGTGGTGCGCGACCGTATTGATTACCAACGGACCCAAGGGCTCGTGCGCTTCGGATGGGCGGCATGTGTATAAAGCCGGTATGTATCAGGACGTGGCCGTGCTGGACCGGACCGGTGCCGGCGATGCTATGACCTCGGGGTTCGTGGCCAAAGTCGCCAGTGGCGAATCGATCGAGCAGGCCCTCGTCTACGGCAGCGCCAATTCAACCTCGGTCGTCCAACAGGTCGGCGCCAAAGCCGGTATTTTGTCCGCCGATGCCTCTATCGGGGACATGAATATCACTAAAACGGCTATAGGGGAGCAGGTGCATGCTTAGTAGACTGCTGCAAGCCACCCAACCGGTATTCGATACCACCATAAAGCAGCTGGAGGAGCAAACGGGTAACAGATCGACCGATGCCCAATTGATCGCCGAGATCCTTGAGACGGCCCACCAAAAGATGAGAGAGCTACAACTCGACCCCGCCGATACCAACGGCAAAGAGTTATACGCCACGCTCCTCAATACCGTCAAAAAGCACGATGAACACTTGGCCAAAGAGCTGGGCGGCCAGGATCCAACCAGTTTACGGGAAATGACGCCCAAGATTCTCCAGCGCATCGAAGATGTCGATATGCCCCGAGGTGGGTGGTTCTTAAAAGATGAGGTCGCCAAAGATATGCTGCTGCACATGCCGCCCAAAAATGTCATCGGGCGGCTCGGCTACAGCAGCGCCAAAAAAATGCTCCAAAACGAAAATCTCTACGAGGTTTATGGCGCTTTACGATTTGCTGAAGAATCGGACTGGCTGGAGGAATACAATCGCCAGTACACCTCGCTCACCCCCGATGACTTTCAGACGCGTAAGATCCGGATCATCCAGTATGACCCGGATAAATGGGGCGACATCGCTGCCCACTTTATCCAGAAAAAGCTCCACAACATTACCCATTTGAAGGAATTGGGCGTCATCATGACCATGCCGGTTTCCAGTGTTACGCCGATGCCGGGGGTCACCCTGAAAGTCATGCCGCTTATCCTGCACTACTTCAATGAAATCCGGCTTTACAGCTCCTTTTTCAAGTTAATGAAAGATAAAAAGAATTTCGGCGAGATCTTCACCAATACGCTGATCGCTGACCCTTCGCCGGTGGCGGTAACCCAAACCGATACCGTGCACTGGCGGGTATTGCAGCGGTACTTCGGCAAGCTTAAAGACGAACATCATCCCGAAATGTTCGAACCCCACGTGCAACCGGAAGATCTGCATTGGCGGAAGGCCGAGGAAGTGCTCTATGAGGTGGACCCCGAACTGGAATTCTGGCGCGACCTGGATTTCATCGGTCTGTTCGTCAACGATGAAGAACCCGTGACGTTCAACTTGATGGATGTTGGTCTGAGCTACTCCAACCAGTTGTCTTTCCAGGATCGATATCTGTATCACTTCCGCGAAGCCCTGTGGAACGAAATCTTTGTCCGCTACTTGGGCCAACAGAATTTGGAAGACCGGGTGTTAAAGCGGCTGGATAATGATTTGATCGCCCCGGAAACCATCAAACAATTCCAATAAAAGTAGCTGTTGCCCCCCGGAGCGTGCCTGCCTGGTGAGGAGGCTGTCTGTTGGCGGATTGGCTGGTTGGCAGCAAAAAACGTATAGGTAAACACCCCTCGGCAACTCACCACATGATTTATAATGGGAATATGGCAACATTTTCGCTCGCGGCCCAACATGAGCCAACCGGTGACCAACCCCAGGCCATTGAAACGCTGACCAGCGGCGTGGAGCAAAATGCCCGGGAGCAAACACTGTTGGGTGTCACCGGTTCCGGCAAAACCTTCACCATGGCCAATGTCATACAAAACGCCCAGAAGCCGACGTTGGTGCTCTCCCACAACAAAACGCTGGCGGCCCAGCTATACAGCGAATTCAAACGCTTTTTCCCCGACAACGAGGTCCATTACTTTGTCAGTTATTTCGACTACTACCAACCCGAAGCCTACATCCCCCAAAGCGATACCTACATCGAAAAGGATTCCCAGATCAATGAGGAAATCGACCGCCTGCGCCATGCCTCCACCAAGGCGCTCTTGACCCGGCGCGACACCATTATCGTGGCTTCGGTCAGTTGTATATACGGGCTGGGCGCGGTCACTGATTACGCCGAGCTTGCTATCACCGTTACGGTGGGCGAAACCCGCAAGCGGGATAAGTTCATGCGCCATCTGACCGACATCCAGTACCAGCGGAACGAAACCAGCTTTAGCAGGGGTACCTTCCGGGCCAAGGGTGATATCGTGGACGTCTTCCCGATCGGTGATGAGTCGGCCTACCGGGTCGAATTCTTCGGCGATGAGGTAGAACGGGTTCGGGGCTTGAACCCGCTCACCGGCGAGATACTCGCCGAGTATGAGGATGTGACCATCTTTCCCGGTAGCCACTTCGTTACTCCGGAAGAGAAGATGAAACGGGCGATCGCCAACATCCGTGAGGAACTTGACCAAAGACTCAACTCCTTACGGGCAGACAATAAATTACTGGAAGCCCAGCGCTTGGAGCAACGGACCAGCTACGATCTGGAAATGCTGGAAGAAACCGGTTTCGTCAAAGGGGTCGAAAACTACTCGCGGTATCTCACCAACCGGGAACCGGGCGAACAACCGGCCACCTTGCTGGATTATTTTCCTGATGATTATTTGATGTTCATCGACGAGTCGCACATGACGGTGCCGCAAATACGGGGCATGTATAACGGCGATAAAGCCCGCAAGGAAGTGTTGGTGGAGCACGGTTTCCGCTTACCCTCAGCCTTGGACAACCGCCCGCTGACGTTCCCTGAATTCGACCGGCATATTAACCAGTTAACGTACGTTTCCGCGACTCCGGCCGAGCATGAGTTGAGCCGTTCCTATCAGGTGGCCGAGCAGATCATCCGGCCTACCGGTCTCCTGGATCCGGAAATCGATGTTCGCGAGACCGGTGGACAGATCGATGACTTGATAGCTGAAGTCAAACAGACCGTTGCAGGCGGAGAACGGGTGCTAATCACCACGCTAACCAAACGCATGGCGGAAGATCTGACCGAGTACCTCCGGGAGTCAGCCGTTAAGGTGCAGTATCTGCATTCGGAGGTCGAAACGCTGGAGCGGAGCGATATCCTGCGCGATTTGCGTATGGGTGAATACGACGTCCTGGTGGGTATTAATCTGCTGCGGGAAGGGCTGGATCTACCCGAAGTGAGTTTGGTGGCCATTTTGGATGCCGACAAGGAAGGGTTCCTGCGCAGCGAGCAGGCACTGATTCAAACCATCGGCCGGGCCGCTCGCCACGTCAACGGTCGGGTCATCATGTACGGAGACACCATCACCGGTTCCATGCAGCGGGCTATTGACGAAACCTACCGGCGGCGCCAGAAACAGCAGGATTACAACCAAACCTATGGCATCACGCCCCAGGGTATTCAGCGCGAAGTCGAAGCGCGCATGTACGAAGAAGCGGGAGGGGCCGACGAGAAAAAGGTCGAGGTGGAAAACGTACCCCAATCCGAGCGCCCGCAGCTTATCAAGGACTTGACGGCGCAAATGGAAATGGCGGCGGCCAACCTCCGTTTCGAAGAAGCCGCTGAATTACGGGATTATATAGAAGAGGTTAGCCGGGACAGCTAGCCCCCTCATCCACCCACCAGACAGCCAAGACACCGGCAGCACATAGTTTGTCTGCCCCCGCGCGCTTGCTATACTAGTCCCTATGACGCGGATCAGCCGGGATGACATCACCAAACTCGGCCATTTGGCGCGTATCGGCATCTCCGAGGAAGTAGCCGGGACGTTGGCGCCCCAGTTGGAGGGCATCCTGGATTACGTGGCCCAGTTGCAGGAAGTTGATACGGAAGCAATTGAGGCCACCAACCAAGTTACCGGTTTGCGGGATGTGTGGCGCGAGGATGAAGTTATTCCCAGCCATTATTCACGGGCAGAGTTACTGGCGAACGCCCCCGCCACCCAAGATGGATACATACAAGTCAGGCGGGTCTTATGAGCGCCATACCTCGTACCCGGCCATCCAGACAGGGCCAACAGCAGCAGTGGCCAAAGCTAGCGGAGCTCGCGGGTCAGATAAAAAACGGCGAGCGAAGCGCGGTTGAAGTGGTGGAGGCCTGCATTGAACGAGCGGAAGCAGCCGAGGATTATCACGGCATTTTAAAATTGGAAATTACGGCGGCCCGGGAGCGGGCCGAGCAGATCGATCAGCTGGTTGCCGACGGGGAAACCGAAGGAGTGTTGCTGGGCGTACCGTTTCTGGCCAAGGATAATTTTCTCACCAATGGCCAAGCGGAAACCACTGCCGCTAGCCACATGTTGGAAACGTTCACTGCTCCATACCAGGCGACTGCTATCGAAAAACTAGAAGCGGCCGGAGCGATCATGCTGGGTAAAACCAACCTGGATGAATTCGCCCATGGTTCCTCAACTGAAAACAGCGCCTTTGGCTCCACCAAAAATCCGTATGATCCCCAGCGGGTGCCGGGCGGGTCTTCCGGCGGTTCGGCGGCCGCGGTGGCGCTGAATATCGTCCCCTTCGCGTTGGGAACCGATACGGGCGGTTCTATCCGGCTGCCGGCCAGTTTTTGCGGCACGGTGGGGTACAAACCGACTTACGGGCTGGTCTCCCGCTTTGGTGTCATTGCCATGGCATCTTCTACTGATGTCATCGGTCCTTTAACCCGCTCCAGTCACGACGCCGGATTTGTCCTGGATGTGCTGGCTGGCCGCGACGGACGGGATAGCACGACTATTGCCCGGGAAGAAACCTATCATATCGGTGAACCGGCTGAACTGTCGGGGTTGCGCGTGGGGGTCATCAAGGAGCATATGGGCGAGCATGTCGGTCGAGGTATGCGGAGTGCGACGTGGGAAAAAATCAAAGCGCTCGAGCGGGCCGGAGCGCGGGTGGAAGAAGTGGAGTTACCCCATGACAGCGTGGCATTGGCCATCTACTACATCATCGCACCGGCGGAAATCAGTTCCAACTTGGCCCGGTATGATGGCATAAAATACGGCTATTACACCTCATCGGCGGATTCGCTGGAGGAAACCTATCTGCAATCCCGGGGGGAAGGATTCGGCGATGAACCGATCCGGCGTATGTTAACGGGCACTTTCGTACTCTCCAGCGGTTATCAGGAGGCTTATTACAAGAAAGCCCAGAAAGTCCGGACGCTGTTGCGAGGGGATTACGAAACGGTATTCGGTACCTATGATGTGCTGGCCGGTCCTATGTCGCCCACCACCGCCTTTAAGCTCGGCGAAAAGGGCGATCCGGTTGCTATGTATCAAAGTGATGATCTGGCGATCTCGGCTAATCTGGCCGGAATACCGTCCATAAGCCTCCCGGCCGGCGAGATTGACGGGCTTCCGTTCGGGCTACAGTTACAAGCGCCCGCCGGGCGGGATAAGCGGCTGCTCGATATCGCGGCCGCGGTAGAGGGGGTTATCTAATGGATATGGAGACCATACTCATCATCGGCGGCATATTAACCGTAATGGTCCTGGTTTTTCTGGGCATGTCAATGGCAACTACTCGGCGGAGTGCCCGGACCCCGTTGGATAAACAATTCGTAGGCAGAGAATGGCAGAAGATCACTGCTTTGGCGGAACATTCCGACCAATCGGCCCGGTACGCGGTTATCGAAGCCGACAAACTACTCGATCACGTGCTCAAAGCGCGCGGGTATCGGGGCGAGAAGATGGGGGATCGATTGCGTGAGGCGGGTCCCGATTTTTCCTACCAAGATGATGTCTGGCAGGCGCATAAATTGCGGAATAAACTGGTCCACGAAGCCGAGTATGAAGTTGATCATCGCCTGGTCACCCGGGCCGTTAAGCAATTTCGCCGGGCATTGAAGGATATGGGAGCATTTTAGAGGTCAATATGTCACAGGCAACAGGCGAGCGGCTAACATCCCCATTAGACTATCTGCATTATGTATTACAGGCGGGGAAACCTGTATGAGGCGTGACCGCCGCTCCAACTCCCAGGCTCCGGAGTCTGACTACACCGCTGATATCGGTATCGAGTGCCACATCCAGCTTAAGACCGCTTCCAAGCTGTTTTGCTCCTGTAGCAATGATTCCCGCCAGGAGGATCCCAACACCACGGTGTGTCCGGTATGTCTCGGTCTCCCCGGTACGTTGCCGGTCCTGAATAAACGGGCGGTCGAGTTGGCCATGCAAGCGGGCATCGCCCTGAACGCGAGGGTCGCCGAGCATACCAAGTTCGACCGGAAAAACTACTTCTATCCGGATCTCCCCAAGGGATATCAGATTACCCAATACGACCAGCCGATCATCGGAGCCGGCGAGGTAGCGGTGCCACTGGAAAACGACAGCTTTTCGGTCCGGATCGTGCGGGCGCATATGGAGGAAGACGCCGGTAAGCTCGTGCATCCCGAATCCGCCGACTATTCCCTGGTAGATTTGAATCGTGCCGGAACGCCGTTACTGGAGATCGTCTCCCAACCCGACATGCACTCACCCGCCCAAGCCAAAGCTTACGCCCGCGAGCTGTATTACCGGATGCTATACGTGGGCGCCTCCGATGTTGACTTATACCACGGCAATATGCGATTCGATCTCAACGTCAGTGTCCGGCCGTCCGGCTCTGACCGGTTCGGCACCCGGACCGAGATCAAGAACATGAATTCCTTCCGCAATGTGGAGCGGGCGGCTGACTATGAAATCGGCCGGCAGATCCAACTTTTGGAAAATGGCCAGCTCGTAACCCAGGAAACCCGCGGTTGGGACGAGCAGAAAACCTACCTGATGCGGGAAAAAGAGGAAGCTGAGGATTATCGGTACTTCCCCGAGCCGGATATTCCGCCCTTGGAGCTGGATCGCTCCAAGCGGGAACAGGTGGAACAGGAACTCCCGCCGTTGCTCACCCATGTGCGCCACACACTACGAGCAACCGGCCTGGAACAAACCAAAATTGAAGCCTTAATCAATCAGCCGCGTTTGGCCATGCTCGGGCTATCGGTACTGGAGGAAATAACAGACCCCGCCTCCCGCGATCGCATCGTCAACTGGCTGACCAGTGAAGTCGTCCGCCTGCTGCGTGCTGAGGACTTCGACTGGGACGACTTTGCTTTAAGCGTGGGACAGTTAGGCGAGCTCTCGGATATGACCGCCGACGATGAGCTGAATTCTTCAGCTGCCAAGCAGGTGCTGGGCGAAATGGTAACTTCCCCGCGTTCTCCGCGCCAGATTGCCGAGGAAAAGCAATTAATCCAGACTTCCGATGCCGGTGAGATCGAAAGCATCGTCGATCAAGTCATCCAGAATAACCCACAGGCAGCCCAAGACGTACGTGACGGGAAAAGCAAGGCCATCGGCTTTCTAACCGGTGAAGTTATGAAGGCCAGCCAAGGCCAGACCAATCCGCAAATCGTCAAAGACCTGCTCGAGCACAAATTAAACCAATAGTGTACAAACCGCTCCTGTTTGGTGTAGGATGGGAAGCAACAATTGCCTGGTAAACAGCTCAATCCTATGGGAGAAGTTACCAAAGCTATCATTCCCGCTGCCGGCCTGGGGACGCGCTTCCTTCCCCAGACCAAAGCTATGCCCAAAGAGATGCTCCCCATCATCGACAAACCGGTTATCCAGTACATCGTGGAAGAAGCAGTGGCGGCGGGTATCACGGAGGTCATCATCGTGACCGGCGCCCATAAACGGGCTATCGAAGATCATTTCGACCATCAGGTCGGTCTCCAGCAGGAGTTACGCGCCAAGGGGAAAGCCGAAAAAGCCGATCAGCTGGAACATATCGCCGACATGGCCAATTTCGTGTATGTCCGGCAAAAAGGCGCGCCCGGTAACGGAACACCGGTTTTGAATGCCTCCCATCTGATCGACGAGGAGGAGCCGTTTCTGGTGCTGTTCGCCGATGATATGTTCCAGGCACGCGTGCCACGGGCACAACAGTTGATCGATACGTATAAACACGTCGAAAAACCGGTTATGTCGTTGATGGAGGTAGCAGGGCCCGCTATTAGTAAATACGGTGTCATTAATCCGGGAGAAGCGATCGATGAACGAACCTATCCTATCAAGCAGGTGGTTGAAAAACCCCAATACGACCAGGCGCCGTCACAGCTGGCGGCCATTAGCGGCTACGTCCTGGATCGGACCGTGCTTGACGCGCTGTTTCGGCAATCGCCGGAGCAGGACGGGGAAATTTATTTGACCTCGGCCATCAATCACGTTGCCCAACAAGATGAGGTGTACGGCCGTCTCCTAGAGGGTAAGTGGCACGATACGGGCAACAGGCAACGATATCTTGAGGCGGTGGTGGAGATGGCGCTGGAAGACCCGGAATTGGCCGTGGATTTCCGGTCGTTTTTACGCAGCATTATAGACGGTTCCGGCCAGTGAAGTTGGTTGGTAGCTGCGGGCAATAGTGGTATCATGGCCATATGACGGCATTTGAAGTACTGGTAATCATACTCAGCGTATTTTTGGCGATATTTTTGATACTCGGTATCGCCGTTCTGGTTAAGCTTCTTAAGGTTTTCCGGAAAATGGATGAGTTTGCCGACAAAGCCAACACCTTTGCTGACGATTTCAGCGGGAATATGGCCGACATGATTAAAAAAAGTTTCGCCCCCTCGGCGATCGTTTCGGGAATTATCCGGTCCGTGCGGAAGTCCCGAAAGCGCAAACGGGGCCAATAAGAAAAGGAGGTACGATTATGGCAGAACGCAATACACAAAATACACAAGGACACGGTTTCGCAGTTGGCGCGATTGCCGGCATGGTCGCTGGCGCGGTTGCCGGTATATTATTGGCGCCCAAGAGCGGCAAGGAGACCCGGGCTGATATCAAGGAGAAAGCCCAGGAAGTCGACTCACAGGCACGGGAAAAAGCGACGGAGGCCAAGCAGAAGGCCCATGAGGCGAGGGAAGAAGCCAGAAATACCGGACGGCGATGGGGTAAAAAAGCCAAGAACGCTGCCCACGCCAGCAAAGAAGCCCTGGAAGAAGAGTCTGACGAACAAGAAACATCCGACCGCAGCTAGGCCGGTGCTTTGCTATTAGCAGGTGAAGATATTCAAGAAACACAACAGGGAGCCCAAGGAAGCGGACGCGCCCCAGCAGGAGTACGCTCGGCTGGGTAAGGCGTTGACACGGGCGATCGTCCGGGACAACATACAGGTTACCCACAACTGGAAACGGTTCATTACGGTTAATTTCGTCCGGGGACTCTTTGTCGGGCTGGGAAGCGTGGTGGGGGCTACCTTACTGGTTGCCCTGGTGTTATGGCTTTTAAACGTGTTCGGCGGGTTGCCGATCGTGGGGGACTGGTTTGAGGCCATAAGCAGCGCGCTCAATAAAAGCTCCGCTGCTGAGTAGCAGCCTCATAATCCTCCCAGACTCTTGCTTCCTTCGCCGCAAGCCCATTGTTGTTTATCCTAAGCAATTGGCGGCGTAACAGATAATTTTCGGCTTGTGTGTCCGCCGGAGGCGGATGATCGCGCTTTATGTAAGTGCTCCGTGCTCCTGGCCGTGGCAGATAACCTCAGGCGATCGCTTCTCTGGTTGGATGTCCTGCGTTAGGGGCTGATGGTCGGATCACCGCTCCCTCGGGCGGTGTGAAACCGGGCCGGGGAAAATGCTACAATGCCCGTGTATAGACGCGTAAGGTAATGGGAGGCGTGGCAGCCGGTATGGCCCAGAAAACAAACACCGATTGGTTCGACCCGGCCCAGTTCGTCCATCTGCACAACCACACCCACTACAGTTTATTGGACGGGTTGCAGAAAGTGCCGGAAATGTTGGACCGGGTCAAAGAGCTCGGCATGGAGTCCGTGGCCATTACCGACCACGGGTCATTAAGCGGTGTCGTTGAATTTTACAAAGGTGCTAAAGACCGCGATCTGAAACCCATTATCGGTATGGAAACCTACATCGCTCCTCGTGGTTATACGGACAAGGACGGCAAGCAGGACGCCAATCCCTATCACTTGGTGCTGCTGGCTATGGACAACCAGGGGTACGAAAACCTGATGCGTCTTTCCACCCTGGCGCACTTGGAAGGCTTTTATTACAAACCGCGCATCGACCGGCAATTATTGGAGCAATACAACCAGGGGTTGATTGCCTTGTCGGCCTGCGTGGGCGGCGAACTCGGCGAAGCTTTGCGGGAGGGCCGGGACGGTGAAGCCCAAGAAACGGCCCAGTGGTACAAGGATGTTTTCGGCGACCGATACTACCTGGAGTTGCAGGATCATGGCCACGAATGGGATGAACAAGCCCGGGTGAATGACAAGATCCTGGAACTGGGGGAAAAGCTTGACATTCAGGTAGTCGTTACGGCCGACGCCCACTATTGTATGCCTGAAGATCAGGACGCCCACGAAGTACTGCTCTGCATCCAGACCGGTTCCCTGGTCCGTGAAGAGAAGCGTATGAGTTTGAAAAACATGCATCTGCACTTATCCGACCCCCGGGAAATGGCCCAGCGTTGGCAGGACCATCTCCACGTCATGACCAATACCAAAGCGATCGCCGACCGGTGCCACGTGGAAATACCGCTGGATAACATTTTAATCCCCGAATTCGACGTTCCCGATGGCAAAACCGAGCATGAGCACTTAAAAGAGCTCGGCTACCAAGGGTTAGCATGGCGTTATGGCGGCGTCTCCCGGGAGGAATCCGCCCATCTGACGATCGAGCAAGCCAAATCCAAGGTGGAGGCCAATGTCATAGAACGGTTCGAACACGAACTCAGTGTCATCAACAACATGGGATTCGACGGCTACTTCCTGATTGTAGCCGATTTCATTAACTGGGGGAAAGACCGGGGCATTATCTTTGGGCCGGGCAGAGGGAGCGCGGCCGGTTCTCTGGTCTCCTACGCGGTTAACATTACTGACCTTGATCCGTTGTTGTATGGTTTGCTGTTCGAGCGGTTCCTGAATCCCGAACGGGTTTCCATGCCCGATATCGACATCGACATCCAGGATGACCGCCGCGGGGAGGTTATTGACTATACCATTTCCAAATACGGCGAAGATAAAGTGGCCAATATCGTGACATTCGGAACTATGGCCGCCCGCAACGCCACCCGTGACACCGCCCGGGTGCTGGGAGTCTCCTTTGCGGAAGCTGACCGGATTGCCAAAATGATCCCCCCGCCCCAGCAGGGCCGACACATCCCGCTCGAGAAAAGTTTAGGAGAAGTGGAGGAACTCAAGGAGGAGTACGAAAACAATCCCCAGTCCAAGGAAGTATTCGACCAGGCCATGCGTCTGGAGGGGACCATTCGCTCTCACGGAGTTCACGCGGCCGGGGTCGTGATTGCGCCGGATGAAATTGTCAAGTACACGCCGTTGGAAATCGCCCAGAAAGGCGCCGTTTCCACCCAGTACTCCATGGATCCGGTCGAGGAGATCGGCTTGTTGAAGATAGATTTTCTGGGGTTGGCCAACCTAACGATCATCAAGAATGCCCTCCGCATTATCCGCAAAGTCTACGGGGAAGAGATCGACATTTCCGCTATCCCTTTGGATGATCCGGCAACCTTCGATCTATTCCGCCGGGCTGACACTACCGGGGTTTTCCAGTTTGAGTCTTCGGGGATGCAACGCTATATGAAACAACTGAGTCCCGACACGCTGGAAGATTTAATCGCCCTTTCCGCCCTGTACCGACCGGGTCCGCTTTCGTCCGGATACATCGATGACTTCGTGGCTACCAAAAACGGGGAAAAGGAGGTTACCTACGACCATCCGGGTCTGCAAAACGCCTTGGAGCCGACCTACGGAGTGCTCGTCTACCAGGAACAGGTCATGCAGATCGCCCGGGAGATGTGCGGGTTTAGCGGCAACCAGGCAGACACCCTGAACAAAGCGATCAGCAAGAAAAAGGCCGATTTGATGGCCAAAATGAAACCCGAGTTCGTCGAAGGCATGGTGTCCCATAAAGGCGTCGACCGGGAATTTGCCGAAAATTATTGGGACAAACTGGAAGGCTTTGCCGACTACTGTTTCAACAAATCCCACTCGGCGTCCTACTCCTTAATCTCCTACCAGACCGCCTACCTGAAAGCCAACTATACGGCGGCTTTTATGGCCGCCTTAATGACCAGTGACGCTGAAGATACCGACCGGATATCCATAGAAATCGATGAATGCCGGCATATGAATATCCCCGTTTTGCCGCCCGACGTCAACGAAAGTTACGTCGAGTTCGCCGTCCGTCCCAATAGCGACGCTCAAGCAGAAGAGGCCATCCGGTTCGGCATGAGCGCCATCAAGAACGTCGGTGTGGGGGCGGTGGAGGAAATCCTGCGCGCCCGGGATGATGGCGGTCGCTTCACCTCCGTGGAAGATTTTGCCAAGCGGGTGGCCATCGGAACCGTCAACCGGAAAACCTGGGAAAGTCTCATCAAAGCCGGTGCCTTCGACGAGCTGGGAGACCGGGCGACGCTTCTGCATAATCTGGATAAGATCATCGCCTTCGCCCAGAAGACCCAGAAAGAAGCCCAAAACGGGCAGACCGATCTCTTCGGCGATGCCGTGGTCGAGGAATCCTTATTGCCCAAACTGGACTTGGAGACACCTTCGGAGACGGTTAGCACACACGAGAGTCTGCAGTGGGAGCGCCATTTGCTGGGCGTCTACCTTTCCCACCATCCGCTGGACGCCTATGATTCATATCTGGCCACCTACGCGACGCCACTGGAGCAGGTCACATCCGCCGGCGAGGGCAAGAGCGTGGCAGTGGGCGGGTTGATAACCGATGTCCGGGAAATTACTACCAAAAACGGGGCCAAAATGGCGTTCGCTAAGATCGAGGACAAAACCGGCGAGTTGGAGGTGATCGTCTTCCCTCGTACCTACGCGGAATCGCCCGGGTTGTGGCAATTGGATACGGTGGTTTTGGTAAACGGCAAGATCAATACGACGGATAAAGACGGCAATGCCGGCCAGGAGTTGAAAATTCTGGCCGATACGGCTCGGGAAATCCCGGCGGGCGAAGAATCTTCGGATACCAACGGATATGCGCCGGGTGTCCCCGATACCGGGGATAACTCCTCTGAAACTACCCCCCAGCCTGTCCAATACGACGCCGCCCCAAAGGAAAAATCCGGGGAATCCGACGTTGCCGAAGCAACCACGTCCGAACCCGAGGTTTCCACGGCGGAAGGTGGGTCATCCCGGGAGGGGGGTACCGCCACCGCCACGACTGCCACCCAAGCCAAACCAGCGGCGGTGACCGAAACCCGGACACTCGAAATCAGCCTCCCCGCCGCCTGCGGGCAGGATACCTTGGTGTCAATCAAGCAGTTACTCAATCAGCACCAAGGCTCATCCCAAGCGGTCATTGCCATGGACGGCACCCGCATCAAACTCCCCTTCACGGTTGCACCCAGTGACAACCTGGTTCGCTCCTTGCAGGATTTAGGGAGCGTGGAAACGGTCACGGTTCGCTAAGGCCGGAGAGGTTCCCGGGGTTATGGTAGCTCAGGTAATAACAAAGCGGCCAAGAAGGCCCGTGGATGATCCGGTGTCGCCGGATGGGAATATAAATCCTCATGTTTTTGCTACAATTAGGGCGAAGTAGCGGGAATACAAACATGCACCCTTTGGCAATACTGCGGTCCGTTAAACACACATTCTGGCCCGGATTCAATAACTCCTTCCACCCCTACGTGATACGGGTACCGGCGCTGGCGGTAGCCACCGGATGCCTGCTCCTGGTGCAGGTGGCGGGGTACGTCGACGGGCGAACCGGGGATACGCTGGGCATCGCCCAGAACATTACCGAGGATGAACTGCTACGTCAAACCAACCGGCAACGCCGGGACGTTGGTTTACGGCCGTTGCGGGAAGACCGGCGACTGGCCGCGGCCGCCCGGGATAAAGCCGAACACATGCTCCAGCGGGGATATTGGAGCCATTACGGACCGGAGGGAACCACGCCATGGAGCTTCATCAAAAACCATGACTATGACTATCAATACGCCGGTGAGAATCTCGCCAAGGGATTCCAGACCAGCAGCGGGGTGACGGACGGATGGCTCAACAGTCCCGGTCACCGGGAGAATTTACTTGGTGGGGAGTACCAGCATATCGGGATCGCTGCGGCGGATGGGTATCTAAA
The DNA here is from genome assembly GCA_003022365.1 of Candidatus Saccharibacteria bacterium QS_5_54_17. Lineage (GTDB taxonomy): Bacteria > Patescibacteriota > Saccharimonadia > QS-5-54-17 > QS-5-54-17 > QS-5-54-17. Next base: position 24,817 of record PXOU01000015.1, read on the forward strand.
CGGGGAGCAGACGACAGTGGTAGTGGCCATGTACGGCTCCACACGGCCGCCGAACGGCGGAGCGCCGATCCGGCCAAGCGATAACGGAATGGTCCTGCCCGCCACCCAGACCTACTCTCCTGCCGAACCCTTGAGTGTGGTGCGGACCATGCCGCCGGCCGCCCAGCTGGGAGCTGCGGTGGCGCTGATGCTGGGAGTAGTATATCTGGCTCAGCATGTCACCCTGCGGCGCAAACACTTACTCTGGGACGCCCACGTTCATCCGCGTCCCGTCTTGCAATCCATGCTGCTGGTGGGGATCGTGGTAGTATTGATCCAGACAAGCTATGGAGCGGTCGGATGAGCCGATATATGGGTTGGATGTTGGTGGTCGTGATGGCCGTGGCGGTGTATTTCGGGTTCCGGATGGTGCCGTCGCCGGGGTCGCTGTTGATCGCGGGCGCCGCCGTGGGCGTGTTCATCGGCTATTTGGTCTACGAACACGTGGCCGAGCGGGAACACATCCCCAACCGGACGGTCGTCGAGCAGTTGCTGCTAGGCATTCTGGTACTAGTCATCCTGGGTGCGCTGGTGTAGTTTGGTGTAACAGCCATACAGGGCAACCCCGCAGGCAGTGGCGGCGTTCAACGATGCTTTGGCTGTGGTTTCCTGGGGGATTTGGATGCATCCGGCAGTCCGGGCCAGTGCACGTCCGGATACGCCCTCCAATTCGTTGCCGATAATCAACGCCAGGGGTGGGCGGGGCGTAAAATCGGGCAGTCCTGTGGCCTCGGACGTCTGCTCGAGGGCGTACACCGAAGCTGTGAATTGCTGTTGGAAGTCGTCAATGCGTGGGAAATGCCGGACCGTTAACGCCTCCTCCGCCCCAAGCGCAGTTTTGGCGATGGCCCGGTGTGCCCGGGAAGCGATATGTGGCAGCCGGGAATCATCCCATCGTCGCGGGTAGGGCGTCACGCCCAGGCACGCCATGTCTCGGATGCCGAACGCAGCGGCGCTGCGCATAATGGCGCCTACGTTATGGGCGCTGCGGATGTTATCCAGAACCAGGGTGATTTGTTCCATACACGAATATATTCTACAATACAACTATAGCAAAGGCGGTAGCCGGTGGCGTCTTCAGGCGAACGTGTTTATAATCAACCCGAATCACCTGAACCGGAGCAGATTCCGGCAGCGGATTTCCTGGCGTCTTTACAACGCGAACCAGTAGTTGATCAACCAGCGGATTTACGGCAGTATTTGCAAGGCTACAACCAGGACACGCAGCTTGAGCGGATAAAGACGGTACGCGACCAGGCTCATCAGGCACTTATGTATGATGATGCCAACAACCCGGTAAAACTATCAGAACATCCCCAGCTGCCCTTTATATCAGACAACCGGACCCTCTTCGAGGACATACTTATTCGCGATGGGCAGGGTGACACAGTCGATATGGAACAAATGATTAGTGATGATGATCGTTTCCAAGCAATAAACAGTCAACATAAGCGATTTAGTAACGATCGGGAGATAGTGGCGACCGTGAAAACAACGCGGATGCTGGTTGCCGCGGAATTATTCATGCGAGAATTCGATCTTTAGGTAAATTGAGGCGGAAATCGCATAATTCTCACTAACGATGCGACAAATCCTTAAACAAAAAAGGCGACACCCGTATACTTGTCTCTAGTTAGTAACTAATACAAGAAAGGGGGTCGCCATGACCAGTATAGCAACTATATCAATCTATGAGCATGCCTGGAGGCTGCATCAGCAAACAATCCCGGTGGATACTATCGCCGCCGAGGTAGGGAGACACCGGGCAACCATCTACCGATGGTTTCGGGATATCAAGCGCATCGGTATCCGCGAGTTCGTCCGGCGTAAGCGCCAGTGCAAACACCGCCGGCCCCGAGCCCGGACACCTGAGTACGTCATCCAGAAGATCGTTGACCTGCGGGTCGAGACCGGCTGGTGTGGCCAGAAGATACAAAAAGAACTGCGGCAGGAGCACGGTATCAGACTGGGACTTGCCACTATCTACCGCTGGCTGCACGCCCGCATGCACACGGCAGTGGTGGGCGTGCGCAAGTACCACAAACACCAAGCCATGGTAACTGCCTCAGCTCCCCGGCAGGTGGTTGAACACGACACGGTCGACTTGGGGGAATTGTATGCCTACACTGCTCTGGATATCTTTACCAAGGAACCCAGTGTCTTCATCGGCACCGACCTGGAGATGGAGACCGGAGCCCGGGCCTTCGCCCATCATCACGGATACTACGGTGACACGGAGTTACACCAGTCCGACAACGGCAGCGAGTTCCGAACCGATTTCGTAGCCGCTGTGGAGGATACGGGGGCCAAGCACCGCTACTCCCGGCCCTACAAGAAGAACGAACAGGCCCATATCGAAAACTTTAACAAGGCTTTACGCAGCGAGTGCCTGGGCAAAGCGTACTACAGCACATCCGAGCTGGCGGAAGTCCAGCAGAAGGTAGACGAGTTCATCCGCCACTACATCCACCAGCGTTGGCACATGGGCCTACCGGACATGATAACCCCGGCTCAGTTCCAAGAATGGTACGCCAACGACCCCGAACGTGCTAAAGTAGCGTTAGAGAAAGTATACGGGTAGTCGCATTTGCGGTGAGACTTTGCGATGCTTGAACAGCAGATATAAAGTTGTTAGTGTAGGCACGTTATGCCATCCGTGATAGCGCAATTCGAGCAAGCCCAACAGAAGTCAAGAACCCCCCACGTACGCTCAGGGGATACCGTGCGGGTGCACCAGCGCATCGTGGAAGGCAACAAAGTCCGCACCCAGGGATTTGAAGGTGTCGTTATCCGCACCAAACAGATGAATTCCTTGATGGCCTCAATCACCGTACGCCGGATATCCAGTGGTGTCGGGGTAGAAAAGACGTTCAAGCTGCACGCGCCGAACGTGGAGAAAGTCGAAATACTGCGCCGTTCCAAGGTCCGGCGGAATTACTTGAGTTTCCTGCGCCAACGCCAGGGCAAATCCGCCCGGCTCCAGGAAATTTCATTCGACCCTTCAGCTTCGGAGGTCTCGGAAACTGAAGCAGGAGTTTCGGTCGTGGAGGAAGCCGAAGAAGAGGCACCCGTTACTCCGGTCGAAGAACGCCAACAGGCCAAAGAAGACCCCCAAGAAGGGACACACGAAGAAACAGACGAGGAAACAACCAAAGAAGAATCAGCTCCCGCCAACAACGACGAAGTAGACGTAGGAGACACCGGTACTGACGCCGGTAATAACAATGACACACCGGATGACTCACCGGGTGCTGATGATACGGAAAAAGATTCCCAGTCAAATAATTCCGAGTCGGATGACAAGGAAGCCGACTCCTAACCCATCCGACTACTCCCAGATAGCGGTTTTTACTTATTACGCCCCCCAAAGTGCTATAGTAGACACACATGGGCAATGCGTTGACGATCGGCATTGATGAAGTCGGGCGGGGACCATGGGCAGGCCCGTTGGTGGCGGTTGCCGTCTGTCTGTCTGACCAGGCGAACCTCAGCGGATTGGCCGACTCGAAGCAACTTTCTCCCGCCAAACGGACGCGTCTGCTCCGGGACATCCGGCAACAGGCCCACGCGATCGGTATCGGATGGTCGGCACCCGCCCGTATTGATCGTCTCGGTTTAGGTGCCAGTACCGGGCGAGCTATGCGCGCGGCTTGGTCACAACTGCCTTCCGAGCATGGGAAGCGGACGGTATACATAGACGGTGACACCGATTTTTTGGCTGATATAGCTTCTCCCACGCAGTGTGTACCCCGAGGCGACCAGCAAGAGTCCGCCATCAGCGCCGCCTCCATCGTGGCCAAAGTCGCCCGGGACCGATTCATGCAAACGTGCGCCGAAATCTTTCCCGGTTACGGATTCGAAGCTCATGTAGGCTACGGGACCGCCCAACATAAAGCCGCTCTTTCCCGATTGGGACCATGTGCTCTGCATCGATATAGTTTTTCACCGGTAAAACGGGTAAGTAATAAGTAATAAGTAGTAAGTAATAAGTTATGAATGACGGCCAAAAGGCAGAGGAGTTTGCGGCCAGATATATAACTTCGCGCGGGCTAAAGATAGTAGAGCGGAATTGGAAGACCTATTGGTGTGAGATCGACATTGTAGCCACCCACAAGAAGACGGTACACATAGTGGAAGTCAAACACCGCAAAAGCGGCCGACACGGAGCGGCGTTGGAATATATTACCGACACCAAGAAACAGCAGCTGTGCTTGGCGGCGCAGCACTGGGTAACGGAGAACGGGTGGCGTGGTGACTGCCAGATCGATGCCATCGGCATCACCGGCGATATCGAACTCAACAATCTCCGCTATGTACCCGGGGCGATCGAAGTTGACCAGTAGCGGGTAAGTGGTCAAACAGGCAGGCGAAGAACACAACACCAGTCTTTTGACGGACTAAGACTCAGCCAGTTTTTGCACCGATTCGCTATCGCGGTCGTACCACCCGTCTTGGATGTGGATGTGCTCGATTGCCTGGTCGAGGCTGCGGTCCGGGACGGTGCCGCGGAAGAAGTTTTCCAATTCCGCGGCTTTGTCTTGGTCAGCGAAACTGCGGGCGGCCAGTTTGGGAAAGCCGGGAAAGGCGTGGCTACCGCGGAAATTGTCGTCCAGCCATTGCCAGTTGTCCTGCATCCATTGCCAAGCCGGCTCCGCGGCATTCTGGTTGGAAAAGAGATAAGCCAGCCAATGCCGGACCTCCTGTTTGCGAACTGCATCAGAGGTGATCATTCCCAAAGAGCGCTCGATCAATGATTCCTGGGAGAAACTACACAGTGCCTGGGCGAGGCGCATCTTTTCTTCATCAAAGTCGGCTTGGTTGTGCATGGTCTGCAGCATTTCATATACATTTTCGTCGCCACTCCGGGCCACAGTGGTGTATACGGTCCGGCGTATATCGGGGTCGATGGCTTGGCCGCTTTGGAATCGGCGGAACGCTTCTTGGCTGACGGGTTCTACATTACACCGGGCGGCCAAGTCTAGTATGACCGGACGCAGGAGCGCTTCGAAGACCGATTCATCTTCGCTTCCGTCCCATCCGATCCGTGCCAGCTGAGTGCCGGTCAGCTCCGGGCCGAAAATGCGTGCCAATGTGTTTTCGCCGAAGACGCGCTGGAGTTGTGTCAGTTGCGAAGACACCAGTTCCCATACCACGTAACTTTCTTCATCTTTGATGTTACCCAAGGTGGAAAGTACGGATGCAGTGTCCGTATACCCGGCTTTGGCCAGTTCGAAGGTGTCGTCTATGAGTCCCAGCCGGTCTAACGGGGAAAATTGTAAGTAATTTCCGAATAAACGCTTTAGATCATCTTCAGTATGCTCCACGCGGAAGAATCCGCTGCGTCCGGCGTTGAGTTTGGCTGCCGTAGCCGGAGCTTCCTTCCACTCGTCGCTGGGCCGGTCCAGCAGGAAGGTCGGTTGGTGATCGACGGCGCTGACGGGCACGTACCAGGTTTGCTCATCTTCGTCCGCTTCACCGGGGAGTAGCTTGAATCGCTGCTGGGTTAACCGCAGACCAGCTTCCGATGCTTCGTATCGAATGAGCGGATAGCCGCTTTGCCCGGTCCAGTTAGACATGAAGTCCGTGACCGGTTTTTGGGATACTTCTTCCAATGCCTGCCACAAATCCTCGGTCCGGGCATTACCATAGGCGTACCGCTCCAGGTACCGGGAAAGACCGCGCTGGAAGTCTTCGCCGCCCAGATAGGCATGCAGCATGTGCAGGATGCTGGCACCTTTTTTGTAAGAAATGGCGTCGAATATCTCATCAATTTCTTCCGGATCGTGTATGGGGACTTCAACGGGATGCGTGTTTTGCAAGCTGTCCAGCCGCATTCCCGCGATCTGGTCATTGGAGATAAATTGCTCCCAGACATTCCACTCCGGATATATGTGATCAACGGCCAGGTTGGCCATCCAGGTAGCAAACCCTTCGTTCAGCCATAGGTCGTTCCACCATTGCATGGTAACCAGATTGCCGAACCACTGGTGCGTTAATTCGTGGGCAATGACATTGGCGGCGAACTGTTTGGTGGCCAGCGAGGTGTTTTCCGGGTCAACCAGCAGGACCGCTTCCCGGAAGGTTATGCATCCCCAATTCTCCATAGCGCCGGCAGCGAAGTCCGGCAGTGCTATGAGATCGCACTTTTCCAGAGGGTAGGGAATTTCGTAATACTGGTTGTAAAAATCGAGCGCGGCGGTGGCTGTCTGCAGGGCGAATTCAGTATAGGCGACCTGCTCGGGCGTGGCGTAGACCCGGACCGTGACGCCATCGGCGGTCTGGCTTTCCGTGTAGTCAATGTCGCCGACGACCAAGGCCAATAGATAGGTCGACATAACGGGCGTATCCTGGAATGTAACGGAAGAAGTTTCTTCGTCTACCCGGGTTACATCGGCTATGGATGTATTGGAAACGGCTGTTTGTTGGCTGGGTATGTCCACGCTGAGCCTGAAAGTGGATTTGGCTTCGGGTTCGTCGATGCAGGGAAAGACTTCGCGGGCATGGTTGGCCTCGAACTGGGTTGCCAAAATGTATTCTTCCCGGCCGTTCCGGGTGAATCGGCTCCAGTAAAGTCCGTGCATGGTGTCTTTGATAAGGCCTTCATACTCGACTTCTATCCATGTATCGCCGGGTTCGAACGGCTCCGCCGCGGATACATGGAGGTGTTGATTTTCCTTGTCAAGTTCGGCTGCAGCCGGTTCATCGTTGACGTGGATGTCATGAACGGTGAGGCCGGCCGCGTGCAATGTGATGGAGGAGGATTTTTCGGGTAGATCCCCGGTTATCAATGTCGTCGCCCGGAAGGTCGATCCGGCATAATCGGGTTTCAGGTGAATGTCGTACCGCCCGGGATGAAAGTATCTATGTAGTCGTTCAACGTCTTCTGACATGAGCCTAATATACCATGACGTAAGCGCCCCTTGTCCATTGGCCCAAGCTAGGGCAGCGCCTATTGGATGGCATTTATACCCGGTGATGGAGACACAAAAACCGGCAATTCACGTGGAAATATGATTTAAATCATATTTAAAATACCTGACACGTGGTGCCGGGGTGTTTGATTTCCGTGGTTATCCCGCGACGAGTACCCTTACGGCGCCGAACAGTTATTTTGACAACCGCTGACGTGCCGCGATATGCTCAAGACAGAAGCAACCTAAACCTGAATAAAGTCGGCCAATGCGGTCGGCTTTCTTATATGAAAAGGAGACTGTGGAATATGGAAATGGACAGCAAACAGTTTATCATGATGCTCCGGCAGATCGCTGACGAGAAAAACGTCTCCTACGACATCGTAGAGGACGCGCTCCAGCAGGCCATCGCCGCTGCCTACCGCAAGGATTACGGTGACCGGGAACAGCAGGTGCGTTCCACCTTGAACCAGAACACGGGCGACTTTCGCATTTTCGTGACCAAGGAAGTCACCGAGGAGGTGGAAAATGAACACCTGCAAATCAGCCCGGAAGATGCCCGCCAGGTGGATGAAAACGCCGGAGTCGGCGACGAAGTGGAGGTCGAGGTAGCCTACGAAGGATTCGGACGGGTGGCCGCCCAAACGGCCAAGCAAGTCATTCTGCAAAAGATCCGCGAAGCGGAACGCGATTCGGTGTTTTCCGAGTACGAGGATAAAGTCGGCAGCATTTTGAACGGGACCGTGCAGCGGGTCGAGCCCCGGGTAGTGTATATCGATGTCGGCAAAGCCCAGGGCATTCTGCCCCAATCGGAACAAATTCCCCAGGAACGGTACCGCTCCACCCAAAGATTGAAAGTCTACCTGCGTGAGGTAGAGAGTACGCCGCGCGGCCCGCAGTTGATTCTGTCTCGGGCCAGTGCCGAATTCGTTTCCCTGTTGTTTGAGAAAGAAGTGCCGGAGATGGAAAACGATGCCGTGCAGATCAAAGCCATTGCCCGGGAAGCCGGTGTTCGCACCAAACTGGCCGTGGGGACGGAAGTTCCGGGGGTGGATCCGGTCGGTACCTTCGTGGGCGGGCACGGGACCCGCGTCCAGGCGGTCATGAACGAGATCGGGGAAGAAAAGATCGACATCATTCCCCACAGCGATGACCCCTCGGAGTTCATCACCAATGCCCTGTCGCCGACCAAAATCAGCAGTATCGACATCGAAGCGGACGATGAGCGCGCCATCGTCAAAGTGCCCGAGGATGAACTATCCGTGGCCATCGGCCGGAGCGGGCAAAATGTCCGGTTGGCATCCAAGCTGACCGGTTGGCAAGTCGACATCATGAGCGAGAGCGGCGAGATGCGTACCCAGGAAGGCGGCGAACCCGCTGATGAAGCGGCCGCTGCCACGGCCGAGGCGAGCCAGAACCAATCCAACCAAAACGGTTACGTGTCCAAATCCCAAATCGAAGAATCGCTGCTGCAAACCCTGGAAGACAACGAAGACGACGGTGAAAACGAGGATACAGGCACGGATTCGGAGGCGGACGAGGACGATAACCCGGAGCAGGCTACAGAAGAGACGGAAGTAACGGAGGAAGAATCGCAGGCAACCCAGGATTCCTCCCCGGAACCAACAGACGAGTCGGCGGAAACCTAGCAGCCGGCCGCGGCATTAGCACTCTTGAGATTAGAGTGCTAATATTTTATACTGAAAGTGTTCGGCAGTAACCTGAAGCTGCTATAATGTGAAAGGGAATTCCATACTGTGCAAGATAATTTTTTTGAAGACCATTTAACTGAGAACGCGCAACAGAGTTTGCAGCAAGCCAACGAGTTGGCTCGGGCGCAGGGTTCTTCCTATATCGGCACCGAGCATATTCTCCTGGGGGTTTTGCGCCAGGACGGCTCGATCGGAGCCAAGGTGCTTAACAATGCCGGCGTGACCTTCGATAAAGCCAGTACCGCTCTGGATGTGGCACCGGCCGCCGCCCATTCCATGTCCAGCCAGACCATAACCTCACGGGGTCTGAATGAGACCGCCAAGCTAACCCTGACCCTGTCATGGAAAATCGCCCGTGATTTCGGCCAAAAGATATGCGGGACCGAGCACATCCTGTTCGCCACTTTAAGCCAAAAGAATACGCGGGCCACCCTGCTGCTCCAGGATATGGAGATCGATATTATGGAGGTCAAGTCGGAACTGCAGGACTACCTGCGGAATCAGCAGTACCACTACGAAGAACACACCACTGACACGCAACGTTCCAAGCAAAAGAGTAAAATCCCGACCGTCGAATACTTCGGGGTTGATTTGACCGAACAGGCTCGTTACGGCAACTTGGATCCGGTGGTGGGCAGGGAGAATCAGATCCAGCGGATGATTACCGTGCTGAACCGGCGCACCAAAAATAATCCGGTATTGACCGGGGACCCGGGCGTAGGCAAGACCGCTATCGTGGAAGGCCTGGCCCAGAAAATCGTGACCGAAAACGTTCCCCACGACTTGCTGGATAAACGAGTCATCGCCCTTGATCTCTCCAGCGTGATTGCGGGAACCAAGTACCGCGGCGAATTCGAAGAACGCCTCAAAAGCATTCTGGAAGAGTTGCAGAACGTGGACGATGTCATCATGTTCATCGATGAACTGCACTTGATCGTGGGTGCTGGCGCGGCCGAAGGCGCCATAGATGCCGGCAATATTTTAAAGCCGTCGCTGGCGCGCGGACTCATCCAGGTGGTTGGGGCGACCACCACCGATGAATACCGAAAACACATCGAAAAAGACGCCGCGCTGGAACGCCGTTTCCAGACCATCCCAGTGCCCGAAGCCACTCACGAGGAGACGCTGGAGATCATGCACGGGTTACGGGATCACTATGAGCAGTACCACCGGGTAGCGCTTTCGGATGACGTCATCACCGAAGCGGTTAAGTTGTCTACCCGGTATCTGCCCGACCGGTATCTGCCCGACAAAGCAATCGACTTAATAGACGAAGCTGCCGCCCAAGTCCGGGTATCCCGCGGCACCCAGACAGGGAGCGAATCCCGGGAAATCCGGCGCCAGATCCGTGAGTTGCATCAGGACGTGGATAATGCCGCTGCCAGTGAGGATTATGAACGGGCGGCCCGTTTGAAGACGGAAATCAGCATTCTGGAAAACAAACTCAAACGCCAGGAATCGGCCGAAGCACAGGAAGGGGAGAAGCTGCAGGTAAACTCCGAAGATCTTTCCCAGGTGATCGCCACCATCACCGGCGTGCCGGTGACCAAGCTCTTGAAGTCAGAAGCCAAGCAGTTAGTTAACCTGGAAGATACGCTGCAGAAATCGGTGATCGGGCAAACCGAAGCCACCCAAGCCGTCGCCCGTTCCATCCGGCGTAACCGCTCGGGCGTCTCAGACGCCCGGCGGCCGATCGGCTCCTTCTTGTTCTTGGGCCCCAGCGGGGTCGGTAAAACCGAATTAGCCCGCGTCCTAGCCCGTGAGTTATTCCATTCCGAAGACGCATTGATCAAGATCGACATGAGTGAATTCATGGAACGGCATAACGTGTCCCGGTTACTGGGCGCGCCGGCTGGCTATGTGGGGTACGAGGAGGGCGGCCAATTGACCGAACGGGTTCGGCAACAACCGTATTCACTGATTCTCTTCGACGAGATCGAAAAAGCGCATCCGGACGTCTTCAATATGCTTCTGCAGCTGCTGGAAGATGGATACGTGACTGACGCCAATGGCCGCAAAGTCGACTTTACCAATACGGTGGTTATTATGACTTCCAATATTGGCGCTGAACTGTTGCAAAAGGAGGCGGTTATGGGATTCCGGCCCAAATCCGACAGCTCCCAAGTGGCGGAGTACCACGAAGAAGTGGCCGCCAAAGTACGCGAGGATTTAGACAACCACATGCGACCTGAGTTGTTGAACCGGATCGACAAAACCGTGGTCTTCAAAGCGCTCAGCCGTGAGGAAGTCGATCGCATCCTGCAGTTACGGATCGAGGAGCTCAAACAGCGGTTGGCCGAAAGCGGGATCGCTGTCATTGTCAATGCCAGCGCCCGCAAAATCCTGGTAGAGGCCGGGTATGAGTCGAGCATGGGCGTACGGCCATTGCGCCGGGCGATCGAGGAAATGATCGAAGATCCGTTGGCGACCAAGATGCTCAAGAACGAATTTACCAGCGGGGACGTAGTCCGGGTAACCGGCCGGAACGGCCAACTCAACTTCACGGCGGCTGCTGAACAGAAAGCTGGCTCTCGGAAATAATTCCCGCCCTTAGCTGATACTCCTCCGCGGGCGAGCCGGGCAGTTCTGTTATGCTAGAGGTGTGATGAAACGTTTAGGGGCGATATTGGCGGTAGCCGTGCTGGGGTTCGCCGTTGTCGGCGCCGGGACTTATGCCCAGGAAATATCCGACTGGTGGTTTCTCAGGTCGTATCAGCCCCCTCGCGGCATAGCGGACTTAGCCGATGAGACGTCTATGACTCAGGAGGGGCGAGAATACTTCTACGTTTCCGACCCCAAAATCAATGACAAACAGACGTTCAACCGGAACTGTCCGACCCGGGAGGCGGCATCAGTTCTGGGGTGCTATAGGAACCAACGGATCTACCTGCTGCGCGTGGAGCGCCGGAAACTCGACGGCGTCATGGAAGTGACGGCCGCTCATGAGATGCTGCACGCCGCCTATGACCGGTTGGAGGCGGATACTCGCTCCCGGGTTGCCGGTATGCTTGAGGAAGAGTTGGAAACCATCGAAGACAGCCGTGTCAAAGAACTCATCAATAGTTACGAGGAGAATAGTAGCGAGACGGTTCGGCGCAATGAACTGCACTCCATACTCCCCACCCAAATAGCCGATCTGTCTCCGGAGCTGGAGGAGTATTACGCCCGATATTTTCATGACCGGCAAGCCGTAGTGGATAAATACCAGCAGTACAAAAGCACCTTTGCGGATCTCCGGCAGCAGATTAATAGGTTGCAGGACCGAGTTGATAGTCTGCAGAACCGGATCGACTCGCTGAAAGGGCGTATAGATGCCCAACGGAGCAAGGTAGAGCGTTTGAACGAGCGGCTGGAGCGGTTGGAGTCCCAGGGCGATACGGAGGCCTATAACCAGTTGGTGCCGGAGCAGAACGGGGCCGTCAATCGGTATAACTCCATGGTCGATCGTTATAAGTCGCTGATTTCACGTCATAACAATACCGTGGAGAAGTTGAACGAAATCGTTGTTCTCCAGCGCGACCTGGTCAACAGTTTGGACAGTACCTACCAGGAGTTGGAATAACATGAGAGGTCCGCAGCTTGGTGCTTTCAGTGGAACCTCCCGTGATCAAGGTTAATCGGGGGTGTCCGGGGTGATCGGTTACCGGGAGAAGCACATGGCGGCCGGCGGCTGTTATACTAACAGGCATGGAAGGACGCGGATAAAAAGTTATGCCCGGGAAAACCGTATTCGTCTGCCAGGAGTGTGGCAGTTCCTCGCCCAAGTGGACCGGGAAGTGTCCGGGTTGTGGCGCCTGGAGCAGCATGGTGGAAGAATCCAACCAGCCGGCTTCACGGACCCAGAGTAACGCCCCTCCGGCGCGGCCGCAGGCGCTGAACGAGATTTCCCAGGCGCAGGAACAGCCGCGGATAAGCAGCGGTTTCGGCGAAGTGGATCAGGTGCTGGGCGGCGGCATCGTCGCCGGCGGGCTGATGCTCTTGGCCGGCGAACCCGGTATCGGCAAGTCGACCTTACTTTTGCAAATGGCCGCCAAGGTTGCCGATGGCCACACCGTGCTGTACGTCAGCGGCGAGGAGTCGTTGCGGCAGATTAAACTTAGAGCTGACCGGTTAGGGATCGGGGATAATTCCCTGCAACTGCTGGCCGCGACCGATGTGGACGCCATCATCGCTACCATCGCTGACATGGCGCCGGATTTTGTGGTGGTCGACTCCGTCCAGACCATAAGCACCAGTCGCATTACCTCCAGTCCCGGTACGGTCAGCCAGATTACGACTACCGCCCACATGCTCCAGGAAATCGCCAAACAAAGCAACACGACGGTGCTGGTAGCCGGGCACGTCACCAAAGAAGGCAACATAGCCGGGCCCAAGATCCTCGAACATTTAGTGGACGTGGTGCTGCATCTGGAAGGTGAACGTTTCGGCGGATTGAAACTACTCCGCGGGGTTAAAAATCGCTTTGGGTCCACCCACGAAGTCGGCGTATTCGAAATGCGGGACCGAGGCATGGTGCCCATCAGTAACCCTTCGGCCAGCTTTCTCCAGGAACGGCAGGCCGGCAGCGGCTCCGTGGTGTTCGCCGCCATGGAAGGCAGCCGGGCATTATTGGTGGAAGTCCAGGCATTGGTTAACAATAGTCCGTTCGGTTACCCTAAACGCACCGGCGCCGGATTCGATGCTAATCGTTTGAACGTGTTAATCGCGGTGCTGGGCCAACGGGCGGGTGTACAACTGGGCGACAAGGATGTTTACGTCAACATCGTGGGCGGTATGAAAATCGCCGAACCAGCGGCCGACCTGGCAGTCGCTATGGCTATCGCCTCCGCTGCGCGGCAGCAACCGGTTCCCGCGGACGCGGTCGTGTTCGGGGAGGTAGGGCTCAGCGGAGAAATCCGCTCCGTTCCTAATACCCAATCACGCATCAAAGAAGCCAAGAAGCTCAAATTTACCCAGGCATTTGCCCCGGCCGGTTCCGGGAAACATTCCTTCATCACGCCGGTGGAAACCATGAAAGCGGCTGCCTCCCAAGGCCTGTCCAAGGAAGCCTAATCGGCACCAATCATTCAGGATCGATTAATCCGCCATCTCCGCCGTTGCCACCTTCACCGTTGCCGCCTGAACCATCACCCGAAGAAGAGTCGACCGTAGCTGTTGTCCGGTCTTCACCTTGATACAGTTGTTTATCCTGAACGATGGCGGTGAAGCTATAGTCTCCGTCGCCGTCGGCTTTATAGGTACATGTATCGCTGCCGGAACCGCTGACGGACTGCTGGCATACGGTTTGATCCTCATGCCGGATCTCGACCCGTTTGGTGGGGAATTTTCGTTTGCTCCAAGTGTATTCAATGGTAATCTTGTTGTCGTTGGAGTCGGTATTGTCAATTGATATATCCGGCTGTTGGCTGGGAGTCGCGCACTTGGTGTCTTCTTGGTCGGGAATCGACCCGCCGCTCCCGATACCGAGGCGCTCGCCGAGTGCCTGTACCGGTGGATTCCACCGATCGTAGGCGGGATCATCCGGCGGCAGCACCGTTTCCAAACCGTAATTAGTGATCTCTTTTTTGGCTCGGTCGGGTGTACAGTCGGTGGCCAAATTACCCGAAACTTTATCGATAACAGCGGTTTCTATACCGTCGGTTTGGGGCGGTTCATACCACTCGGGAAAGAGGCCGGTAACCGTTTTTTTGGATTGATCGCTGGCTAAACCTCCCGTGTGAGCGTCCAGTGCCACGGATTTGATACCGTCGGGGCGTTGAAACGGCTTGTTTTGGTTTCCCTCCAGGGCATTCCGCATGAACTGGGTGAATATAGGACCGGCCAGGTTGCTGGTGGCTACACGCATAGGCTTATTCTGGTGATGACCGGTCCAAACACCGGCGACCAGATCTTTGGAATATCCCATCATCCATCCGTCGCGGAGATCATCGGTGGTACCGGTTTTGATGGCAACGGTGTGGCCGGGGACAGCCAGGTCCGGATTGTTATACCCGAAGGTGGGAGCGCGGGCGCCTTTGTCGGAAAGGATGTCCGAAATCAGATAGGCGGTCTGTTTGTCGAAGATTCGCTCAGGTTTTGATTTCTGCCACTCTTCTAACACGGTGTCATCGGGTCCCGTTACCTTCAGGATCTTGGTTTGCTCGTGTTGGGCGCCGCCATTGGCAAATGCTGTGTAGGCGTGGACATGCTGATCCAAGCGGACTCCTCCGGAACCCAGCACCAGGCTCAGCCCGTAGTTCGACGGAGCTCCCAACGTGGTAATGCCCATGTTTTGGACTTGGTTGAGAACGGGTTTCAAACCGACGATATATAACATCTTAACGGCAGGAATATTCCGGGATTCCGCCAGAGCGGAACGGACCGTAAGCGCGCCGCGGAAGTTGTCGTCGAAGTTACTGGGTACATATCCGCCGCCAAAGTCGGTGCGGACGTCATATATAACGCTCCCCGCGCCCCAATTCTTGGTGTTTTCGAACGCATGCGCGTATACGTACGGTTTGAAGCTGGAACCGGGTTGGCGCCGGGCCGTAGCCGCGTTGTAGGCGCCGAATTCCTTGTATTCGAATCCGCGCGAGCCGACCATAGCCTTAACTTGCCCTGTGTCGGGGTCACTGGCTACCAAGGCCGCGTTGTCGCCGCCGCCGTTGACGACATTGGCAATGTTGTTCTTGACTGCTTTCTCGGCCTTCTTCTGCGTTTCCATGTCGATCGTGGTAATAACCTCCAGGCCGCCCTGCATAACCTTCTTGGTGCCATACTCCTGCTCCAGCTTCCGCTGGACATTAAGCACGAAGTGCGGGGCTTTGATGTTCCGGTAGGCGTCGGGCGTGTCGTTGACTTTGGCCAGGGTGTCGCTCTCTTTAGCTTTTTGTGCTTCCTCCTCGCTGATGTATCCTTGCTCCTGCATAAGATCCAACACGGTGTCGATGCGTTCATTCAACGCCTGGGTGTTTTTGCCGTATGGAGAGTAGTAGGAAGGTGCTTGCGGCAGTGCGGCCAACATAGCCGCTTCATCGAGATCAAGGTTGTCCGCGTCTTTGGAGAAATAGGTTTGGCTGGCTGCTTGGACACCGTATGCCTGGGCACCGTAGGCGATTTCGTTCAGGTACAATTCCAGGATTTCGTCTTTGCTGTAGAGCTGTTCTATCTGGATTGATAAGATCACCTCTTTGATCTTACGGGAGACCGTCCGTTCGGGGGTTAAGAGGGAGTTTTTGACGTATTGCTGAGTGATCGTCGATCCGCCCTGGAGCGAATCCCGGTTGAGTGCGTTATTGACTGCCGCTCTGGCGATGCCGGAGACGCTTATGCCCACCTTTTGGTCATAAAAGTTCTGGTTTTCCATGGCAATGGTCGCGTGTTCAACGTTGTCGCCGATTTTGTCCAGCTCCACGAAAGTCCGGTTTTTGTCGCCGAATACTTCATACAGCAGGGTTTCCCCGGTCCGGTCATAAAACTTAGTGGTTTGCTCGAGGTTAACGGCGTTGATCTCACCCGCGTTGGGCAAATCCCGGGCAAAATAGAGGAACAAGCCGGCAACGACCAGAATTATAAGTCCGAAGGCGGTGCCGGCGATTCTCAGGGCGGCCCACATACCCGGCTTGGTGAACCACCAGTCTATGAACCGTTTGGGGTTCCCGTACCAGATCCAACGTCGCCAAAACGTTTCGGGAGGTTGATTCTTACCCTTCTTGCTCCTTGAGTTGGCCTTGGTGGAAGCGGTGGAGCCGCCGCGCTTGCCGCCGGACCGTTTGGCCGCCGATTGGGACTTTTTCCCCGAACCCGGCATCAACCCCCGCAAAGCTGCGGCCGCGGAGGCGAGTTGCGGCGGAGCTTTTTCCGGGGGCTTGCCCCGACCAGTTTTTTGGGACTTGACATCGGTTGATTTTCCCTTGGTTTTCGACGTCTGTGACTTCGATTTGGAATTAGGTTTTGCCGAGGCAGCATTGGTTTTTGGTTTGCCGGTTGCGGGTTTAGTTGAATGACGCTGAGAACTGCGCTTCCCCAGGTCTGTTTTTGAGCGGGATTTAGAAAATGGCCGGGTAATCGATCGGCGAACCGTCTTCCACCGTTTAGATATATTCATGAATCAGACAATGTCCTTTGGATTTATCATTCCACCGAGGCGTATTATAACAAATATGCATAGATATACAGACGGGGTACGAATTTTTTCCATGTTTTTACATGTCTGATGCGCGTGGGGGCGGTGTTTTTGCTTAATTCTCACTAACAATGCGACACGTCGTTTAAATATATAGGGCGGCACCCGTATACTTGTCTCTAGCTAGAAACTAAGGCAAGAGGAGGATGCC
>PXOU01000016.1 GCA_003022365.1 Candidatus Saccharibacteria bacterium QS_5_54_17
CGACGGTTCCATAGGTTTGCATGGATGTACCGTACTTCATGGAGCCTCCTTTTTAGAAGCTCAATGTGTACGGGATGTGTCTGAACTAGTGCACTGGTGGGCAGCTGCTCACCCCCTCACGCGCCGCTCAGGCAACCCCTCATATGCACAAGGCGGGTGAGTTCAGGTGATGGGCGGCTTTGACCGCCATTTCTGACATTTGCTTGCTAGTCGCTGGCTTCTTCCCTACTATCCCCGCAAGCATGTTCCCTGTAATATAGATGCATGAATTTTTGATAGAGGCAGTTTTTCATATGGGGTAAATATCATATTTAAATCATATTTAAATATGATTTACACGAAAATTAGCTAATTGAAGAACAAGGTAAATCTTAGTGCCAGTGATTCCAAACAGAATACGGGAACCCAACCAACTTTGCCGTTTTCCCTCTTTTTGTCATCCCGGACTCCGGTCCAATTGTCATCCTGAACTTGTTTCAGGATCAGTTTCAGCATCAGCCGATTCCGAAACTTACTTCTTCCTCCTTACTTCCTGGTTCTTGCTGCCTGTTCCTGTCATCCCGGACCCCGATCCGGGATCTGTTTCAGGATCGGAGCTTGCCCTGAATTTATTTCAGGGATGACGTCTTCGGAACGACGAAAAAGAGCGGAAGTCCTCCTTTCCCGAGAATAGTCCTTACTGCCTTTAGCTGATTTGCGAATCACGTGATTTTGCCCTCCGAAGAACACCTTGTACTACTCGAATTTACTCTTTGTTTGCCCCTGTATTTGCGTCTCCCTGGGCTGACCTAGAATGCATCCGGATGAGATTTCATGACGGACTCCAGGTGATTGGCGGAAGGTGGGAAGCGAATCGGAGCACCAAGCCCGAGCAGCCAACTGTAACCAAACAAATGAAATGATAAAACCGTGAATGGGCGGCCGCAGATTACCCTGCACCGAAGTCATGATCTACCAATAAGTCCCGGCTGGTTCATGGCGACCGGGGGAGCCGCCAAGACCCGGCAAATACCGCCAAAACGTTAAAAAAAGTGCCTATATTTTGGCACTAAAACCCCTCTTTCACGTGAAAAAACGCACTTACTACACACGCACGCGTTAACCGCGCACGTCAAATCTCCATGATCTTGTATTTATTTTTGTCCCGTCACTTCGGGAAATGTTTTTGTTTTCACCCATTATACCAAATAAAAACATAAGCGCAAGCCCTCCCGTTGAGGAAAAGTTATCGGGGAAAACTCGGAGATTGGCCAAATTCCTGGCCCCTTTTGGGGCATAGCTTTCTCCAAAAGGGTGAGCCGGCCCAATGCCGATGAGTCTGGAATGGATTCTGAAACTGATCCTGAAATAAATTCAGAGCCTGTCCTGAACTTGTTTCAGGAATGACAGGAACAAGAAGCAAGCAGTAAGCAGTAAGAAGTAAGCGGGAGACGTGACACGCAATTGCAAGGACGGTTTTTGCAAAAGAAGGGTTTCCTCTCTCTTTGTCATTCCGAACTTGGTTCGGAATCTAATTCTGTAATACGGAAGCGATCCCGGATCACTTCGACCTTGTCCGCCCAAGGCGGACAGGCTCAGTGCAGGCGGGGTCCGGGATGACAGGAACAAGAAGCAAGGAGCAAGAAGTAAGTGGAAAATTGCAAAGCCTCTCTGTCACTGCGAACTTGTTTCGGAACCGGCTCGGGTAATACTCCGGCGCGGCGATTTTATCCCATTGCCAAGGCACAGGTGTGGGGCGGCTGAGCTTATACTGATCGCCGCTACAGTGGCTACATACGTAAATTGGGAACCACCTCTACCTGGTGGGGGTTGGTTGATTTATCCACATGAGTCCCGAAGTATCCCCGGGAGGCGATCATGGCGGCGTTGTCGGTACAAAGCCCGGTCGGTGCGTACTCGATATCTACGGGCAATCGATCGGCAAGTTGCTGCCGCAGTTCCTGGTTGGCTGCCACTCCGCCGGCGATTACCACACTTCGGGGTTGGTGGGTGTGGTAGGCCTCCAAGGTCTGATCCACCAACGTCTCGGCGGCGACGCGCTGGAAGCTGGCGGCAGCATCGTGTATCTGCTCCGGTGTTAAGTGGGGAGCAAGCTCAAAAGAGGGGAAGGCATAATCGGCTTGGATCGATTCCTGGAGATGCCGGAGCACCGCCGTCTTGAGTCCGGAAAAGCTAAAATCAGGTGAGTTAGCAATTTTTGCCTTGGGAAAGGGAAAAGCGTCTGGATCGCCGTGCTCAGCGGCCGCCGCAATGGCCGGACCGCCGGGATACCCGAGCCCCAACATCACCGACACTTTGTCAAAAGCTTCTCCGGCCGCGTCATCGCGGGTGCTACCCAGCAGCTCATAGTCGCCGTGATCATCAAACAGTACCAACTGGGTATGCCCGCCCGATACGGTCAGCGACAGCAATGGAAATTCCGGCCTGTGAACCGGCAAATCCGCATTTGTCATTGCCAATCCCTCATACTCGGCCGTCTCGGTGATGAAGTTGGCGTAGGTATGCGCTTCCACGTGATTGATGGGATACAGCGGTTTATTTTTCACCAAAGCCAGCGTCCGGGCGGTGAGCGTTCCTATCAATAAACTTCCCTTCAGACCGGGGCCGTGGGCGACCGCGATGGCATCGATTTGTGACCAGGGGTCGCTGGCGCTCGGGTTGCCTGCGTGGTTTCCCGTTGTCTGCGCTTGGGTTGAGAAGGCGTCAGCCAGGGCTTTGTCGATGGTGGGCAACATCACTTCTAGGTGGCTGCGGGCGGCTACTTCGGGTACCACACCGCCGAATTCCCGGTGGATGTCGATCTGGCTGACGATGACATTACTCAGCATGGTAGTACCATCCTGAACCACCGCTGCCGCCGTCTCATCACAACTGGTCTCTATACCTAAGATATGCATTTCCGCTTATTACTGTGTCGACTAAATTCCGATTGGGCAGGAACGTGCAAACACGTTACTATAAATTTATATGAAAAAGCTGCTCAAAAAAATCATACCCAAGTGGGTGTTAAATCCGCTTTTGGGGCCGTATCACGTCACGCGCGCGGTAGTGGCCCACGGGATACACGGCTTCCCCGGTAGGGGAATGGGCGTGATTGGTGTTACCGGTACCAATGGCAAAACCACCACCGCCAATTATTTGGCCAGCGTTCTCCGTCGGGCCGGCTATCGCGTCGGTTTAAGCAGCACCACCAATTTCCGTGTCGGCGAGGAAGAGTGGACCAATGAACTAAAGATAACCAGTCCTCATCCCTCCGAGCTGGCCAAACTGCTCAAACGCATGCGGAAAGCCGGCGTGGACTGGGTCGTGATGGAAGCAACCAGCCAGGCGCTGGCTCAACATCGGGTGTGGGGCGTCCCGTTCCAGGTGGCGGTTATGACCAACCTCAGCCCGGACCATCTGGATGAGCACGGCAGCATGGAAAACTATGCCGCGGCTAAGGCGAAGCTGTTGCGGAAGGCTCGGCATTCGGTGGTGCTCAACCACGACGATGATTGGTATGAGTATTTCCGGCGCCAGGCGCCTGTGGCCGTATATACGTACGGCAAAACCGAAGCCGCTTCGGTGCAGTTTTCCCATGCTTCCTTGGCGGCCAACGGAACTGATTTCCGGTTAAAATACGGGTCCACAACGGTAGATACCCGGTTGCAGTTACCGGGTGAATTTAACCTCTACAACGCGTTAGCGGCTGCCACCGCGGCCTATGGGCTGGGCGTTGCCAGCGATGACACGGCCCGGGGGTTGGCACAACTCACCGGGGTGGCGGGCCGCATGGAGCCGGTGGAAACAGGGCAAAATTTTGCCGTTATCATCGATTACGCCCACACCCCGGATGCCTACCAACACCTTTTGGAAAGCATCGAACCGCTCACCAAAGGAAAAATTATTGCCGTATTCGGCGGCGCGCCAAACCATGATTATACCGGTCTGGGTCAAAAAGCCGGGGAATTGGTTGATGTCGCCATCGTGACCGACGATGAACCCATGGAGGCCGATCCGGAGGAAATCCGCCGGGCGGTTATGGCAGCGGCTCAGGAGGGCGGGTCCGGGCAGGTGCATGAAGTGCCCGACCGCCGGGAAGGTATCGCCGCCGGGTTGGCTATGGCGGAAGCTGGCGACACGGTGGTGTTACTCGGTCTGGGACACCAAACCTATCGCCGGGTAGCCGGTCAGCGCACTCCCTGGAATGACCGTCAAGTCGTCCAAGATTTGCTGGGCAGCCCCGCAACCAAGACCTGAAACAGGAATAGGAAGCAGGAAGCAAGTGGGGGTCAGTAGACAGCAGACGGTAGACAGGGAACAAAAAAAGCAGGAAGTAAGGAGTAAGTGGAAAAATACAAACCCCCTCTGTCATTCCGGACCCCGATCCGGGATCGTTCCCCTGTTGCAGAATGAGATTCCGAACTAAATTCGGAATGACAGAGGGGGTGGCAAAAAAGAGATGTCATCCTGAACTTGTTTCAGGATCTGTTTCAAAACCATGTCGGATTAATGGATTCTGGCTCGGGGGCCGGAATGACAGAGAGAGTGACGAAAAAGGCAACTTTTGCAAGGAACGTCCTTGCAATTTTGCGCCAAGTAGCGCTTTGGGTAGCGATTTTTAATCTTGCAAGGACGTTCCTTGCAATTGCGCGTTCCCTGTCTGCTGTCTGCGTGCTGTTGCCGGGAGACTATACGCCCGGGGAATTTTGGAAACGAGCTTATGTTATCATCCTCTTCAAATGGAATCGTCATCTCCAAAGGAATAATTATCTCCAAATGGAATCATCATCTCCAATGAGGCTGGACGCCATTTTCAAGGCCTACGATATACGCGGTCTGGTGCCGGATGAGCTGGATGAAGATGTGGCTTATGCGGTGGGGCGGGCGTTCGCTGACTTTTTGGATGAAACGGATAAGGGTGGGCGTGCCAAGCCGGTGGCGGTCGGCCGTGATATGCGGGAAGACTCGGCAGATTTGGCACAGGCGGTTATCTCCGGGATAACCGAGCAAGGCCGGGATGTCCTCGATATCGGGCGAATTACCACCGATATGATGTATTTCGCCACCGGCCATCTGGACGTCGCCGGCGGGATGGTGATTACGGCCAGCCACAACCCCGGTGCCTATAACGGCATCAAGCTATGTCGTGAAGATGCCCGAGCGGTGGGAGGCGAAACCGGTTTGGGAGATATCAAGGAACGAGCGGTAAAGGCGCTCGGTGCCGCAGACGAGGGGCAAACGGCAGCCAACAACACAAAAAAGGGGAGTGTCGCGGCCAGAGATATTACCGGAGACTGGGTGGACCATGCCCTGGGCTTCGCCCCCAATCTGCGGCCGCTGCGGATCGCCGTCGACGCCGGCAATGGCATGGCCGGCGTGGTCATCCCGCATCTGCAGGGAAGAGCGCCGCTGGAGATCACCCCGTTGTATTTCGAGCTCGATGGCACGTTTCCTAATCACGAAGCCAATCCCTCCAAATCGGAAACGCTGGCGGATTTGCAGCAGACAGTGACAACCCACCAACTGGATCTGGGCATCGCGTTTGACGGTGATGGAGATCGGATGTTGCTGGTCGATGAAAACGGAGAAACGGTTTCGGGAAGTGTGACGACCGCGCTGCTGGCCCGGTATTTCCTGAAGCAGTATCCGGGGAGTAGCATTCTGCACAACGCCATCACCTCCCGGATTGTGCCCGAAACCATAGAACATTACGGGGGAACCCCAGTCCAGACCAAGGTCGGCCACTCCTACATTAATGCCAACATGCGGGAATATGACGCCCCGTTCGGCGGCGAACATTCGGCCCATTACTACTTCCGCCATAATTGGTATGCCGATTCCGGATTAATCACGGCGCTAACGTCCCTGCAAGTGCTCAGCGACAGCGGCCAAACGCTCTCCGCCTTGGCAGCGCCGTATCGGGATGCCTACTGTAATTCCGAGGAAATCAATTTCCAGGTGGCGGACCCGGCAGCCACGGTTGAGCACATTGCCCAAGCCTTTCCCGACGGCGCCCACGACCGGATGGACGGACTCACCGTCGGTTATCGGGATTGGTGGTTCAACGTGCGGCCAAGCAATACCGAACCGCTCTTGCGGTTGAATGTGGAAGCAAGGGAGGCGGAGACCTTGCAGCAACAGAAAACTAATTTGGAAGCTAAGATCGGCGCCACACCCCCGTAAGCACTCCGGTGAAGCCCAGTGGTTCATGTTGACACTTCGGCGGGGCGTTCGCTACTATGTAAGAGCATTTAGCACTCTTAAGTTATGAGTGCTAGTAGGGATGACAAAAGTAATATAGGGAGGACGTGCATATGGCGAAGGTTCAGCCACTGGCCGATCGGATCGTAGCCCAAGCCGAGGAAGCAAGCGACAAGACGGCATCAGGCTTTTATCTGCCCGAAGACGCCAAAGAGAAACCGCAAATGGCCAAGGTCGTGACCGTGGGGAAGGACGTCTCGGAAGTCAAAAAGGACGATACCATCGTTTACCCCAAGTATGGTACGACAGAGGTTACCATCGAAGGCACTGAATACATGATTCTCAAAGAAGAGGATGTGCTGGGCATCGTAAAATAATGCCCAAGTACCATGTGACATGTATTATGTCGCAAAGACGTAGCAAGTAACAGATAGCAATTTACGAATTTGAAACACGATACATGAAACATCTTTGATACATGTAAATTGATAATTGTTAACTAATCGACGAAGGAGATTTCGGTATGGCTAAGCAAATGTTTTATGATGACGATGCCCGCGCCCGAGTGCTGGAAGGTGCTAAAGCGCTGCATGACGCGGTTAAAGTAACCATGGGCCCCAAGGGGCGCAACGTAGTGATAGAAAAGGGGTATGGCAGTCCGACCATTACCCATGACGGGGTAACCGTCGCTAAGAGCGTCGAGTTGCCCAACGAGACTGACGAGCAGCAAGGCCAGAGCGTCGGCGCCGAACTGGTCAAGCAGGCGGCCACCAAGATGAACGACGTGGCCGGGGATGGCACCACCTCAGTGACGGTACTGACCTATCACATTCTCAATGAAGCCAATCGTTTGATCGCGGCCGGACACAACCCAATGGATCTCCGCCGCGGGCTGGACGCGGCCACCGATCACGTGCTGGGCCACATGGGCGATTTGACCGAACAGATCGGCGACAAGAAAGAGCGCATCGCTGAGATCGCCACCATTTCGGCCGGTTCCCAGGAGGTCGGCAACATGATCGCCGACATCATTGAGCAGATCGGCAATGAAGGCGTGGTGACCGTAGAAGAAGGCCAGGGTCTGGAAATGGAATCCGAAGTCGTGGAGGGCTTTACGCTGGACAAAGGATTCGTCAGCCCCTACATGGTGACCGATACCTCACGCATGGAAGCCGTCTACGAGAAACCGGCCATTCTGATTACTGACAAAAAGATTTCCAACGTCCAGGAAATTCTCCCCTTGCTGGAACAAGCCTCCAATGCCGGCCGTAAGGATATGGTTATCATTGCCGATGAGATCGAAGGCGAAGCGCTGGCCACCCTGGTGCTGAACAAGCTCAAAGGCGTCTTCAATACGCTGGCCGTCAAAGCTCCGGCATTCGGCGACCGCCGGAAAGCTATGCTGGAAGACATCGCGGTTTTGACCGGCGGTACGGTTATATCTGAAGATCGGGGTTATAGCTTCGAGAATGCCGACCTGGATATGCTGGGTACGGCCCGGAAGATCATTGCCGACAAGGATGAGACCACCATCATCGAAGGCGGCGGCGATCCGGGCGAAGTCGAGAACCGGATGCAGCAGATCCGCGGCCAGGCCGAAAACGCCAATAGCGAGTACGAGAAAGAGAATATGGAGCGCCGTGTCGCTTCCTTGACCGGTAAAGTAGCGGTCGTGCGCGTCGGTGGTGCTACCGAGACCGAGATCGAGGAAAAGAAATTCCGCGTCGACGACGCAGTCGCCGCTACCAAGGCAGCAGCCGCCGAAGGCATCGTCGCCGGCGGCGCGGCCACCTTCGTGGACTTGGCCAAAACCATCGAGATGGACGATCACAAAGTCGCCGATTCGGAAGCTGCCGGGTGGGTTATACTCAAGAACGCCCTGCTGCAGCCATTCAGGCACCTGATGTATAACGCCGGCCTTAACCCGGACGAAAAGCTCCCCGAAGTAGTGAAAGCCAAGAACGGCTACGGCTTTGACGTCACCAGTGCCGACCAACCCCAGGACATGCGGAAAATCGGCATCATCGATCCGGCCAAGGTGACCCGTGAAGTGGTCCAGAACGCCACCAGCGTGGCCGGTACGTCCATGACCATGGGCGGGTTGATCGTCGAAATTCCGGAACAGGACAGCGGCGGCGGCGAAGACGCCGGCGGTGGCATGGCCGGTATGGGCGGCGGCATGCCCGGCATGATGTAGGCAGCCGACCCTTTACGATCAATACCAGCGAATTTGCCCCCCTCCCCCCCCGGGGGGGCTTCGCTGGTATTTTTAATTCGGGTGAAACTTTCCAGGTAGACGGTAGACAGGGAACAGGAAGCAAGCAGTAAGAAGTAAGAAGCAAGCGGAAACATGTAGATCCTCTTTGTCATTCCGGCTCCCGAGCCGGAATCCAATAACCCGATATGGTTTTAAGACAGATCCTGAAACAGATCCTGAAATAAATTCAGGATGACAGGTTCAGAGCCTGTTGTTTCTCACTCCCTGTCTGCTGTCTACTGTCTGCTGTCTGCGTGCTGCTGCCGGGAGACTATAGGCCGGGAACGGATAATCACCGCTGTCGTGTTACACTTAAGCCCAGGAGAAAACACAACTATACACAACACATCTATGCTGGATAAAGACAATCTCATACAGGAAATAGACAGCGATAACATCCGCGACACCATCGCCGATTTACCCCAACAATTAGGGCAGGAATTCGATGTTCCGGTCCGAGTAGAGCCCGCCAATCTCACCGCGGTGGTGATCGCCGGTATGGGCGGTTCGGTGTTAGCGGGAGAAATGCTCCGGACGTGGCTGGCCGACCAGTTGCCAATTCCCATCATTTTGGTCCGGGGGTATGAACTGCCGGCCTTCGTGGACCACAATACCCTGGTCATATGTTCCAGCTATTCGGGCAATACCGAAGAAACGCTTGGTCTGTATGAACAAGCGGGCCAACGGCAGGCGCCGCGGGTGGTAATCGCCAGCGGGGGGCAGCTGCACCAGACCGCGGTCCGTAGTGGCACGCCGGTATATCAACTGCCAACCGGATATCAGCCGCGCATGGTGGCTTGGTACGGCCTCCGCGCCCTGGCCGAATTGATGGAAGGGCTGGGGTTGGCGGGCGGAGCGGTGGCTGAACTGGAGGAAGCGGCGAGGTTTCTTGCCGGGCTCGGCAATGAGTGGGGGCCCGAGACTCCTACGGGAGAAAACCGGGCCAAGCAGATCGCTGAGGAATGCGCCGGCAAAGCCGTGTGGATTTACAGCGGGCCGGCTTTAAACAGCGCCGCCCGCAAATTGAAAATCGATATCAATGAAAACGCCAAGCACGTGGCATCCTGGAACGAATTGCCCGAATTTAATCATAATGAATTCCTGGGCTGGACCGAACATCCCCGGCAGAAGCCGTTTACCGTCATCCAGCTCCAGTCGGCGCTGGATGGGGGACGCATCCAAAAGCGTTTTGAGGTGACCAACCGGCTGTTGTCGGGCCGGATGCCTGCTCCGGTGGTCGTCGAGTCCCGGGGCGATAGCCACATCCAGCATTTACTCTGGGCCTGCTTGCTGGGCGATTACGTCAGTCTGTATCTGGCCGTTTTGAATAACGTCAATCCGGGTCGGGTGGAGGCGATTGAGCAATTGAAACGGGAGTTAGACTGAAATTACCCCGATTGCGGCCAGCATCCGGCCGGAAGATTCTCCGTCCCGGCGGGCGGAGTGAAGTTCCTGGTTGGTAATGGTGTCCAGTTGGGACATTTCGATGCGACTCGGTTCCAGGCCACCATTGATGAGTTGGTCATGGACGACCGATTTGTTGTCGAACAACCAGGTATCATCCTCGACCGGTTGGCTGTAGCGGGGATTGAACTGGTTGGCTACCTCGGAGCCGACTTGGTAACTATCCCCGCCGCCGGCCGGTGATATCCAGGCGTAAAGGCCGCGCGGGTCTACGGCGAACTCTTTGACGGCCTTGGCAATGGCCGCGTCGGCGATATTCTGTGAACTCCCGCGCCACCCCGAATGCACGGCGCCGTAGGTGCCGGTTGCTGGATCGTAGAGGAGTACGGCCACGCAGTCGGCTACCGTCACGCCCAACAGCCATCCCGGCTGCTGGGCGACCAATCCATCGCCGGAGCGGTGGTGGAACTCTTCATGGACCAGGTGGACATCTTTTCCGTGTTTTTGTTCGGGGTGGTAAGCTAAGGAATCCTCTTCAAACCCCAATTCCCGGCAAAACCGCTCGCGATTATTCCGGGCGGTTTCCGCGTCAGTGCCGTTCTCTGTCATGCTCAGATTCCCGTTTTGGTGTTCGTCGCGCAAACTCATACCCGCTACTACTTCCGGAAACGGTTCGAAAATAGCAGGGGTGAGGAGTTTCATGTCCGGCCTCGCACTTGCCTTGAGCGGTATTATAGCATACGTGCACCTTCCCCGGGTTTAGGCGCGTCTCCGAGCTTGGTGGCCTACGCTGCCGCAATCTGACTTGATGTTCCCCGGGGCAATTCAGGGGCCGGCCGGAGAGTAGCGGTGTGGCCCGGATAAATCTTATGGTACGTCCCATGGATCCTAAAAGGGGGTAAAAGTGGCAACGTCGCACAATATGGTTCGTGACAGGGGAGAAAGGGTGGGGAGTATCGGTGAGCCGGGTGAACTAATCGCCCGAGCGGTATTTGATTGCCGCCAGGGCCGGTGGAATGCCGACTGCCATGCCGGCAATTATCACCAGCAACAAGGTGAATGTCAGGTATAGCGGGTCAAGTAACCCCGAACCCGGGACGTCCCACATCGCCGCCACGGCCGCCACGATCGCCACTCCCAGCAATCCGCCGGCGGCAATCACCATCGCCATCTCAAGCACTATTTGCCCGAAGATGTGTCTTCTCTTGGCCCCGTGGATGCGCCGGATTATGATTTCTTCCCGCCGCTGGATCACGGAAGCAATACCCAGACTCATAGCCAGGAGCCCGCCCATGAGTAGGGTTGCTCCCGCCAGGAGTGCCGTGGAAGTTGGAACACCCCTTACCAGGTCGGAAAGGGGAGTAATGGTTGTTTGGGGCGGGACGTGTGGAACCAACGCGAAAACGACCGTCACCACGGTAAGCGTGACCGCCAGTACCGACAGCAAGGTAGGCCATTTATTCCGCCATAAACTCCCGCAGGCGATCATCAAATTCCGCCTCATCATAGGCTGTTTGCCTCCCGCGGCTGGGATTTTTCCCCGTGTTCAAGCGCGCCCTGTCGCATTGGCAGGCGCCGTTGGCCGTACTCGGCTATAGCCGGATTATGGGTCGTGACTGCCACGGCGTAGCCTTGCTTGGGCAACTTGGACAGCATTTTCATAATGATGGTGGCGGCGGATGGGTCCAAATTGTTGGTCGGTTCATCAGCTATGATGAGCCAAGGTTTATTCGCCAGTGCCCGGGCGATAGCTAACCGTTGTTTCTGCTCGCCGGATAAGCTGCCGGCGGGTTGTTTGGCCCGCTCCGCCAAGCCGACTTGTTTGAGTAATCGCTGGGCATGAAACCGCCGATCTTTGGGCTTCACGCCGTCATAACTCATGGCGATTTCGATATTATCCCGGGCGCGCATGTCTCCCGCGAGTTTGAAGTCGGGGAATACCAACCCGATATGTTCCCGGCGCAAAGCTGTTCGCTCGGCATCACCAATACGGGTGGCGTCGGTTTGGCCCAAATAGCATGACCCCGAGTCGGGTGCCTGTAGTAATCCCAGTATCCGGGCCAAGGATGTTTTGCCGGAACCGGAAAGACCCTCGATGGTGATAAATTCGCCTGATTCCAGGCTGAGGGAGGTGTCCTGGACGGCGGGAGTCCCCCCGTAGCTGCCTGGGTAATTCTTTGACACATCCTCCAGTGTAATGATCGCCATGTCGCGTCAATTATAATATATCCGTTATTCAATGCCTACTGGTTGTACGGGTTCACCACATCACGTACACATTGGAGCTGGTTTGTTACTGATACTTTCATAGTACTCTTCGGGCGTTAACATGCCTAGAGCTTCGTGAGG
>PXOU01000017.1 GCA_003022365.1 Candidatus Saccharibacteria bacterium QS_5_54_17
CCCCTTTCATGTCTTAAGTTTGTATAGCTAGAGACAAGTATACGGGTGTCGCCCTATATATTTAAACGACGTGTCGCATCGTTAGTGAGAATTATGCGCAGGTACGTATAGTTTCCCGGCAGCGGGAATAGGAAGTAAGCAGCAAGAAGTAAGAAGTAAGCGGATCTTAAAAGGGATAGCGAAAAAATGTCATCCTGAACTTGTTTCAGGATCTGTTTCAGGCTCAGTTTCATAACCATATCGGGTTAATGGATTCGGGGCTCGGGGGCCGGAATGACAAAGAGGGTGACGAAAAATTGTTGTCATCCCGGACCCCGATCCGGGATCGTTTTCCTGTTGCAGAATGAGATTCCGAACCAAGTTCGGAATGACGAAGAGGGGAGGCAGGAATAACACACTTTTATTGGCATTTCTGAAGACCTCATCCGCCTCGTCTCTGAGGTTATTGCTTCCGCAATACCATGCTCAGCTGTTTGCCGCTTATTTCGGGGGGTTGGTCGACGGTGGCGATGTCGCTGACGCTGTCGGCCACTCGTTGCAGCAGGTCATGTCCCAGCTCTTCGTGGGTGATTTCCCGGCCGCGGAACCGGACGGTTAGTTTCACCTTGTGGCCTTTTTCCAGAAATTGCCGGAGGTGTTTTTGTTTAACTTCCAGGTCGTGCTGGCCGATCTTTAAGCCCAGTCTGATCTGTTTCATCTCGCGGGCTTTGTTTTTCTGGCGTTCCAATTGCTCTTGCTTGGTCTTTTCGTATTGGTACTTACCCCAATTGACCATTTTGACGACCGGCGGTTCGGCTTGGGGTGCCATTTCGACCAGATCGTACCCGTCTTCTTCGGCCCGGTCGCGGGCTTCTTGGAGGCTCATGACATCCACCTGATTGCCATCGACATCGACCAGTCGCACCCGGGATGCTTTAATCTCCTGGTTGACACGCGGGTTTTTGATTGTCACTCCTCTCTTTTTGCTTGCCTGCATAGTAGCAAGGCGAACAACGGTGGTCAATCGGCCGGGATGAGCTTACATCGTCTTAGCAATAACAGTCAGGCCAGTGCTGCTTAACCCCGGTCGAACTCCTCATCGCGGGCGGCGGTGATGAGCCGGATGGGCGTTTGGGAAAGGCGGATCCGGAAGCGGCTATCGTGTAAGGTCCGGCCGTCGATGGTCGCGGTCTGTTGACTGGCGAATTCCAGGATGGCAACCCGAGCGTGCAGTTGGGTGGGTAAAGTTCTGGGCGGCTGTTTACTCATGAAACGTCGCCACCACGAGGGGCGGTCCGCCACCGGCCAGAATCGCAGCAATAGTTCATTGGGCAGATGCGGGTTGTGTATTTTCTGGTTGGCCACGGTGGTAGCGAGAATGTCGCCGCGGAGTTTGTAGCTGCCGTCGATTTCGGCCAATACCGGATCGGCGGACTCGTTATGCCGCGGCGCGATATGGCAGGAGTGGATGAAACTGTGGTCGTTGACGTGGACCAGGTTATAAGACTGGAGTCGCCGGGCTGCTAGAAGGCGACAGGCCTGCTGCCAATCTTCTATGCCCAAAAATCGGGCCAGCGTATTCTGCCTGCCGATCGGGATAATGCCCACTGCCACGGATCGGGCGCCACTTTCGTGGACGGCGGTAATGACTTCGTTGACCGTGGTGTCGCCGCCTACGACCACGATGGTTTGAAAGCCGCGTTCCACGGCCGCGCGGGTGATTTTGCGGGCGTCATGTTTCTTCAGCGTCTTGGCGAACTCGCCGTCAATATTGAAATCGCGTAAGGTGCGCTTGAGCTTGTGCTGCATATCAGCGAAGGCGTCGTTGCCGGCGCTGGGGTTCACAATATAGTAATGCATGGGAAGCTACTCCTCGTCGGCGTCTTCTCCGGTTGCTCGGTCCCGGTGGGAACCGGCTACCACCGTACCCCGGATGCTGGCGCCGTTCTCCACACTCAAGTCGGCCGTGTGGAGGTCGCCGTCGATGACGGCGGTTACCCCGCAGGTGAGGGATTCCCCGGCCTGGACATTGCCGGTAATCCGGCCGTTGATACGGATCTGGCGGGCGCTGACATCACCTTCGACTCGGGCGTTCTGTTCCAGGGTCAGCCAGCCGGAAGTGGTAACGTGACCCTCTATATGGCCGTCTACCCACATGTCAGTGTCACTGGTGATATCCCCCTTGATGTGCATACCGGGGGAAATGGTGGTTTCCGCCGCGGGAGGGGTGTGTTGGTTGCCTCGTCTGCTCACGTGGATGCTCCTTGTTTGTCGCCGCTTCTGGCAGTGGTCAGCGCCGACTGTTCTTCTTTGGATAGGGTGTGGTCACTGGCGCCGTACTGGACCGGTTTGATGTACACCCGGGTACCTTCACGGGAGTGGATGCTGGTTAAAATCAGGCCGTTGTCGTGATTGTCCAACAGCGCCAGCACGAAACTCTGGTCACCGCCGGTAGTTTGGAAGGGATTGAATCTGATGATGGCGGTTTTCTGGATGCTGGCGGCGGCGATGCTGGAGAGACGTTCGTAGTTTTTCCGGATAGTGCCTAACTCAGCCTCGATATTTTTGACGCTGGAGAAGTAGTGTTCCACCGTTTCGCCGAGGTTGCCCGCCCCCTCAAGCCCGGCCAGTAAGCGGTTGACCCGGGAATTCGCGCGAATACCGTAATAGATGGCCACAACCGCCACGACCACGGCGACAAAAGCGACCGCGCTGCTTCCCAATATCATCATTTGCTGCATACCGGCAGTATAGCGTATGCCGGCGCAGCCAGCATAGGGCGGCTTTTAAGAAGCAGGGAGTAGGAAGTAAGAAGTAAGAAGTAAGAAGTAAGGAGTAAGAAGTAAGCGGATCTTAAGAGGGGTGGCGAAAATGTCATTCTGAATTTATTTCAGGAATGACATCTTCGGAATGACAAAAAGAGAGAAAACCCTCCTTTTGCAAGGACCGTCCTTGCAACGGGGGTTTTTGTGAGTTTCGGGTGGTGAACGGAAAAATTCCGAACCGGAATACAGGGAATCGTAATATTGTCATCCTGAACTTGTTTCAGGATCTGTTTCAGGACCCTTCACAAGAACCACGGAAAGCCACTACACGTTGTAACAGAATAGCCTAACTTATTACAAAAACTGACGATCGTCAGCAAATGTAATAGCTCAGCGGATGCGTGGGGAGTAGGGAGCAAGAAGCAAGTAGCAGGAAGCAGGAAGCAGGAAGCAAGCAGGAGACAGTAGACAGGAGTGAGAAGTAACAAGCTCTGAACCTGTCATCCTGAACCTGCCTGCCGGCAGGCAGGTTTGTTTCAGGATCTATTTCAGAATCATATCGGATCAATGGATTCGGGGCTCGGCGGCCGGAATGGCAAAGAGGGGATTCAGAGAGTAGACGGTAGAAAGCAGACAGTAGACGGTAGATAGGGAACAAGGAACAGAGAGTAAGAAGCAGGAAGCAGGGTCGGCTACATGGTGCTCAGGGAAAGCACGCCGGAGTAGTCCAAGCCCCACAAAATAAGCTGCAATCCTGCCAACACGGCGAATACCAGAATGCTGATTTTCATGAGCCGGATGCGTTCCGCGTGCCGGGCACGGGCCCCGGCAGCCGTATCCTGTTCGGCCATTGCCGTGGCCGTTGCCGTTTCCCGGCTGTTTTCCGCTGCTAAAGCCGCCCGCGCCTCTGCCGGCGACTCGTCAGCAGCTGGCGACTCGCGGTGGGTCCGAGCCGGCATCTGCTCATCCCGGCGCCGGGCGGCGCGTTCTTTCTGCTTCCGGGTTTTCCGCTTCTTGTTGCTGGACATATTACGGGTATGGTAGCAAACCGGCCCGCCATAGGGGAACCGCCTGCGTTCCCCGAGCTACCCCCGTTATTTTATTCACACTTCACGATCGTGAATTTTGTATAAAAGATTACTTGTAACGCCAAACAAGCGAGCTTTTTCGATGGTTAATATTGCTGCCCGAGCGTTTCCCGGTACTGCAAGGCTTCGCTGATGTGGTCGGTGTTCAGCCGATCGGCTGCTTCCAAATCGGCAATGGTCCGGGCGGTTTTCAGCACCCGCATGTACCCCCGCGCCGACAGATCCAGGGTCCGCATGGCCTTTTCCATAAAGGCGGCGGTATCCTCGTCCAAGTGGGCGAACTGCTTAATGTCCCGATTGGAAAGGCTGGCGTTGGGGTAACCGGCCCGCTCCTGTTGGCGCGCCCGGGCAGCCGCCACCCGCTCGGCAATGGCTTGGCTGGATTCGCTGCCGGTGTGATGGATTAATTTGTCGTGTTCCACGCGTTGGAGCGGGACGATCATGTCGATCCGGTCCAGCAACGGGCCGGATATTTTCTTTCGGTATCGCTCAATGGCCGCCAGGCTGCAACTGCACTCCCGCTGCTCATCATCGAGGTATCCGCACGGGCAGGGATTCCGGGTGGCCACCAGCATAAAGTCGGCAGGGTAAACGGAGGAATGGCTGGCTCGGCTAACCGTGATGCTGTTATCTTCCAGCGGCTGCCGCATGACTTCCAACACGTTGCGATTAAACTCCGGCAATTCGTCCAGAAACAAAATGCCGTGATGAGCCAGGGAAATTTCGCCGGGTTTGGCCTGCTGGCCGCCGCCGATGAGGGCGATGTCGCTGGTGGTGTGGTGCGGATCGCGGAAGGGACGCTCGGTGATGATGTCATACCCGTGCTGTCCCCGGAGGGAGTGCATTTTGGTAATGGCGATGGTCTCTTCCCGGGTGGGAGGTGGTAAAATTGACAACATACTTTTGGCTAACATGGTCTTGCCCGAACCGGGCGGTCCGCTGAGAAGTACGTTGTGCCCGCCGGCGGCCGCGATTTCCAAAGCCCGCTTGGCGGTGTGTTGCCCGTAGACGTGGGCAAAATCCGACATCTCATAGACGCCGGAAGCAGGCAGACTCCCCAAGGCGGGCGAGGCCGGCAGCGGCACTTCACCGGTTAAATGCCGGTATACGTCGCGGATGTGGGTGACCGGATAAATGGATATCCCGTCTATGAGCCGGGCTTCTTTGGCGCATGCTTGGGGCACGAACACGGAAGTAAATCCATGGGTTTTGGCGGTTTCCACGTAACCGAGCACGCCCGCTACTGGCCGGATGCTCCCATCCAGCGCCAGTTCGCCCACGAACATACTTTCCCCGGTGTTACCGACGTCGATTTGTTCACTGGCCAGCAGAATAGCCACGGCCATGGCCACGTCATAGGCGGTTCCGTCCTTGGGCAGATCGGCCGGTGCCAGATTGAGCGTGATCCGCTTGGAAGGCAGGGTAAGGCGGGTATTCCGCAGGGCGCTCCGGACCCGCTCTTTGGCTTCGTCGATCGCTTTGTTGGGCAGGCCGACGATGGTAATACCGGGAAGTCCGCCGGTAATGTCGCACTCGATTTCCACCAGTCGGCCGTCAAACCCGGTATTGGCCGCCGAAAAGACTCTAGACAGCATACGGCGCTTGGATGTGCCTTCGATACCAGTCAGTGGCGAATTCCGGCGAAACGGGGTTAACGGGAATGCCGGTATTCAGCTCGAAACCTCCGCGCGGCTCCAGCCGCGGGGTGACCTTCAGGTAAAAATGGTTGCAGCTGTCGGGCACACTTTCCATGAGGTGATAGTTAAAATCGATGTTGCTGCTGCCCAGGGCAACGGTGACGCCCTTCAGGTGATCGGCGACCGAGTGGATTTCTTCGGCGGAGAGGTCGGTGATGGAGTGGCACTGCCGATGCGGGATAATCCATGCTTCCAGGGGAAATTGGCTGGCGTAGGGGCAAATGGTGGTGGTGTGCCGGGTGGGGATAATAATTCGCTGATCCCAGGTCATTTCGTGGCGGATGATGTCACAGAGGGCGGAGGTGCCGTGAGCGTGCTGGTACCGGGTCAAGGCGATCCGGTCGGCGGCCGGTCCGGGCGGAATTACATCCATGCCCACGATGTAGGAGTGGGTATGTGCCAGCCTGGCCCCAGCCGGAGCCCCGTGGTTTTTGAAGACGCTGACGTAAGCGTGATCCCCGCTCAGGGTGGCAACCCGGTGTTGGTAAGACGTCAACACCTGCTCAATTTCGGCGACCGAAAGCTGGTGGAACGGTCTGCCCAGCCGGGGCGTTTCCAGGACTACTTCTTGGCTGACGCCGGCCTCCTGGCTTGGGGCGAAGGCGGGAGACGGACTGGGGACGACTTTGACCTGCCAGTCGCCGCTATCCCCGTCGGGTATTTCCAGCAGCGCGGGCGAATCTTCTATGGGATGATGCAGGCTGGGCTTTCGGTCGGCACCCGCGCTTTGGCTCGCCTCTCTTGGCCGCCGCACCCGGCGGGGGGCGATGACCGCGTATTGGTCGCTATAGTAGTGCTTGCGGACTTGGGAGGTGGGTTGGGAGCTCCTCATCTGGCGAATGGTTGTCTCTTCTCGCTTAGGTTTATGGTAATGGTTATGCCTATTGTAGCAGATATTCCTGATGCGCCAGCGTCGTGGGTGATGTTGGCAAACTTAATGTGACAAAAACTTATTGAACACCTCTTTGTCACTGCGAAAACGTCATCCCGGATCCCGACCTAATTGTCATCCCGGACCCCGATCCGGGATCGGTTTCGGAATCCGGGATGACACCCCTCTTTGTCATTCCGAATTTAGTTCGGAATCGTTTCTGCAACAGATCCTGAAAACGATCCTGAAACAAGTTCAGGATGACATTTTTCGCCATCTCTCTTAAGATTCGCTTACTGCTTGCTTCTTGTTCCCGCTGTCGGGAGACTATAGGCTCAAATCGAGTAATGGCAGCGGATAGTGGTATAGTGCCGGTAAGATACTTTTGGGTAGTGGTTCCGTAATTTCCCAGTAGGGTTTCCTGATGGCAGAAAGGCTGGACCGGATAGCCGAAACAGAGGGGAGTAGTATGTATACTGAGTTAGCATCAGATAAATACACCCTGCGGCGACAAGGCAAGGTAGAGCAACTAGAGGTCGAGCGAGACACCTACCGCGCCGGGGCCTGGGAGCCGCCGGCTCTGGCGGAAGCCGGCGAAACTTCCGAGTATACCCGCTCGCGTCTGGAGCAGTTCGATTGGGAAATGCGGTGCGGCGTGCTGCCGGTTCGAGACGGCATCACCGGCTCAGTCTATGATGTGGTCTGCTTGAACCGGGATTTCCGGGAGTATCCGGGGTGGGGCGAGCACAACGCCATATTCGTCTCCATGCCGTTTACCTCTTCCTTTTCCACCGAACAGGGAACCGGTGCCTTGTGGCAGATCAGCCAGCGCTTCCCCCGCAATTTGGTCATCGCGGTGGGTAATGAAGGGACTTCGGATGTCCGCGTCCACCCCGATTGGCTCCACAACAGCGATCTGTTTACCTTGACCAGCATCCGACATCAATGCCTGCACGAAGCACTCCGTGAACATGGCGGACTGGATGAACACGGTATGCCGGTGATGGGTATTGATGTCATCGGCCAATCCATGGGGGCAATGTTTTCCAGCGAATTAGCCAAATATCTGCAGCAGAATCACATCTACGGAACTCCCGTGGAGCGGGCCGTTCTGACCGCGCCGCCTATCAATTACTCCGGCACTTTGAAGATGGCCCACGATTTGCTCAAACAGGAGGCCGGGTCACTGTGGCGGAGTTCGCCCCAGGAGCGGGCCCGAGTAACCAATCACATGAGCAGGCACGTGCTACCCCAAATCCTGGGCAAGGAAGCTGCCCGCAAAATGTTGGGGAAGCAGGAAGTGCACAACGCACGGGTACTGCATCGGTTGGCCGAGATCAGCGCCCGGGCGCACATCCGGGCCGAGGATTTGGACGGAACCGGGGTGCAGACCACCTTCATTACCGGCAGCGAGGACGTGTTGTCTCCTCCCCGGGATTTCCTGGCTTCCAAGCGAGCCACGCCGGCTGATTCGCCGGCGTCACCCGGCCTGCGGGCCATCATCGCCTCCGGTGAGAAGCACAGCAATTGGCTGCTGGACGAAGTGCTGTGCGGAAGAGTCATCGAAACCGCTTTGAGGTGGGAGGACATGGTGTCGGTGGGAAAAGACCGGGAGCCGGTGCCGGAAAGCCTTAATGTGACAGAAACTTATTAAACACCTCCTTGTCATTCCGAATTTAGTTCGGAATCGTTTGGATCCTGAACAAGTTCAGGATGACATTTTCCGTTACCCCCTCTTTGTCATTCCGAACTTGTTTCGGAATCTCTCTTCCAGTGTAAAATGGTGGTGGGACATCTCGAACACTCCTTGGTTGTTTGATTAGTTGTTACACAAGCCTTATTTAACCAAATGAGCGGGAGAGATGTCCTGCTTTGTTATCTGGACTGGAAACTTTGGAGCGGAGATGTGGGGAAAAGCTTGCCCGATTAAGTTTAAAATGCTATAGTTTTAGATTGGTATGGGGCTGACAAGCTTCGACGTAAGGACTTTGACACGCTACTTGGCACGCCGGGTTGATCTACACGTCAGATGGATCACCACAATACGTGCAAACGTACGAGATAAGGTAGCTGGCGTTGCGGCCAGTGTTGCGAATACGTTCGCGCCGGCCCAACCGGCTGCCGTTACCGTCGCGGCTTAACTACCGCGACCATCGGTTCCGTGACGCCCAGTAGCGGTTCACCGGTGGCATATCACTGGGTGTAGGCAAACGTGACGCCGGGAATGCTTGCTGAATCCAATTCCGGCTCGCCGGATGCATGACCGGGGCGTCAAACCCCAAGCCGTGCATCCGCGTTAAACCTTCAGGCTGAATTTGACTACGCGTGTAGAAAAGTAGCGGGTTAACTTGCGGACCGGGGTGCAAATCCCCGCAGCTCCACCATTCGACGCGCTGCGCTTGCTCATCTTTCGACTGTGAGCTCTCATTCGAGTCTGAGCCTGAGGGCTCATCCCTCAGAGTCGAAGACAAGATTGTCGAACAGTGGCAAAGCCAGTAAGGAGAATGACCCTGAGCCTGTCTAAGGGTTATTTATCCGCCATAAGAAAACCACGTCCGTAAGGGCGTGGTAGTTTATTTAAAACCGTTATTAAAAGCAATGGTTCCTGTATTGTTGGACAGGAACGTTAATCCGGAAGGCCTGACCCGGTAATGTAATTTTCCAATATTACTTTTTTACGCGTTATAATCTACGCATAAATTAATAAATGGGGGAGGGAATGCCGACCAAGCAGCATCTGATGGACCAGCTCCAGCGCATCGACGGCAAAGGCTACGGGGCGTACAAGGATTTAGGGGGCAAAACCTATGAGTTTGATGAGTTCACGCTCACCGTCGACCACGTCCAGGGCGACCCCTTCGCCGCTCCCAGCCGATTGCGGGTGCGGGTGCCGCAGGAAACAGCCGGGTTCCCTGGAGAAACGTTTCAATCCGAAAGCCGGCGAATCGCCCTCCAGGACTACCTGATCCGGCAATTCGCCCGGGCTGCCGGCCAGGAAAATACCGCCCGGGGCAGCGGCAAAAGTGGCAGTATTGGCATTGATCGGCCGGGTCAGCAAGTGCTGTGGCGGACGGCGGTCTCGGTGACGGAAACTTACGTGGAAGCCCGGTTCACGGTCGGGCTCCCTGCTCAGGGGCGGCGGGTGCTGGGCAAGCAGGCGGCCGTCATGCTGGGCGAGTCACTGCCCCGAATCGTCACCAGTGCCTTACGTTATGACGCTTTAGATAGGGAAGAACTTACCCAGCATATAGAAACCGTCGAGGACAGCCAATCCCTCCGTGATCAGTTGCGGGATCGTGGCTTGACCGCCTTCGTGGCTGATGAGGCCATTTTGCCCCGGCGCAGCGGGGTAGACGAACGGCCCATGCACCCCGGCGCCCAACCTTTCCGGTCGCCGGAATCGCTGCGGGTCACCCTGCACCGGCCCAACGCCGGCGACATTACCGGTATGGGCGTGCCGACTGGGGTGACACTAATCGTCGGCGGCGGCTATCACGGTAAATCGACACTGCTGAAAGCACTGGAACAGGGCGTATACGATCATATTCCCGGTGATGGCCGGGAATGGGTGGTGGCCGACCCGGCAGCCGTTAAAATCCGGGCCGAGGACGGCCGGAGTGTCAGCGGCGTGGACATTTCGCCGTTTATCGATGATCTGCCCGGCGGCGCTGCCACGCGTCATTTCAGCAGCGAAAACGCCTCGGGCAGCACCTCCCAGGCGGCCAACATCATGGAGATGCTGGAAGCCGGCGCCCGGACGTTTTTGATCGATGAAGATACCTCGGCGACTAATTTCATGATACGCGACCACCGGATGCAGGAGTTAATCGGCAAAGATAAAGAGCCCATCACCCCGTTCGTGGATAAAATCCGCCAGTTATATGCCGATCACGGTGTTTCCACGGTGCTGGTTATGGGCGGCAGCGGTGATTATTTCGAGCACGCCGATACGGTGATCGCCATGGAGGAGTTCGAGCCATATGACGTCACCGAGCGGGCGGGAGAGATCGCTGAGACGTATAAGGCCGAGCGAAGCGCCGAGGGCGGCGATTATTTCGGATCTATCGCCGACCGGGTGCCCCGTGGTGCCTCCATTGATCCCGCCAAGGGCAAGAAGCCGGTCGATGTCAAAACCCGGGGGCGGAAACAGGTCCAGTTCGGCATCGGTGACATCGACCTGGCTGGTCTGGAGCAACTGGTGGATGAAAGCCAAACCAGAGCCATCGCCCAAGGTTTGGTGTATATGAAACAACAGGTATTGACTGATAGCCGGGCGCTCACGGAAGCGCTGGATCGGGTGGAAGCGGATATCGCCGAGCAAGGGCTTGATGTCCTGGCACTCGGTCATCCCGGCGATCTGGCTGCTCCTCGTCGGTTCGAGCTGGCGGCGGCGCTCAACCGCTTACGCACGCTGGAAATACACGGATGAACCGCTTCCTTCATTAAAAACAGGAAGCAGGAAGCAAGGAGCAAGAAGCAAGTGGCAAGTGGCAACAAAAAGAGTGTTATTTGGTTTTCCCTCTTTGTCATTCCGAATTTAGTTCGGAATCGGTTCTGAGACCGGTCTTGAAACAGATCCTGAAATAAATTCAGGATGACATTTTTCGCCACCCCTCTTAAGATCCACTTGCTTCTTACTTCTTACTGCTTACTTCTTACTTCCTGTTTTTTGCTCCCTGTCTGCCGTCTACTGTCTGCTGTCTGCGTGCTGCTGCCGGGAGACTATACGACGGTCTTGACGCCTCATGAAAACTGGAGTATAAGAGAAGGCGTGCATTAAAAGACCTCAGCGACCGATATGGAAAAAAGTCCATCACCTGGTTACCAATCCCGGCGGGGGCCGGAAATCGAAACAGTGCCCTTTGAGGAGGGGAAAGTGATGCAGGCCGGTTACCTCGACCCCCAAGACATCGCTTCAGTCAAACCCGATTTTACACCGGAACGGGAAAACGGCAAGAAGATGCCGCTTGCTGGCCTCCAGCCGGGTGATCTGCTGCACATGCTGTTTGATAAAAGATGGGATGGGGAAAACCGGCGTGATTACTACAGGCGGGTGTTGTGCGGCCGAGTCGCTCCCGGCGACGGCCAACCAAGCCTCCTGGAGACGGGCCCGGCCGTGCAGTTGCGGCGTCCGCTGGAATTACCCGGCGGTGACGGGATTCCCGAAGGCGAAATCGTCAATTTAGGCGGCACGTTATACCGCCCACAAGCATCCCAGATTGAACTACGGACGGGGATCGTCCAAGGAGGGGAGCGGTTTTGCGTCTCACACCGGGACGCGCTTATAGACGCGGGAGCGGTGTCGGCCATACGGGTCAATACCGCCACGGCCTATGATGATAGTCATTGGTAATCACCTGCCGCTGCTCCCCGGGAGATCAACAGCATCCACGTCCCGATCTCAAAGCGCAGGTGAGGTGCCCAGACCCTCCCAATTTTTGCGAATATGGCCAAAATATGTCATAAAGTATGTAATAGGAAAACCGAGGAGTTCCGCTAGTTCCCCGTCTCCAGACAGGCGTCCTACAAAAAACCCAATAACACACCACCGAGGTAATATTTATGAGTAACAACCAGGAAAATCCTAGGGGTGACAACCCGGAAATTCCACCCAAACGGCTCGACGACATCTATCCCGAGCGGCTCGACGAGACCTACGAGATCTATTCGGACCCGCATACCTCGGGCGAAACGGACGAAGCCGTCCAACAATCACCCGAGACCCCCAACAGTCGCTACCAACGGGTGAGCACCTATCTCGGCTCGCTGATGGAACGGGTCGGCCTAGGAGGTGACTCGGAAGAGCGTCGCCAGGAATACGACCAGGCCGCCGAGGACATGAACCGGCTCACCGACATTGAAAACCGGGTCCGGTGGGAAGGACAGGAAATGACCGCCCAAGATGTCTATTTCCTGCGTCAGTACAAGGGCAAAGCCCCTCGGATAAGCGCACTACTCCAAGACCGGGACCCGGAAACGGATCTGAACATGATGCTGCAAGAATTTAACCAGACCCAACTGGTCCGGGGTATGGTCGAATCCGGTTACATTCGCCAAAACATCCTCGTCGACGATCTGGATAAGTTTCTCCAATCCGAGGCTATCGACCCGGCCCAATTGGCTCGGTATCTGATGGACGAAGGCATAGGGGATGTTGTTGTCCGCAACCTGTACAAGTTTCAGGAGGTACCTGATGATGTCTGGGAAAGGTTGCCCCGGTAGGGGAGTGCCTAAATTCTCCCAACCATTGCAAACACGTCAAAAATATGTCATAAAGTAGGTATTGGCACGGGAAACGTAGTCCCGCGTGTCCACGGGAACGGGATCCTCCGGGTCCACGGGAAACCCAAGGAATCCCCCCCGGGTGCACAGGAAACCCAGGAGAGTCCCGGCGGTTTTTTGTCCCCAAATAAAACCAACACATTTATTCCCAAAAACATCCCAAGACGTCATAAACAACACCTCATAACACACGGAGCCACTACTCATGAGTAACAACCCGGAAGCCTCACCAGGACAGGCAACCTCAGCCGGACTACTCCCGGATACCTATCAGGACTTGCACAATTCCGATGAGGTGAACTGGGCCGTCCAACGATCATATGAGCACGTACCCAACGATCCCCACCAACGGGTAGCCACCTATCTGGGCTCACTGGTAGGCCGGCACGGTCTGCTGGGCGGCTCAGAAGAACGCCGCCAGGCCCAGGTCGCCCATCACGTCATGGACCCCGAGGACATCCCCGAAAGCTACTTCGACCGGCAACGGGAGATCGCCCGCCAACAGGGACAGGGCGACATAGAGATTACCGAAGATATGAAGCAACAACACACCGAAGCCCTGATTGCTGACCAAACAGCCAGTCTCAACGCCTGGGCCGAATACCTCAACGACCCGGAGGCCGACTACCCGGCCTGGTTCCGCTACTACACCATGCGTAATGTGCTCAAACTGGCCGACTACGACAAAGAAAAAGAAAGATTCAGAAAGCGCAGCCAAACCACTACCGCACCCTACCCGGAACTCAACCGAGAAGCTCTGGCATACGTCTACGAACGGCTAAACCGACGGCTAGAAGACCAAAACCAGGACAACGAGCAACTCCAACAACTGGCAGACCAGGCCAACTTCAACAAACTCTATTCCCACGCTCTGGCCGAATCCGTCCCATCCGATCAAGAACAACTGCAAACTACGGCCGGGGAATGGACCAAATACGACCAACTCAAGCCCTGGGAAAAATCAGATCGGGCCCACCAGCTAGCCCAGTCGCTGCAAGGATATGGCACTGGCTGGTGCACCGCCGGCAAAAAGACAGCCGAGTGGCAACTCGAAGCGGGCGACTTCCACGTTTACTACTCTTATGATGAGGAAGGCCAACCGATCGTCCCCCGGGTAGCAGTGCGGATGCAAAAAGGCCGGGTAGCCGAAGTCCGGGGTATCGACGCCGACCAGAACCTGGAACCAGCCATCACCGACATCGCCATGGAGCGTATTCAAGACTTACCCGGCGGCGAGGAATACCTCCAGGCCGCCGAGGACATGAACCGAGTCACCGACATCGAAAACCGTGTTCGCCAGGGAGAGGAACTGACCGCCCAAGACATTTATTTCCTACGTGAGTACGGCGGCCCAATCCAAAGTTTCGGCTACGGCAAGGACCCCCGGATAGATGAACTACTCCGAGACCGAGATCTGTCGGCGGATATGGACATGATGTTGGAAAACTTCGACCACGCTGAACTAGCCCAGGACCTGATGGACAGTGGCGAAGAGGGTATGGACACCCTCGCCCAAAACCTGGACAAGTTCCACCCCGATGCTCTCGACCAGGCTGAATTTGCTCGAGATCTGATGAACAGGGGCTTGGAGTATATCCTCGCTGCCAACCTGGACAAATTCCCAGAAGGCGCTGTCGATCATGCCAAATTTGCTCGGGATCTGATGGAGAGGAAATTGGTGGGTGGGGAAATCCTCGCCGCCAACCTGGATAAGTTCCCAGATGGCGCTGTCGACCCTGCCCGACTGGCCCGTCGTCTGGTGGTCGAGGGCAGGGGGCATATTGTCGCCCAGAACCTGGAAAAATTCCCAGATGGCGCTGTCGACCATGCCCAAGTGGCCCGGCATCTGCTCGAATCC
This sequence comes from Candidatus Saccharibacteria bacterium QS_5_54_17, assembly GCA_003022365.1. Classification (GTDB taxonomy): domain Bacteria; phylum Patescibacteriota; class Saccharimonadia; order QS-5-54-17; family QS-5-54-17; genus QS-5-54-17. The sequence continues at coordinate 14,541 of PXOU01000017.1, forward strand.
GGTGAAGGCGGCCCAAACATCCTCGTCCAAAACCTGGACAAGTTCCCAGATGGTGCGGTCAATCGGGTCCAACTGGCCCGCGATCTGATAGACAGGGGTAGAACAGGTATGGTCATTCTCGCCAACAACCTGGACAAATTCCCAGAAGGGGCTGTCGACCAGGTCGAATTGGCTCATGGTCTGCTCGAATCCGGTCCACGCGGCCAACACCATCTCGTCGAAAACCTGGAAAAATTCCCACCCGAGGCCGTCGACCCGAACCAAATAGCCCGGCACCTGATGAACGAGGCCGGGGAGCACATCTTCGCTGAAAACCTGGACAAGTTCCTCCAATCCGAGGCTATCGACCAGTTCCAATTGGTCCGGGATATGATGGACAGTGGTGTGGCTGGTGCGCAAATCCTCGCCGACAATCTGGACAAGTTCCAACCTAAGGCCGTAGATCAGGCCGAATTGGTCCGAAATTTGCTCAAGTCCAGCCCAAGTGGCCAAAAAGTCCTCGCTGAAAACCTGGACAAGTTCCTCCAATCCGAGGCTATCGACCAGTTCCAATTGGCTCAGGAGCTGATAGACAGTGGTGGGGATGGTATGAAAATCCTTGCCAACAACCTGGACAAATTCCCAGAAGGCGCCGTTGATCCTGATCAACTGACCCAGGATATGCTCGAATCCGGTGAAAACGGCCAAAGCACCCTCGCCGAGGACAAGTTCCTCTAATCTGAGGCCGTCGATTACTCCGAATTAGCTTGGGGGATGATTGACAATGGTAGGGAAGATGTTCTCATCGACAACCTACACAAGTTCCGGAAGGTGCCTGATGATGTCCGGGACCGATTGCCGATCGCGGCATAGGGGAGTGTGGATTCCGGCTCACCCCTGTCCTGATGACAGCCATTACCGACCTGATACGCCGCTTAACAATTAAAAACTCCCACGCCGCCCATCACCAAAAAAACCCGCCCATCCCGTGAAGCAGGGGAGGTGACCGGGTGGTGAAGAAGAAGCAAGGAGTAAGAAGTAAGGAGCAAGTGGAAAAATGTAAAGCCTTTTTGTCATTCCGAATTTAGTTCGGAATCGGCTTTGAAATAGATCCTGAAATAAATTCAGGATGACAATAGGGGAAGATCCTGAAACAAGCCTGCCTGCCGGCAGGCAGGTTCAGGATGACATATTAAGGAATGGCATTCAGTCCGGTTTTTGTTGCAGGGTTTTGATAATGATTCCGAGTTCTACGCCCGTAACACCCACCTCGTTGTTTACTGCATCTGAGGTATTCAATAAGCCGGGAGACTATACGGCTGGCTTTACCTCCGTGGACCATAAGCGCTATAGTATGGCCCAACCTGACCCGAGCGAGGTATGAGCCAACCCACCAAACGACAACACCCCAAAACCAAAACCGGTGACATAGCCATGGCGCCGCCCCGGATCGAAGGGTCCGATATAGAGCGGGCGCTGGGCTACATCGAGGCGACGTGGGGCGAGCTGGAGCGTCACCGGCCCCAGGATTCGGAAACCTTGCTGGGGCTGCCGTATCCGTATTTCGTCCCGGGCAGCTGTCCCCAGCAAGGGTTCATCCATAACGAACTTTATTACTGGGACACCTATTTCATCGCCCTGGGCTTGCTGGATACCACGCGGCACCACCAAGCCTTCGAGCAGGCCGACAATCTGTTGCACTTGCTGCAACGCTTCGGTTTCGTGCCCTCGGGCAACCGGATATACCTAACCGCCCGGTCGCAACCGCCGCTGCTGTCATCCTTGCTTTTGGATCTGTATGACCGCGGCGGAAGCAAAGAGTGGCTGGCTCCGCGGATGGAATTGGTCAAAAAAGAATACGAACTGGTTTGGCGCGGCACGCTACAGCCCCACTGGCGGCAGGTATTCGACGGACTGAGTCGGAATTATGAAATTAACCTCATCGACGAGCTGGCCGAAGCCGAGAGCGGCTGGGATTATACCACCCGGTTTTATGGCAGCGCCCTGCAGTATATACCCATCGATCTGAACGCCTTGCTATATAAGTACGAAGTCGACTTTGAGCGCACCTCATTAATCATGGGTAAGCCGCGTGAGGCTGAGCAGTGGCAGCAGCGAGCCAAAGAACGCCGACAGCAGGTTGACGCCTACCTATGGAACCAAGACGGGGGGTTTTATTTCGACTACAACTACCAGACGGGCAAGCAATCCCGGGTGTGGTCGCTGGCGGGCTATTATCCGTTGTGGGCGGGTATGGCCAGCAAAGAACAGGCAGCATCTTTAGCCAACAATCTGGAAAGATTCGAAGCCGCTGGTGGACTAACCGCCACTTTGTCCCATCCGCACGTCAAAGAGCACCACGCCGCCCAGTGGGTATACCCCAACGGGTGGGCGCCGCTTCATCTGCTGATTATCCGCGGCCTGGCCGATTACGGGTATGAAATGCTGGCCCAGCGGTTGGCCCGGCGCTGGCTGTACACTAATTTGCACAGTTTCAACCGGCACGGTGCCTTTTTTGAGAAATACAACGTGGTAGACCTGGACGCCCCGCCCAAGGACGGCGTCTACCCCTCCCAGACCGGCTTCGGCTGGACCAACGCCGTCTTTGCCGTCCTGGCCCGGGATTACGCCCACACGCTGGGGCCTTAGTGTGACAGGAACAAGAAGCAGGGAGTAAGAAGCAAGAAGCAAGTGGAAAAATGCAAATCCTCTCTGTCATTCCGAATTTAGTTCGGAATCCAATTCTGCACAACCGTCACAACCACCAACTACCAATGAAACACTAGCTATAACCTCTAGTGACGATCGTCAGCAGAGGTTAGAGGTTTGGCTATCCATCCAGGTTGACAAAAAGAGGAGGATCCTGAAACAAGTTCAGGATGACACCCTCTCTCCGTCATTCCGAACTTGGTTCGGAATCCATTAGGCCGATAGGAACCTGAAACAGATCCTGAAACAAGCCTGCCTGCCAGCAGGCAGGTTCAGGATGACATCTTCAGGATGACAATAGGAGAAGATCCTGAAATAAATTCAGAGCCTGTCCTGAACTTGGTTCAGGAATGACAAATGCAGAGTTTGTGGCTTTTTACTCCCTGTCTACCGTCTACTGTCTGCCGTCTACTATTACCTGCTTACTTCCCGTTCTTTTTCCGGCGCCTGGCCGGGCTCAGGCACAGTTATAGACGGCTTTGTATTCATCCACCTCACGGATAAGTATTTTGCCGTCTTGGACCTTATGTTCTATGTCGTGTTCATCCAGACACTCTACCGACGACCCACTCTTACGTGTGCTGCTCCATTCAAAGAAAGAACTTGATTGGCGCATATCCTCAATCTTCTCGGTAAAATACAGGTAGCCGGCGACATTCGTCATCAACAAGGCGACATTCCCGAGCAATAATACCAAGATAATAAGACCGAGTATGATACGCCGCCCGTTACTTTGGCTGCTCTGGCTTCTTGCTTCCATGACTTTAGGGTATACCCGTGTCTATCGCAATTCAACTGCTCTGAGTATTTCTTCCATCGAGGTGTGGCCGGCCAGCGCTTTGCGGACGCCGTCCTGGAGCATGGTCGTCATGCCTTCGCCTATGGCCAGTTCCTGGAAATGATCGGAAGAACCCTGGGGATTGGTGGTGATTTCCCGGGAGATGGACTCAGTGACCTGGAATTGCTCTAATACCATCATCCGTCCCAGGTAGCCGATGTGGTGGCATTCCTTGCACCCGACAGCTTTGTACAAGGTCAATTCTTCGGGCTGCTCCCCGGTTCCTTGCAATGCCCGGGCGATGATGCTGGCTATCTCCTCATCCGGGGTATAAGACTGTTTGCAATGAGGGCACAGCTGCCGGACTAACCGCTGCGAGGTGATCAGCCGGAAGGCGGAGGCCAGCAACGGGTTATAGTCGATCAAATCCAGCATACGGGTAACCGCCGCCGCGGCCGAGTTGGCATGGAAGGTTGAGAGCACCAAATGGCCGGTCAGCGACGCCTGCAAAGCAGTCCGGGCAGTTTCCTCATCCCGGATTTCGCCGACCATGATGATGTCGGGGTCTTCCCGCAAAACGGCCCGTAATTTATTGGAAAAGGTTTCCGTGTTGTCGGTATCGACCGGTATCTGGGTAATGCCTCTGATTTCATACTCGATGGGGTCTTCCAGGGTAATGATTTTTACTTCCGGGGTATTGAGTTTATTGAGGATGGCGTAAAGGGTAGAACTTTTGCCGGATCCGGTGGGGCCGACCATCAGCGCCATGCCGTGCGGCCGGGCGATGAGTTGGTCGACCGGTTTGCGCTGCTCCTCACTTAGGCCGATGTTGTCCAGATGCAGGAAGGCTTCCTCCATGTTGAATATACGGATGACCGCGTCGCTGCCGTGCAGGGTGGGGACCGTCTCGATCCGCATGTTGACCTCGACGTTTTCCTTATCCTGGTTGATGAGTGTTTCGGTGGTGCTCCCCGTCTGAGGGTAGTCGGCGTTCCACCGGATGCGTGAGCGCATTTGCAGGCTATTAAGCAGCACCGTGTAGCGATCCTGCTCCAATCGGCCGACTATGTGGAGCCGGCCGTCGATCCGAAAACGCACCCGCGCCCCGCCCTGGTCTTTTTCCGGTTCCAAGTGAATGTCGGAAGCGCTCAATAAATATGCTTGCTGGGCCAGGAACTCGAAAAGTTCAATCTGCCCGGTTTTGGCAAATTTTTCATCAAAGAGGTTTAGTTCTTCCTGCTCGGAGATCTGTTCATTGACTTCCAGTATTTTGTCCGCCAGCTGCTCGGCGATCTCCTGGGGAGTGGGTTCGGGCGGATCGTCCTTATGGGCGTAATCGTAATACTGCTGATATAGTTCCTGGAATCCGTCCTTGGAAATCAGGGTAAAGGTCACGTTGTACTGGGGATAGTTGTCTTCGACCCCGTGCATGCTGGTTTGCGGGGTATCCAGCGTGAAGCCCAACAAGAGCTGGTTGACGGTGGCGTTGACCGGCACCATGTGTAATTTGTCGATGGTTTCCATTGACATCATGTCGGGGAGAAACCGGGTGGCATCCTCTTCGCGCGTGTCGGTGTAGTGCACGCGCAGCAATTCCGCCCGGTTTTTGGTCACCTCTTCCTGTTTTTGCCGCTCTTCCTCGGCCGTCTTCTCCAGCATACCGGCGAAACCCTTATGATTGGCCTGCATTGTAGCACGCGCCACTATATACGTCAGCGGCTGACAGGAAGTAGACAAGGAACAGGGAACAGGGAACAAGGAAACAGGAAGCAAGGAACAAGAAGTAACAGACTCTGAAGATGTCATCCTGAACTTGTTTCAGGATCTGTTTCAGAACTATATCGGGTTATTGGATTCCGGCTCGGCGGCTGGAATGACAGAGTGGGTAGTCTCGCAATAACGAACTCTCTCTTGTCATCCTGAATTTATTTCAGGATCTATTTTAGAACCGGATTCCGAAACAAGTTCGGAATGACAAAGAGGGGAGGCAGGAATAACGCTCTTTTATTTCCACTTGCTTCTTACTTCTAGCTTCTTGTTCCTGTCATCCTGAACTTGTTTCAGGATCCTTTATGAGAACCATGGAGAGCTACTACACGCCGGAGCAGAGCAGCCTAACTTATTACAAAAACTGACGATCGTCAGTAAATGTAATAGCTACGTGAGAGAGTGCGCGAAAGGTGGGGTGTAGGTAAGTAGCATGTCGTTATATGCGCTGCTGCGGCGCGCTCCACGACTACGAAAAAGCCCCGCTGTTCTGGCGGGGCTTTTTCGAGGTTTTATGTTTTGGTGTGAGTTTGGAGATGTGGTGTTTTTTGTTAAGTAACGGCTCTCCAGAGCCGTTACTTAAGGGAGCTTTATTTTACGTTTTTGTTTTTGAGCACTTTTGTTATTCAAAAGTGCTTACCCCTAATGTATACAAGCGCGCCCGGCCTGTCAACGCGTAAGCGGGGAAAAAGTCATGGTTTTTTAGCCGGCAAGCTGGCGGGCGGGTGTCGGCGGGATGTATGCGGGATTGATTGCCGGGTTTCATCGTTTCATTTTCCGGGCGATTTCCCGTTCCATTTCCCGCTGCTTGATATGCTGGCGTTTGTCGTGTTTTTTGCGCGAGGCGCCGATGCCGATCTCCAGCTTGATCAATCCACGTTCCGTGCCGGCCCGCAATGGCAAAATGTGCCGCCCGTTTTGCCGGGCGGCCGCCAACCGCGCCACTTCCGACTTGTGCAGCAGTAGTTTGCGGTCTCCAAGCGGATCATGCTGAATGTGAGCCGGTTTATATGGGGAAATCCGGGCTTTGGAAAGCATTGGTTCGCCGCTTTGAAACCGCACGTAACTCCCTTTGAGGCTGATGTGCCCTTGTTTGACGCTTTTGACCTCGCTGCCGCTCAAGACTAACCCGGCCACCATGGTTTCGGTAATGTCAAAATCAAAGCTGGCTCGTTTGTTTTTGGCAATGGTCCGCATATGTCCAGAATACCCTACTCCCGGAAAAACTTCGAAATGAAAAACTCACCAAGCAAAAACTCGAGGCAACAGCCGGCCGAGTTGGGCCAGCCCCCTTAATGTGACAGAAACTTACTGAACAGCTCCTTGCTGTTTACTGTAGGGGAGGCAGTTAGTAGACAGTGACGGCAGACAGGGAGTGAGAAGCAATAGGCTCTGAAACTGTCATCCTGAAGATGTCATCCTGAACTTGTTTCAGGATCTGTGGCAGGATCCGTTTCAGAGCTGGTTCCGAACTAAATTGGCAGTGACCTCCGAAAATTGATCTCGGATCGGGGTCCGGGATCGTTTCCCTGTTGCAGAATGAGATTCCGAAACAAGTTCGGAATGACAAAGAGAGGAGGCAGGAATAACACACTTTTATTCCCACTTACTTCTTACTTCTTACTGCTTGCTTCCTATTCCCGCTACCGGAGACTATACGAGCCCCTACAACCCTGCTTACCCAGTAAGGTATAATGAATCCCGATGCCGAGTGACAAGCAGACCACAGACGCCCAAACGCCCCAGCAGTATGCCGCTCAGCTGGTAACCGATGCCTGCGCCCGGGCACTGAATATGTCTCCCGCCGCCGAAGTGACTCGGGCGGATCCCCAGTTCGGCGATTTTGCCAGCAATGTCGCCATGCAGCTGAAGGACCAGTTGTCGCAACCGCCGCGGGAGATAGCAGGGGAGGTAGCCGCCCAACTGACACAATCGGATGATATACACGTCGCCGAAGCCGCCGGGCCGGGATTCATCAATATCACCTTCACCGACCAATACTGGCTGTCGGTGACGGAACAGTTGCCAGTCTTCACCCGACCGCAACCGAAAACCAAAGACAAAGTACAGGTGGAATTTATCTCGGCCAATCCCACCGGACCCCTGACCTTGGGCAACGCCCGGGGCGGCTTCGTCGGCGACGTCTTAAGCAACGTGCTGGAGACCCGGGGGCATCACGTCATCCGGGAGTACTACTTTAACGACGCCGGTACCCAGATAGATACATTAATCCGGTCAGTTCAGCATTATGCCGGTGAAGTCGAGGAGGAACCCCAATACCGGGGTGAGTACGTCAAAGAGCTGGCCGAGCATTACGGGCAATGGCAAGCGGGGCAAGAGCCGGGCGAACGTGTTGATTGGGGCAGTCTGCTGACCAGCCACGTTTTTGAAAAGTATATATCCCCGGCATTAGACAAAATGGGCATCCCATCCGGCGGCAACCAGCATAACGGAGGCGGCCAAACCCTTGCCTATACCAATGAAAGCCAGCTGGAGGAGGAGTACGATTTGGCCATCACGGAATTTGGCCAGGAGCTAATTTACCAGCAGGATGGGGCAACCTGGTTGCGGCTGAGCATGCTGGAGGCGGATGAGCGCGATCGGGTGTTAATGAAATCCAATGGAGACCGGACCTATTTGGCCAACGATATTGCCTACCACTACGATATTTTCCGGAATCGGGGCTTTGACCGAGCTATCAAAATTTGGGGAGCTGACCACGCCGGGCAAGTCCCCTCCTTGCGGTTGGTGGCTAATCATCTGTTTCCCCAGAAGCAACTGGAGTTTGTCATCATCCAATGGGTTCGGCTTATCAAAGAGGGAGAGGAAGTTAAGCTCAGTAAACGGGCGGGTACCTACGTGACCGTGGAGGAGCTGATAGACCGGGTGGGAGCTGACGTGGCCCGGTGGTTCATGCTTACCCGCAGCAACGACACCCACATGGACTTCGATCTGGATTTGGCCGAAGAAGAAAGCCGGAAAAACCCCTATTGGTACGTCATGTACGCCTATGTCCGTGCCCGGGCCATCCAACGCCAGGCAGCTGAACGCGGCATTGTCGCCGCGGGCGAGCTGACGGCCTTGAACCCGGGCGAACGGGCCATCGTCCAGAAATTAAGCCGCCTGCCCGAATTGCTGCACCAAATCGAACACAGTTATGAAGTACATCACCTGACCTTTTACGGACATGAATTGGCCAAGTTGTTCCACGACTGGTACGAAACCGTGCCGGTCCTGGACTCCCCGGCAGAAGAAGCCGCCCAAAAACTGCTGTTCTTGCAGCGATTCACCGCCGTCATGGAATTTTATTTTGCTATCTTAGGCATCCAACCCCAGGAGCAGATGTAGCAGTAGCAGGGAGCAAGGAGCAAGTAGCAGGGAGCAAGAAGTAAGAAGTAAGTAAAAACAGGTAACAGGAAGCAGGAAGTTAAAAAGCAAGTGGAGACATGCAAACCTTATTTGTCATCCTGAACCTGCCTGCCGGCAGGCAGGCTTGGTTCAGAATCTTCCCACCTTAACCTGTAATCCTGAACTTGTTTCAGGATCTCTTTCAGGACCCCCCCCCGAGTGCTTCCACAATACTATTGACGTTTAATACTATCAATGGTATCATAACGTTAATTTGAGGGGTCTGAACTTCTCAAAGTACGTTAATAGTTCTCTGTTGGTGCTATGGATGCTTACAACCAGGAATAGGTGTATTGGCCGAACAGTATGCGCTATTCCTGGTTGTAAGCGAGCCTATCCCCGTGGATAGGGTAAGGAGCAGGTAAAAATGACCGACACTGCCATCTTCCGGGTCATCGAGACGACAAAGGTTGGGTTCGTTGACGGACACAGCATCGAAGAGGTGATTTGGGTCGGCACGAGCCCTGGAGAGTTAAGTGAGAAGTACCCGCCCTCCAAAATTGACGACCCATTGGGTGACGATTTGTCAGGCGGCTTTGTCCGCGTCCACTACCGCTTCGAGCAGTGGAGCGGGAACGGATGGAAGCCGATTGCGGACCCACGTCGTCGAGTGACGCCGCTGAGCCAGCGCGAGCGCGCTGAGCACCGCCGGAATTTCCCCGGCGATTACGGCGACGTTACGTGGCCGTTGGTGGACGCTGGGACTGTATCATGTCCTAGCTGCGGTTGCTCACTTATCCTCGCACCCTCAAGCGAGGAAGACAAGCACTAGCAGAGAGCTCCGGGAGGAGGTGAGAGATAGATTGATTGCGCAATTGGCGCAATGGCGCAATCATCAACAATTCTCAAGACCCTCCTCCCGGCAGTTTTTCAAGCTAATTCTCAAAAGACGGATTATTTCAGAATCTATTTCATAGCCGATTCCGAAACAAGTTCGGAATTACAAAGAGGATTTGCATTTTCCACTTGCTTCTTGATCCTTACTCCTTACTTCCTGTTCCTGTCATCCTGAACCTGCCTGCCGGCAGGCAGGCTTGTTTCAGGATCCTCCCGCAAACGCGTGTACATCCGTTGCATTGACGCTATATACTACTTAGGTATGCGCGATCAAGCCTGGCTCCAGCAGCAATTGGGGGAGATATGGCGGCTGCATTTCCCTGATGTCCAAGAGCGGAATCCGGTGCGCATCATGTTCGGGCGCCGGGCCTACCGTCGGCTTGGCTCCATCAGTACTGACCCCCAAGACCCGGAACAAACCATCATCCGGGTGACCGGATGGTTTCAATATCCCCAGATTCCAGTCGAGATCGTTCGTTCGGTGATCGTCCATGAGATGTGCCACTACGCCCACGGATTCCATTCCGGAGGAGCGCAACAACATACCTATCCGCACGCCGGCGGCGTGATACGTCGGGAGTTCGCCGAACGCGACTTGGAAGAACTGTATGATAGACAGCAGGAATGGCTGCGTGAGGAATGGCCCAAGTTCTTACGAAAGCACTATAAGGGGAACTATATAAAAAATCCCAACAAGAAGGGTAATAAACAATAGCATTTGGTGGGTAGTGTAGTGCCAATTACGACAAAATAATAGCTGTTTTTCGAGCACAAAATTGGTGCAACACGGGTGCTCCGGGCTTTGTGGACAGCGGTTTGTTTTCAGCATTCGGTACCTATTATAATGCCTGGGCACCGGGGCAATAGAGGTGAGGCTCTGGGCGGGGATTGGCGCAGCCAGGTAGCGCGCATCGTTCGGGACGATGAGGTCGCCGGTTCAAATCCGGCATCCCCGACCAGGAAGTTTACGACTGCCGACAGGTGGTCGTGAACTTCCTGAATCAGCGGCAGCTGACATTTGAACCGGCTATCCGCCGTAGGCGGGTCGGTTCAGGCGTTAAGGAATATACTCTCTTTTTGTCATTCCGAACTTGTTTCGGAATCCAATTTTGGAATAGATCCTGAAACAAGTTCAGGATGACAAGAGAAAGTTCGTTATTACGAGGCTACCCTCTCTGTCATTCCGGCCCCCGAGCCGGAATCCATTAACCCGATATGGTTTTGAAACAGATCCTGGAACAGATCCTGAAACAAGCCTGCCTACCGGCAGGCAGGTTCAGGATGACATTTCAGGTGGGATGATCCTGAAATAAATTCAGGATGACAGGTTCAGCAGTGACAAGATGGCGAATCGGTTAATATAATCACCCGTAATCGCTGATCGGTGAGGCTTTCGGTGCGCATTACCAAGTATGTCCATTCCTGTCTTCTGGTCGAAAAAAACTCCCGGGCGGTATTGTTTGATCCGGGAGATTACAGCCGCGCATACGGCATGCTGGACGTCGATGCGCTTGGGGAACTGGAGGCGATACTCATTACCCACGGACATTTCGACCACTGCAACGTGGACTTATTAAAGTCGATCAGACAGCGATCGCCGGAGGTGTCGATCGTCTCCAACCCGGAAGTGGTGGAGCAACTGGAAGCCGAAAACATCCAGGCAACCACCCAAGCGCCCGAGGGCATCGCCTGCCGGGAAGCCAGGCATCAGCCGCTGCCGTGGCGGACGCCGGTGCCTGACAACTGGAGTTTTACCGTATTCGATCGATTGACGCATCCGGGAGATTCCTTGCAAATTTCACAATCCGCGCCGGTATTAGCTTTACCCATGCAGGGGCCGTGGGGCTCGCTACGTGAAGCGCTTGATTTAGCACTCCAGCTCCGGCCGGAAAAGATCATCCCCATCCACGACTGGCACTTACGTGATGAAGCGCGGCAGGCGTTGTATAACGGGGCCCAGGATTTTCTGGGGCAATACGGTATCGACTTCCTGCCAGTCAAAAACGGCCGGCCGATTGAGGTGTAAGATGTAGGAAGTAAGGAGCAAGAAGTAAGCGGAAGACAGCGCAATTGCAAGGAACGTCCTTGCAATTTTGCGTCAAGTAGCGCTTTTGGTAGCGATTTTAATATTGCAAGGACGTTCCTTGCAAACGACATGATCCTGAAATAAATTCAGAGCCTGTCCTGAACTTGTTTCAGGAATGACAGGTTTAGAGCCTGTTGCTTCTTGCTCCCCGTCTGCTGCCTACTGCCTACTGCCTACCCTCTTTCGTCCGTGCTATAGTCAGTCACAGTCATCATTATAAAAATATAAACATCGAACCATGCGTGTACATGCGCTCCGTTTTGCCTCCCATTTTGCCTCCCACTCCTGGACGCCGTCGCTCACCTGGGTGGTAGGTATCGGTATTACCATATTGATCGCCGGAGCGGTCTGGTCGCTGAGCGTGGTGGCGATGTGGGCCTACCCGTCGGGGCGGTTGGCGCCGATGGCGAGCGTTAATGGAACACATCTGGGCGTGGATGACTCCTCCCGGGCGATTTCCAAGCTGGACTCCCAGCAATTATCAGATCATCAGATGACCCTGGTCATAGGGGAGGAAACCCATCAAACCACACTTAAGAACGCAGGCTTCCGGGTTGAAGTGGAGGCGACGGTCGATAAGTTGTTATCTGCTCAGCAGCAGGCAAAAAGTAATCTGCGGCCTTGGAAATTCTGGCGTCCGCGTTCAGCTGCTTTGGTGGTCAATGTCGATGATAAGACGTTCCAGGAATTTTATAACTCGGAGTTAGCCCGATACCACAAAAAACCGGTGGATGCCGGGTTAGAGGTAAAACAAGGCAACGTGCATATACGACCAGGAGAGACCACCTGGCGGATAGATAAGGAGGCGCTGAAGCGCGACATGCGCCGGGCGGCCGCGGCGCTGGATAAACAGGTGCCCGTGGCGGCCCAGCAGCGAAAACCCGGCGTCAGGGCAGCGGGGCTGGAACCGCTGCGGGCCGAGGCGCAGCAATGGCTTAACAGGGGATTCGCGTTAACACACGCGGGGGAAAGGTATCCGATACCCACCTCAAAACTGGCCGCCTCAATTATGGTCTCCAAAAAAGAAAAAGCGCCCCAGTTAGCCATTAACCGGAAGCCGATCCACCAATTTATCAAAAAAATAGCCAAAAAAGACATCAATACCGACCCGACACCCGGCCGCCGCATATTGGAAGACGGCCAAGTCACCCGGCGTGAAGAAGGGGAACCGGGGAAGGAAGTCAAGCTGTCCAAAACCGTGGAAGCGGTCGCAACTGGGCTTAAGGAAGGAAAAACCAGCGCCGGGTTGCGAGTGCGCAAAATCAAACCCGGCACTCAGACCACCCGTACCTACACGGCCACAAGTGACGGATTGCGGGCGCTGCTGGTGAATTTCGCGGCTTCTCATGGCGGGGAGTACGGCCTGGAGTTACGGACATTGAACGGGGATATCCACGCCACCTACAACGCCGATAAACGCTTCGTAGCCGCCAGCACCTACAAAATGTATTTAGCCTACGCGGCCTATAAAGAAATCGAGAACGGCAATCTTGCCATGGACAAAGACACGGAAGAAGGCACCGTCCGTTTCTGCCTGAGGAAGATGATCCTGTACTCTACCAACCCATGCGCCCACGCCTTAGGCAGGGCGGTCGGCTGGAAACGGGTCGATTCTTTGCTGAACGAAGCCGGATTCGGCGCGACCACCCTGAACAATCACCGCTCGGACCGGGTGAATAAATACACCACCGCTTCGGATGCGGCCAGGTTCATGCGGCGGCTGCGGGCCGGAGCATTATTGAACGGGAAGCATACCCGCCAATTACTGGACCGCTTACGTAGTCAAATCTTCCGCAGCGGCATACCGGCCGGCTCCTCGGGCACGGTCGCCAATAAGGTCGGGTTTTTCCAGGGATACCTCCATGACGTAGGGGTCGTAGAGGGTCCGGGGCGTAATTACGTGCTGGCCATATATTCCTCCGGCGGCCAGTGGTGGGAATACCGGCAACTTGCCCAGAAAGTCGAGAACGTACTCGGGCGCTGAATAGGAAGCAGCAAGCAGTAAGCAGTAAGAAGCAAGCAAGAAAACAAGGAACAGGGAACAGGTAACAGGGAACAGGTAACAGGGAACAGGTAACAGGGAGCAAGTAGCAGGAAGCAAGGAACAAGTGGGGAACGGGAAGCAAGGAGCAAGTAGCAGGTAACAGTAGGCGGTAGACGGCAGACAGTAGACAGGGAATGGGGGACAAGGAGCAAGTGGGAAAATGCAAATTCTCTCTGTCATTCCGAACTTGTTTCAGAATCTAATTCTGCAACGAAAAAGTCTAAGTTCTATTTGTGATCCGAACACCCTGCCGGAAAGGGTAGACTCGGATCATGAAGCAACATCACACCAAACTCACCACCCACGACAGAGACAATCTCGCTCGTTGGCAGGCTCAGGGCATCTCTATGAGAGAGATGGCCAGACGGCTCGGGCGTTCAGTCTCAACTATTAGCGATGAATTCAAGAAAGGAGGTAAAGCCGGCGGCGAATACGCCGGGATCAGAGCGCAACGTCTAAGCAACCTGCGAAAGGCCAAAAGCTATGTTCGACCGCCACTGAAGAACGACTGGCTCTACGCCTACGTCCACGCCAGATTGGGGGATGGGTGGAGTCCAGAGCAGATCAGCGGCCGCCTGAAGCGGGACTACCCCGGCGAGAAGACCCGGCATATCAACCACGAAACCATCTACCGGTTCATCTATGCCGAGGAGAACCGGGAATTGCAACTGTGGGAGTATCTGCCCCGGAAGCAGAAGAGGCGGTGCAAGCAGCACGGTCGCAAGGCCTCTCGCAGCTGTATCCCAAACCGGGTATCCATTCACCAGCGGCCGGTGACGGTTGCAGAGCGGGCGGAGTTCGGGCATTTCGAGGGCGACAGTATCGAAGGCCGGCGCGTCCACAAAGATGGTATTCACACCGAGGTAGAAAGAAAGAGCCGTAAGACGTTTGCCCGTAAAGTTAATCGGATTGCCTCGGCGGAAACCCTCTCCGCCCAGCTGGCTATATTCGAACGTGTGCCGGCCCCGGCCCGCCGCTCCACTACCTTGGATAACGGCAAGGAGCACTCCCTACACGAGCAACTGACCACCGATCTTGGTACGAACGTCTATTTTGCCGATCCCTATTCCTCCTGGCAGCGGGGCAGCAACGAATACCATAACGGCCTGCTCAGGCGCTATCTGCCAAAACGAACGGACTTTAGCACTCTGACCCAGGACGAACTGGACGATATCGTCGAAGAGATTAACAACCGGCCCAGGAAATGCCTGGACTACGCCACGCCCAACGAGGTATTCTCGGAAGAGTTAACCAAGGCGGGTGTTCGGATCGAAAGTCGAATGTAGGAAGCGGGCGTACATATTTTATTCACAGTTCACGATCGTGAACTGTGAATAAAAGATTTTACCCGTTACAGCCCAAACCTCCCCTAGAGGGATAACAAGAGGGATAACAAGGACGGTCCTTGCAATGAGGCCCGGACCTATAACCTCTGGTGACGATCGTTAGCAGAGGTTAGAGCTTGTGTGGGGCGGTTGTGTTGGCCGTATTCCTTCGCTCGGCGTTTATTTTTATAATCAGAGAGGAGAGGGAGGATGTCATGGAGCATTTAGTCGAAAGCATGCAAGCCAACGGCGCCTTGCGGACGCCGGAGCTGATCTCGGCCTTCCGCGACGTCGACCGGACGGACTTTTTACCCCAGGATCAAATACCTTTGGCCGGGCGGGACCGCCCGTTACCTATCGGCCAAGGACAGACCAACTCCCAGCCATCGACCGTCGCTTTTACGCTTGAGATGTTACAGCCCCAAGCCGGCGACCGCATATTGGATGTGGGGTCCGGTTCCGGGTGGACGACGGCCTTATTGGCGCATGTGGTGGGAGAAGCAGGCTATGTGTACGGCGTGGAACGGGTGGATGGATTGGTCGAATTCGGCCGCCGGAACCTGGACGCGTATAACTTTGCCAACGCCGAAATCACCAGCGCCGGCGACAGCTTCGGGTTACTCCGTAAAGCTCCTTTCGATAAAATTTTGGTTTCCGCCTCGGCCGAGACAATACCCGGGGAACTGGTAGACCAAATCGCACCAGGCGGCCGTATGGTCATCTCGGTGGGGAATTCGCTGATGTGTGTAGAAAAGTCGGCAACCGGGGAGATAGATACCCGGGAATATCCCGGCTTCGTGTTCGTGCCGCTGAAGCGCTAGCAGGGAAGGGTCTCTTACTCTGAACCCTTGTGGTTTAGGGGTTTGGCCCGGCAGCGGGAATAGGAAGCAAGCAGTAAGAAGTAAGAAGCAAGTAAAAACAGACAGCAGACAGGGAGTGAGAAGCAACAGGCTCTAAACCTGTCATCCTGAACCTGTCTGCCGACAGGCAGGCTTGTTTCAGGATCAGTCTCAGGGTCATGTCGGCTTGATGGATTCCGGATCACTTCGACTTTGCTCAGTGCGAGCGGGGTCCGGAATGACAAAAGAGAGGAAGCTCTTTTTTTGCAAGGACCGTCCTTGCAATTTTGCGCCAATTAGCGCTTTTGGTAGCGATTTTTAATCTTGCAAGGAACGTCCTTGCAATGATTGTCATCCTGAATTTATTTCAGGATCTATTTCTGACTCACATCGGGTTAATAGATTCCGGATCGGGGTCCGGAATGACAAAGAGGGTGAGGAAAAAGAAGTATCCTCCTGAACCTGTCATCCTGAACTTGTTTCAGGATCTATTGCAGACTCACATCGGGTTAAAGGATTCTGAACCAAGTTCAGAATGACAAATAAGGTTTGCATGTTTCCACTTGCTACTTGCTCCCTGTTCCCTGTTCCCCGTCTACTGTCTGCTGACTACCGTCCACTCCCTGCTTGCTGTGCTAGAATATCGGTATGTTGATCCTGACGCTGTGGCAGTGGTGGTATCGGTATGGCTGGCAGGCCGCCGGGCGCGCCTTGCTGGGGTTTTTGAGTAGCACGGTGCATAATTTTTCCGTCCCCATCCTGGTCCGGACACTACTGGCTCCCTGGAAACGGACCGTTAATGTGGCCGGTCCCAATACGCCGTTACAGGTACGGCTGCAGTGGTGGGTCGGCAACCAGGTTTCCCGGTTCATCGGTGCCTTCGTCCGGATCGCGGCACTGGTTACCGCCGCTATCATCCTGACCATTACGGCCCTTGCCGGGGGAATTCTGTTGCTGCTGTGGCCACTGGTGCCGGTGGCAGTCGTCGGCGGGGTAATCATAGCGGGGGTGCGGCTATGGATGTAACGTCTCTGGATGCCCGGGCGTT
This sequence comes from Candidatus Saccharibacteria bacterium QS_5_54_17, assembly GCA_003022365.1. Lineage (GTDB taxonomy): Bacteria > Patescibacteriota > Saccharimonadia > QS-5-54-17 > QS-5-54-17 > QS-5-54-17. Next base: position 31,361 of record PXOU01000017.1, read on the forward strand.
CCGGATGCGCGCCGCCCGGTATCGCCACCTGCTGGAAGGGAAGCGGATCTGGATATGGCGCGGACTGCTGGTGCTGGGAATAGCGGCCGCCTCCGTTTCCTGGTTCGCCGGGTGGCACGTCAGCATTACCTACCTCATCGGTGCTATGACTATATTGCTACTCCAATTGCTGCTGTGGTGGCGGCTGTATCTGCGCACCATACCCGCAAGCGCCCCACTGGAGGGGGAAACCATCGACCCCAACACCCAAGCCGACTTCCGGCTTTTGCGGGGAGCTTATAAGGTTGAAACCCCGGCCCAGCTCTGGGATAAGCTGGCAATGACCTGGCCGGCTCAGTTTATCGTCAACCGCCTTTTGCTGGGCTTTGATGAAATTGCGCCGCGGATGAGCCAATCGGCGGAAGACTTGTCAGAACTATGGCAGCACGCCTATCGCTTAAGCCGGGATGCGGGCGCCGAATCCATCACCACCGGCGCGATGGTGACGGCGCTTATCGTCTCGGGGGAAGATAGCCAGCAGTGGCTCAGGCAACAAAAACTCCAGACCCAGGATGTGATTAATGTATTTGATTGGCAGCACAGGACAGATGTAATATTGCAAAAATTAGAACAAAGTAGATCGTTCGGCGGCTTTGCTCGGGATTGGGCAGCCGGGTATACGCCGCTGCTTAACCGGTTCGGCCACGACATCAGTACCGATGTCGAGCGCGGGGCTTACCAACACGTCTATCTCCAAACCCACGCCCAAGACTTGGACTGGATGCTGGAAACCATGGCCCAAAAGTCACAAAATTCCCTCGCCCTTATCGGCAAAACGGGAGCCGGCAAGACCTCACTGGTTTATGCGCTGGCCGAGCGGATGCTGGACCCCCGCAATCACGCGTTGCGTTGGCACAAGGTGTTTTCACTGGACTCCACCGCCATCGTCTCGGAAGCCAACCGGAGTGGTAATTTGGAGCAACTGCTACTTAAGATCATCGGCGAGGCGCGCCAAGCGGGCAATATCATCCTGTTTTTCGACGACGCCCGAAGTTTTCTGACCCAGGATTCCGGTGCCAAAGATATGACCAATATCTTAAGCCAAGTAGTTGCCAACAATGCGGCTCGGGTGCTTCTGGCGCTGCGGCCTGAGGATTGGCAACAGTTGACTACGGTGGCACCGGATATTGCCACTCATATACAGCAGCTGCCCGTCCGGGAACCAGACCGCGCCCTCACCCTCCGGGTTTTAGAAGACCAGGCGCTGGCCGTGGAAGCTGACAAGGGCGTCAATATCAGCTATCCGGCCATTATCGAAGCCTATACCCTGGCCGAACGCTACCTGCCGGATCAGGCGTTCCCCGGCAAAGCTATTTCATTACTCCATAGCGCCGCGCCCCAGGCCACCATGGGGTGGGTGTTGCCGGAGACGGTGCAGCAGACGGTTGAATCCATGACCGGAGCCAAAGTGACCGCGGCCACCGACGACGAACAGGACGTATTATTAAATCTGGAAGATCACCTGCGCCAACGTATGGTCAACCAATCGTCGGCCGTCCAAGTGGTTTCCGACGCGCTTCGGCGGGCCCGGGCCGGGGTGCGTGATCAGGAGCGGCCGGTCGGCAGTTTCCTGTTCCTGGGGCCGACCGGAGTTGGCAAAACCGAATTAAGCAAGTCCTTGGCGGCCCTGTATTTCGGCGGTGAGGACCGCATGATCCGGGTGGACATGAGCGAGTACAATCAACCCGAGAGCACCCAGCGGCTATTGGCACCTGCCGGGCAAGAACCCGGCTTGCTGACCGCCATACGTATGCAGCCATTCAGCGTGGTATTACTGGACGAAGTTGAGAAAGCTTCTGATGATGTGTTGAATTTACTTCTACAAATGTTGGACGAAGGCCAGTTGACCGATGTCAACGGCAAGACCGTATCCTTTCGGGACGCCATCGTCATCACCACCTCCAACGCCGGCGCGGATACCATCCGGTCCTTCATCGAGGAAGGGTATGATCTGGGAGACTTCAGCCAGGAATTTATCGACCAGCTGATCAGTGACCAACAGTTCAAACCCGAGCTGATCAACCGCTTCGACGAAGTGGTGCTGTTCCGGCCGCTGACCAAGGACGAATTGCTGGGGGTAGTGGATAGGCTGGTGGGGGATGTCAATCAGAACCTGGCCGACCGGCAAGTCGGCGTGACGCTGACCGAGGCCGCCGCCCGGGCTATCGTGGACGCCGGCTACGATCCGCGGCTGGGCGCTCGTCCCATGCGCCGGGTTATGCAGCGCACGGTGGAAAATGTGGTATCCAAGCAATTGCTAAGCGGCGACTTGCAGCCGGGCGATAATATCACCCTGGACGCGGCCGATCTGGACCTGGAGTAGGACACCACTTCTTGAGTGGCCGGTCAGGTAACAGGAAACAGGAAGTTAGGAAGCAAGTGGAAACATGCAAACCTTATTTGTCATCCTGAACTTGTTTCAGGATCTTCCTCTCTTGTCATCCTGAATTTATTTCAGGATCTATTCCAGGATCTGTTGCAGAAACGATTCCGAACTAAATTCGCAGTGACAAATAGGGGTGTCATTCTAAACTGTCATCCTGAACTTGTTTCAGGATCTATTTTAGGACCGGATTCCGAAACAAGTTCGGAATGACGGAGGAAGCTCGGAATGACAAAGAGGGTAGGCAGGAATAGCACTCTTTTATTTCCACTTACTGCTTACTTCCCGTTCTACGGGCGCCTGCCAGCGCCGGATGTGTATGTTACGCTGGAAAAAGTCAAACGGGAGTATAATCCATGCCGATCGAATACCTGATCCTGCTGGGGGCGGGCATCATCGTCGGGGTATTGATAGCAATATTCGGAATCCGGAGAACCTCAAGCTCGGACAATGAAAGCTTGCGCTTACTCCAGGAGCAGATGAGTCAGCTCCAAACCCGGCTGAACGATCAGCTGCAATCGAACCAATCGAATCAGACGTCGATGCAGGAGGCCATCCAGAAACAGATGACAGACGCCCAGAGCGTCATCAGCGACGTCCGGGATCGCTTGGGCAAGCTGCATGAAACCAATCAGCAAGTAGTCGGGGTGACCGACCAACTTCAGAGTTTGGAGGACATCCTCAAAAACCCCAAACAGCGCGGCGTACTGGGCGAGTATTATCTGGAAACGGTTTTAAAGAACGTGCTGCCCCCGGAACGGTTCCGGTTGCAGTATACCCTGGGGGAGGACAAACAGGAGAATAAACTGGTCCCCGACGCGGCCGTTTTCCTGGAAGAAGGCAAAACGCTGCCCGTCGACTCCAAATTTAGTTTGGAAAATTATAACCGCTTAGTCCAGGAGCACGATGACGCCAAGCGCGAGGCTTTACAGAAAGAATTCAAAACGGATCTGAAAAACCGCATTGATGAGACGGCCAAATACATCCAGCCGGATCTGGGCACCATGGAATTCGCCTTTATGTTCATCCCCTCCGAAGGAGTCTATTACGATCTGCTCATCAATAACGTGGGTTCCAGCAATACCACCGCCCGGGATTTGATCGAATACGCCTTCCAGGAAAAGCGGGTCATTATCGTCTCCCCGACGTCGTTCATGGCCTATCTGCAGACGGTCATCCAGGGGCTGCGCAGCTTGGAGATCGAAGAAAACGTGCGGGAAATCCAAAAGCGCGTAGGGGAGCTGCATCGGCACATCGCCACCCACGAGGAGCTTATGCAGAAGCTGGGCAAAAGCCTGGGCACCACGGTTAATCACTTTAACACCGCCCACAAGGAGCTGGGTAAAATAGACAAAGACGTGGTCCGTATCGCCGACACCGAACGGGTGGTGGAACCGGCCGCGCTGGATCAACCACGGAAAGGGGATGATGACTAAACCCGTCATTTTAACCGGCATCAGAGCCAATAACGATCTGCACTTGGGCAATTACGCCGGTGCCATGCTTCCCATGGTGGATATGGCCGGCAAACAGGCCGGAGACTATCAGTTCAATTTCTTCGTGCCGGATTTGCACAGTTTCACCACGCCCATCGATCACGACAGCTTATACGGGCAGACGCTGGCCACCGTGCGGATGTACGCGGCCGCCGGGCTGCCGATGGATCACGGCGATGTGCATGTCTATCGCCAGAGCCGCGTCCCCGCCCACAGTGAGCTGACCTGGATTTTAAGCTGCTTTACCTACTTCGGGGAAATGAGCCGGATGACCCAGTTTAAAGATAAGTCCCAAAAAACCGGGGGCGACAACGCCTCGGTCGGCCTATTTGCCTACCCCATCCTGATGGCAGCCGACATCCTGCTCTACGGGGCGGAATATGTACCGGTCGGGGATGATCAAACCCAGCACTTGGAATTCACCCGTGATATTGCCGATCGGATGAATAACCAATTCGGCCAGCTGTTTACCTTGCCCAAGCCGGTCAAAGAACAGCATCAGTTCTTTGGTACCGAGCAGGGCCTCCGCATCCGGAATTTGATAGACCCCACCCGGAAGATGGACAAAAGTGATGAGACCGGCAAAGGAGTGATTTTCCTGAGCGATCCGCCGGAAACCGCCCGGAAGAAGATCACCGGTGCCACCACCGACAGTCTGGGTGAGATAGGCTATGACTACTCCCGACGCCCCGGCATCAGTAATTTGTTGGACTTACTCTGGTTGTTCGGCGGCGATCCGGAGGAGTTCAAAGGCGCTACCCAGTACGGTCCGCTCAAGCAAGCGGTGGGCGAAAAAGTGGCCGACTTCTTGGCGGATTTCCAAAGCCGCTTGGAACAGACCGACGATGAGACCATCAAGAACGTATTGGCCGACAGTGAAGCAGCCGCCGATGAGACGGCCCGGCAGCGATTGCACCAGGTCCAGCAGGCGGTCGGATTACGAGATAACTAAAGAAGCAAGCAGCAGGAAGTAAGGAGTAAGCGGAAAAACACAACCCCCCTGTCATTCCGAGCCCTCTCCGTCATTCCGAACTTGTTTCGGAATCCAGTTCTGCAATAAGGAAACGATCCCGGATCGGAATCCGGGAGGACAGGAAGTAAGAAGTAGGAAGTAAGAGTCTGGTAAATCCGCTTTTTTCATACCGGACACCCGTTTCTTGTCATTCTGAACCTGCCTGCCGGCAGGCAGGCTTGTTTCAGGATCCGTTTCGGGTAGTGGGCGAAAAAAGGAGTGGTGGACTGGCTAGTACACCGGGGTTGGTTGGTCGACGGAACAGTTGTTTTTCACCCATTCCACGTCCATGTCCTGGTACTCCACCCGCTCACCGTCGATGACAAAGTACTGCCGCTGGGTGCCGGTTTCTGGTTGCTCGCCTTCAGGGGTAGCTTGGGGCATGCGGTTGGCGTACCACCGGTCGGGGCATTCACGGCGCCCGTCGCTGGCCATATGCTGCTGCCACATCCAGCCGGTCCCCGCCAATATGAGCAGGATTCCCACGACCACCAGCAGCATCACGGTTTTGTTGCTCCGGAGCCGTTTCAGGAGCTGTTTCATAGCCTCGAGTATACCCGATGCACCATAAGAAAGTCGAGGCGGGATGGGGAGGAGACGGTAGACAGGGAACGGGGAAGAAGGATTAAGCAGCAAGAAGTAAGAAGTAAGTGGAAATAAAAGAGAGTTATTCCTGTTTTCCCTCTCCGTCATTCCGAAGACGTCATCCCGGACCCCGATCCGGGATCAGTTTCGGAATCCAATTCTGCAACAGGGAACTGATCCCGGATCACTTCGACCTTGCTCAGTGCGGGCGGGGTCCGGGATGACAATTGAATCGGAGTCAAAGCCTGTCCTGAATCTATTTCAGCTTACACCTGTATTGTACAAAAAAATACTACAAAAATATATGTGTAAAACTATTGACACAAGCAAATTGCTCGTGCTAGATTAAAAATAAGCTTTTAATAGCTCCGGAATTACCCGGTAAAAACACACATCACACTGGCAAAAACAAAACTATTAAAAGCTGCTCCTTCACACCACGTCTATCTGCGGCGAGCGGATGGATGTTTACCTCCTTTCCTTGGTTGCCACCCGGGGTAGGGCCGATGTGGATATCCGGAGATGGTGTCCAGATCGGCCTTACCGGAAACGGGTAGGGCAGCTGACAACGCCCCCGCGGCATCAGCTTGCTGGAGGGCGACTCCAGCTGGCGCGTAACAGTTTTGTTGCATAGCCGCCAGTCTGGGGACAGACGGGGCGGCAAGCGCTCATAAATTATCATAGGCAGCGGATTTGCCGCCTCGTTCTTACACTTACATTTATAACCACCGATACGCCAATTAATTGTCGCAAGCAGGAAACAGTAGACAGTAGGCGGGAGACAGTAGACAGGGAGTAAGAAACAACGGGCTCTAAACCCGTCATCCTGAACCTGCCTGCCGGCAGGCAGGCTTGTTTCAGGATCTATTTCAAAGTTGATTCCGCAACTGATCCCGGATCACTTCGACCTTGCTCAGTGCGGGCGGGGTCCAGGATGACATCTTCGGAATGACAGAAGGGAAGCCCCTCCTTGCTACCTTGCAACTGATGCGCTTATCTTTTATGTATAATTCACGATCGTGAGTTTTGTACAAAAAGTGCTTTTCGGGATTATGTCGGCTTAATGGATTCCGGCTCGGGGGCCGGAATGACAGAGAGGGAAAACAGGAATAACGCTCTTTTATTTGCCACTTGCTTCTTACTCCTTACTGCTTGCTTCTTGTTCCTGTCATCCTGAATTTATTTCAGGATCTGTTTTAGACCCCACTCGTCATCTCGGACTCGTTTCCTGTCATCCTGAACTTGTTTCAGGATCTATTTCAGAACTGGATTCCGAAACAAGTTCGGAATGACGGAGGGGGCTCGGAATGACAGAGGGGGTTCGGAATGACAGAGCGGGTTTGCATTTTTCCGCTTG
>PXOU01000018.1 GCA_003022365.1 Candidatus Saccharibacteria bacterium QS_5_54_17
CTCACGAAGCTCTAGGCATGTTAACGCCCGAAGAGTACTATGAAAGTATCAGTAACAAACCAGCTCCAATGTGTACGTGATGTGGTGAACCCGTACACATGGTTTACAAGCCGGCGTGAGGTATGTAGACTAAACCTAGGTATGTTGTTGAAATAACAACTAGGACCACCAGAAGCAGCCGGGGACGTAGATAATTGAGTTAGGAGCAAAAGATTTATGCTGGATGTGTTTATCACTTCCAAAACCCGCCGCAAAATCATCATTCTGTTTTCCAAGTACCCGGATTTTCAAACCCACATCCGGGGTATGTCCAAACTCATCAAAGAGGATGCCGGCAACATCCAACGGGAATTACAGAAACTGGAAGAGATCGGATTTTTGAAATCGCGCAAGCGGGCCAATACCAAACGTTACAGCGTCAACCAGCAGTTCCCGCTGTTTAAAGAGCTCCAGAGCATGGTGCTCAAAAGCCAGCACCACAAGTAGTCCAGGGCGGCACCACAAGTGGGCTTAATGTAACAGAAACTAATTCAACTCTCTTTGTCATTCCGAACTTGTTTCGGAATCCAGTTCTGAAACGGGTCCTGAAACAGATCCTGAAACAAGTTCAGGATGACAATTCAGGGGTGACACTCCCCTCCGTCATTCCGAACTTGTTTCGGAATCTAATTCTGCAACAGGAAAACGATCCCGGATCGGCAATTGCAAGGAACGTCCTTGCAAGATTAAAATCGCTACCAAAAGCGCTACTTGGCGCAAAATTGCAAGGACGTTCCTTGCAAAAGGAGAACCTCCTCTCTTTTTGTCATTCCGGCCCCCGAGCCGGAATCCATTAATCCGACATGATCCCCAAAAGCATTTTTTATACAAAACTCACGATCGTGAATTATACATAAAAGATAAGCGCGTCAGTTGCAAGGTAGCAAGGAGGAGCCTCCCTTCTGTCATTCCGAGTATTGTATAATGCAACCGGTATGTCGGAATTGGTGGAAACCATACTCAAGAACCGGGGCTATACTCAGAAAGCAGAACGGGAACGGTTTTTACGCCCCCGTTATGACCAACACCCCCATGACCCCAAGCGCTTACCCGATATCGGGGCGGCCACCGAACGCGTCAAGCGCGCCATCGACGCCGGGGAAACCATTACCGTCTACGGCGACTACGACATCGACGGGCTGAGCGCCGCCGCGTTGCTGCTGGATGGTTTAACCGCCATGGGCGCCCGGGTGGAGCGTTACATACCCGATCGGTTCCAGGAAGGGTACGGCATTAACGCGAAGGCTTTGCAGCGGTTGCAGGGGGCCGGTGCCGGATTAATCATTACCGTTGATTGCGGCAGCGTCTCCTATGAGCCGCTTGCCTGGGCGGCTGAGGCGGGATTGGACGTAATCGTCACCGATCATCACGAAACGGGCGCTTCAGCAGCGGATCTGCCGCCGGCAGTGGCCATCGTCAACCCCAAACGCCCGGATAGCGACTATGCCTTCTCGGACTTGGCCGGAGTAGGGGTGGCCTTTAAGCTGATCCGGGCGCTCCAACACGACTACCAATTACTTCCGCCCGGCCGGGAAAAGTGGCTGTTGGATCTGGTGGCGCTGGGCACCGTCTGCGACGTCGTGGATTTAATAGATGAAAATCGGGTATTAGTCAGTTACGGGTTGGAGGTATTCCGCCGGACCCCGCGGGTGGGGTTGCAGGCATTGGCCAAGGTGGCCGGGCTCCCGCTGGAGGCGGTCGATACCTACCACTTCGGTTTTGTGCTGGGGCCCCGGCTGAACGCGGCCGGCCGGTTGGAACACGCCCTCCGGGCTTTGGAAGTACTCACCACGGCCGACAAATCGGAGGCCCTGGCGGCAGCCCGCGAACTGGACGAATTGAATAGTCAACGGCGGATCCAGCAAGACGAGATACTCGAGTTGGCCCGCCAACAGGCCGAAGAATACGCCGACGATCCGGTGCTGGTGCTCTCGCACCCGGACTGGAACCACGGTATCGTCGGCATCGTGGCTTCCAAAATCATGGAACAGTACAAAAAGCCGACCATTATTCTCCAGGAGCAAACCGACATGGCTAAAGGGTCGGCTCGCTCCCTGGGTGAGTTCAGCATGGTGGCGGCGCTTCGGTCAGCCGATGCAGTGCTGGACACCTATGGCGGCCACCAGGTGGCGGCCGGTTGCCGCCTCCCCAAAGACAACATCCCGGCGTTGCGGGAGGCGTTGCACCGATATTACGCCCAGCACCAATTTGGTGATCTGGCCACCACTCCGGAGCCGGACATGACGCTGGAGCACCTGGGTGACATGCGTGAGGATACCTATCAGGCTCTGCAGTCGCTGGCCCCGTTCGGCAAGGGAAACCCCCGGCCGCTGTTTTACGCCCCTGATTTAGGAGTCCGGCGGGCGGATCCGGTGGGGAAGGCGGGCGATCACCTGAAGTTAACGCTGACCGACGGATCGGCCGACCATGAAGCCATTGCCTTCGGGTTCGGTGCCCGGGCGGCTAGCATAGATGATACAGTAGGGGCGTGGTTCGAGTTGGACATGAACACCTACAAGGGGCGGACCCGGCCCCAGCTCCGGGTGACGGAACTGACGTAGAAAGCTGTTTACGCCAGTGGGAGTCCCGTTATAACCCCGATTCGAACAGTCCCGGGCACATGCAGGACTTGCTGGCCACCGCCCCGCTGGCCGAGGTGGAAACTTACCTGGCTGAGGTCAGCGACCGGCTGGCCCGGACGGAAGATCCGGCCCTGGCCCGGATGGTGCTGGGTGTACAGGCGCCGCTGGCCAACCGGCTGAACATGCAATCGCGCAAGCACCGGCTGGAGGACGATGCCTTCCGGATAGCCCGGCCCCAACAGTATCAGATGGCGGTCAAACTCCTGCGCCGCAACAAGGCCGTACGCGGGAAAGAAGTGCTGCGTCTGAAGGGTAGATTCGAGCAATTGCTGGCGGACGGGGGTGTCCAGACCCGGGACATCAGCGGCCGCCATAAACAACCTTACAGCTTATGGAAAAAACTGAATAAAAAGGGAACCATATCCCACGTCCACGATCTATTGGCGCTGCGGGTGATCGTCGCCGACGAGGCGGAGTGCTACCGGGCGTTAGACGTACTGCACGGGGCGTTCCAGCCGGATTTGGACCGGTTGAAGGATTACATCAAGCGTCCCAAACCCAACGGGTACCGCTCGCTGCACACCTCGCTTGCCTGGCACCAGAAAACAGTCGAAGTCCAAATCCGGACACCCCGGATGCAGCGGCAGGCCGAATCCGGGGCGGCGGCCCACTTCCACTACGACCAACATAAGGACAGTAAGCACTACCGGCGAGGGGAGCCGGCCGCCGCCATCGCCAGATCGTCGCCGGAAATTTGGGTATACGTCTTTTCTCCCGCCGGCGACGTCTATCGGCTGCCGGAAGCAGCTACCTCGCTTGATTTCGCCTTCGCCGTGCACAGCCAAGTGGGGTTGCGGGCGCGCGGCGCCAAGATTAACGGCCGGATCGGGAAACTCGATTCCGGTCTTTCCCAAGGGGATGTGGTGGAGGTGCTCACCGGCCCCCAGCCCCGGCCCAAACCAGACTGGCTCTACATGGTGGCCACTCGGAAGGCCCGGAACCGGATCCAGCGGTGGTTGAAGCGCCAACAGCGCGGCCACTACCGAGACATCGGCAAACAGAAACTACTCGATCTGTTCCACGGCCAACTGCCCGCCGGCCTGGACGACGTGTGCCGCCGTTATAATTACCCGGGTAGGGATGATCTCTACGTGGCGGTGGGTGCCGGCTACCTCCGCCCCGGTACGGTGTATAACCTGGTGTATCCGCCCCGGAAACCATCCCCGGCCAAGGCGGGATCGGGTGCGCCGCAGCCTGGTAAGGGAGGCGCCCGAGTGGTGATTGCCGGCATGGAAGGGCTCGACTATCGGATGGCGTCTTGTTGCGATCCTAGTCCCGGAGATCAGATTACCGGACATCTGACCAGCGCCTCCGGCGTGACCGTCCATTGGCAGGATTGCGGCCGCCTGGCTGGCGAATCCCAGCGGCTGATCGGGGCTGAGTGGGCTGGGGGTAAGTGACCCGGGTAAGCTTTGCGATTCCTTGACAACACAGAAAAGTATGCCATAAACTTATGTATAAGGACGGAGGACTAGAGGTGTTACCCGGGTTCCTCGTTGCCAAATAAGCATTGGCACATATTTATATCCAAAACACCCCCGAGAAGTCATAACACACGGAGGCAATATTATGAGTGACCACCAGGAAAATTCTATGGGTAACAACCCGGAAACCACACCCCAGTGGCCCGACGGGTTCAATGAGAACTATCTCGAGAAGTTCCAGCCCGCGTATATCGTAGAGCGCTCTCCCAAGGAGCTCAGGGACGAGGACGAGAACGATAGTGACAACCAGGAAAATTTTATGGATGACAACCCGGAAACCTCACCCAAGTGGCCCCTCGACGAGCACTCTTCCAAGAAGTTCCAGCACAAGGTTGTCGTACCGTGGTCGGCCACGGATACCAGGCCCGAGTACGAGAACCGTATCTATTCGGACCCGCATACGCCCGGCGAAACGGACGAAGCCGGCCAACAACCACCCGAGTCGATCCCCAACAGTCGCTACCAACGGGTGACCACCTATCTCGGCTCGCTGATGGAACGGGTCGGCCTACGAGGTGACCCGGAAGAGCGCGGCCAGGACCAACCCGGCGGCCAGGAATACGACCCCGCCGGCCAGGAACGCGACCAAGCCGAGGAGGAATTGAAGCGGAGGATTGCCGACATCGAAAACCGCGTCCACCAGGGAGAGGAACTGACCGCCCAGGACGTTTACTTTTTACGTAAGCACGACTTCCGACCTAAGTACGACAGCGAAACCCAAAATTCCGGCTACGAAGAAGGGAGAGATCGACCACTCCGATACCGGGGCCCGGTCCAATACGAGGAAACGGAAGCGGATATTGGCAGGATGCTGGAAAACTCCGACCACGCCCAAGTGGCCCGCGGTTTGATGAGCAGGGGTTTCGAGGGTGAGATAATTCTCGCTAGAAACCTGGATAAGTTTGATGATGGCGCTGTCGACCACTTCCAACTTGCCCGCAACCTGACGGAGCATACCCTCGCCGAAAACCTGGACAAGTTCCAATATGGCGCTGTCAACCACGCTGAAGTTGCCCGACGTCTGATGGACAGGGGCAGGGAGGATGTCGTTGCCCGTAACCTGGAGAAGTTTCATTATGGCGCCGTCAACCACGCTGAACTGGCTCAGGATATGATGGACGGGAGTCTGGTAAGTAAGATATTCTTCGCCGACAACTTGGAGAAGTTTCATTATGGCGCCGTCGATTACTCCAAATTGGCTTGGGATCTGATGAATGATTTCGAAGCTCTTCTCGTCCAAAACCTGCACAAGTTTCGGGAGGTACCGGCTGATGTCCTAGACAAAATGCCCCTTCCGCACCGGTGCCGTCGATTACTCCGAATTGGCTTGGGATCTGATGAATAATGGCAGGGAGTTTCTTCTCGCCCGCAACCTACACAAGTTCCAGGATGTACCGGCTGATATCCGGGACATATCGCCCCGCTCGGGTAGTGCCTAATTTCTCCCAACCGTTGCAAACACAAAAAGATATGCCATAAAATGCCCCAATAAGTCAGAAACAACACCTCATAACACACGGAGTTAATACGCATGAGTGACAACCCGGAAAATTCTATGAGCAACGACCGGGAAACCCCACCCGACGAACAGCTCGAGGAAACCTATTCGGACCCGCATACGCCCGACGAAACGGACGGGGCCGTCCAACAACCACTCGAGCAAGCGCCCAACGAGCTCGACCAAGAATTCCAACGAATAGCCACCTATCTCGGCTCGCTGATGGAACGGGGTGTCCTACAAGGTAACCCGGAAGAGTACGGCCAGGAATACCTCCAGGCCCTGGAAGACATGAACCGGGTCACCGACATTGAAACCCGTGTTCAAGGGGGACAGGAACTGACCATTCAGGATATTTATTTCTTGCGGGAGTACGGCGGTGAAATCCAGAGTCTTGACTCCCAAAAAGACCCCCGGATAAGTGAACTACTCCAAGACCGGGATCCGGAAGCGGATATAGAGATGATGCTGGAAAACTTCGATCACAACCAACTAGCCCGGGATATGATATACAATGCCGCGCCGGATGTAATCGCCCAAAATATGGACAAATTCCTCCAATCCGAGGTCGACCAGTTCCAATTGGCTCAGGATCTGATAGACAGTGGCGGGGATAATATGAAAATCCTCGCCGACAACCTGGATGAATTCCCAGAAGGCGCCGTTGACCATACTCAACTGGCTCGGGGGCTGCTTGAATTCGGTTCAAAAGGCGAAAACATCCTCGTCGAAAACCTGGACAAGTTCCTCCAATCCGAGGTCGACCAAGTCCAACTGGCCCGGGCTCTAATCGACTACGGTCAAACTGGCCGAAAAATCCTCGCCGAAAATCTGGATAAGTTCCTCCAATCCGAGATCGACCATGTCCAACTGGCCCGAGATCTAAGGGATAGTGGTGGGGATGGTATGGAGATCCTCGCCAACAACCTGGACAAGTTCCAATATGGCGCTGTCGACCACGCCGAACTGGCCCAGCATCTGATGAACGATGGCAAATCCGGTAGAAAAATTCTGGCTAGGAACCTGGACAAATTCCAATCCGACGCCGTCGACTATGCCCAATTTGCCCAAGATCTGATGAACGATGGCTTCTTAGGTAGGGAAGCCCTCGTTAACAACGTGGACAAGTTCCCACCTGAGGCTGTCGACCACGCCCAACTGGCTCAGGATCTGATGGACAATGGCATGAAGTGTAGGATCGCCGAAAACTTGGACAAGTTCCCAGATGGCACTATCGACCACGCTGAATTAGCCCGCGATCTGATGATCATTGACGCCGATTCTATACTCGCCGACAACCTGGAAAAGTTCCATGATGGTGCTGTTGACCACACGAAGCTGGCCCACCGTCTTATGAACAAGGGTGAGTATAATAGGGAAGTCCTCACCCGCAACCTGGATAAGTTCCCACCCGAGGCCGTTGACCACGCCGAATTAGTCCGGAATATGATGGACAGGGGCAGGGAGAGCATGTCAACTCTCGTTGCAAACCTGGACAAGTTCCCAGATGGTACTGTTGATCACACCGAAATTGCCCGCGATCTGATGAACAAGGGCTGGGAGCATCTCCTCGCCCAAAATCTGGACAAATTCCAACCCGGCGCCGTCGACCAGTTCCAGCTGGCCCGGGATCTACTTAAATCCAGTCCACGCGGCCGAAAAACCCTCACCGAAAACCTGGACAAGTTCCAATTCATGGCCGTGGATCAGGCCCAATTGGTTCGGGATCTGATGCGCAGTGGCATGGAGCGTTGCCTCGCCGAAAACCTGGACAAGTTTCCAGAGGGTGCTCTCGACCACGCCCGGGAGGTTATGGACAGCCGCGGGGAGCATACCCTCGCCCGCAACCTGGACAAGCTCCGGGGCGTACCGGCTGATGTCCGGGACTGACAGGAACAAGAAGTAAGGAGTAAGCAGTAAGGAGTAAGCGAGAAAATGCAAAGGCTCTTTGTCATTCCGGCCGCCGAGCCGGAATCCATTCACCCGATATGGTCCTAAAACTGGTTTTAAAACAGATCCTGAAACCGATCCTGAAATAAATTCAGGATGACATCTTCAGAGCCTGTCCTGAACTTGTTTCAGGAATGACATGGTGTTCAATAAGCCGGGAGACTATATGCTCCCCTTGCGTTCCGCCGCTTAGGTTATGTACAATCAGCGCCTGATGACGCAAGTGACCAAGAAGGACGACCAGGAACATCTGGAGAATTTGCTCCGCCGCTTTAACCGGAAGGTGCAGCAATCAGGGGCGCTGACCACCGCTCGGCGGCGGATGTATCATGAAAAACCCCAATCCAGAACCCAGCGCCGGCAGGCCGCCCTGGCGCGACAGGAGCGCAAAAAAGCCAAAATCCGGAAGATGTATCTGGGCCGCTGAGGCCGAGTACCGGCGACCCCGGGGCTTGAGTAATTGCCATGATTAGTTTCCGGGTTACCGGCTGGCCACATCCGGAAGTGGAAGACGTAGCGGCGCTCCTCAGCCGCTACACCGATTACGCCGGAGTTATCGGCGCCGCCTTGGTGACCTCCGGGGAAATCCGGGAGCTGAACCGGGTTTACGCCGGCAAAGACCGATCCACCGACGTGCTCAGCTTCAGTTATATCGAATCCTCCGGGTCGGCGTCGGAGGCGCCCGCCGATTCCGACCGCCCATCCGGGGAGCTGGGAGACATTCTCATCAGCCGGGAGCACGCCCGCCAACAGGCGGAAGCCGCCGGCACCGATGAAGACACCGAGCGGCTATTATTATTAACCCACGGCAGCCTGCACATTCTGGGGTTTGATCATCAAACCAAAGCCCAACAAAAACGGATGGACGCTGTCCAAGGCGACATTATGGGGGAGCTGGGCCGAGTCTATCGTGATTTTGGGTGGCGGGATTAATCTGTGCTAACTTAGGGGAGATGGAGCAACCAAAAAATAGGAAAACTTACCCGGGACATCAGCTCGGCCGGCCCGGCCGTGGCCGCCGTGGGCAGTTTCTCGAGGTCATATGAGTAGGTGCGTGATGTTGATCACTGGTCCGCCGGGAGCGGGGAAGGGAACCCAGTCCCGGATTCTGGCTTCCCGGCACGGGTGGCACACCTTTTCCATTGGCCAACTATTACGGGACACGGCCGATCCGGAGATTAAGCAGAGAATTGACGCCGGCAACTTGCTACCGACCGAGCACGTGACCCGGTTGGTGATGGAGGAAATCCAGCGCCAAGAGGTGTCGGTGGTGGTGGACGGCTTTCCCCGCCGTGTTGACCAGTCCCGGGAATTTGACCGGGTGGCCCCCGATTATGACATCGACACTTATACCGTGGTGGCCTTGCAGGTAGACGAGGAAGAATCCTGGCAACGCGTCAAAGACCGTGGCCGTGAGGATGACGAACGGGCGTCTTGGGAGCACCGTTGGGACGAATACTACCAACATACCGTCCCGGCCATCGAGCACGCCCGCCAAGGCGGCGTTTTAACCGAGATTGACGGCCATGAGGACATCGAAACGGTAACTCAGGCCCTGGAGCGCACTTTCCATGCAGCCTAAAACACCCGAAGAAGTCGAAGCCATCCGCCGCAGCGGCCGGATTTTAAACACCGTTCGCGATGAAGTCGCCCAGGCGGCCAAACCCGGCGTTTCCACCCGGGAACTGGCCGATATGACCCGGGAGAAGTTGAAAGCCCACGGCGGTGAACCGGCCTTCGCCGGCTATATGGGATTCCCCGACGTGGTGTGCATCTCGGTGAATGATCAGGTGGTCCACGGCGTGCCCGGTTCCTATGTCCTCGGGGAGGGCGATTTGGTGAGCATCGACTTAGGCGTACTTTATCAGGGGATGATAACCGACAGCGCGGTGACGGTGGTGACCGGCGACCAGCGCCCGACCGGCAAGGTGCGGACTTTACTCAAGGCTACCGAGGAATCGTTATACGCCGGCATCGACCAGGTTAAGCCCGGGGAGCGCGTCGGTGACATCGGCAATAGCGTCCAACGCCGGTTGCTGCGGGACAACCTGAGCATCGTAGAAACGTTGGTGGGGCACGGGGTCGGGCATGAAGTGCACGAACAGCCCGAGATCCCCAATTTCGGCATGGCGGGGACCGGTTCCATGCTCAAAGAAGGCATGACCATCGCCATCGAACCCATGGCCACGCTGGGAGGCAAAACGGTGCATACCGAATCCGACGGCTTGACCATCAGCACCAGTGATCACTCCTTGAGCGCCCACTTCGAACACACGGTCCTGGTCACGAGGGACGGGTTTGAGATCCTGACCTGACGGACAGGAACAGGAAGCAGGGAGCAAGGAGCAAGGAGCAGGGAGCAGGGAGTAAGCAGAAAAATTAAACCTTCTCTGTCATTCACAGCCCTCTCTGTCATTCTGAACTTGGTTCAGAATCGTTTCTGCAACAGATCCTAAAACAGATCCTGAAATAAATTCAGGATGACAGGTTCAGAGTTTGTTGCTTCTTACTGCCTCTTTCTTTTTCCCGGTCTACTGTCTGCTGTCTACCACCTACTGTTACCTGCTTACTTCTGCTACTGTCACGTTGTGCCGCCCGGCTGAGCCGTAATATACTTGTCAGCGTAAACTATGTTTCCTGATATATCTTTCACTTTTTCCGGTCTGCTGCTTTTGATTCAGTTGCTCATCGTCTCGGCAGCTTGGATCGTCACCTATCGGCACAATCGCCGCCAGCGCGTACCGCCGCAAAACCGCTACTGGTCGCGATTTCTGTTTTTCCACGCCCTGTTCTTTTTGATTCTTGTAGCGCTTCATCTAAGCCTGGAGCTGCGGCCGGCCCTGCTCGCGGAGTTGCTGCCAACCGGCTACATCGTTGCCCATGCCATGATGTTCATCGCCTTGGCCTACCTGGCCCGGTTGGTGGCCT
The DNA here is from genome assembly GCA_003022365.1 of Candidatus Saccharibacteria bacterium QS_5_54_17. Lineage (GTDB taxonomy): Bacteria > Patescibacteriota > Saccharimonadia > QS-5-54-17 > QS-5-54-17 > QS-5-54-17. Next base: position 10,542 of record PXOU01000018.1, read on the forward strand.
GTTTTACCCCGTGGTTGTTTGCCCGTGAACGCCTGGTGTTCGCCGTGTTCGGAGTGCTGGCCCTGCTGGCGACCATCCTGAACGCGGCAGCTCCGCCCCAGCCGGTGTATAACGCCAGCCTGGGATTAATGCAGTTCGATGTCGCCACCCCGGTCAGCGTGCTGATCGTGCTGTTGACCACGGTCACCTACGTACCGCTGGGTTACATTTTTCTCCGGACGGCGTGGCGCCAACGCGGCCGAGTCAAGCGGCCTTCCTATTTACTGGGCGCCGGATTGCTTGTGCTGTATGCGGCCGGTCCGGTGCACAACTATGCCATCGGCCCCGCCGCCTACATCGCCAAGGACGGACTGACCATGATCGCTTTTGTGTTAATCGTGCTGGGGGTGACCGCCCGAACCCGGGGCGCAACAGGGTTGCAGCATTAGATTCCGAACCAAGTTCGGAATGACAGAGAGAGGAGTGCCGTAATAACAAACTTTTTTTGTCATCCTGAATTTATTTCAGGATCTATTTCAATGCTGATTCCGAAACTGATCCCGGATCGGGGTCCGGGATGACGTCTTCGGAATGACAGAGGAGGCTCGGAATGACAAAGCGGCTTTGCATTTTTTCACTTGCTCCTTGCTTCTTACTGCTTGCTTCTTGTTCTTGCTCCCAATAACCACAACCTGTACGAATCGGCTCCTGACACGTATAATGGGCGCAAATTATGGCGCAAACACAAAATTTACCGGCTGCAATCGGGCTCGATATTGGTTCTACCACCGTCCGGTGTGTGGTGGGCGTCCAGGAAGAAGAGGCGCCGGCTCCCAGTATCATCGGGGTCGGCACCGCCCCCTCCACTGGGGTCAAACGGGGAGGCGTCGTCGACCTGGAGACGACGGTAAGCGCCATTACCGCCGCCGTTGATGAAGCCGAGCGCATTTCCGGCGTGGCCACCGGCGAGGCGACCGTGGGGGTCAACGGGACGCATATCACCTCGGCCGCCTCACGCGGCATTATCGCCATCGGCAACAACAACCGAGCCATCGCCGGGGAAGACCTGGCCCGGGCCGAAGAAGCCGCCACCGTCATGCAACTGCCGCCCAACCGAGAGATCATCCACATCTTTCCCCGCCGGTATACGGTGGACGGGCAGGAGTACGTCAAGGACCCGGTAGGGATGCACGGCATGCGGCTGGAAGTGGATACCTGCCTGATCACCGCCGCCACGCCGTTTTTGAAAAACACCACCCAGAGTGTCACCCGGGCCGGACTGAACGTGCGAGAGCATACCGCTCACCCCTTGGCAGCGGCCCGCACCACGGCCAGCAATCAGGATAAGGAAGTCGGATGCGCCGTGGTTGACATCGGCGCCCACACCACCGGCGTGGCCGTGTTCGACGACGGGGAGCTGCTCCATATGGCCATCCTGCCCGTGGGCTCAGCCCATATCAGTAATGACATCGCCATCGGTTTGCGGACCGAGATAGAAACTGCTGACAAAATTAAGCTGGAGCACGTGGACGCCGATCCCGGCAATCCGCATAAGAACGAGGCATTCTCCGTGCCGGAACTCAACGGCGAGTTACTCCAGGTCAACACGGCTGACGTCAACTCCATCGCCCGGGCGCGGCTGGAAGAGTTGTGCCAGTTGATTAACAGCGAATTACAGAAAGCCAAGCGGGACGGTATGTTGCCCGGCGGCGCCATTTTCAGCGGCGGCGGCGCCAATCTGCACGGGCTGACCGAGTTCGCCAAACAGTATCTCCGCCTTCCGGCGCACTTGAAAATGCCCCAAGGTTTCTCCGGCATCGTGGATACCATCGAAAACCCCGAGTTCGCCACGGCCGTCGGGCTGATGCTGGAAGATATGCGGGCGGAGGACGCCGGTTCCAGCAAAAAGGAACTGCAAACCTTGATTTCCGGTCTGAGAGACGCCGTAGGCGGCGTGATGGACCGTTTCCGGGGCTGATAGGCCGCGTAGGAACAGGGAGCAGGAAGCAAGTAGCAAGTAAAAAAATGCAAATCCTCTCTTGTCATTCCGGCCGCCGAGCCGGAATCCATTAATCCGACATGATCTAAAAAGCACTTTTTATACAAAATTCACGATCGTGAACTATACATAAAAGATAAGCGCAATTGCAAGGAACGTCCTTGCAAGATTAAAATCGCTACTAAAAGCGCTACTTGGCGCAAAATTGCAAGGACGTTCCTTGCAAAAATAGATCCTGAAATAAATTCAGGATGACAAAAAGTGTGTCATTCCGAACTTGGTTCGGAATCGAGTCTGAAACAGATCCTGAAATAAATTCAGGATGACAATAGGGGAAGATCCTGAAACAAGCCTGCCTACCGGCAAGGTAGGTTCAGGATGACATTTCTTTTTTGTCACCCGCTTTGTCATTCCGCCCCCGAGCCGGAATCCATTAAGCCGATACGGTATATCTTAAAAACCTGACTGCCGCACACAGATTATACTCGAGGCTCAAAACCGTGCGCATAGCAGCACGCAGACAGCAGACAGTAAACGGCAGACAGGGAGCAGGGAGCGGGCAGCAGGAAGCAGGGAGTAAGAAGTAAGCAGATCTTAAGAGGGGTGGCGAAAAATTGTCATCCTGAACTTGTTTCAGGATCGGTTTCAGGATCTATTTCAGACTCGATTCCGAACCAAGTTCGGAATGACAAAGAGGGGAGGTCGCTGGCAACCGAATACATTATTTGCCAACGCGAGTACATCAGTTATACTGACATAAGAATCAATGGGAGAGCAGATGTTATGCCCGAAGTAGTGCCAAGCGTGGAAACCTTCGCCCGGATTAAAGTGCTAGGCCTCGGCGGCGGCGGTGGCGAGGCGCTCAATCGCATGATTGACATGGGCGTGGAAAACGTCGAGTTCGTGGCCGTCAATACCGATGCCCAAGCCCTGGACAATGCCAAAGCGACTACTAAGCTCCATATCGGCAAGGAAACCACCCGGGGGCTGGGTGCCGGCGCCGACCCCCAGATCGGCCAACAAGCGGCCGAAGAGTCCATGGAAGACATCAAACAGTCGCTGGAAGGGACGGATATGGCATTTATTATGATGTGCGCCGGCGGCGGTACGGCCAGCGGCGCCGCGCCCCTGGTAGCCGAAGCGGCCCGCCAGCAAGGCATCCTGACGGTAGGATTTGCCACCCGGCCGTTCGCCTTCGAAGGGGAAACCCGCCGGGCGAATGCCGACAGTGCCATCGAACGGATGCGCAAAAGCGTCGATACTTTGATCACCATCCCCAACGACCGCCTATTACAAACCATTGACCGCAAAACCCCGCTTTTGGAGGCCTTTTCGGTGGTGGATGACGTGCTGCGCCAGGGCGTGCAGGGCATTTCCAACCTGATCACCGTCCACGGGTTGATCAACCTGGACTTCGCCGACGTCCGCTCGGTTATGGATAATGCCGGTTCGGCGCTGATGGGGATCGGCAGCGCCAGCGGCGAAGACCGGGCAGTTACCGCCGCCCGGGAAGCCATCGAGTCGCCGCTGCTGGAAGTCTCCATCGACGGCGCCCGCGGCGTGCTGTTTAACGTCACCGGCGGCCGCGACATGGGGATGCACGAGATCAACGAAGCCGCCGAAACCATCACCTCGGCCATTGATCCCGACGCCAACATCATCTTCGGGGCGACCATTGATGAGAATCTGGAAGACGAGCTGCGTCTGACAGTGGTAGCCACCGGTTTCGATGCCGCCGTGGCCGATCGAGAGCCGGCCGGCGGCCTGGCTTACTTCAATAAACCCAACGACGGGGAAACCGTCACCGACGAGGATCTCCCCGAGCAAAGCCTGAACCTGGATGAGGAAACCCCGGCCGGCGCCGCCTCCCAGGAAACCGACGCCTGGTCATTCTCCGGTGATGACGATGACTTCGATGTGCCGGCCTTCGTCCGCAATCGCGACCGCGGGGAGCAGCAAAATAAAGACGAAAAAGCCGATCAAGACGGCCAATCCCCGGGCAAAAAACGGAAGAAGAAACGGAAATAACCCACAGGAATAAGAAGTAAGCAGTAAGAAGCAAGAAGTAAGTTTCGGAATCGGTTCTGAAATAGATCCTGAAACTGATCCCGGATCGGGGTCCGGGATGACATCTTCAGGATGATGGTTATTTTTCGTCACCTTCTTTGTCATTCCGGCCACCGAGCCGGAATCCATGAACCCGATATGATCCAGAAACAGATTCTGAAACAAGCCTGCCTACCGGCAAGGCAGGTTCAGGATGACATTTCTTTTTCGCCACCCTCTCTGTCATTCCGAACTTGGTTCGGAATCTCATTCTGCAACAGAGAAACAGATCCCGGATCGGAGTCCGGGATGACATCTTCAGGTTCAGGATGACGCCTTTAGAGCCCGTCCTGAACTTGTTTCAGGGATGACAATTCAGGAATGATGTTCAGCCCGGTTTTTGTTGCCGGGTTTTGATAATGATTCCGGGTGCTCGCGCACAAACACCTCCTTGTTGTTTACTGCATCCGAGGTGTTCGATATGTCGTGTCACTATACGCAAGTTTTGAAGAGTATACCTTGGTGTGCCATTATTATTGCAATGACCAATGTTTTTGATCTCAAACAATTTGCAAACGAAAAAGGTTTAGAATTGCCTCACCAGAGTGCAATTCTTGAAGAAGCAACAGAAAACATAGTTTCCAAATATTCACATGATAAAGAACAGATAAAAGACAACTTCGATTCTATGATTTTTGAAACGGAAAAAGAGGCGTACAACGTATATCTTAAGCACGAGCAACAGTACGGCGAAAGAGTATTCAACGCTTTCTTCGAATACCTGCAAGAAAATAAAGAAATTAATGCTATCAATGAAGCCGGATCTGTTCTCGGAAGTTATTTTTACTCACTCGATAGGTTTTTTCTCTCACTAAAGCAGTCACGAACTGTGAGGGCAGGGAAAACATTCGAAGGCATCACGAGGAATCTCTTCAAAATTCTCGATTATCCTTTCGAAGAACAAGTTACGATTGATGGAGGCAATACCCCGGATTTTCTCATGCCTTCAGCTGAGCATTATGAAGCCAATGCACCAGATTGCATCATTTTTACATCGAAACGTACTTTACGCGAACGATGGCGCCAGATTGTGACAGAAGGAACAAGGGGTCTTGGTTTCTATCTCGCGACCATGGACGAAGGAATATCCAAGGCTCAATTGAATGAAATGCAGCATAACAGGATATTCGTTGTGGTACCCGAACAAATAAAAACAAAAAAATATTCAGAAACCGTCAATGTTCTCAGCTTCACCCGATTTTTTAATGACTATCTCGATCCTGCAGTTGAAAGATGGCGACGGAACGGAGTTATCAGTTGAATGACCGTTGTTACTTCCGAGAAGTTGCAATACGAACAAAAAACGAATATCATAAAAGCATAAGCATATAAATAAGGAGAGCTTTTGTGGTTATGGATAATAGGCTAAGATTAAATCAGCTAAGTTTTTGGGAGAAAAGGGAGGTGCGGTCAGTGATTCCAGCAAAGAATAGTGTAAAAGGATATCGATTTATAGATTTATTCGCAGGAATCGGTGGAATCAGGTCCGCTTTCGAGAATTCTGGTAATACATGTGTTTTTTCTTCCGAGTGGGACAAGCACTGCCAAGCTACTTACAAGGCAAATTTCGGAGAAAAGCCCTATGGGGACATAACAAAAATCAATGAGAAGGATATTCCGGATCATGACATACTATTAGCCGGTTTTCCGTGCCAACCTTTTTCAGTGGCCGGTGTGTCCAAAAAACTCAGCTTGAAGCGCCAACATGGCTTTGCGGACGAAGAGCAGGGAAATCTGTTTTTTGATATAGCTCGTATAATTGCAGAGAAAAGACCAACTGCTTTCATGCTTGAAAATGTTAAAAATCTTAAAAGCCATGATGGCGGCAAAACGTTTGAAGTTATTCGCAATACTCTGGAAGATCTGGGATACAGCGTGCACGAAAAAGTCATTGATGCGATTGATTATGTCCCCCAGCACAGGGAAAGAATTTTCATAGTAGGGTTCGATAAAAAGAAAGCCGGAGATATCAATTTCAATTTTCCCCAACCGCCGCGCACAAAAAATGCGATTGCCGATATACTCGAAAAAGATGCTGATGAAAAACACACACTTTCAGATAAGCTTTGGAATTATCTGCAGGGTTATGCTGATATTCATAAAGAAAAAGGTAACGGTTTTGGGTTCGGTCTTATTGATCCCGAAACTGATACAGCAACACGCACACTCAGTGCACGATATTACAAGGATGGATCAGAAATTCTCATAAAACAGGCTGATAATAACCCTCGAAAACTTACGCCACGGGAGTGCGCCAGACTGATGGGGTTTGATGATTCATTTCAAATTCCTGTTTCAGATACACAAGCTTACAAACAGTTCGGTAATTCAGTAGTGGTTCCTGTAGTTGGCGCAGTTGCCTCGCAGCTGGTTCATGCGCTAGATTCAGTATATGGACGGACTGTCGAGAGAAGCCCGAAGCAGAAACATGTCAAAAATCGGGGCAAAAAACACAAAACCCGAGTTACTGGTACGGAAATTCCTGCACAACAAGGGTTATAGGTACAGGTTATATAGCAATCTTCCGGGAAAGCCGGACATTGTTTTTGGAAGTAAAAAAGTGGCCGTTTTTATTCATGGTTGCTTCTGGCACCAGCATGGATGCCATATGTCATACATCCCAAAAAACAATCGTAAATTCTGGCTGGACAAACTGAAACAGAATGTTGCCAGGGATGAAAAGGTTTCGAACGAATTGCACGAATCGGGATGGTTCGTTGTAACAGTATGGGAATGTGAAGTGTACAGGGATATTGATGAAACAGTAGAAAAAATAAAAGAGACGTTACAAGCTACTACTCATACTGCAAGTTAACACTGAATCAAATTATTCAGGGTCACCCGCTTTGTCATTCCCGCTGCCGGGGTGTTTTTCCCTGCGGCGGATCTATCCGCTATAATGCATAGGTGTCCACTCAGAGGCGTAACAAGATTGGAAGTTGAGCTTTAAGTGAACGTACAGCAATTTTTAACCCGGATTTTCGGCGACGCGGCCCAGCAGCAACTGAAGAAACTGTGGCCGTTGGTCCATGCCATCAACGACCACGAGGCGTCAGTCGCCCAATTAAGTGACGAGGAGCTGGCCGCCAAAACCGACCAATTCAAAACGGCGTTGGCGGAAGAATCCCAGACCCTGGACGGTTTATTACCCGAAGCCTTCGCGGTGGTGCGGGAGACCGCCAAGCGCACGCTGAGGCAACGGCATTTCGACGTGCAGCTGCTGGGCGGGATCGTCATGCACCAGGGCAACATCGCCGAGATGAAAACCGGTGAAGGTAAAACCCTGGTGGCCACCCTCCCGCTGTATCTGAACGCTCTGGAGGGCAAGGGTGCCCACATCGTGACGGTCAACGATTACCTGGCCCGCCGTGACGCCGGCTGGATGGGGCAGGTGTATCATTTCCTGGGGCTGTCGGTGGGGTCGATCGTCCACGGCAACCAGGCCTACATCTATGACCCCGACGTTACCGATGAAACCCACTCCGACCCGCGCCTGCAGCATTTCCGCAGCGCTACCAAGGCCGAAGTCTATAATTGCGACATCGTCTACGGCACCAACAACGAATTCGGTTTCGATTACCTGCGGGACAACATGGCCAACACTAAAGACGACATCGTCCAGCAAGAGCTGAATTTCGCCATCGTCGACGAAGTGGACTCCATCCTCATCGACGAAGCCCGGACGCCGTTGATCATCTCCGCTCCGGGCGATAAACAGGTCACCACTTACCAGCAGTTCGCCCGGCTGGCGGGCCAACTCTCCCGTGAGGAAGATTACACGGTGGATGAAAAACAACGGGCCGTATCCTTAACCGAAGACGGCGTCAACAAGGTCGAGCAGACGTTAGGCATCGACAACCTCTACGACTCCGAGCACGTCCAGTCCATATTCCACCTGGAGCAAGCACTGAAAGCCAAGGCGCTCTTCATTAATAACAAGAATTACGTGGTCCGGGATGGGGAAGTTATCATCGTCGACGAATTCACCGGCCGACTGATGCCCGGCCGGCGCTTCAGCGAAGGCATCCACCAGGCCATCGAAGCCAAGGAGGGCGTCCCGGTATTGCAGGAGTCAACCACCCTGGCGACCATTAGCTTCCAGAACTATTTCCGTTTGTACGACAAACTGGCCGGCATGACCGGTACCGCCAAGACCGAGGAAGAGGAATTCCAGAACATCTACAATTTGGACGTGGCCATTATTCCCACCAACGAGCCAATTATCCGCCAGGATCTCTCGGACCGGATTTACAAGACTGAGCACGGCAAATTCGAGTCCGTGGCTGATGACGTGGCGGAGCGGTATGAGAAGGGGCAGCCGGTGTTGCTGGGCACGGTATCGATTGAGAAAAACGAGCAACTCAGCAGCATGCTGGAGGACCGCGGTATTCCCCATGAAGTGCTGAATGCCAAAAACAACGAACGGGAAGCCGAGATCATTGCCCGGGCCGGTCGGGAAGGGGCAGTAACCCTGGCCACCAACATCGCCGGGCGGGGGACCGACATCGTCCTGGGCGGCGACCCCGATGACGCCGCCACTCGTGAGGAGTGGCAGCGGGCCCATGATCGGGTGGTGGAGCTGGGCGGGCTGCACGTGCTCGGCAGCGAACGCCACGAAGCCCGCCGGATCGACAATCAGCTCCGCGGCCGTTCCGGGCGGCAGGGCGACCCGGGAAGCACCCAGTTCTACGTCAGCCTGGAAGATGATCTGATGCGCGTGTTCGGCGGTGAACGGATGAGCGGCTTGATGAATTCGGTCGGCGTGGACGAGAAGACGCCCATCGAGAGCAAAATGGTGTCCCGGAGTCTGGAGAGTGCCCAGAAGCGGGTGGAATCCCATAACTACGACCAGCGCAAAAACGTACTCCAATACGACGACGTCATGAACCGCCACCGGGAAGCCATTTATGCCCGGCGGCGGGAAATTTTGGAAGAAAAACCGCTCAAAGAGGAAATTCTGGGAATGGTGGAAACCCAGATCCAACATTTGATTTACTCCCACACTTCCGATGAGACCAACCGACTGGACCGGGCTGAGCTGTGGGAAGGGCTGGAAAGCTTCCTCTCGCTTGATTATGAACGCCTGGAGCATGTCGCCGACGCCGAGTTACCCGGGGAGCTGATGGAACAGGCCCGGGAACTGTATGCGCAGCGGGAGCAGGAGTTTGGCTCGGAGGTCACCCGCCAGCTGGAGCGGCAGGTGTATCTGCAGGCGCTGGACCGGTTATGGATGGAGCATTTAGAAAGCATGGACCATTTGCGCGAGGGCATCCACCTGAGGAGCGTGGGCCAGAAAGACCCGCTGGTGGAGTACAAAAAGGAAGCCCACACCATGTTTAATCAGCTGATGAGCAGCATCGACCGGGAAGTCGCCACCACTATTTTCCGGCTGGTTCCTACCGAACAGATGACCGAAACCGAAACCGAGCTGACCCGGGCGGCCGAAAATGCCCAAGCGGAAGGCGGCAACACCTCAGATCAGTCCCAAGGCACGGTCCGCAAATCGCCAGCCGAGAAAATCGGCCGGAACAGCTTATGCCCCTGTGGTTCCGGGTTGAAATACAAGAAATGTGGCTTGATTGACGCGCCCCAACACCAAGCGGCTGCCGCTGAGTAAATATGCAGATTGCCATCGCCGGTTATGGGCAGGAAGGGCGGGCGGTGCACCGGTATCTGCGGCGGCAGGAGGAAGAGACTGGGGTAAAATGCGACATTACCGTCTGTGATCAGAATCCGGAGTTGGAAGTGCCGGAAGACGTTTGGGCGCAGCTGGGAGAGGGGTATCTGGAGGGGCTGGACTCATGTGATCTGGTGTACCGTTCGCCCGGTATCCGGCCGGATACCCTCCAGTACCTGAATCCCGGGCTTGACGGGAATCGAATCACCACTGCCACTAACCAATTTTTTACGGCCTGCCCCAGCGGCAATATCATCGGAGTGACCGGCACCAAAGGCAAGGGGACCACCACCACCCTGATCGCCCGGATACTCACGACTGCCGGCCAGCAAGCTCACGTGGGCGGCAATATCGGCACGCCGGCGCTGGATTTGCTGGGCGACATCGGCCCGGAGGACTGGGTGGTACTGGAGCTGTCCAGTTTCCAGTTGTTCGATATTGACCGCAGTCCTCATATCGGGGTGTGTCTGATGATCGCGCCCGATCACCTGGATTGGCATACCGATATGGAGGAGTATGTCGATGCCAAGTCCCACATATTCGCTCTCCAGGAGACCTGTGATATAGCCGTCTACAACGCCGACAATGCCTACGCCTCCCGTCTGGCGGAGAAGAGTCCCGGGCGGAAGATTGCCTTCGGGGCCAGTGGCGAGGCTGATGTCCGGGGAACAGATGAGGGGATTTACACCGACGATCAAAAGGTAATTGCGGCGGCCGACATCGGGCTCCGCGGCCCCCACAACCGGGAAAACGTCTGCGCGGCGACCGGCGCCGCCATCGCCGCCCTCCGGGAATCCCTTCCCGTCGGTGATTGCGCCGGGGTGCATCCGCCACCGGGCACTCAAGGCTCCGTGGCAGCTGCCATCCGGGATTTTCACGGACTGGAGCACCGGCTGGAGTACGTGGGTAACGCGAATGGGGTATCCTTTTATAACGATTCCTTTTCCACCAATCCAGCTCCCACCATCGCCGCCATCCGGAGCTTCAGCGAGGGGCAAGTCCTCATCCTGGGCGGTTCTCCCAAGGGAGCCGATTTTGAGGAATTAGCCCGGGAGATCGCCGGCTCGCCGGTCAAGCACGCCGTATTGACCGGTGAGGAGGCTGAGCGCCTCCAGGCGGCGCTGGAGCAGGCCGGCTTTACGGCCCATTCCTGGGGCGGGGACCGCATGCCTGGCTTGGTGGCGGAAGCGGTAAGCCGGGCGGAAACCGGTGATGTCGTTCTTCTCAGCCCCGCCTGTGCCAGCTTCGACATGTTTGCGGATTACAAAGACCGGGGCCAGCAGTTCAAGCAGGCAGTAGCGGCCCTCAATAATCAGTAGAGGGGTAGACGGAGAACGGGGAGTAAGAAGCAAGCAGTAAGGAGTAAGTGGGAGAGGTGACACGCAATTGCAAGGACCGTCCTTGCAATGGGAGAGTTTTCTCTCTCTTTGTCATTCCGAATTTAGTTCGGAATCGTTGCTGCAATAGATCCTGAAATAAATTCAGGATGACAATAGGGGAATATCCTGAAACAAGCCTGCCTGCCGGCAGGCAGGTTCAGGATGACATCTTTTTTTGCCACCCCCTCTGTCATTCCGAAGACGTCATCCCGGACCCCGCCCGCACTGAGCAAGGTCGAAGTGATCCGGGATCAGTTCGGAATCGGCTCTGAGCCTGCAACAGATCCTGAAACAAGTTCAGGATGACATCCTTAGGAGGACATGATGTTCAATAGCCCCGAGACTATACGCTTCTTGTGAGATCTTTTCCGGCGTGATGTAATAGGCAGGATTACTAGTTAAATAAGAAACCGGGAGAATAGCCGATGCAACACACAGTCAGGGAAATTACATTAGATAACGGTGCTAAGGGGCTGTTGCTGCACGTCCCCGGGGTAGATGTGGTCCGGATGCTGGTCGAATTCCGGGCCGGATTTGACCTGGGCGATTGGGGCAAGTACGAGCTACCCCACGTCACCGAGCATTTGATGTTTACCAATCAATCCTACCCGGAACCGAACCAGTTTTCCCGGGAAGTCGAGAAAAACGGGGCCTTTTGTAACGCCACCACCTCGGATACCAGCCTGGCCTACGAATATGAATGCGCCACCTTCGAAGCCGAGCGAATCGCCGGGCTGATCGGCATCCAGATCACCGAGCCGACATTTCCCGCCCGTGAACTGACCAGTGAGTTAAACAACGTGGCCGATGAACTGGATAACGATATATCGGATCCCGGCCCGGCGGTCAACAACAATTTACAGGCCGCCGCCTATGACATGCCCGACTTCCGCCGCCGGCGTGATCAACTCTCGGCCATTACGGAAGACGATGTGCGGGAGTGGTACCGGCAAACCCACACCTCGGATAATATGCGGTTTTTGGTAGCCGGCGATGTCGATTTTGACACGGAGGTTTTACCGGGTTTGAACGTCGATTTACCCCGGGACGAGCGGTTGGCGGTGCCCTACGTGGCGAGCACCAAACTGGAGGAGCCGGTGGTGGAGTATCGTGACATGCCCCAGATCTATTACCGGTTTACCTCGCGTTTATCCCAGTCCTATTCCTACCGGGAGCTGATAGCCGCCCGCCTCATGAGCGACGCCCTGTCAGCCGGATTTTCCGCCACCCTGTTCGGCGAAGCCCGCGACCGGGGCTTAGTCTACGACCTGGCTATGCGGGTGGGCCGGGATACACACACTACTGAATGGAACTTCGGGGGACCGGTGTCGCCCGCCCACGCCGACACCTATTTCCAGCTGGCCGCCGATAAGATACGCCAAGCCCAGAACGGTGACATATCCGGGGAGCAGTTCGACCGGATGAAACGCTTGTTGCGCGGAAACCGGGCCCGTAAGTACCAGACGCCGGGGAGTTTATTGAGCTACTACGATATGTTTTTGGAGGACGACCACTACGAAGCGTTTGAGGAATTCTACCGGTTGCTGGATGACATAACCCTCGATGAAGCCGCCCGGGCGTTCGCCGGATTATTCCAGGAAAATGTCTGGGGCGCGAGTTTCCTGGGCAACGTGGACGAGACGGCCGCGGCGCGGTACCGGGATATTGTCTCGCCCCTGTGGGATTGAGGTTCGGTTAAGTGAGCGGAGGTTAGCGTGCGGTTCAATGTAGGCTCCCTTTCCACGGCCAAAGACGGGTCCCGGACCAACGAAGACACCGTATTGGTCTGGGAAGAGGCGGGGCTGTTCGGGGTGTTCGACGGCATCGGCGGCGGTGGTGACGGCGACGTGGCCAGCTCGGTGGCTGCCCAGGCGGTGACGTCCTTTTACGCCCGTGAGTCGGGCGAGGTGGCGGCGGACTCCTCCCAAGCTGACGGCCTGGCTCGCCAGGCGCTGGTGGAAGCCGGGCGGGCGCTGGCTCGGCGAGCAGCCCAAGCGCCATCGGTGAGTGCCGAGATGGGTACCACCGCCACCATCGGCTGTGTGCATCACGAAGAAGACGGTTTTGGCTTAACCTACGCGCATGTGGGGGATTCCGGGCTACTCGTCTACCGGCGCGACCAGGATCACCTGACTTTCCTTACCGAAGATGAAGCCCAGGAGAATGTACTGGACAACGCCCTGACTGCCCGGGAGGAGGTGCTCCACGGTGTGCGCCAATACGCTCGCGTAACGCTCCAGCCGGGCGACCGGCTGGTCTTTTTCACTGACGGCATCAGCGGCGACACTCCTGACCAACGGCTCAGCCGGGCGGAATACCGGCAGGCGATCGTCGGGGTGTCGCCGCAGCAGGCGGCCCGGGCGTTGTCGGAGACCAGCCGCAAATCTGACGACACCTCGGTTGTGGTGGTGGATCCGCTGGTGGATGAGGCGAACAGGAAGCAGGAAGTAAGAAGCAAGCGGGAGACGGGGAGTAGACAGCAGACGGTAGACAGTAGACAGGGAACGGGGAACAGGGAGTAAGGAGTAAGAAGCAAGAAGCAAGTGAAAAAATGCAAAACCTCTATGTCATTCCGAGCCTCCTCCGTCATTCTGAACTTGTTTCAGAATCAGCATTGAAATAGATCCTGAAATAAATTCAGGATGACAATAGGGGAGGATCCTGAAATAAATTCAGGATGACATCTTCAGGAATGACATCTTTAGGAATGATACTTCGTCCGCGCATTGACACATCCTCATCAACATGCGTATTTAATTGACAAATCATAAAAATTTTGCTAGAGTATTTTTAGCCTAGTCCCGGTATTCCCCGGGCCTATGCGCCCACATCAGCCTTTATTAATTTTATACAAACTCCCAAGAGGTATATCAGATGGCACAAGAAACACCCGAATTCGATCCCAATCAGGAAGCGGTCCAGGACCCGGCGTCCGGGGAGCCAGCGGAAACGGAATCGAATAATGAGGGAAAACCGGATGAGAACCGGCAACCGGAGGACGCCCGGGACTCGAATGACGAAAAGGAATCGGCAGAGTCGGAAGTAGAAACGCCGGAATCCGGCAATGAGCACTTTCGGGGTTTGCGGGGTTCGCTCCAGCGCGGCAGGCGCGCCAGGCGCGGCAAATCCCATGCATCAGCGGAAAACCAAGACGGGGAAGCCGGAGCGGAAGCTTCCGGAAACGAACCGGAGGAACCGGATGATGCGGGAGAACCGGATGAGGACCCACAACCGGAGGATGAGCAGGATTCAGATGACAAGGAGGGATCGGAACCAAATCAAGATCCGTACGTAATCAGTGCAGTAGCGGGAGCGCCCGGCGACGGTGAAGCGGTCCAGCAACCGGACGCTACCGGGGCGGAAGTGAATGATGCCGCCGGCGAAGCACAGCAGAATCAAGATCAGCAGGAACAGAATCAAAATCAGGCGGAACTGAGCCAAGCGGACCGCAATCGCCGCGACTTCCTCCGCCAGATGAAGGACACATCCAAGGAAGCCGTCCTGGGGGCAACGACGAAAGCCCAGATGTGGTGGCAGCGAGACCCGGAAAAACCTGGTAAGGCCAAATACGGTGTCGTCCTCGGGGCGATCGCCGTCACCGCCACCTCCAAGTACCTTCCTGAGGCAATCGACTCTATACAAGGCGGGGAGGCAACCGCCGGTTCGCCGGTAGGAGAGAGCGGCGGCACCCCGGTGAACCCCGCCGAGTCCGCGCCCGAGGCGGCTCCCTATGCCGCTGGCGGCCAAGTCGAGGGGACGCTCGAAAAAGTAGCCCCAGAGGCCCAGGCTCGTTTCGGCGAACTGGCCGGTGATCGGGTGGACATTACTATACCCAAGGGCAGTAACGTCTGGGATCAACTGGAACTGGCGGTTGACCAGCGGGCCGATGTGAGCTTTGAACGCAAGCAGGAGATAGTCGATGCCATGGTTGATCAGATGCGAGTCGAGTACCCGGGGCAGGATCTGAGCCACGTACACCCCGGTGATTCTTTCAGTGTCGAGCTGCCGGGTGGGGAGGCAACGGCCGACTCGTCATCGGTAGGAGAGAGCAGTAGCGCGCCGGTGGACTCTGCCGAATCCGCGTCTGATGCGGCTTCCGAAACTGCTGGGGGTCAAGCTAGCGAAACGGCCTCGATCGAGACCACTCCCGGCACTGCTGGAGGCCAAGCTGGCGAAACGGCCTCGCTGGATACTGCTCCCGACGCCGCAGAAGGCCAAGCCGGCCACACGACCGCGTCCGAAGCCATTGGAAGCCAGGTCGCCCAAACGGCCGGGGAAGTATCCCCGGAAGCTCAGGCTCGCTTCGGTGAACTGGCCGGTGAACGGGTGGATATCACCATCCCCGAGGACAGTAATCTGCGGGATCAACTGGAAATGGCGGTCGACCAGCGCACCGGCGTGGTGGACTTTGCCCGCAAGCAGGAAATAGTGGACGCCATGGTCGATCAGCTTCGAACCGAATACCCCAGCCAGAATCTGGACTACGCCCACACCGGCGATTCCTTCAGCATCCACCTGCCCGCCTAATGCAGGAGACAAGGAACAAGGAACAGGGAGCAAG
The DNA here is from genome assembly GCA_003022365.1 of Candidatus Saccharibacteria bacterium QS_5_54_17. GTDB lineage: Bacteria > Patescibacteriota > Saccharimonadia > QS-5-54-17 > QS-5-54-17 > QS-5-54-17. The sequence goes on from PXOU01000018.1 coordinate 26,243, forward strand.
GAGCAAGGAGCAAGGAACAAGGAGTAAATGGAGAAATACAAACCCTCTCTGTCATTCCGAGCCCCCTCCGTCATTCTGAACTTGTTTCAGAATCAGCATTGAAATAGATCCTGAAATAAATTCAGGATGACATCTTCAGAGCCTGTCCTGAACTTGTTTCAGGAATGACATCTTCAGAGTCTGTTGCCCTTCACTCCCTGTCTCCTGTCTACTGATTCAATAGCCACAACTGCTTTGACACAATCTATAGTATATTTCTAAATGATTGACACTAGAACAAAAAAATGGTAGTGTAAAAACATCTGATTGGTGTGGGGTGGAAATCACGCCGATGGCCGGTCCGGAACCGGGCCATCTGAGGTGAGGGACCCGGGCCAATACGGGGTGCCTTGACAAGCCGCGTACGTGCATTCGAGATGCACGCCGCGTCTTTGCCCGCCCGGGCAAGGACGTTTTTTTATGTGTTCGAAATACCAGAGAGATCGATTACCAACCACGCTTGTCACGTGCTCGCCCTGACCCAAGGGAAAACTCACCGGCGGGGAGCATGGTGCTCCGCACTCGAGCGGGGCAGCCTGCTCCCTGCCCGGGGAGTGCAGCTAGCCTCTAAAGGAGGTGAAAGCGGATGGACTATGTTATTTGGTTCATCCTGCTGCTGGCTTTACTCCTCTTCGCTGGGAAGGACTACGTCCTTCCCTGGTGGAGGCGCCGGCAGCAGAGCTCGGACTCCTCAGCGAGTCCGAGCAGCTCGGCGGAGACGCCGTCGAGCCCAGAACCCGACTCGGACCCCGAATCCGAGTCGGAATCGGAGTCCGAGCCCGAGCAGGACTCGGAGTCGGAGCCCGAAAACGGGCCCGACCCGGAGTCGGCGTCTGAAACCGAGCCAGTTCCGGCCCCTGAGCCGGAACCTGAGCTCGATTCCGATTCGGAACCCGAGTCCAAATCGGAGTCCGAGTCCGAGCAGGACTCGGGGTCCAGCGCCGCCACGGCCAAACGGCCACGGCGACTTACGCGACAGCAGGTCGGAGCCGGCCTGCTGATTGTCGTCCTTGTTCTGTCATTGGGCGGCAATGTCGTGCTGTATTGGATGGTAGAGGGCCTGAACGATACGGTCGCCTCCATGCAAGAACAGCTCGACGAGCTCCGCGATCAAAATGATCGCGGAGGGGAGGTCGCAGATGGCCACGGAAGGCCAGGAGGCGCCGTCGCCACCCAGGACGAGGCGGAAGCCCAAGCGGCATCCGCCGAGCAAGTGGAGGCCTGCGCCGCGCAAAAGCCGGTGCAGTTCGACGTCCAGCCGAGCGGTCGGTGGGGAGAGCCCGTCGAGGCGGAAACCCACCAGGCCGCCCTTGCGGAGCTAGAGAAAACGCTCTGTGAGCGTCCAGATATTTTGGCCGCTCTCAGTACCGAGTTCGGACTTACCGATGCCGGCTTCGCGGTCGATGAGCAGGTGGCATTGGCCACCTCATACATCGACAATCGTGAAAAGTGGCGTCAGGCTGTGGATGAGCTGATGGCTCATATTCACAGCCAGGATGTACGGCTCGGTGTCGAAGAAGGTCGCTACAAGACCTTCTTCATGGAGGCCACGGAGGGCGTTCCCTGGTTATTCCAGGATGTTCGCACATCCGGGCCTCGAAAGGTCCTCCGCGTGGGTGATACGGACCTGCAGCTTATTTGCAGGTTCCAACCACGCGAGGCAGCGCCAGCGCCCGCGCCACAGCCGGCTCCCGAGCAGTCGGAGTCGGATCATGTACACCAGCCGTCCGGCGGCGGCCAGGAACGCGTCGTCGAACAGCCAGACGACGTGTCATCTCCTGATGACAACCAGTCATCAGGAGATTCCCCCGACCGTTCTTCGGATGACGGCCGGTCATCCGACGGCGACGCGGATGAGTTGGTCATCCGCGTCTGCGACATTCGGTTGAAGGAGAAACGGGTTGTGCCGCAAAGTGCGGCCAACCAGTTTGACCACTTTACCCTCGACTTTTCGAAGTGCGAGGGTGACGACAGCTCCGACGAGTCCTCCGACAGTGAGGACTCCGAGGACTCTTCGGAGTCCTCCGATGATTCGTCTGACGCGCAAAAGGACCCCAGTGAGGGTCCGATGCGCAACGACGACATCTCCGAGTCCGTCAAAGGACCGGGGACGACCGCACCCGGTGGCGATCCGGGGGAGGCCGACGCTCCCGAGGACCATGACCGGTCCCGGGAGGACGTGGCCGACGACGGGTGCGAGGGCGACTGCCCCGCCCCGGAGTCCAGCCCACAACCGGATTCGGAGCGCACTCCGGAATCCGGCGACCAGCCGCCAGCGGCGGACGAGCCCAGCGGCGGCAACGACCCGGAGGGGAACGACCCCGGGTCGTGTGGTGACGGCGCTCGTAGCTGCGGCTATGAGCAGCCTGGCTCGTCGGATGGCACACCCCCTGAGGACGACCAGTCCTCTGGAGGTGGCCAAAGCGGAGTCGTCGAGCAGCCCGCCGACGACTCTTCCGGAGAGTCTTCCGCTGATGACAGCGGGAACTCGTCCTCCGGCGGCGACTCTGATGACAGCCAGTCATCCGAGTCGTCCGACAGCGACTCGTCCTCTGACAATGAGGCGTCTAGCGGTTCCTCGGAGGACTCCTCCGAGGTTGGTACCGACTCGAAGGCTGAGGACGACGACACGAGTCAGCACGTGGATAACTCGTTCTGACTCGTTCGCTTAAGAGGGGCACTACCATGTAACCGTTTTGCCTCTCTCGAGGCCCCCATCCCGGGTACGGGGCGGCGCCGAGGCAAGCGGTTATTGGTAATGCTCTCCCTTTTTGTCGTCTACCTCAGGGTAGACGAATGAGTGTTCGAGCACTAGGAGGCGCAGAAGCGCGACGTATCGAATGGCTCAGCCATTCCGATTCATTCCGCGGCACGCTGCCCCTCCACTCCTCTCGAATACAGGTACGCGGCTTGAGAGGCGCCTCCCCAGGCGCACGTTGACAAAACAACCCTCGAGCGCTCCTCAAACACCAGCTCGAGGCTCTTTCGAGCACCAGAAGACGCATACGCATTTGCAATTGATGGTAATCCAAACGGTAATCCCATGTAATCCAATAGAAGGAAAGGAGAGATATATGCGGAATTTAAAAAATTACGCCTCATACATACCCAAGCAGTTCGTGGTCATGTTGGCGATTATGGCGCTGGTAGCGGCGCCGCTTGGGACCTACGCCAACTGGTCCCCGGAACGGGAGACCTACACCATGGACAACCCGGCCGAGAAAGTCACCTTCAACTCGATGACCGACAACTCCAACTACGGAGACGAGCGGACCTTTTTCGACGCCAAACCGGCCTCCAACAACAGCGAGGGAGGCTTTCAGGATGAAATCCAGGTCGGCGATCTGGAAGACGGCCAGGAAGTTACGCTCCGGATGTACGTCCACAACAACGCCAAAGAGGAGTTAAACGAAAGCTCCAGCGATGACGACAACGTCGGATTCGACGGGGAAGGCATCGCCAAAAATACCCGCGTCAGCGTTATGCTGCCGGAGGACACCACTCGGAGTATGCGATCGATCGGCTACGTATCCGCCGATAACGCCGAGCCCGGCCAGGTCAGCGATACGCTGGATCTGAAGTCCAGCGACCGGCCGTTTAACGTGGAATACGTGGACGGTTCGGCGACGCTGTACAACAACGTCCACGAGAGTGGCATCCAGCTCAGCGACAAGATCGTGACTGATGAGGGTGCCCAAGTCGGCTATGAGCGGATGAACGGTAATTATCCCGGTTGCTTCCAGTACGCTTCCATCGTGACCTTAAAAGTCAAGGTCAATAAAGCCGACGTCGGCGTCACCAAACAGGTACGCCAGGCCGGTGACGAGGACTGGCACAGCGAAATCGAGGCCCAACCCGGCGACAAGCTGGAGTACTTGATCAGCCTGGAGAACACCGGCGATTCCAAGCTGAAAAACGTGGCCGTGGCTGACAACCTGCCCAAGTACATGTCCTACGTGGAAGGCAGCACCAAGTACGCCAATGGCGCAACCGACGGTGAAAAGACCAATCTGGATAGCGACAACCTCACCAGAGGCGGGGTCGACCTGGGCAACTACGGCCCCGGCGCCAATGCCTTCGTTAAGTTCCAAGCCCAACTGGATTCGGCCGACAAGTTCGACAAATGCGGTGAGTACCGACTACGCAACGTCGGCATCGTGCGGCCGTTCCACGAGAGCGACCAGATGAACCAGTTCCTCAATACCGCCGATGTGGTGGTCAACGTGGAGTGTGAACCCGAACCGGAAGAGCCGGAAGTTTCCTTTAGTTGTCAGGACCTGGAAGCCAGCGACCGGCAGGGGACCGAAAGCCTGGAAACTACCTTTACGGCCAAGGCGCAGGTGAACAACACAAGCATCACCGAGTACCAGTGGGACTTCGACGGCGACGGTGAAGTTGACGCCACCACCGACAACAACCAGATTACCTACACCTACAACCAGCCGGGTGACTACACCGCCCAGGTAAAGGTGGTTACCGAAGACGGGGAGACCGACTTCATCCAGGATTGCCGGGAAGCCATCACCGTGCAACCGGCCGAGTCTCAAGAGGACGAAGAGCAAGAGCAGGAAGAACAGCAGCAGCAACAGCAACAACAACAGCAGCAGCAACAACAGCAAACCTCGGAAGAGCTTCCCAACACCGGCATCGGCAGCACGCTGGCCGGTATCTTCGGCAGCGGCGCCTTGGGCGTCAGCGTCCGGAGCTGGTGGCAGAGCCGGCGCGGATACTTAGCCAGCTTACTGGGCGAGTAACGCGCACCTAACCCGGGGGGTGAGCTTCATCTCTCACCCCTCCGCGCTCCCTGGGGGTACCACAGGAGTACCCCCAGGTGCCAACCAAGAGGAAGCAAGTGGGGGTCAGTAGACAGCAGACAGTAGACAGGGGAAAAACAACGGGAAGCAAGGAGTAAGAAGTAAGAAGCAAGTGGCAGTCAGTAGACAGGAGACAGCAGACAGGGGAAAAAGAACGGGAAGTAAGCAGTAAGTAAGAGGCGCGACACACAATTACAAGGAACGTCCTTGCAATATTAAAAATCACTACCAAAAGCGCTACTTGGCGCAAAATTGCAAGGACGTTCCTTGCAAAAGGAGGGTTTTTTCTCTTTTTGTCACTGGGAATTTAGTTCGGAATCGTTTCTACAGCAGATCCTGGAATAGATCCTGAAATAAATTCAGGATGACAGTAGGAATAGATCCTGAAACAAGCCTGCCTGCCGGCAGGCAGGTTCAGGATGACATTTTCCGTTACCCCCCCTCTGTCATTCCGAAGACGTCATCCCGGACCCCGCCTGCACTGAGTAAGGTCGAAGTGATCCGGGATCAGTTCGGAATCTGATTCCGCAACAGGGGAACGATCACGGATCTGGGCGGGGCGACCCCTGTCAATCGCTCTACCTTCAATCACTTGACATTAATCATATAAAATGCTACTATAATGGCACCATATGCATTCCGGGGTGGAGTTTTGCCAAATTGGCAATTCCATACCAAAACAGTTGCCTCATGAGGGCAAAGGATTGTATACTAGGGATTGTTAATAAGGAGATTTGGAGGTTTGAGGATGTTATTAAGTGCCTTGCAGCGAAAGAATGTTTTCTTAATCATCGGGGTATTCCTGCTGAGTATTACCGGTATATTCCAGATGAATTCCGGCCCGACCCATGCCATCCATGGCAACGACGTCATCGACGGCGGGGTCAGCAGCGAACAGGAACTGCAGCAGATTGTCAGAGACGACAGCAGCGACCCGCATGCCCACCACATATTTAACCAAGCCTTCGGCGGCTATACGACACCTGAGGATATGACCGGCATGCAAAGGGGTACCCTGCACCGTGACGGCCGGGTGACGGTCAACGGCGAAACGGTGGCCCGGAATGCCGCTACTTCCGGACGAAAACATTTCAGCCAACATGACCAGGTCCTGGCCAGGGATAACAACGGAGATCCGATTGCCTATTACGCCCCAGCACCGCACCGTTTCGACGAGGACGCCCAGAGTCCGGAGGTGTTGGTCAAGCTGGACGAGAACGGCCAGTACCAGCACGCCGTGCTTACCAGCTGCGGCAACCCGGTCATCGCTGACGCCGTCCAACAAGAACCGGAACCTGAGCCGGAACCGGAAGTTTCCTTTAGCTGTCAGGATCTGGATGCCAACGACAGCTCGGCCGTGGGCACGCTGACCACCACCTTCACCGCCGACGTTGAGGTGAAAAACACGGAAGTCACCGAGTACCAATGGGACTTCGACAGCGACGGCAACGTTGACGCCACCAGCCGGGACAACAAGGTGAAACATACCTACCGGGAGCCGGGCGAATACATCGCCCAGGTGAATGTGGTCACCCAAGACGGGGAAACCGGCTTTACCCCGCGCTGCAAGACGCGGATCACCGTCCAGGAAGAATCCGAACCAGAACCAGAACCCGAGCCGGAACCGGTAGTTTCCTTTAGCTGTGAAGACCTGGACGCCAGCGACAGCTACGGCCGGGGGAACCTGACCACCACCTTTACCGCCGACGCCCAGGCCGAAAACACGAACATCACCGAGTACCAATGGGACTTCGACGGCGACCAAAATGTTGATAAAACTACCCAGGACAATCAGGTTACCCACACCTATGAGGAAGTCGGTGAGCACACCGCCGCGGTCAAGGTCGTAACCCAGGACGGGAAGACCGGCTTCAGCAGCCAGTGCCAAACCTCAGTGACCGTCGATGAAGCGTCTGAGCCGGAACCCGAAGAAGCTGCCTTCGAATGTGATGGTCTCAGCGTCAGCGACCGCCAGGGGACTGAAAGCCTGGAAACCACCTTCACCGCCGACGCCGATACCCAAAACACATCAGTCACCGAGTACCAATGGGACTTCGACGGCGACCAGAATGTCGATGAAACCACCCAGGAAAACCAGATCACCCACACCTACACCCAGCCGGGCGAGTACACCGCCCAGGTGAACGTGGTCACCGAAGACGGGGAAACCGGCTTCACCGCAGATTGCCGGGAAGCCATCACCGTCGAAGAAAAACCCGAACCTCAAGAGGACCAACAACAGCAGCAACAGCAACAGCAACAGCAACAACAGCAACAACAACAGCAGCAGCAACAGCAAACTAGCAAACAACAGCCCGATCAGTTGGCCAATACCGGTCTCGGCAGCGCGGCCATGGGATTGATGGGCAGCGCTTCCCTGGGCGTCGGCCTCCGCAGCTGGTGGCGCACCAAACGCAACCTGCGCCAGAGCCTGCGCGGATAAGCCGGGCAACTCGAGAAAACAAGACACAGACACCCGGGCCCCATGGGGCCCGGGTAAAAAAATTACCAACTTCCGCCGGGCCACGCGGGGTAGAACACGTGAATGAATCCTGCCGCCCCGCTCCCGTGTACCCTCTTTGTCACTGTGAACCTCCTCTGTCACTGCGAATTTAGTTCGGAATCGTTTCTGCAACAGTTCCTGAAATAGATCCTGAAACAAGCCTGCCTGCCGGCAGGCAGGTTCAGGATGACACTTCTTTTTCGTTACCCCCCCCTCTGTCATTCCGAAGACGTCATCCCGGACCCCGATCCGGGATCAGGTTCGGAATCCAATCCTGACACTGGGCCTAAAACTGATCCTGAAATAAATTCAGGATGACAATTCAGGGGTGACATATTCAGGAATGACATTTAGTCCGGTTTTTGTTGCAGGGTTTTTGATAATAGTTCCGGGTTTTACGCCCGTGAACACCTCCTTGTTGTTTACTGCATCCGAGGTGTTCAATAAGCCGGGCGACTATACGCCATACTTAACCGGGTAGCAGTAATCCTTTATACTGCCCGTGTAATGCATGAGATAACCAAAGAACTCCACGCGCTGCTCGGGCGCATCGAAGAAGCCAGCCGCCAGCTGGGCATCGAAACCAAGCAACGCCGGATCTCGGAAATGGAGCGTTCCATGCAGTCGCCGGAATTCTGGCAGGATCCCGAGACGGCGGCGGCGACCTCCAAGCAACACGCCCATTTGAAAAAACAGGTGGACTCCTGGCAACAGTTGCGCCAAGACGCCCGGGCGGCGCTGGATCTGGCCCGGATGGAAGATCACCAGTTGCTGGAGGAGCTAAAGGAGCAATATACCGACATTAAATCCCGGTTCGAGGAAAAGGAATTGGAAGTCAAACTCTCCGGAGTCTACGACGGCCATGACGCCATCCTCCACATCCATAGCGGCACCGGCGGAACCGACGCCCAGGACTGGGCGCGGATGCTGGAACGGATGTACCTGCGATTCGCCGACCGGAGCCAGCTGCAGGCGGAAATTTTGAGCCGGTCCCAAGGCGAGGAAGCCGGTATTAAGAGCGCCATTGTCCGACTGGAAGGCTCCTATGCCTACGGGCGGCTGAAAGGTGAGCACGGCGTGCACCGGCTGGTGAGAAAAAGCCCCTTTAATTCCGATAATTTGCGCCAGACCAGTTTCGCCCTGGTGGAGGTGACCCCCGACATCCCCGAACCGGAAACTGATGACATTAATGAAAATGATGTAACCATCGATACCTATCGGGCCAGCGGCAAAGGTGGCCAGGGGGTAAACACCACCGACTCGGCCGTCCGGATCACCCACCAACCCACCGGCATCATGGTGGCTATTCAGAACGAACGTTCCCAACTGCACAACAAGCAAACCGCCTGGAAGATCCTCCGCGCCCGCCTGGCCCGGCTCCGGGAGGAACAGCGGGCGGAAACCATCGACGAACTCCGAGGGTCCCATTTAACCGAGCAGTGGGGGAGCCAGATCCGCAATTACGTACTCCATCCCTATACCTTAGTCAAGGATACCCGGACCGGAGTGGAAACTGCCCAAGCCGAAGCAGTCCTGGAAGGCGAGCTGGATGATTTCATCGACGCCTACTTAACCCAGCAGATCGGAGTCAGTAGGCAGTAGACAGGGAACAAGGAACAGGGAACAAGGAGCAGGGAGCAAGAAGTAAGTGACACGCAATTGCAAGGAACGTCCTTGCAATATTAAAAATCGTTACCAAAAGCGCTACTTGGCGCGAAATTGCAAGGACGTTCCTTGCAAAAGGAGGGCCTCCTCTCTTTTTGTCACTGCGAACTTGGTTCGGAATCGTTTCTGCAAAAAATCCCGGCATAGATCCTGAAACAAGCCTGCCTGCCGGCAGGCAGGTTCAGGATGACAATAGGGGAAGATCCTGAAACAAGTTCAGGATGACACTTTTCCCCTCTCTGTCATTCCGGCCGGCGAGCCGGAATCCTTTAACGTGTGTTAAGATAAACCCGTGATACTACTTGATCGGCTGGGAAAGCAATACGGATCCAACGAGGCACTGTCCCACGTTAATTTACACATTCACCCCAAGGAGTTCGTTACGGTGGTGGGGGAATCCGGCGCCGGCAAATCGACGCTGATCCGCTTATTAATCCGGGAAGAGAAGCCCTCGTCGGGGAAAATCATCGTCGGTGGCATCGACTATGAAGGCGTCAAACGCCGGGACATTCCCCGGCTGCGCCGCCGCATCGGGGTGGTGTTCCAGGACTTCAAGTTGCTGCCCAACCGGAACGTACGTGAAAACGTGGCCTTTGCCCTGGAGATTACCGGAGCCCGGCCCAGTGTCATCAAACACACTGTGCCCAAAGTCTTGCAATTGGTGGGGTTGGCGGGGAAAGAACATAATTTCCCCCGGGAACTTTCCGGCGGTGAACAGCAGCGGGTGGCCATCGCCCGGGCGGTGGTGCGCCAGCCCAAGATTCTGATCGCCGACGAGCCGACCGGCAACCTGGACCCCAAACACTCCTGGGACATCATCGAATTACTGCTGAAAATTAACCGCTACGGAACCACTGTGATTTTGGCCACCCATAACCGGGATATCGTTAACGCCCTGCAGCGCCGGGTGGTCACCCTCCGCGGCGGCCGCGTCATCGATGATCAGGAACAGGGAGCCTACAATGTATAGCCGGGCAGCAGCCTACAGGCGATTGTATAATCCGTTCCGGCTCGGGGCTTGCTGCTGGCGCCCCGCTCTGGGTAGGAGGGGCCCGTGCTAGTCCGCAAGCTCTTCATGCTGACTCGGGTCATGGAGGCGGGGACGCGGAATTTCTTCCGGAACGCCTGGCTGAGCGTGGCTGCTATCACCGTCATGGCGGTGACGCTGACCATCATGTTGTCAGCGGTGGTGTTCAATATGGCGCTGGGCAACACGCTGGATAAGGTGACGGAGAAGATCGACGTGGCGGTTTACTTCAACGATGAGGCCTCGCGGTCGCAAATTGACCAGTTTCAAGAGGCGCTTCTGGCTCGTGGCAACGTGACTGCGGTCGATTTCATTTCCAAATCCGAGGCGCGGGAGCGGTACCGGGAGGAACGCAGCTCTCAGCAAGGAGAACAGCCCATCGACCCGGTTACCCCAGGCGACAACCCCTTGCCCCGCTCGGTCGAGATCACGGTGGCCGATCTTACCCGGGTGGGGCAAATCTCGGATCTGGCCCAAAGCCAACAATACGCGCCCATTGTCGAGGAAACCTCCTTAGGCGGGGACCAACGGGATACCATCCAGCGGATCGCCACGGTGCGTGAATCTTTACTGACGGCCGGTTTGGTGGCTAGCTTGATTTTTGCCGGCATTTCGGTATTGATTATCTTTAATACCATCCGGATGGCCATATTCGCCCGGGGAGAAGAGATCAGCATCATGCGGCTCATAGGGGCGACTAACGCCTTCATACGGGGGCCGTTCCTGTTCGAGGCCATCCTGGACGGGATTATCGCAGCCTTGATCGCGCTGGGACTGGTGTACGCCCTGTTGTTCCGGAGCGGGGCCTCGCTAATCGATTACGTGGATTTCGAAAGTACCGTTACCTTCTTCGCCGAGGCGTGGCCGCTGGTGGCAGGGGGGACGATTCTGGCCGGTATCCTGCTGGGCGCCTTTTCCAGCACCCTGGCCATGGCCCGGTATTTGCGGCTGTAACAGGGCGGCGGGGAAGAGCAATATAAAGATCGATATAGCCCCTATACCACACCCGCCTCCTCGATAATTAAGGTCATAAATCAGATTTGAGCCAGTTACACGGGCGTGCTAGTCTGCCAAATGCTTGCTTGGCGCGAGCTTACATCATTTTCCCGTTACTCCCGGCGCCAGTAAGCATTGACATTTTGTACTTCATTTTGTACAATAAGGAGTGGTCAGCAGCAATGCGACACGTTCACAGTATGCGAAAAACAAAAACGACCCCCAAAATAACTATAGTTGTAGTGATCACCGTGGTAGCGGTGGCCGGGTTGCTGGCGCAGCGGATCGCCTCCACCTCCGCCCAGTCGCTGCAGCAGCTGGAGGGAGAGATTAGCCAGCTGGAAGAGCGGATCCAGGATTCCCGTAATCGGTTGCAGGAGTTACGCGACAAAAAAGATACCCTGAAGAACAAGCTGGAGATCATCCGAACCGACATTAATAAAAAAGAGGCCGAGTTACGCCAGACCCGCCAGGAAATCGCCTCCACTGAAGCGGAGATCCGGGAGACGAAGCAGAAACTCCGTCGGCAGAAAAAGCTGATGCAGGAAAACGCCGCCACCTTATACAAAGAAGGCGACCCGACTACGCTGGAAATGCTGTTTTCCAGCGACAGCTTCAGTGATTTCATCGACCGGAAGCAGTACCTGGACAGCGTCAAGGAGAGCCTGGATGAAGCGGCTGCCAAAGTGAAGCAGCTGCAAGGTGAACTGGAAGACAAAAAAGCCAAACTGGAAGATAAACGCCGGCAGCAGAAAAGCGAAAAGCGGGCCTTGCAAGCCCGCCGCAATGAGCAACAGCGACTGCTGGAGAAAACTCGGGGAAGAGAAGAGCGGTATCAGCAACTTCTCAGCCAGCAACAGGAAGAATTACAGCGAAAACGCCAGCAAAAACGCCAAGCCTACCAACGCTACTTAAGCCGTAACGATGTAGAATTGGTGGCGGGCGATCCTAACAAAGGCGGTTATCCTGACAGATGGGCGAATCCGCCCCGGAACGACAGAGTGGATGAGTGGGGTATGTATAACCGCCAGTGCACCAGCTACGCCGCTTGGAGAGTCCATGATGACGGCAAACATATGCCCGAGTGGGGTCGGACTGACAATGCGGATGCCAAATATTGGTACAATTTAGCACGGAGAGATGATATTCCCACCGGCGGGTCACCAAGAGAGGGGGCCATCGCGGTGTGGCGCGAAGGAGATGGTATGGGGGATACATATGGACACGTTGCCTATGTCGAAAATGTCAATGATGATGGTTCGATTTGGGTAAGCCAGTACAATGTAACACCCGGCGAATACAATGAAATGGGGGTAAGTAAGGACAAAGCCGCTCAATTAGATTACGTCTATTTCCAGTAATCATTCGACGATCCCGCCTGCGTTAAACGGATACTCCCGGGGCCAAAACAGGAAGCAGGAAGTAAGTGGGAGACATATACGTAATTGCAAGGACGGTCCTTGCAAAAGGAGGGTTCTCTCTCTTTGTCATTCCGAATTTAATTCGGAATCGTTTCTGTAACAGATCCTGAAACAAGTTCAGGATGACACTTCTTTTTCGTTACCCCTCTCCGTCATTCCGAAGACGTCATCCCGGACCCCGATCCAAGATCAGTTCGGAATCGGGTTTGAAACTGATCCTGAAACCGATCCTGAAACAAGTTCAGGATGACAATAGGGGAAGATCCTGAAATAAATTCAGGATGACACTCCTTTTTCGTTACCCCTCTCCGTCATTCCGAAGACGTCATCCCGGACCCCGATCCGGGATCAGGTTCGGAATCGGCTCTGATTTTAAAACCTCCTTGTTGTTTACTGCATCCGAGATGTTCAATATGTCCCGAGACTATACGGGCCTACATTCGACTTTCGATCCGAACACTTGCCTTGGTTAACTCTTCCGAGAATACCTCGTTGGGCGTGGCGTAGTCCAGGCATTTTCTGGGCCGGTTTTATGGTATTCGTTGGTGCCCCGCTGCCAGGAGGAATAGGGATCGGCGAAGTACACATTCGTACCAAGACCGTTGGTCAGTTGCTCGTGTCGGGAGTGCTCCTTGCCATTATCCAGCGTTGTGCTCAGTCGGCTCCCGGGAGGCAGGGTGGCAAAGATAGCCAGCTGGGCGGAGAGGGTTTCCGCCGAGGCAATCCGATCAACTTTACGAGCAAACGTCTTACGGCTCTTTCTTTCTACCTCGGTGTGAATACCATCTTTGTGGACACGCCGGCCTTCGATACTGTCACCCTCGAAATGCCCGAACTCCGCCCGCTCTTCAACCGTCACCGGCCGCTGATGAATGGATACCCGATTTGGTATACGGCTGCGACAGGTTTTGCGGCCGCCCTGTTTGCGCCGCTTCTTCTGTTTCCGGGGCAGATACTCCCAGAGCCGTTTACCCTTGTTCTCCTCGGCATAGATGAACCGGTAGATGGTTTCGTGGTTGATGTGCCGGGTCTTCTCCCGTGGATAGTCTCGCTTCAGCCGGCCGCTGATCTGCTCTGGACTCCAACCATCCCCCAATCTGGCGTGGACGTAGGCGTAGAGCCAGGGATTCTTGAGGGGGTGTCGTTGATAACTCCGCGCCCTGCGCTGCTCTGACAGATGCTGGGCCCGTATAGCTACATATTCGCCGCCCACTGGACCGCCTTGTCGGATTTCAGCAGCGATAGTGGTATGAGACCGGCCGAGACGACGACCGATCTCCCTGTTTGACAACCCTTGGGCGTGCCAGAGGGCCAGTTTGTCCCGTTCCACGGGAGTAAGTTTGGTGTGATGTTGCTTCATAATCCGAGTCTACCCTTCCCGGAAGGGTGGTCGGATCACAAATAGAACTTAGGGGGCGCCCGGGGTTTTTGCTGGTGTGCTACAATAGCGTGAGTGGAACAAAACCAAAGCGACGAGCAGAAAAACAACAAACGGTTCCAGGGAGGTTTTGGGCTGCCCACGGTGTTGGCCGTCGGCGCGGTGGTGGGTATCTTGGGCTTCGGATTGGGCAAACAGACCGGTCCCCTCAACCTGAACCAATACGCCTCCACCAATCAGGAGCTTCCCCAGGACCTCAGCTACCAATCGGTGGAGGAAGTCTACGACAAACTCCGGGAAAGATACGCCGGTGACCTGGAGCGGGAGGCGCTCATCAACGGCATGAAAAGCGGGTTGGTCAAGGCAGCCGACGACCCGTTTACCCAGTACTTGGACGCCGAAGCGGCCACCAGATTAGAGCAAAACCTGGAAGGCGAATTCGGCGGCATCGGTGCTGAAATCGGCAGACGTGACGGGCAACTGGTGATCGTGGCCCCGCTTGAGGGCACTCCGGCCGATGAAGCCGGCTTACAACCCCAGGATGCCATCGTGGCGGTGGACGGGGATAACGCCTCCGAGTGGACCATTCAGAAAGCCGTCAAGCGGATCCGGGGTGAAGAAGGGACCGATGTCACCCTGACCATCGTCCGTGATAACCAGAGCCGTGACGTTACCATCACCCGCGGGCAGATCGATACCCCCAGCGTCAAATCCGAGATGAAAAAGGGAGACATTGGCTACATCGAACTGACCCAGTTCAGCCAGGACTCCGCCCAGGAATTCCACCGGGCCGCCTCCCAGCTGCAGCAGCAAGGCGCCGAATCCATCATCGTCGACGTGCGCAATAACACCGGCGGTTATCTGGAGGCGGGCATTAACATCACCAGTGAATTCCTGGAGTCGGGGACGGTGATCACCGAGCAACGCCGGGACGGGGAAGTCTTGAGCACGGAACGAGCCAGTAGCGGCGGTGAGTTGATGGGTGTGCCAGCGGTAGTCTTAATCAACGGCGGTTCGGCCAGCGCCAGCGAGATCATGGCCGGGGCGCTGCGGGACCACGACGCGGCCACCCTGGTGGGCCAGCAAACCTTCGGCAAGGGCAGCGTACAGGACTTAGCCGAATTCAGCGACGGCAGCGTCTTGAAAGTTACCATCGCCCGATGGTACACACCGGATGGCTCCAACATCGCCGAGGAAGGCATTACGCCGGACAAAGAGGTCAAAGCCAGCCGGGAAGAGATCCAAAACGGCAATGACCCGCAATTGCAACGGGCGCTGGACATACTCACCCAGCAGCGGGAATAGGAAGCAAGTAGCAAGAAGCAGGGAGCAGCAAGAAGTAAGTGGAAAGAAGCAAGTTTCGGAATCAGCTTTGAAACAGATCCTGAAACAAGTTCAGGATGACATCTCTTTTTCGTTACCCCCTCTGTCATTCCGAACTTGGTTCGGAATCTAATTCTGTAATACGGAAACTTATCCCGGATCACTTCGACCTTGTCCGCCCCAGGCGGACAGGCTCAGTGCGGGCGGGGTCCATAGCCTGTCCTGAATTCATTTCAGGAATGACATCTTCAGAGCCTGTCCTGAACTTGTTTCAGGAATGACAGGTTCAGAGCCTGTTGCTTCTCACCCCCTGTCTACCGTCTACTGTCTGCTGATTACTGTCTTTTGTTCCCCGCGCGGCTGCTTGGATGAATCCGCAGAACAAGGGATTGGGCCGCTGGGGTCGGGAGGTGAATTCGGGGTGGAACTGGCTGCCCACGAAGAAGGGGTGGTCCGCTAACTCCACCATCTCTACCAGTTCGTTATCCGGGGAAACCCCGGACAAGACCAAGCCGGCTTGTTGCAACGGTTCCCGGTAGTCGTTGTTGAACTCGTACCGGTGCCGGTGCCGCTCCCGGATGCGGTCCGTGCCATATAACCCGCGGGCCAGGCTGTCCTCGGAGATCAAGCATTGGTAGTCGCCCAGCCGCATGGTGCCGCCCATATCCTCGGTTTCTTGTTGGCTGCTCATCAGGCTGATGACCGGGTGTGGGGTGTGGGGGTCAAATTCGGTGGAATTAACGTCCCCGTTCAGCGTCTTCCGGCCGAGGGCGATGACACCGACTTGCATGCCTAGACACAGGCCCAGATAGGGGAGCTGGTTATCCATGGCATACCGGGCCGCTTTAATCTTGCCTTCGATGCCGCGGGCGCCGAATCCGCCCGGGATAATGATGCCATCGATATGCCGCAGGCTCCGCTTATCCAGGCGCCGCCCCAAACGTTCGGCGTCCAGCCAGGTGATGTCGGCTTTGACACCGTGATGCCAGCAGGCGGCTTTTATAGCTTCGAATACGCTTTTGTAGGTATCTTCGTGGGCCATGTACTTGGCGACCACCCCGATGCAAACAGTCGGTACGTCGTCCCGGGCGGCCCGCTCGACTAATTGATGCCAGGACCCCAGATCTGTTTTGCCAGGTTTCAGGTTGAGTTTTTCGGTCAGGGTGTCGGCGACAGTCTGGAGTCTCAAGGGAATCTGGTAGACGCTGTCAACCGTGGGTACGACGCTGATGGCTTCGGCGTCGATGTCGGTGTACATCCGGAGTTTGTGCCGGACGGCGTGGTTGGCTTCCTGTTCGGAGCGGGCGATCAGGATGTCGGGCGTGACCCCAAAACTGCGTAGATTGCGGACCGCGTTCTGGGCCGGTTTGGTCTTGATCTCTTTGCTGGCTTCGATATAGGGCAGATAGACCACGTGTATATACCGGACGTTTTCCGGTCCGACCCGTTGCTTGAACTCCCGGATGGCTTCCAGGGAACTTAAGCTCTCATAATCACCGACCGTACCGCCGATCTCCACGAAATGTACGTCCTGTCCCTCGCCGGCGGCGGCGATCTCGTCCTGGATGGCGTCGGTGATGTGGGGAATGATCTGGACGGTTTTGCCCAGGTACTCGCCGGCCCGCTCGTCGTTGATGACCCGGGAGAGCACCCGGCCGATCATCAGCGAGCTTTTCTGGTCCAGCTCCTGGTCCAGGAATCGTTCGTAATGTCCCAAGTCCAGATCGGTTTCGGCGCCGTCGGCGGTAACGAATACCTCGCCGTGTTCGGCCGGGTTCAAAGTGCCGGCATCGGTGTTCAGGTACGGATCGCATTTTTGTATGTTTACGTTCATCCCGCGGGATTTGAGAATTTTAGCCAGACTGGCGGCGGTGATGCCTTTGCCGACGCCGGACAGCACGCCGCCGGTTACAAATACGTATTTCGTTTGCCGCCGCGCCACCGGCCGCCTCCTGATAAACTGCCCGCATCGTACCATGGCCCAACCGTCCTGGCGCAAATCGTGATGGGTGGGGTATAATGGGAGTGACGAGTCACCATGTATACGTTCGCTGCTATGATAACCACGCCCATCTATTCCTTGGCTTCATCGAGCAGTAAACCCGGTAGACTGCTGCTGTGCATTTAGCGGTGCTGGGCGGGCTTCCGCGCTTGTCCCGGGCCGAACTGGAACGGATGCATTCCGGTGTGTCCGCCCACAGTGACGTTACGGCCGTGTTCGAAGAGGCCAGCTCGACCGGACCGGGCGGAAGCAGCAAAATCGCCCGGGTCATTGACCAACTGCCCACCACTGATCCCAAAGCCATAGAATCCCAAATCCTCGACCACATTCCCGCCTATATGGGGGAAGCGGCGGGGAAGCTGTCGTTCGGCATCAGTCTGTATGGGGCTAGGTGGGGTGGGTACAAAAGCTTCTGTCTGAACGCCAAAAAACGCCTCAAATCGGCCGGTTTCCGGCCGCGGGTGGTATTAGGTCGTGAGCAGGCGCTCAGCTCCGCCCAAGTACTCCACAACGGGTTGGACCAAAGCAGGAGCGAACTCATCATCAGCATCGGCTCACAAGAGACCTACATTGCCCAAACGTACTGGGTGCAAGATGTGGACGCGCTGAGCAAGCGGGATATCCAGCGCCCCTGTCGGGACATGGAGACAGGGATGTTGCCGCCCAAACTGGCCCGAATGATGATTAACCTGGCCGGCGGTTCACACCTATTTGATCCGTTCTGCGGCAGCGGGGTGGTGCTGGGGGAAGCGGTGTTGATGGGCAAGGAAGCAGTCGGAAGCGACATCAATCCCGAGGCAGTGGAGTGCGCCCGGGCCAATTTGGAGTGGCTGGAGCAGGTGTTCGCCACCGGCTCCGCTCCGTCTTTGCAGGTTGCCGACGCACGAGGGGTGGCCATCCCGTCCGGCGTGGACGCGGTGGTGGGGGAAATGGATTTGGGGCCCATCATGACCCGGCAGGCGCCGCGAAGCAGATTGAACCAATTGGCGGATGAGGCCAATTCACTTCTGGCTGACACCTTGGGCGGACTGCAACCACAACTCTCCCATGGCACCCCCCTGTGCTTGGCCGCACCCGTCTGGCCAAGCGGGGAAGGCTTCATACGGCCGGCGCTGGCTGCTGTTGGCGACAACGACGGAGCAATTGACGAGGTGGGCGCCCTGGGGTACAATCAGATTGATATACCCGGCGTCAGATATAGGGATCTGCATTACCGCAGACGTGGTCAGTACGTAGGCCGGCAATTAATGCTGTTGGAGCGAATCTAAATGTCGAAGGTTAAAAAGGGCGGTACAGTCAAAAATCTGCACGACTCACCCGGTCAGCGGCTGGGAGTTAAGCGATTCAGCGGCGAAGCCGTCAAAGCCGGCAACGTGCTGGTGCGGCAACGGGGCATGACCAAGCGCCCGGGCGAAGGCGCCCGCGTGGGCCGGGATTACACCATCTACGCGGTCCGGGACGGGGAAGTCGAGTTTCATCAGACCCGGGTCCGGCGTTTCAGCGGCCACCGGGTTCGCCGGACGGTGGTTTCGGTTCGCTAAGGCGCGAGAAAGCGTGGCGAGTAGCGCATATAGTCTCCCGGCGGCGGGATTAGGAAGCAAGCAAAAAACAGAAAGTAGACGGCGAGTGAGAAACAGCAGGCTCTGAATATGTCATTCCTGAAACAAGTTCAGGACAGGCTCTGAATTTATTTCAGGATCGGTTTCAGAATCATCCTTTCTTGTCATCCTGAACTTGGTTCAGGATCTGTTTTAAAACCATATCGGGTTAATGGATTCCGGCTCGACGGCCGGAATGACAAAGGGGCTGTGCAACTTTTGCAAGGACCGTCCTTGCAATTTTGCGCCGAGCAGCGCTTTTGGTAGCGATTTTTAATTTTGCAAGGACGGTCCTTGCAATTGTCGGTCCGGGATCGTTTTTCTGTTGCAGAATGAGATTCCGAAACAAGTTCGGAATGACAAAGAGGAAAAACAAGGAGGTGTTCAATAAGCAGGGAGACTATACGCCCGTATTTATTCTTCCAGGCCTAAGTGGTATTTGATCCGGGAAATCACGTCGGCAATGACGACCTGGGATTTGACCAGATAGTCGTCCACGCCCAGATCCTTGGCTTTCTGCTGGTCGGATTCCTGGTTCAGGGCGGTCAGCATGACGATTTTGGCATCGGCGACTTCGGGGGTGTTGCGGATGATGTCCAACACGTCGAATCCGCTGATCTTGGGCATCATGACATCCAGGAGAATCAAATCCGGTCGTTGCTCCAGGGCGTCACTGAGCGCTTGTTCGCCGTCATCACAGTGGCCTACTTGAAACCCTTCCGCTTCCAGGCGGGCTTGGTAGACGTTCGCCAACCCTTCATCATCTTCCACCAGAAGTATCTTTTTGCCGGTATCGTCCATTAACCATAAGCATACCGCGCCTGCCCGCACATGTACAGCCCTCCAGCAGTAGGCAGACAGCAGACAGGGAAAAGGGAACAAGAAGCAAGAAGCAGGGAGCAGGGAGCAAGCAGTAAGAAGTAAGAAGCAAGAAGTAAAAGTCTGGTAAATCCACCTTCGGCGCCGCGATTCACACTCTTGTCATCCTGAATTTATTTCAGGATCAGATTCCGAACCAAGTTCGGAATGACAAATAGGGTAACCTCGTAATAACAAACTTTCTCTATGTCATCCTGAAGACGTCATCCCGGACCCCGCCGGCACTGAGCAAGGTCGAAGTGATCCGGGATCGTTTCCTTGTTGCAGAATGAGATTCCGAAACAGGTTCGGAATGACGGAGGAGGCTCGGAATGACAAAGAGGGTTTGCATTTTCTCGCTTACTCCCTACTTCTTACTGCTTACTTCTGGTTCTATGCCCGGTGTGCTGAGGTGTACTACAATGCGTAGGTAATGCACATGAATCTGCAGCGGTGGCTGATTCTGGCCGGTTTGTTGATAGGCGGGCTGCTGGTATACCTGGCCCGGGCCGATATACTGGAAGCCTATCAACTGTTACGGGAGACCGAGTGGTGGATCCTGCTGCTGGTGGTACCCATCCAGTTTGTCAATTACATAATCAAGGCCCAGTTTCATCGGAGTATGCTCAGCCATTTCGGGTACGCGGTGTCACTGTGGCGATTATTCGGGCTTAACTGGGCGATATTTTTCATGAACATCACCCTGCCCACGGTGGGCCTGTCTTCGGTGCCGTTGATGGGGACGGTCCTCCGTAATGACGACGTACCCCCCGGCAAAAGTACCCTGGTGTATTTTTCCAAATACGCCATTACCTACGCCTCTTATATTTTCATCCTGCTCTTCGGCGTGTTGACGTTATACTTCGCCGGGGATATCGCCGCCATCACCATCCGGTTCACCGTCTTGCTGGGGGTGGCCATCATCGGCGTCAGCGTCTTCGGCCTATTCGCGCTGTATGACCAGCGGGCCTTCGACTGGGTCGTCTACCGGATCCAGCGCGTGGTGGATTGGATCAGCCGGAAGTTCCGACGAGGGAAAGAATTGATCGGTGCCGCCCGGATCAAAACCATGTTGGTTGATTTTTATGACGGATTTCACCAGGTCATGCGGAACCGGGCTTATCTGAAGCAGCCGTTCTGGTGGGGATTGGCCGGCAACGTGGCCGAGTTAGCGATCTTGTTCGTGGTCTTCTGGGCGCTGGGAGTGATTCCCAATCCCGGGGTGGTAGTCATTGCCTACGCCTTTGCCAACGGGGCAGGTTTTCTCAGCGTCATTCCCGGCGACTTCGGCGTCTATGAAATCGTCATGGTGGCGGTCCTGTCGGCGGCCGGCGTGCCGCTGTCGGTGGGGGTTTCGGCCACCCTTTTGTACCGGGTGGTGGTCAAGTTCGCCTTTCTGCCGATCGGATTTTACTTCTATACTACCTACATCCGGGAGGTTCCCAGTGGCCAGCGACATTAGCGTCAGCCAATTTATTCAGGCTATGAACGACACCCTGGCTGCCACCCATGCCATGGTGACGGTGGTGGGCGAGGTGTCCGGTTATAAAGAGTGGAACGGGCGGTTAGTCTTTTTCGATCTGAAAGACGAGGAGGCGGTGGTCAATTGTATGATCCCGCTGGGGATGCTGCGGGCGCCGGTGGAAGACGGCATGCGGATCCGGGTGCACGCGGCGGTTAAATTAACCCAGAAGGGCAGGTTTACCCTGAACGTCAAGCGCGTGGAACCGGTGGGGGAAGGCCATCTGCAACGACAGTTTGAGCTGTTAAAGGCTAAACTGGAGCGGGAAGGGCTGTTCGCCCCGGAGCGGAAACGGCCGGCTCCGGCGTTCCCGCGCCGGATCGCGGTGGTGACGTCGCTGGAATCGGCGGCCTATCGGGATTTCCGGAAAACTGTGGACGCCCGGTGGGGCGGGGTGGAGATCATCGCCGCCCATACCCAGGTGCAAGGCGAAACGGCGCCGGAAACCGTAGCTGCCGCGATTGCCTATATCGACCAACTATCCCCGGACGTAGACGTGCTGGTGGTCACCCGCGGCGGCGGCGGGCTGGAAGATCTGGCCGCCTTTAACAGTGAAAAGGTGGTCCGGGCGGTGGCCGGGAGCCGGGCGCCGACCGTGGTCGGGGTGGGCCATGAGACTGATGTTTCCTTGAGCGATATGGCGGCCGATGTCCGGGCGGCGACGCCGAGCGATATCGCCCGGCACATCGTGCCCGACCGCGAAGAATTGCGGGCGTCACTGGCTCGAGATCGGCGGGTCATGGCCGGCTCGATGACTGGCTATATTGCTCAACAGCGCACCTGGCTCAACCAGCGGGTGGCGGCCATGGAACGGGCCATAGATATTCCCCGTTATATGGAGCGGGTCACCCGGTCGAAAACTATGCTGGTTCGGCAGCAGCAACAACTATTGGCCCGGCAGCGGGAGCATCTGACGGGTTTACAGCGTACCTTAGGCAGCTATGATCCCGATGCCGTATTGCGGCGGGGCTACGCACTGGTGCGCCGCCAACAGGCCCTGATCAGGGAAGCAGCCAGAGTCTCGGTGGGGGAGCAGGTCGTGATACAATTAGCCCAAGGACAATTAGAGGCGGAAGTAACCGATGTCAGAGCAGAAGAAGACCACACCAGCCAATGACTCCTCCGGATTCCAGCAACAACTCGGGGAGTTGGAACGGATCGTCGATTGGTTCGAGTCCGGAGAGATGGAAGATGTCGAGGAGGCGCTGGAAACCTTCAAACGCGGCATGGAGCTGGCTCGGGAACTGGAAAAACGGCTGCAAGAGGCGGAGAATACAGTCCAGGAAATTACCCAAGGATTCGACCAGGATTCATTCGGCGAGGCGGATACAGACGAGGCGGATACAGACGAGGAATCGGCCTAGCTAATGGTGTATTGGTGGATAGCCGCGGCCGTGGTGACGGCCTTTGGCATGGGGGCGCTGGTGGGAGCGCCGTGGTTGCCGACCTTCCGGCGGGAAACCGAAACCGCGCTCGATTTGCTGGATCTTGGCCCTGGGCAGACCGTAATTGATCTGGGTTCGGGTACGGGGACGTTTCTGCTGGTGGCCGCACGACGGGGCATCTACGGCGTCGGGTATGAAGTCAATCCGTTTTTGTACCTGTGGTCATTGGCCCGAACCTGGCCGCAGCGGCGCTACATCCGCCTTTATTGGCGGAATTACTGGCGGGTGGAGCTTCCGCCGGCCGACGGGGTGTATGCCTTTTTAATCAAGCGCTTCATGGGTAAACTGGACGCCAAACTCGGGCGGGAACTGCCGCCCGGTACGCCGGTGGCTACCTACACCTTCCAGATCCCCGGCCGGCGGCCCGAAAACCAGCGCGGCGGCGTATTCCTGTACCGTTACTGAAGGCTAGCTGGCGAGTTTTCGCCCTTCATTCGTGCCTTTCGACAGAAACTTATTGAACAGCTTCTCGCTGTCCCTCTTTGTCATTCCGAATTTAGTTCGGAATCGTTTCTGCAACAGGGAAACGATCCCGGACCGGTAATTGCAAGGACCGTCCTTGCAAAATTAAAAATCGCTACCAAAAGCGCTACTCGGCGCAAAATTGCAAGGACGGTCCTTGCAAGAGTTGCACAGTACCTCCGTCATTCCGGCCCCCGAGCCCCGAATCCATTAACCGATATGTTCCTGAAATCAAGCCTGCAATAGATCCTGAAACAAGTTCAGGACAGGCTATGACCCCGATCCGGGATCAGTTTCAGAATCTGTTTTATAACTGATTCCGAAACAAGTTCGGAATGACAGAGAGGCTTTGCATTTTTTTACTTGCTTCTTGCTTCTTACTGCTTACTTCCTATTCCCGCTGCCGGGAGACTATACGGTCTTATTGCGCTTACTAACCACATGCGCTACGATGGGCGTCAATGGCGGGAACCAAAAAGAACATTATCATAGGTGTGCTGGTGTTTTTGGTAGTAGTGCTGGGCTCGTTATCGGGCTGGGCGCTGCATCAATACCAGCAGGAGCGGACGGCCGTGCAACAGCGGATCGATGAGGAAGTCCAGAAGGCGCGGCAAGAACAGCGGCGAGCCGACGAAGCCCGGTTCGAACAGGAACGCAAAACACCCTATAAGGTGTATACGGCGCCGTCCGTTTACGGGTCTATCGCCATTTCCTACCCCAAGTCGTGGAGCGTCTACGTGGAAGACGACACCAGCGGCAACACCAACATAGATTTGTTTATACACCCGGACATTATCCGCCGGCAGGGTGGGCGTGACCGCCCGTTAGCTTTCCGCATGCAACTGGAAAATGGTCTGTTCGCTGATGTCACCGATGAGTACCGCAACGACGTGGAAAACGGTGATTTAAAAGCCAGTGATGTCACCATTTCCGGCATAAAAGGGGTTCGATATGAAGGAAATATCCAAGATGACCACCAAGGCAGCCTGGTAGCCTTACCTTATCGGGATCGGACCATATTGATGTGGATGGAAAGCCGGGATTTCTCCGAGGAGTTTAATACCATTCTGGAGCGGGTCGACATCACCCCCTAAAAGCTCTGCTGTTTGCGAATACCCCAGGGGAGTCTCATCGAAGCGGCGAGCGCGCGCCGCGTTGGAGGCGGGTTTACTGCTACAATGCCGGTATGGGCAATCGGAATAGGCGAGGTGAGTTGGAGCTGATCGCGGCCGCCGCGCATGAGCTAAAAACCCCGTTGACGATCGTCCACGGGGTGAGCGCCATGCTAGCATCTGAGGCGTTTGGCGCCCTCAACGACCGGCAACAGGAGCAGATCGAGCATATCCGCCGGGCTGGCAACCGGATGAACGCCCTGGTGGAGAGTCTGTTGCATGTGGAGAACTTGCCCTATACCCAGGACATCCGACCGGTCCAGCTCCATAGCGAGTTGCAGGCGGTGATCGATGAGTTGAGCTCAACCGCCCAACAGCGAGATGTGTCCGTTCGCTGGCAGACGCGGCGGACGTTACCCCCTGTGCTGATCGACGCAAGCAGCAGCTATCAGCTCCTGAGCCACGCCCTGGCGGCGGTGATCAAACAGGTACCCTCCGGCTCAGAGGTAGTGGTGCGAACCCGCCGCCGTGGTGATATGGTGGTCGTGCGCATCGACGCCCCCGGGGAGCCGATTACGCCCAAAGAGCTGAACCGTATTGAGCACACCGTCGGCAAACAGATGCAACCGGTCGGGGCTTATGGATCAACGGGACTGAGTTGGTATATCGTCAAATCGATCATCAGCTTTTATGAAGGGAAGCTGGGGGTGTCGCCACGGTCGGATTACACGGTCATATCGCTGCGGATCCCGATAAGTAATCAATTAAGCCTGTTTTGACGAAATAGGCGGCAGACAGGAAGAAGAAGCAAGGAGTAAGAAGTAGGGAGTAAGTGAGAAAATGCGAAGCCTCTTTGCCATTCCGAGCCCCCTCTGTCATTCCGAACTTGGTTCGGAATCGGCTGATACTGAAACAGATCCTGAAATAAATTCAGGATGACAAGGGAGGAGGATCCTGAAACAAGTTCAGGATGACAGTTCGGACCCACCTCTGAACCTGAAACGGATCCTGAAATTCAGGATGACACTCCTCTTTGTCATTCCGGCCCCCGTCCGCACTGAGCCATGTCGAAGTGAGCCCCGAATCCAGGGGTAGGTGGCATAGGCAGGCTGGGTTTGTGTACAATAATGACTACCTTGAATGTAGCTTAGATATAAAAGATGAGGATACTCCGGTGAAAGTACTACTGGTGGAAGACGACGTCGATGTCAGTCTGATGTACGGGTCGCAACTGGAATTGGACCAACATGGGGTTACCTACGCCCGAACCGCTCAAGAAGCTCTGGACCTCATGGAAGAGGCGGGCTTTGACGTGGTGGTGCTGGACATTCTGCTGCCGGGCAGTAACGGCATCGCGGTGTTGCAGGAATTGCAGGGATACGAAGATTGGCGCGGGACCCCGGTCGTGGTCTTGAGCAATCTGGACATCAAGGACTTGGGAGTAAGCGAGAACCACCTCCACGACTTGGGGGTGAAACAGTATTTGGTCAAAATGCGAACCACGCCCGGCGATCTATCCTCAGCGGTAACATCGGCCGTTTAACGGGTATTATCAGGCGAACATGGCGACTTACAAAACGACCGGCATTATCCTGCGGCGCCACAACTACGGCGAGGCCGACCGCATATACACCATTCTGACTCCGGACGGCAAAATATCGGCCATTGCCAAAAGTGTGCGCCGGATCCGAGCCAAATTAGCCAGCCATTTGGAGGTGTTTACGACCATCGATTTGATGCTGGCTGAGGGTAAAAATTTGGATGTCATTACCGGTGCCCGCATCCGTGACCAGTACCCGCTTTCGGCGGATTACCAGCGGTTGCGGACCGGGTTTTTGTTCCTGGAAATGGCGGATAAACTGAGCCAGCAACAAGAAACGGGGGAAATATATGCCTGTCTCCGGGAAGGGCTGGACGCCTTAGCCATCCATCCGCCACCGGCCGTGGAGCTGGCCTTCAAGTTGCGACTTTTGTATGCGCTGGGCCAGCAACCGGATGTGGAAGTGAGCTGTGATAGCCGTAAACCGTTGCAGCCGGGTGCGACCTATTATTTCGATGTCACCCAGGGCGGGGTGGTGGAAGGTGCCATCCGGGACGGGGCTGCCCTTTCACCGGCGGCCGTTAAGCTGTGGCGGGTGTGTCTGCGAAGTAGCATCCACCAATCGGCCGGAATCACCGGTGCCCAAGCAGCAGCCGAGGAGAGCCTCCGGATCTGCGACCAATTTTACGACTATATGTACGGCATTCACTGCTATGCTTCGGACATATAATCTGATAAATAGAACCGGTAAATAAACCGGTAATAATTACCGGTTTAGTTCGTTGCAGGGGAACGACTAGACATGGTGATGCCGGTATGGTATATACATACAAATCAAGGATAATATGAAAAGGAATTTCCTGATGTATAATAGTAAGTTTAACCAAGTAACCGGACATAACCCGGGCACGGAAACGGGCGGCCAGGCAGCCACCAAGAACACGGAAGATGATGTTGAAAAGGTGGTCCGGTTGGGTGATGTACAAAGTTCGGAGCAGGATAAAACCCGATTTGAAGAACCCCGATTTTTAGGGGAAGTGGCCGTTGCCGCTGCCCACCAAGAAACATCCGCCATAGTGGGTAGGTACGCGGACAAGTATGAAACAGCGGTAAGCGGTTCGGGGGACTAACCCGCCTGGCTCATTGCCCGGATTGGGCGGGGTAATTCACGCTGGCAACTTTATATCTACCCCTCTCATCAGCTATACTAACCCGCATGAGTCAAAACAACCCCGATTTGGAAACATTGGTCAGCTTGGCCAAGCGGCGCGGCTTTATCTACCAGGGCAGCGGTATCTACGGCGGTCTGGCCGGTACCTGGGATTACGGACCTATGGGAGTGGAGCTGAAGCGGAATCTTCGTGACTTATGGTGGCGAATGTTCATGAGGGAACGTGATGATGTCTATGGCCTGGACACGGCCATTCTTATGAACCAGAAGGTATGGCAGGCCAGCGGGCATACCGGAGCCGGGTTTGCCGACCCCATGGTGGAAGACGTGGTGACCGGTGAACGCTACCGGGCCGATCACTTACTCGAGGAACATGGCGTGGAAAACGGGGAATCGCTGTCGCTTGCCGAGATCGATCAGATTATCAGCCAACGCGGGATTCTTAGTCCCAGTGGCAATTCGCTCAGCCAGTCCCGGGAATACAACATGATGTTCGAAACCTACGCCGGAGCCGTCCAGGATGAGACAAGCAAAACCTATCTCCGTCCCGAAACCGCCCAGGGTATGTTCGTCAATTTCCGGAATGTGGTGGATAGCTTGTACCCGGACTTGCCGTTCGGATTGGCACAAACGGGCCGGTGTTTCCGGAACGAGATCAGCCCGCGCGAGTTTTTGTTCCGGGTGCGCGAATTCGAGATCATGGAGCTGGAGTATTTCATAGAGCAACACGACTGGCAAAAGGTGTTCGAGGATTGGCGCCAGCAGTTTTACCGCTGGTGTGAAGCCGCCGGGCTGGACACCGAAAAGGTGCACGAACTGGACGTACCACAGGAGGAACGGGCCCATTATTCGGACAAAACGGTTGACTTCGAGTATGAATTCTCGTTCGGCACCAAGGAGATCGCGGCCGTAGCCTACCGGACGGACTTTGATCTGGGCAACCATACCGAGGAGTCCGGGGTCAGCCTCCAATACCCCAAAAAGGATCGCCAGGAACGCATCATCCCTCACGTTATCGAACCCACCTGGGGGTTAGACCGTAACCTATTGGCGGTGCTCTCCGAAGCCTATAGGGAGGAAGATGTCGAGGGTGAAACCCGGGTGGTATTGGGGTTACCGTTTCGTCTGGCACCGGTGAAAGTAGCCGTCTTCCCGCTCTTGCAGAATAAACCCGAATTAGTCGAAAAAGCCCGTCAGGTATACCAGCAGCTGAAAAAAGAGTTCCCTGAGGTGATGTGGGACGGCAGCGGCAACGTCGGCAAACGCTACCGCCGTCAGGACGAGATCGGCACTCCATACTGCGTGACGGTCGATTTCGATTCGCTGGAGGACGAATCGGTTACCGTCCGCGATCGTGACACCATGGAGCAGGAGCGGGTGACTATCCAAGCTTTAAACAACTATATTGCTTCCCAGTAGTAGAGGAGTGGGGTTTAAAACGTGGCCGGATGTAATTACTCCCCAAGCCGATAGGCAAAAGAAGCCGGGACAGCCAAGATACTCGCCGGCCGCTGGGTCGTATTGGGTGGGTACGGCGGAAAGATCGACCCACTGCCTATGTGGCTGACCCTCCTTGCAAAAACGGTAAAGTATGCCATAAAATGCCGACGTCATAACACACGGAGCCAATACTCATGAGTAACAACCCGGAAGCCCCACCAGGACAGACAACCCCACCGGGACTACTTCCCGAGACTTATCAGGACTTACAAAAGTCAGGTGAAGTGGAGTGGGCTGTCCAACGAGAATCCGAGAAAGTCCCCAACGATCCCCACCAACGAGTAGCCACCTATCTGGGCTCACTAGTGGGCCGGCACGGTTTGCTGGGTGGATCGGAAGAGCGCCGCCAGTCCCAAGTCGCCCATCACGTCATGGACCCCGAAGACATTCCCGAAAGTTATTTCGAGCGGCAACGGGAAATCGCCCGCCAGCAGGGACACGGCGACATAGAGATTAACAATGAGATGCGCCGGCAGCACACCGAAGCCCTCATCGCCGACCAAACGGCCAGCCTCAATGCCTGGGCTGAATACCTCAACGACCCCGATGCCGACTACCCAGCCTGGTTCCGCTACTACACCATGCGCAACGTCCTTAAATTGGCTGATTACGACAAGGAAAAGGGGAGGTTCAGGAAACGCAGCAACAAAACCACCGCACCCTACCCGGAACTCAACCGCGAAGCCCTGGCCTACGTCTACGAGCGGCTCAACCGAAGGCTAAAGGGTGAGGAACAGAACGATGAACAACTCCAAGAACTCGTCCAACAAGCCAACTTCAACAAACTCTACTCCCATGCCCTGGCCGAGTGCGTCCCCTCAGATCAGGAACAACTGCAAAGCACAGCCGGGGAATGGACCACCTATCAGCAGCTCGACCCTGAAGAAAACACAGAACGGGCTCGTCAACTGGCCCAGTCATTGCAAGGGTATGGCACCGGCTGGTGTACCGCCGGCGAAAGTACGGCCGAGCGGCACCTAAGACAAGGCGACTTCCATGTTTACTACTCCTATGACGAGGACGGGCAAGCGACCGTCCCCCGCGTGGCAGTGCGGATGGAGAACGGCCAGGTGGCCGAAGTCCGGGGTATCGCGCCCGACCAGAACCTGGAGCCGGCCATCACCGACATCGCTATGGAACGCCTCCAGGAACTACCCGGTGGCGAGGAATACCTCCAAGCCGCTGAGGGCATGAACCGGGTCACCGACATCGAAGCCCGGGCCCGCCAGGGACAGGAACTGACCGCCCGGGATATCTACTTCCTACGTGAGTACGGCGGCCAAATCCAAAATTTCGGCTACGGTAGAGACCCCCGAATAGATGAACTACTCCAAGACCGGGATCCGGAAGCGGACATGGACAGAATGATGGAAGAATTCGACCACCCTCAACTAGCCCGGGATATGCTCAAATCCGGTGAAAGCGGGCGAAGCGATCTTGCCGACAACTTGGACAAGTTCCCACCCGAGGCCGTCGACCAGGTTCAACTGGCCCGGGAGCTTAGGGACAGTGGGCGCCCGGGAGATATGGAAATTCTCGCCCAAAACCTGGACAAGTTCCAACCTGATGCTCTCGACCACGCTGAATTTGCTCGAGATCTAATGAACGGGGGCTTGGAGTATATCCTCGCCGCCAACCTGGATAAGTTCCCAGAAGGCGCTGTCGATCATGCCAAATTTGCTCGGGATCTGATGGAGAGGAATAAGGAAATCCTCGCCAACAACCTGGATAAGTTCCCAGAAGGCGCTGTCGATCATGCCCAACTGGCCCGTCGTCTGGTGGACGGGGGCAGGGGGCATATTGTCGCCCAAAACCTGGATAAGTTCCCAGAAGGCGCTGTCGATCATGCCAAATTTGCTCGGGATCTGCTCGAATCCGGTCTATCCGGCCAAAAAATCCTCGCCCAAAACCTAAACAAATTCCGACTCGAGGCCGTCGACCAGGCCCAACTAGCATGCCGTCTGATGAACAATGGCGGGGTGGCCATCCTCGTCGACAACCTGCACAAGTTCCAACCCGAGTCCGTCAATTATACCGAATTGGCTCAATATCTGATGAACAATGGCGTGTATGGTATAGAAACTCTCACTGACAACTTGGACAAGTTCCCATATGGTGCTGTCGACCACGCTGAATTGGTTCGCCGTATGATGAATAATGGCTCGAACGCTATCCTCGCCTGCAACCTGGACAAGTTCCAACCCGAGGCTGTTAACCAGCTCCAACTGGCCCGCAATCTGCTCGAATCCGGTGAAGAAGGCCGACACATCCTCGCCGACAACCTACACAAGTTTCAGGAGCTACCCGATGATGTCCGGGAAAAATTGCCGGCAATATAGTTTCCCGGGTGCGGTAACCTCCAGGGGTGAATAACCCCGGATATCCGCTTTCTGGACGGCCTGGCTGGAAAAGGTAAGACGGCGGCAAGCGCTATAAACTGCCCGACACTTGGTTGTGACGTGGAAGGTGTAATATCGGAATATTTTGCGTTGTAGACAGTTTATTGTACAATAGGGAAAAGGAGAAACCCCATGCATTCCGAGCAGAGAGGCGAAGGGGGAGCAGCAGATAATTATTCCGATATGGCATCGACTGCCGAATACGCACCTGACTCGGCCGTTTTTTTCGAGCGCATTGCCGATCAGTCCTGGATGAGTGGGGAGGTTACCGAGAAATCCACGGCCCGCTTGAAGAGTGAACTCGACCAACAAGCCCGCCCGGCATTGGATGAATGGAGCTGGTTGTGGACACACCATTTGTTGCAATTGACCGATTATATGCGGCAGGCGGCTCGTCAAGAACCGAATATCGAAAACCTGGGAGTGTCAGATCCGGATACCCACCCGGAGATGCATCAGGAAATATCGGAAACCTCGCATATGCCGGAAGGTATGAACGTCGATCATGAGTTGTTGCAACAGATTTTTGCAGTGGTGAGCGGGCACGTAATGGGGGAAGCGGCCCATTCACCCCGGACCACTGAGCCTGAGCAAGTGAGGGATAGGTGGTCGGAGGTGATGGGCGTTAACGGGGATAACCAAGCACCAAATCAAGCACATGCGAGCTCAGATCAGCTGGATATGTACGCCCATCTTGAGACCACCTTCGATTCCATGCAGGTGATGCTGAATGCCCGGAACTTGATTATTGATCGGATCAGCGACATGAAAGCCCAGCTGGACATGCAACCCGTCCAACAGGCCCGGCGGGACGAACTGTTCGACAAGGCGGAACGTCTGGCCCGGCACATCACCACGTCGTCAGAAGGTGAATCGCCTGCCAACGATGTCGACGAGACGTTTGTTGCCATCGCCCGGGACACCATCCGGCTTATACACGACAACAGTGTGGCGCGCCAGCACCGGCTCCGGCAAACCAACCCTGCCTGAGGAACAAGAAGCAAGCAGTAAGAAGCAAGAAGTAAGGAGCAAGCGGGGGTCAGTAGACAGGAGACGGTAGACAGTAGACAGGGAACAAAAAACAAGAAGCAGGAAGTAAGGAGGAAGAAGTAAGTAGGAAATGCAAAGCCTCTTTGTCATTCCGGCCCCCGCCCGCACTGAGCAAGGTCGAAGTGAGCCCCGAATCCATGAAGCCGATATGGTTTAGAAACTGATCCTGAAACAAGTTCAGGATGACAAGAGAGGAAGATCCTGAAATAAATTCAGGATGACAATTTAGGGGTGACACTCCTCTCCGTCATTCCGAACTTGGTTCGGAATCGTTTCTACAACTGATCCTGAAACCGATCCTGAAATAAATTCAGAGCCTGTCCTGAACTTGTTTCAGGAATGACATCTTCAGAGCCTGTTGTTTCTCACCCCCTGTCGGACGAGGATTACTGGGGCGAAATACGCAGAATCCGGTCGTCGTTTTCTCCCGGGTCGCCGCGGCCGTCGCCATTGTTAGTTAATAGGTAGAGCTCCTCATCTGGGCCTTGGTGAACCGTGCGCAATCTGCCGTGGGTGTTGTGGAGTAAGCGCTCCAGCCGGCCTGAGGCGGGGTCATACCGCCAAAGACTTTGGCTCCGGAGGCCGGCGAAAAGCAATCTATCCTGCCACCTGGTGGGCAGCGCCTCACCGGTGTAGAATGCCGCTCCCGACGGCGCCCAGGTAATGTTGCCGCTGCTCTTGATGGGATCCTGATAATTTTCTACCGGCGCTCGCCCTGGCGAGTTATCAGCATTACCCTCCACCTCCGGCCAACCATAATTGGCGCTCGGCTTGATGAGATTGATTTCGTCACGGGCTTTTGATCCGTGCTCGGTGGCGTACAGTTGACCGTCACCGTCCCAGGCCAATCCTTGGACGTTCCGGTGGCCGTGGGAATATACATAGGAATTGGGGTCCGGGTTGTCGACCGGGATACTGCCATCGGGAGTTATGCGGAGGATTTTACCGGCCCGTGACTCCATGTCTTGCGCCGACGCCGGTGTCCGGGCGTCGCCGGTGCCCGCGTACAACATACCGTTGGGGCCGAACTCGATCCGTCCGCCATTGTGGAAGGCAGCGCCGGGAATATTGTCGACCAGGATTTTCTCTTCCACCAGTTCATCGCCATTAAACCGGAACCGGGAGACGCGGTTGGTCTGCTCAGCACCCGTGTAGTAGATATATACGTATTGGTTGCTGGCGAAATCAGGGTCGAGTGCCAACCCCATCGTGCCGCCTTCGCTTTCGGCCCGGGGTAATTCCAGAATGGCCGGCTCCTGGAGTTCGCCGCCGCGGATGCGCTTTACCGTGCCGGGACGTTGGGTAAAAAATATGTCGCCGTCCTGGGTAAAGTCCAGGTCCCACGGGACGTTCAGATTGCTGGCCACGGTTTCGATGGTGACTCCCGCAGCGTCGCCGCGCTCGACCTGGCTGCCGGGCGGTTCCGCTATGGGAGCCGCCGGCAACCGGGTATAAACCAGCCACCCGACCCCGGCGACAAGGATGATAACTCCACTGATTATGAGCTTTCGGCGCATACGAACGATTATAGCAGGCGGGAACAGGGAACAGGGAACAGGGAGCAAGGAGCAAGGAGCAAGGAGCAAGAAGTAAGCAGTAAGCAGGAAAATACAAACCTCCTCTGTCATTCTGAACTTGGTTCAGAATCTAATTATGCAATCCGGAAACGGATCCCGAATCGACAATTGCAAGGACCGTCCCTGCAATACATAAATGCCGCATAAGCTTTTGTTTAGCAAATCTTGCAAGGACGGTCCTTGCAATTGCGTGTCACCTCTCACGCTTGCTTCTTACTGCTTACTCCTTGCTTCTTGTTCCTGTTATCCTGAAGACGTCATCCCGGACTCCGATCCGGGATCCGTTTCAGGATCCTTTATAAGAACCACGGAAAAAGGAAGCGGGTGCTGTTACTCCGCGTACATGTAGCGTCGTAGGTACTATGCTCGGCCCCATATACACTTTTGGGCCTGTGTTCGGAAAAATTTCGGTCCCGGGTGGGTAGACGTGGGTAGTTACATATACTAAATTGGAATTAGTGGGTAGCAGTGGGTAAACGCCCAGCACCTTTTCCACCTATACACAGCCAGGACGCGCTCCGCTGAACCCAGGATGGGAAAAGGGAAGGCAAACGCCCACCTAAATCCAAGGGTAATTAACATGCCGCAACTCGATTACTTCGAACGCAAACTGGATTCCAAAAACCGGTTAACCATACCGACCGAAGTCCGGGATGAGTTCGAAAACGGGGAAATGGTCATTACCCAAGGCTTTGGCAACTACTTGCACCTTTATAGTAAGCAGGTATGGGATGCGGACATGGAATCCGCCCTTTCAGGTGACATCCTGGATGAACGGATCGCCGATTTGAACGTCAAATTCCGGCTGGGAAAACAAACCACCCATCTGGACAAAAAACAGGGCCGCATTACCATCGAACAGCGCTTGCTGGATTACGCCGGCATCGATACCGATATCGTGGCCGTCCGGGTGGGCAAATACTGGCGGCTGATGAGCCCGGACCGGACGCGGGTAGCGACTGAGTAATACCGACATTCCCGCTGCGCTTGCCGTAGTTGATCAATCACTGATTTGCACATTCAAAAAACAAAAACAAAAACACCACAAAATAACTTGTCTGCGGACATTAATAGGTATTTTCCTACATTAATTCGCGCGAGATCAGCTATGTGGTAGCCAGCGGGTGGTTCCAGGGTTGGATACACCCATAAAAAACAACCCTCGCACCTCAAATCTCCAAAACAACAACTCCACCTCACACGTCTCTCTTTTACGAAGGAATTATTATAATTCCTTACCACAACAACCCTCCCGCCGCTGGCGGGACGGGGCTCATAAAAACAAAAACCCCTCATAAAAACAAAAAGCTGGCTACTACATAGGTGGTCTTGACATGCCAAAACACACACCGGAAACAAAATCCAACCAGGCGCCGCACCAACCGGTATTAGGCGAAGCGGTTTTAGACATGCTCACGCCCCGCCCGGGAGAGCGATATCTGGACTTGACGGCCGGCTACGGCGGCCATACCCGCCCCATTCTGGAGCGGACCGGATATCAGCCGGACCATGTACTGGTTGACCGTGACGAGGAAGCAGTCTCCTATCTTGCTTGCCAATTCGCCGATGATTTGGTCCGGATCATCCACAGCGATTATGAGGCGGCCTTGGCAGGATTCCACCCCGAAGATGTGTTCGATCTGATATGTTTGGATCTGGGCGTGTCATCACCGCAACTTGACAGTGCAGAACGCGGATTCAGTTTTTCGGCCGATGGGCCATTGGATATGCGAATGGACCAAACCAGAGGTATAACCGCGGCCGAATTACTCGATCGTTTGTCCGAGGCTGATATCGCCGACATATTGGCCCGATACGGCGAGGAGCGGCAATCGGGGCGTATCGCTCGTGCCATCGCCCGAGCACGTCCCATCGAACGGACCACGCAGCTGTCGGAAATTGTGGCGGGTGCCTATACGGGCAAAAGCCGATTGCATCCGGCCACCCGGACGTTCCAAGCCCTCCGTATTGCCGTCAACGATGAAATCGGGCAATTGGAGCGGTCGCTGCCGATGATCGAATCCGTGTTGTCTTCCGGTGGGCGGATGGCGGTCATTAGTTTTCACAGTCTGGAAGACCGCGCCGTCAAGCAATTCATCACCGGAAGCAGCCTGGAACCGCTTAACCGCGGGGTAATCCAGGGGAAAATTAACGATGTTTCCAACCCGCGCGCCCGGAGCGCCAAGCTCCGGGCGGCGATCAAAAATACAAACGGCCCGGCCGGGGCCTAACCCGGTCGCAAAACAAACACCAGGGAGGAGGTAAGCTGTGGCTATCAAAGTACAAACGGCCGGAAGCAACCAAAAAGCCCAAGCCGTGAACGTCAAAGTTCTCGAGCCCGCCGCTTAAGCGGCAGTTATGGGTATGGGCGCCGCGCCTTTCGCCTAAGTAGCGGCGCCCCCCCTTCAAGAAAAACAAGAAAGACAATAAAGACAACAGAAAACACAAACCAAAACACCCGTTGCTGGGGCGAAGTTGCCCGAGCAACCAAGGAAAACAAAAACACTATGTATCAACAACAAGCAATTCTGCGCCAACAACGCGCCCGGCGGGCCCGCCGGAATCGGGATGTGGGGACGCCCGGGGCCAGCAAGACACTGGGGCCGGTAACGACTACTTTATTTCTGGTGGTCATCGTCGGCGTACTCTCGCTTCTGTACCTGACGCAAGTTACCAAAACCAGCAGCCTGGATTATCAAATCAGCGATCTGAATCAAAAGCAGGAAAAGCTCCTCCAAGAGCAACAAAAGCTGCAAGTAGAAGCCGCCCGGCTGCGGTCGGTGGGACGGGTGGAAAACTCCGGGGTCGCGGCCGAACTTGAACCGGAAACCAATGTAACTTATGGACAGTAGCCGTTCCCGGATCACGACGTTAGGGGTGGTTTTTCTGCTGCTGGCCGGGGCAGTGGTGGTGCGTTTGGGGTATTTGCAGATACTCCGGGCTGATCACTTTTCGGTGTTGGCTACCCAATCCCAGTCCCGCAAATTCGAGATTCCCGCCCAAAGGGGTGAGATATTTATGCAGGATCGCGGGGAAGCAACGGCCGTGGCCATGAATCGGAACCTGAAAACCTTATACGCCGACACCCGGTATATATATGATCAAACCCGGGTGGTACGGAAACTCAAAGACATCCTTGGAACCGATTTCACCCGAAAATTATCCGGTGCTGACGGATACACGCTGCTGAAGGAAGAAGTACCGTATGAGACGGCCCAAAAAATCAAGCAACTCGGGCTTTCGGGCATCGGATTAAGCGATAATTACACCCGGGTCTACCCCGAAGGCACGCTGGGAGCGCGGCTGCTGGGGTTCGTCAATCAGGACGGAGAAGGCCAGTACGGCGTGGAAGGCGGGCTGGACGAGGCACTGTCGGGCACCACCGGGTTTTTGGCTGCCGAAACCGATGCGGGCGGAATTCCCATTCCTTCCGAGGAGAACGTAGAGAAACAGGCCCGGGACGGGAAGGATGTGGTATTAACCATCGATCGGAACATCCAGGATTTCGCCGAATCGGCGCTCAAACGGGGTGCCCAAGAGACCGGAGCCCGATCCGGCCACGTGGTCATTATGGATCCGAACTCGGGTCGCGTCTTAGCTATGGCCAACTATCCCACCTATAATCCCAACACCTACCAAGAGGTGACTGATTATCAGCGCTTCCGGAACGTGACGGTCAGCCAAAAGTTCGAAGCCGGTTCGGTGTTCAAGCCCTTTACCATGGCGGCCGGGCTGGATTCGGGAAGCGTGACACCTGAGGAATCCTATTACGACCGCGGCTTCGTCCAGGTGGGCGAGCACAAAATTACCAATGCCCTGGGCGGCAGCGAACCCCGCAGCATGAGGGAAGTTATTACCAATTCCGTCAACACCGGCGCCATATACGTACTCAAACAGTTGGGTGAGCAGTCGGGATCGGCGGGTATTTCCAAGGCCAATAAACAAACTTTGCATAACTACTTTACCGATCGGTTTCATTTAACCGACGGCACCGGTGTAAAGCTGCCCGGTGAACCGTCGCTGAGCATGGACGCGCCGGGAGAAGTCAGCAACGTCAATTATGCCAATATGGCTTTCGGACAGGGCATAACCACCACCATGTTGCGGATGACCAGCTCCATGAGCGCGGTTATTAACGGCGGCACGCTGTATAAACCGCAGGTGGTTGATTTCTACCGGACACCCGATCAAGAGGCGGGGCGGGACGTCAGCACCCAAGTGACGGATGATTCCGTAGTCTCCGAGAAAACCTCCCAGCAGATCCGGGCGATGATGGAAACGGTGGTCGAGCGCGGCGGGGGTTTCGGCGCCCGCATAGACGGCTACCGGGTGGGCGGGAAGACCGGTACGGCCCAGCTGCCTCACCCAGACGGGGGATATTATGAAGACAAGGAGATCGGTACTTTCATCGGTTTCGCCCCGGTTGAAGACCCCCAATACATTATGATGGTCCGGATGGATCAACCGACGACCCCCGGTTTTGCCGGTTCGGTGGCGGCCGGCCCCGTTTTCGGTGACATCATGGAACAATTACTACGATATAAAGGTGTTCCGCCCGCCCAATAGATGCTATATTGGACAATAGAAGGATTTAAAAAGCAATATGAACTCGATATTCAATCAACTACCCCCGCCCATTACCATCGAACCGCAGATGCTATCCTGGCTGGTGCTGGCCGCCTTGGCAGGTTTTGTCCTGGCTATGGCCTTAACTCCCGTCTATACCTATTTCGCCTTTACCTATGAAGCCTGGAAACGGGTGCGCCAATCGACGACGTCGGGAGAAAAAGCGCCGGTGTTCCATAAACTGCACCAGGAGAAACACCAACGTAATATCCCCACTATGGCGGGTGTCGTCATCGTGGTGTCCGTGGCCGTGGTGACTTTATTGTTTAACTATGACCAAGCCCAGACCTTGTTGCCGCTGCTGGCCTTGGTGGCGGCCGGCAGTGTCGGATTGGTGGACGATTTGATCAATATCCGGGGAGAGGGGACCGGGGTGGCCGGACTCCGGTCGCGGTTGAAATTTTGGTTGATACTATCTATCGCTGCCGGAGTTAGCGTCTACGCTTTCGTCAAATTGGGATACGTCAGCCTGGCCGTGCCGTTTTTGGGGCAAGTGCCGCTGGGATGGGGGTTGGTGCCGCTGTTTATCCTGGTGATTCTGGCCTCGGCCAACGCCGTCAACATTACTGACGGACTGGATGGACTGGCCGGCGGCTTGTCGACCATTGTCTTCGGCGTCTACTCCATAATCGCGCTTCTGCAAGGGAATATGGGGATCGCGGTATTTTGCGCCACGGTGGTGGGCGTCATGCTCTCCTACACCTGGTTTAACATTTATCCGGCCCGCTTCTTCATGGGTGACAGCGGATCCTTCGCCTTGGGGACCACTTTGGGGGTCATCGCTTTGCTGACAGATACGGTACTCTTATTGCCGATTATCGGGGCCGTATTCGTGCTGGAAGCCGGCTCCAGCAGCATCCAGTTGCTGTCCAAGCGGCTTCGGGGGCGGAAGATTTTCCACTCGGCGCCGCTGCACCATCATTTCGAAGCGATGGGATGGCCGGAAACCAAAGTCACCATGCGGTTCTGGGTACTGGGGTCGGTGTCGGGGACCATCGGTTTGATGATTGCCATATGGGGCGGACAATTGTAATCGTTTTACGTTGAAAAATAAAAAAATACACAAGAGACACCGGTGAAAACATTAACCCGTATTCGAAACCAAAACCAAAATTACGCTCGCCAATCGACTCGTCTTCGGGCCCATCGGCCGGATACCGGCCTGATCTTACTGGTCGGGATTTTGCTGGTCATCGGGGTGGTGGTGATTTATTCCATCAGCCCCACCTTGAGCCGGGAATTACTGGATGGGGGCAGTGAAAACTATTTCGCCTACGCCCAGTTAGGGCACATCGGTTTGGGAATCCTTGTCTTCGCGGTGGCCGCCAAAATCCCGCTCACTTGGTGGCGGAAATTATTGCCGTGGCTGGTGCTGGCGACATTGGCCAGCTTCCTGTTGATGCTGACGCCGCTTGGGGTGACTTCGGGCGGGGCGACCCGGTGGTTGGGTACCGCCTCGCTTAGCTTCCAGCCGGTGGAATTGGCCAAATTTACGCTGGTAATCGGGGCCGCCGCTTGGTTCAGCGGACTGAAAGACGGGGAGATCAAGCGGTTTTCATTTGCTTTGGCGCCGCTGTTAATCGCCTTAGGGGTGTTGTCGGTATTCGTCGTCTTACACCAGTCGGATCTGGGATCAATGCTGGTTTTGGCCGCCATTGCCGCCTCGATTTTCTTTGTCGCCGGCGCGCCGTTGCGGCATATCGGCTACCTGTTGGGTATCGGGCTGGCCGGTATTATCCTGAGTATCGTCTTGGCGCCCCACCGTATGGAAAGGTTGCGGACATTTTTCAATCCCGAACAAGGAATAGCTGAGACGGGTTATCATCTCCACCAAGCCTTGATCGCGGTCGGTTCGGGCGGCCTGTTCGGGCTGGGGCTGGGCGAAAGCGTCCAAGTCTATGGATATCTCCCCGAGGCGGCCAATGATTCGATTTTTGCCATTATCGGCGAAACCTTTGGATTGCTGGGCGGATTAGTCATCGTCGCCCTGTTTGTGCTATTGGTGTCCCGGTGTTTGGTCATTGCCCGCTGGGCCCACGACCGGTTTGCCGGTTATATCGCGCTGGGTATCGGGACATGGATCGCCGTCCAGGCCTTGATCAACATCACCGCTATGATCGGCATGATACCTTTGAGCGGCATTACCTTGCCGCTGGTCAGCTACGGCGGATCCAGCTTATTGTTTGTTATGCTGGCGATGGGAGTCGTCACCCATATTTCTATGTATACAGTAAGGAACCGGAATGAAAATCGTACTCACCGGGGGCGGAACGGGCGGGCACATCGCCCCGCTTTCGGCGGTAGCCCGGGCGCTGTCTAATCAGCAAACCCCGCCTCACCTGCATTATATCGGCGAAGGGTCCCACTTGGAGCACCGGATGCTCTCCTGTGGCGACCGGTTATTATGCCATTCGGTGATGTCGGGCAAATTCCGCCGCTATCACGGCGATTCCCTGTGGGCGCACCTGGCGGACGTACCAACGCTTACCCGGAACGCTCGCGACGCCGTTAAAGTAATGATCGGATTTTTCCAGAGTCTTTGGCTGCTGTTGGAAATCCGTCCCCAAGTGGTGTTTTCCAAGGGCGGGTATACCGCGCTGCCGGTCGGGTTGGCGGCGGCAGTTTTGCGCATTCGCCTGATAACCCATGATTCGGACGTGGTCCCGGGTCTGACCAATCGCGTGCTGGGTCGATTCGCCGCCGAGACCGCCTGTGGATTTCCCCGTGAAGGGAGCACATTTACCGGTAATCCGGTCAATCCGGATTTGCGGTCCGCTCCCGCCGCCGGGTGGGGATCCGACAAACCGGTGGTGATGTTTATGGGCGGCAGCTCGGGAGCCAATGTTATAAATCGATTGGTGTTCGGGAATGTGGACCGGCTGCGGGAGCGTTACACCATAGTGCACATTACCGGGCAAGCCGATCTCCCCAAGGCGCCGGAGCCGGCTTCCGACTATCGACCCTATGATTTTGTGGACCCGGCGACGATGGGCGGGTTGCTGAAGTCAGCCGACGTAGTACTATCCCGGGCCGGCGCCAACGCCATTGCCGATTTGGCCGCCTGCGGGGCGGCCGCCATTCTCATCCCCGGCCGTCATATGACGGGCGGGCAACAACTCCGCAACGCCACCACCGTCACCGACTGCGGCGCTGCCTATTTGCTCCGTGAAGAGCACTTAGATATTGATTCGGTTACCGAAGCTATTGATTATGTTTATGCCCATCAGCAGCAGTATCGACGGGGCATGGAGGCGTTGGATCGGCCCCAAGCAGCCGCTGAATTGGCCACCATGATTACCGGCGGGAGTAACCATGCCTCGTAAACAACGCCCAAACCATCGTTCCCGCCGCCCGGCAGCAGACGCTAACGGAGGGCGCCGGGAATCGCCGTCTCCGTTCCAAGCCCAGTATTACCGCGGCAGCCCGTCCAAGCAGTCAAACGCGCTGCCCGGGTGGAAGGTGGGGGTGGCGTTGGTTTGTCTGCTCGGGGCGGCCATCGCGGTCTTTGTATGGGGCCGGGTGGAAACGGTGGCCGTAACCGGCACCGATGACGGTGATGTCAAAACGGCCATCAGGGAACAGGTGCAGTCCCGATACGGGTTTCTGTGGCAGGCCTACACCCGTTCTCCGCCGCAGCATGGGCAGTATCCAGACACGGTGGCCACGGTGACCGTGACTCCGCAGTGGCGGAAACAACAACTCAACGC
The DNA here is from genome assembly GCA_003022365.1 of Candidatus Saccharibacteria bacterium QS_5_54_17. Lineage (GTDB taxonomy): Bacteria > Patescibacteriota > Saccharimonadia > QS-5-54-17 > QS-5-54-17 > QS-5-54-17. The sequence goes on from PXOU01000018.1 coordinate 67,978, forward strand.
CTCAGTTACCATGAAAAAACCGCAATTACGGTGGCAGACGGGAGATTCGGTATATGCGGTGGGGGAGAACGGGAAGGTGCTTCACGCGGTGGAGGAGGCGAGCCAAAGCGGGGCGCCGCTGATCCGCGACCAATCCGATTTGCCGGTGGAAGTCGCCGGAAAGGTGGTGTCCGGGCGCTTCGTGGCCTTTGCCCGCCAAATTGCCTATTCGGATCTGTCCATCACTGGCCTGCGGATCATCAACACCACCAGCGAGCTGTACGCTGATCTCGAGCAGGGGTATTACGTCCGATTCGACACCACCGGTTCCGCCCAAGTCCAACTGGATAATGTAAAGCGCATCCAAAAGATCGCCAAGCGCCAGAACGACGCCATCAACCAATACATTGACGTCCGCCTGCCGTACAAAGCCTACTATAAGTAGCCCGGTAGAGGGGGGTAAGCAGGTAACAGTAGGCGGTAGACAGCAGACAGCAGACAGGGAAAAAGGAACAAGTAGCAGGGAGCAAGGAGTAAGGAGTAAGCGGATCTTAAGAGGAGTGGCGAAAAAATGTCATCCTGAATTTATTTCAGGATCTGTTTTAGACTCAGAGCGATTCCGAAACTGATCCCGGATCGGAGTCCGGGATGACGTCTTCGGAATGACAAAGAGGGTAACAAAAAAAAGAAGTGCCCTCCTAAAGATGTCATCCTGAACTTGTTTCAGGATCTATTTAAAACCATATCGGCTTAATGGATGCCGGCTCGGCGGCCGGAATGACAAAGAGGGGAGACAGGGAGTAAGGAGCAAGCAGCAGGGAGTAAAAAGCAAGTAAACGAATTCCAAATTCCAATAGAAATGTTCAGATTGCAAATAGGAGATTGCCCGACCCTGCTCTGTTTCTGTTCGTTTTTTGTTCAAACATGTTGGCGACAGCGACCAGGCGCAAAAAATATATGAAAATACTAGCGGCAAACATGTCAAATATACACAAAAATATAATAGGAAAGAGAAGAGGGGAAAGTGTCAATAGTCCCAAATCAAGCAATTCAATAAATAACCCCCGTAACTAATATGTTGTGGAAAACGTGACGTGCCTCACATCAACCGTAACGTATGTAATGCAGCTGCGGGAAGGTCTTTTAAAAGGTAGTCACCACAAGTAACACCACAGGCGAGATCACCGGAATAACCGGATTCGTTGGTGTAACTTGACGCGTTACACACCATCAGCTGCTCCACTATCCCGGCCAAGGGACCCTGATACCACAAATAAGACGTACGATACGCCATATATTAGCTTACTGCGGGAACGTCGCAAAATATGCATTGTGCGACGTTGCATTTATTTCGGTTGTTTCGGTGCAATCGTCCGGCTCGATTGAGTTTGCTTTGCGGGTTACGCCCATGTATTCCTCCCTACCCGGCATTACCCTGTTTTGGTGTTATGGCTTATCGCCGTTTTCGGAGTTTGACCGTTTGTTCCGGCTGGATTCCGGCATCTTTAGTTGGCTTATCCTGAGCCTGATTATTTCCCGAATCCGAATTTGATGGCTGCTGCTGCGGCTGTTGCTGCCGCTTTTGATTGCCGCCGCGGCGTGTGCCGGTTTGTTTGTCTTTTCGCTGGTCTTTTTGCGGGGCTTGTTGCCGGGCTTTTTGGCCGTTTTGCTGCTTTTGCTGGCCGTTATAGTTGTTATTATTGTTATTTTGCGCCTGCGCGTTGTTTGCTTGATTGTTCGGTTTCTGTTCATCCACGTTGGTCCAGGAGCGAATCATGGCCTCCACGTTACTCCGGGCTGAGGCGAAATGAGTCCGGGAGTGTTCGATGATGCTGGGTATATAATCGGTCTCAATATCGGGCACCCGGAGCGAATGGGCGGTAAATGGCGGCGCCTTTTCCCCATCGATGTTCATGTTAATGATGAAATGCTGGTTATGGAGCCGGATTAGATCATCATCCTCGAAGGTCGGCGAGAAATAGCGCGCCAGGTAGGGCGCGTCGTCAGCGCTCACCCGGAAGGAAACAATAGAACCCACGTTGCCGAATACCGCGTCTCTGACTTCCTGGGACATTTGTGAGATGTATTGATTGGCTATGGTGAGGTTCAGGCCGTATTTGCGGGCTTCGGACAGTATGACGGCAAATGAGTCGGTGGCGAAATTCTGGAATTCGTCCACGTATAAGTTGAAGGGCCGGCGGTTTTCCAGGTGCGTAATGTTGGCCCGGCTCATGGCGGCCAGTTGCACCTTGGTCACCAGCAGCGCGCCTAGGGTGGCGGCGTTGTCTTCCCCCACCTGCCCCCGGCTGAGATTGATAATCATAATCTTTCCCTCATCCATAATGGCCCGGATGCTGAAGGCGCTTTGAGGCTGGCCGATGATATTCCGTACCAATGGGTTAGCCGTAAAGGCGCCGATCTTATTCAGAATCGGGGCGACCGCTTCGGAAGCGAATTTCTCGTTCCAGGAAGCGAATTCATTCACCCAGAAGTTTTTGACCACCGGATCCTGGATGTGGGCAATCACGTCGTCGCGGAACGGCTTTTCCGTCAGCATCCGGGTGATGCCCAGCAGCGTGGCGTTGGGGTAATCCAGCAGGGCCAGAATCGTGTAGCGGAGAATATACTCCAGTCGTGGACCCCAGGAATAGCCGAACATGCGTTTCAGAGCACCCACCACTTCGGAGGAAATGTGGCTTTTCAGGCTGGGATCGGTAACTTCCAGCGGATTAAAGGCAATGGGATATTCCGTGTCGGCGGGATTAAAGTAGACCACGTCCTGGACCCGGTTCTGGGGTATGTAACGGAGGACGTCAGCGGAAAAGTCGCCGTGGGGGTCAATGACGGCAAACCCGCTTCCCTGGTAGATGTCTGAGAGCGTCAACAGCAGCATTAAATAGGTTTTACCGGTGCCGGTTTGGCCGACCACGTAGACGTGCCGGCCGCGGTCGCTGCGTTTAATGCCGAATTGGTGATTATGTCCGCGGAAATCGGTAACCCCGACCGGGCTCAGCTCTTGCTGGGGGACGGATTCCACCGAGGGCAGATTGGACGGCGGTTCGGCTGTCTTGTTGTTGGCCCAGACCATGTTGGGCGTTTCCACGTTGGTGTGCGGCAGATGGTACAGACTGGCCAGCTCTTCGATGTTGAGAATCGAACCCCGCTTAAGGAACAGCCGCGCCCGGTAGTGTTTGACGGCCTCTTCCCCGCTGGCCCGGTCGCCGACTTTAAAGCTGTTGGTGACGTCGTTGAACTGTTTGAAGGCGCCGAACAGTGCCTGCATCCGGAGCCGGGTCAGATTCCGGTCAGTGCCGATGTGCACGAACCGGATTTTGACTTCATAGCCGAGCTTGGCGATTTTGTCGTTGGCGGACTGGATCATGGCTTTTTGCTGGTCAGAGAGTTCCGGTTGGCTGCTGCCCTCCGATGAACCGGCCGGCGGCCGCCACAGGGCGACGAAAAAATCCCCCAGCAGTTTCTGAATTTTATTGCCGGCTCCGCCGCCTCCGCTCCTGAGCCGGGCGATGAAAGCTTCCCCCTTGCGGTGCCAACTGTCGTCGATGGGCCGGGCCAGAATCTGGATCCAGGCCTGTTCGCCCGGCTCTTCCAGCTTGGCCAGCACGGCGGTGATGCCGCCCAATGGGTCGACTTCAAAACTGTTGAACGTCTGGATCGGCAAATAATCGGCGTTGGCCAGTTTCAGTTCCATTGATTGGGCGATGTGATCTTCGGGTAATTCCTGTCGGGCGTAATCCTCGGGGACTTCGACAATGTTGACACTGGGGTACTGGGCGTATACCTGGCCCTCTATAAAGTTGCGCAAGTGGCGCGGCGCCCAGATATAAAACCGGATTTGCTGGTTGACGGCCGCGATTTCGAAACTGATGTGCTCCTGGATCCCTCCTTCCTTTATCAGCTCCTGCTTGGGCCGGAGGATGCCGTGCAGGCTGGCGAATAGTTGTTCGGCCGAGAGTTCGCGTTTGTCGTTGTTGCGGGGTACCTCCAGCATCAGCAGCGTCGACTCGGATCCGGTTACCCACCGCTGTTTGCGGACGTTTTGCCATATGAAAAATCCCAGCACGGCGACCACGATGATCCAGCCGTACCAATCGAACAGCAGTTTACCCAAGAATTTGAGTATCGCAAACAGTATCGTTAAGAGAAGATCCATCTACCCGTGGTTTTATTCGTTCAGGGCGTAGGTTGCTTTCGCTACGCGCTTAAATTGATCCTTCCCTTGTAAGTTTAATATAATTGTCGTCGGTTTTACATGGCGTTGCGTTAACACCCGTTTTATGATCTCGTCACGGTGTAGTGGCGACTCCTGTCTGAGAATGCCGGCGATCACGTCCGCCACCGTACCGGCGCTAAAGCCCCACTCGTTCAGTGCGTAAATGCCCCGCCCGACTAATACAAACCGGTCATCTTTGATGAGTTCATTGTGAATCGCCTGGGTGGTCACGTTTTTCCGCTTAAAGTCGGATTGTTTAATTTCTTCGGCAATTTCATTGAAGTGCATCGGCGTTTGGTTGCGCTGGAGGATGACGAAAATTTTGTCCCGGATGCTCTTGGGGTTAACTTGCGACCAGGTTTCCAGTCCCCATTTGCCGTCCAGATGCGTTAATCCTTTCACCGAACGGGCTAAGCCGTGGAGATGGTGTGCTTCCCAGGCGGAAAAATGGTTATGGAGGGTGGTCAGGTCGATGGGCTCGTTGAGCTTGTGGACGGTCTTGAGTAGATCATCCCGGTGCTGGGCGAGGGTTTTGTGATCGTGGTGGGCGTGTAAAAACATGCTGTGATGGAAAAAATCGTTTTCGGGGATGACGGTAATGTCGGGTACCAGGTGGGCTAAGAAGTTGACGTGGGCGTGCTGGTCGGTTTCCAGGTGCCGGGATATTTCATGCAAGGGCGCGATCCGTCCCAACTCTTCCAGCCCGTTGACCAAATGCTCACGCAGCGCTTGCAACTGATCCTGCTCCATCTGCTGCAGGCGCAACAAGGTATGTTTCTCGATCTGCCTGACCCGCTCCCGGGTAATACCCAGTATACTGCCGATCTCTTCCAGCGTCTCCCGGCGCCCTTCCAAACCGAACCGGCGCCGAATGATCTCTCGTTCGCGATCCTTATCCACCGTATCCAGTATGTCGGTTGCGAGTTGTTGGATATCGGGTTTTGCTACATCAGCCGTGGCCGTTGTTTCCATGGGGTGACTCTTTTCAGATTTTCCTATATATGATTATAAAACAACCGTTGCGGGGTGTCAATTGAGGATTACATAAGGGCTTTCGCTTCTATGAAAACCGGACGAAATGTCATTCCTGAAATAGATTAAGAGTAGGCTTTGAATCTGTCATCCTGAACTTGGTTCAGGATCTGTTTCAAAATTATCCTCTCTTGTCATCCTGAACCTGCCTGCCGGCAGGCAGGCCGGAATGACAACGAGAGTGACGAAAAAGAAGTGTCATCCTGAACTTGTTTCAGGATCTATTTCAATGCTGATTCTGAAACAAGTTCAGAATGACGGAGGAGGCTAAGAATAACAAAGAGGTTTTGCGTTTTTTATCACTTACTTCCTGCTTCTTACTTCTTGCTTCCTGTTCCCTCTTCCCTGTCTACCGTCTACCGTCTCCTGTCTACTGACTCCCACTTGCTGCTTACTTCTTACTTCTTACTGCTTGCTTTTTGTTCCTTGGTTGGGTCCCGAACGCGAAGCGCTCCCCGACTTCTTGGATGTCTTGGATTTCTTTTTGACGTTGTCCAGGATTTCTTGTGCCTGCGCCCGGTCCAGATCTTGGGGAGTGATGTTCTTGGGTATTTTGGCGTTTTTGGAGCCGTTGGTTACGTAGGGTCCGAACCGGCCGTTGAGCACTTTGATGCCGCCCAGATCAGCGATGGTGCGTTTAGCTTTTTGCTCCCGCTGCTGGGTCAAGGCGGTTCGGGCGGTGGTTTGGGAGACACTGAACGGGTCGTCGCCTTCGGGGATGGCCGCGAAAGTATCCCCGCTTTTGACATACGGTCCGTAACGGCCGTAGTTGGCATAAATCTCCGATCCGTCTTCCTCGGTTCCCACATAGCGGGGAAGTTGCAATAGGCGCAACGCCTCCTCAAAGGTAACGGAATGGATCTTTTCCCCGTTTGGGATGGGGGCGAATTTCGGTTTCTGCTCGTCTTCGGGGCGCCCCAGCTGCAACATGGGTCCGTACTTGCCCATCCGGGCGATGACGGGCCGGCCGGTATCCGGGTCGGTCCCTAGCTCCCGGGCGCCGCTGGCTTGCTCGCGGGAAAGCGATCCCGCTGCTTCGACTTTTTCATGGAAGGGGCCATAAAAGTCGGCAATCATGCGGTTCCAGGCTTCCTTGCCGCGGGCGACGCGGTCGAATGCCTCTTCCACTTCTTTGGTAAAGTCGTAATCCACGATGTCATCGAACTGCTTGGTCAAAAAGTCGTTTACCAGCAAGGCGATCTGGGTCGGGAATAGTTTATTCTTATCCTGCCCGTACATGATGGTTTCCTCGGCTTCGGTGACATCACTTCCGCCGCTCTCTAGTGACAGCGTGACGACGTCGCGTTTGCTTCCCGGGGTATTCCCCTTTTCGACATATCCCCGGTCCTGGATGGTCGAAATCGTCGGGGCGTAGGTGGAGGGCCGGCCGATGCCCATGGCTTCCAGTTTCCGTACCAAGGCCGCTTCACTGTAGCGGGTGGGCGGGCGTTTGAAGGTTTGCCGTGCCTGGACGGCATTCCGGGTTAGCGCCTCGCCGGCCTCGACCGTCGGCAGCACGATGTCGGTGATGGCCGTATCCTGGTGCGCTTTTAGCCAGCCCGGGAAGGTAATGACTTCTCCTTTAGCTTTGAACGGACTGCTAAGGCTCGGGGACTGAATGGTGATGGCGGTTTTATTGAGGGTGGCGGCGGCCATCTGGCTGGCCAGGGTTCGGCCGCGGATGAGTTCGTACAAGCGTTGCTCGCCCTTATCATCGGAGACTGACTGGGCGGCGACATCGGTGGGCCGGATAGCTTCATGGGCTTCCTGGGCGTCGGAGCGGCTCTTATAGCTACGGTATTGATGATATTCGGCCCCGAAGGTTTGCTCGACCACGCGCTTGATCTGTCCCAGCGCGTTACCCGAAAGCGTTACCGAGTCAGTCCGCATATAAGTGATGTGCCCGGCTTCATAGAGGCGCTGTGCCAACGTCATGGTTTGCTTGACGCTGTATCCCAGTTTCCGGGAGGCGACTTGTTGTAAGGTGGACGTCGTAAACGGCGCGGCCGGGTTGCGCGTGCCGGGTTTTTCCGTCACGTCTCCGACCGTGAATTGCGCATCCGCCATGGACTCCAGTAACTGGCGCGCCGTGGATGCATCCCGGACGGTTTCGGCCAGTTCCGCCGGCAGTTCTTCCCCGCTCTGGGTACTGAATGTTGCCGATATTTTGAAGGTGCTCTCAGGCTCGAAATCCTCGATCTCCCGTTCGCGCTCCACAATCAACCGGACGGCTACCGATTGCACCCTTCCGGCGCTTAACCCCGGCTGTACTTTCCTCCATAAGAGCGGTGATATTTCATATCCCACCAACCGGTCCAGCACCCGCCGGGCTTGTTGGGTGTCGACCAGGTTCTGGTCAATGCTGCGGGGGTTCCGCATGGCTTCGGTTATGGCCTGGGGGGTAATTTCGTGGAAGGTGATGCGTTTGGTCGATTGTTGACTGAGTTCCAGCACTTGCATTAAGTGCCAGGCGATGGCTTCCCCTTCCCGGTCCTCATCGGTTGCCAGCCAGACCGTGTCCGCCTTTTGGGCCGCTTGCTTGAGTTTGCGTATCTGGGGCTGTTTGTTGTCGGGGACGATGTATTGGGGTTCGAATTGGTTCTGGGTGTCGATGGCCATTTCCTTGGAGGGTAGATCCCGTACGTGGCCGTAACTGGAGAGTACGGTATACTCCTCGCCCAGGAAACCCGCGATGGTATTAGCTTTGGCGGGAGACTCGACGATGACCAGTTGTTTACTCATGAGCCGTGGCTCCCTTCGGGGAAAACGTCCGGTTCCGGCGGGATGGGCTGGTAAAGATAGTCGGGAGTCGGTAATGACGAGTCATACCTATCCATGTTTACCGTAGTTGTCCATTGATTGCAAATAGGCCGTATAGTCTCCCGGCTTATTGAATACCTCGGATGCAGTAAACAACAAGGAGGTGTTTGTGCGCAAGCACCCGGAACCATTATCAAAACCCGGCAACAAAAACCCAGGCGAAACATCATTCCTGAAGATGTCATTCCTGAAACAAGTTCAGGACAGGCTCTGAATTTATTTCAGGATCTTCCCCTATTGTCATCCTGAACTTGTTTCAGGATCTGTTTTAGGCTTGGCTTCAAAACCATATCGGGTTAATAGATTCCGGCTCACTTCGACCTTGCTCAGTGCGGGCGGGGGCCGGAATGACAAAGAGGGTAGCCTCGTAATAACGAACTTTCTCTTGTCATCCTGAACTTGTTTCAGGATCTGTTGCAGAAACGATTCCGAACTAAATTCGCAGTGACGGAGGAGGTTCGCAGTGACAAAAAGGCTTTGCATTTTTCCACTTGCTGCTTGCTTCTTGTTCCTGCTCCTACTGAGCGGTCCAGGAATCGGTGCCGGTTCGCCGGACTGAACCGGAGATTTCCATGGTGGCGATGATCCGATTGAATTCAGCGGCGCTCCAGCCGGCGTGATATATCAAGTCGTCGGTTTCGGTGATGCCTTGGCTGAGCAGTTCCAAAATGTGTGCCTCTTCGGCCGTGGCGGCCTGGGCTTTGGGGGCGGATTCCTCCGCTGGGGGTTCCAGCCCCAAGACATCCAGTACGTCGTCGGCGTTGGTGACCGGCGCGGCACCGGCTTTGATCAGATTGTTGGTGCCTTCGCTCAAAGGTTGGGTGATGTTGCCCGGTACGGCCATAACGTCCCGATTTTCCTCCAAGGCGAATTCAGCGGTGATGAGCGCGCCGCTGCGAGCGCCGGCTTCGACGATGATGGTGCCGGCGCATAATCCAGCGATGATCCGGTTCCGGGCGGGAAATCGTTGCCGGGTGGGCGGAGTTCCGTTTTGGTATTCAGTCACCAGCGCTCCGCCGCTGGCGGTAATGTCGCGGGCTAATTGGCGGTTCCGGACCGGGTGTATGATGTCCAACCCCGAGGCCATAACGGCCACGGTATAGCCGCCGGTGTCCACGGCTGCCCGGTGAGCGGCCGCGTCGATGCCAAACGCCAGCCCACTAACCACACCGACCCCCGACCGGGCCAGTTCGCCGGCGATCCGGGTGGCCGCTTCTTGGCCATAGAAGGTCGCTTTCCGGCTCCCCACCACGGCGACCAGCGGCCGGTTGGTTTCCAGTTCCCCGTTGATATACAGCTGCTTCGGCGGGTGGGCAATTTCGCCCAATACGGCCGGATACCTTTCGTCATGTGGGGTAATAGCAGGATTTGGCATAAATATCGCTAAATATAGTTGACAAACTTACAAATGAATGATAAAAAGAGTGCCTAAGGACGTTGCAACGTCCTTGGCACCTCCCATTACTATAGTGACATTGCCCGGGGCATTTTTTCTACCCTCCAGCGATAGTCCGGGCAATGCATGTCCCTTCAACGTGGATATTCGTGTCGCATATGACCTCGGTTGAAGGGAGATACAAGACCGCAAGTTTCCCCCCACCCGCTTGCGGTCTTGTTCGTTTGAAAGACCTATAAAGACCCATTAATCACCAAAACCCGTCACTCCACGCGGTAGGTATCGGCGGGGAAATCTTCTCCCTCGATGAATGTTTCCATAAACTGAGTAGCCGCCTGGAGAATCTCGGGTAACTTATCTTTCTCTTCATCGGCGAAACGGCTCAGTACGAACTTTTCCGCCGGCTGTTTTTCCAAATGTGCATTGGCGATTCCCAGCCGCAAACGGTTGAACCCGTCGCCGCAATGGGCGATAACGGATTTTATCCCGTTGTGCCCGGCGCTCTCCCCTCCCCGGCGGGCGCGCAACGCAGCGAAATTAAGCGCGGCGTCATCATAGACGATCAGCGTGTCAGCAGGATGTATATCAAAAAAACGCTGGGCGGCGGCCACGGCTTCTCCGCTGCGGTTCATGTAGGTTTGGGGCTTTAAAAGTATGACCGGTTCGCCTGCCTGCTCCAAGCGGGCGGCCATCGATTTCAACTTCTTGTGCCGGGAAAAATCAACCCCTTTCTCGCCCGCCAGGGATTCGACCGCCATAAAGCCGGCGTTATGGCGGGTTCCCAGGTATTTTTTATCCGGATTACCCAGCCCCGCGATTAATTTCACGATGCTCCTCCTCTCCCTTTTTGATTTGCTCGACCGGCCTCCTGCTTCTCCCGCCATTGCAGCCGGATGGGCGTACCGTCAAAATCGAATCCTTCACGGAGCCGGGTCTCCAGATAGCGTTTATAGGACCAGTGCAGAAACCGGGTGTGCCGGCCATAGACGGTAAATGTCGGCGGCGCCGTATCGGTTTGGGTGATATAGTTGAGCTTGGGGTGCCGGTCTTTTAATCCGGCCGGCGGGTGGTCGGCGACGGCCGCTTGTAAGGTTTGATTCAAATCCTTGGTGGAAACGGTTTTTTGGCGGTTGCTGAATGCCTCTGAGGCGAACGGCAATAGTTTATTGACGTGGTGTTTTTCGGTCGCCGACACCAATAACAGTGGCGCCCACCAGACGAACTGGAACGACGCTCCCAGGGTTTGTTCCAGCTGGCCACGGGCGTTATCGGTTCGTTCCGTCTGGTCCCATTTATTGACCACCACTACCAACCCCTTGCCGGCCTCTTTGACCATGCCGGCGATTCGCTGATCCTGGGCGGTTGCCGGTTCGGTGGCATCCAATACCAGCGCGCACACCTCGCATGTGCTGATAGCCCCCAAAGCCCGGAGCGAACTGAATCGCTCTATGTGTTTGCCGGTTTTGTTCTTCCGGCGCAGCCCGGCCGTGTCAGTTATGTGCCATGTCCGACCTTCATAAGGCACCCGTATTTCCGTCATATCCCTGGTGGTACCGGGTTCCCCGGAGACGATCGCTCGTTCATGCCCGGCCAGGACGTTGAGGAGGCTTGATTTGCCCACGTTGGGCCGGCCCAGTAAAGCCAACGTCGGCATGGTCGAGGCTTCGCCGGCAGGGTATTGGCTGGCGATGTCTACAATGGCATCCAACAAATCGCCCGACCCGCTGCCGTGAATAGCCGAAACCGGTATGCTGGGTTCCGGCAGCTTTTCCCGCTCGATCGGCTGCCCCGCTCGATCCGTTTTATTGATGGCGGTTATGAGGGGTTTGCCGCTTTTTTGCGCCTGTTTTATAACTTTGGCGTCTTCCTCGCTGAGGATGGTGCTGCCGTCGATGGTTACTACCATGATGTCCGCTTGCTCACGGGCTACTTTGATTTGCTCCTGGACCGATCGGGCCAATTGGTCTTTTTCCTTTTCCAGCCCCGCGGTATCGACCAGCCAGAACTGCCTGCCCTGCCACTCCACGATAGCTTCTACGCGGTCGCGCGTCGTACCCGGCGCCTCATGCACGATGGCTTTGCGTTGGCCCAACAATCGGTTGAATAGACTGGACTTGCCGACGTTGGCTCGACCGACGATGGTCACCACGGGAAGTTTTTCTGACATACCACTACTGTAACAAATAGGCTTGACAATTACTATAAATCATTGACTTTTATTAATTTCTATGCTAAAAATTGAGTAATTCCTATCCAAAATGATGGATGGGTGGTTTCGCCCCCGGCGAAGCAACGGCCAATCATCGGGCCTTAACGATGGACTTTGAAAAGGAGCTAAGATGAGTCAGGTAGGCCCCTTCCAACTTATAAAGGGACCCAACCTATTTGAGTTAGTGTTTGCATACATGGGTGCCTTTGATGCCATGAACCGCACTGTTAGGATGTGCACTAGTGAGGGGCTTGTTTATGAGCTTTGTATTTATGGCCTGGCCCACAAGGACAGTACGGGATATTGCCATGAATTTAAAGCGCGCGTGGTATCTATCGGAGTGGATCCTACAAACGTAGAGTCGAAAGAGTATTGGGTAACATTTCCCACTACCCCCTGGGATTTAGTTGAGGGGTACTTCGATACCGAAGCACGTAGGGGTAGTCTAAAGTTCGTCTAGCTCCTTTTTTTGGTTGGGGTATCGCACGGTATGCCAACCTGAAGCATCGGTACCATAGGTGCTGATGCACCCGCGCGTGTGTGGGAGGTTGTATCGTCTCGAAGGTCGAGACACCTTTCTATTTACTCCTCCTACGCACGCGCGCCCTTTTCCCTATTTTTACCATCGAAACTAAGCTTAACTCTCATTTTCGCCCGTAATAAGACGATATTGGCCGTCGCTCAAATCGCCCAGGCTGTATTCGCCCAATTGGGTGCGCACCAGGTCAGTCACCTGATAACCCAGCGCGGCGAAGGTGCGCCGGATCTGCCGGTTCCGGCCCTCATACATAGTGACCTGATAGGTATTCTTACCAGGCACTCCCTCATCTGCTTTTTTGGTTCTCTCAGCTTCTCCTTCTCCAATTTCTAACTGGCTGACTCCGTCATCCAAATGCACCCCGTGGTGCAAGTTCGTTATATCGGCCGGGGTGAGCGGCTTATCCAGCCTTACTTGATACACTTTCTGCTTCTGGAATCCCGGATGCGTTAACCGGTAGGCTAGTTGGCCGTCGTTAGTGAGTAGTAAAAGCCCGCGGCTGTCTTTGTCCAGCCGGCCGATGGGTTTCAACTGACGCAGTTCCTCAGGTAGGAGCGCGTAGATGGTCGGATCATTGCCTTGCCGGGCACGGCTGACTACATAACGAAAAGGTTTGTGCAGCTTAACGGTGCGGGTAACCGGAAGCACCACCGGCTCCCCGTCCAGTTGGACGGTGTCATCCGGTCCGACTCGTTGCCCGAGTTCCCCCGCTTCCCCGTTGACCGTCACCCGCTCATCCGCGATTGCCTGATCTGCCTGCCGGCGGGATAACCCGGCTGCTCGGGCCAGATACTGATTTATCCTCACTCCGAAGCGGTTTGTTGCTGGGTTTGCTGGCCGCCTTCGGCCTGGCCGCCCTGGGCGCCGGATTGATCGCTGTCTTGCCCGTCTTGGCCTGTTGGCTGCTGGGCCTGGTTTGGTTGGCTTTGTGGGCTGGCTGCATCGCTCTGTTGCATCTGGTTGTCGATATCATTGATTTCACTGGCCGCCTGGCTGCTGGTCGTTTTGCCCTGACCGGACGTGCGCTTGGATTGTTTGCTATTGGCTGTGTCCTCAGGCGCTTGGGTGTTTTCTTGACCTTGTTGATTTTGCCCATCTTGGCTCTGTTGATCTTGGCTCTGTTGGTTTTGGCTAGGTTGGCTATCTTGACCTTGGTTGTCTTGGGAATTTTCGGAACCTTCACCGTCGTTTTCCGGTAATCGCCCACTGGAGGTGGTCACGATGGATGCGGCGCCCTCCTCGCCGTTTCCAGTGTTCTGGGACAGTTCTTTGACCGTTTCCACCACGTCTTCCAGCGTGATCTGGGATTTGATCAAATACTTGTCGACGCCCAGCTGTTCGCCGCGCTCTTTATCCGATTCCTGGCTAAGCGCGGATAGCATCACCACTTTGGTGTTTTCGGTTTCAGGGGTGGAGCGCAGGATGTCCAACACGTCGAACCCGCTGATTTTGGGCATCATGATATCGAGCAAAATCAGTTGCGGTTTTTCCGATACTGCTTTGGAAAGAGCTTCCTCGCCATCCGCGGCCAGCACCAGTTCGTGACCTTCAGCGCTTAGTCGGGCAGCATAGATTTCGCGGAGATTAATATCGTCTTCGACTAGTAAAACTTTAGACATTTTCCCTCATTCTACGGGTCTGTTGTTGATGTTGCAACTGCAGTCCCGGATGATGTGTTTTGCCCCTGTTGTGAGCGCCCGCCTTGGGCGGGTTGTCCGCTCCCAGCGGACTGTGACTCCATTTTAGCACGTAATTCTTGTGCTCGACTATAGGTAAGCCGCGGCAGGCTGAAATAAAAACTGCTTCCGGCGCCTTCTTCGCTTTCCACCCAGATGCGCCCGTTGTACATCTCGATAATAGTCCGGCACAGATACAGCCCGAGGCCGGTGCCGCCGATTTCCCGGGTTTTGCCGTTGTCCACCCGGTAGAATTTCTGGAACAAATGCTCGATCTCGTCTTCGGGAATGCCGATGCCTTGATCGTGCACGCCGACCGTGACTTGTTTGTCATCGCCGCTGATGCTGGCGTTGACTTCACCTTCGGGCGTGAATTTGATGGCGTTGTCCACCAGGTTGATGAACACCTCCCGGATCCGCTCCGAATCGGCGTTGACGTAAAACAGCGGCATGACCTCATTCTGGTCGGTGCCGATGCCGCCGTGGGATTTCAGTTTTAATTCTAATCCCTTCTGCTCGGCCTTGAATTGCAACTCGTCCACGGCGGCTTTAATGACTTTCCCTAGTTCGAACGGCTCCGGCTGTTCGTCCAGCGTGTTGTCCTCCAGCCTGGTGATGGACAGCAGGTCTTTGAATAGCTTACCCAGATGTTGGGTGGATTCGTAGGCTTTCTGGATGTACTTTTGGGCATTTTCATCCCCCGTGGAGACTTGTTGGTTCAGCGCCAGGGAAAGGAACCCTTCGATGGCGGCTACCGGCGTGCGCATCTCGTGCGAGGCGGTAGAGATGAACTCATCGCGTTCCCGGGCCGCTTTCTTCTCCTGGCTGATGTCGCTGAATACCGCTACGGTGCCGGTGACTGAATCGGTGCTGGCGAAGATGGGCGCGATGGTCAGTGACAGATGCACCCGCGTTTGCTGCCGGTTGAGCATGGTGATGTCTTTGCGGCGTATACCCTGTTTGGACCGGATGACATAGTGGAATAAGTCGTTGTTGCCGGTGAGTTCGTTGCCCTCCTCATCTTCCAGGGGGAGCACCTGGGTGTAGTGGATGCCAGTGGCTTCATCTTCCGCCCAGCCCGTGATGTCGGCGGCGGGTTGGTTGAAGAGTTGTATCGCCCCGGATAGGTCGGTCACCAAGGCTCCGTCCCCGATGCTTTTGAGTAAAATATCCGATTTTAACTGTTCGATCTCCAGCTTTTCTTCCAGTTCGTTGCTTTGGCTGGGTTGCGGCTCATTGCTTTCCTGGGGGTGGTTGCGCCACAGCCACAGTCCCATGACGCCGGTTACCGTGATGGCGGCCGCGTAGATGGCGTTGTCAATCGCGAAATCGGCCGGCGCGTTGGCCCGCAGGGAAGCTATACCTAAGTAGACTACGGTCACCAGTACGTAACCGGCCACGATGTAGCGGTTGAGGGCGGCGGCGAACAAGACGATTGCCAGCCAGAAGACGAAGTACGGCGAGGAAAACCCGCCGGTCGCCAGCAGCAAAACGGCCATGTTGATGCTGAAAAACAGCAGATCGATGAAGGTGGCGGCGATGTCCGAACTCTGGCTCACCAAACGCCGGATGAGCAAAAAGTATACGCCGTGAACGCCGGCAATAAACAGATTCAGGGGCGAGGTACCCAAAAGCTCGCCCGGCCCCAGGAGTTGTCCGTATAAAAGCACCACGTACAAAAGCACGATCGCCGCGCTGCCGCCCAGGAGCGCGTATTGGAGATGCCGGTACAAGGTATGCATAACTCTTGGCAATAGACCTTATGGTTATTACCTTTTAGTATATAGCATCCAAGGGTTCCTATTAAGTATGACGCCTAACGTATGGGTTAGATGAAAATGAGCAGATACTGTTTTTGATTACACCCGGCTTTATTCCTCCGGGAAGCAGGTTCGCGTAGCTATCGAGCGGGGGCTTGTCGTTGTAGCAGTTCGCCTTTCTGGTTGAAGATCAGGACTTCGCTCTCTTCGCTGGCGGCGTGCTGGCGGGCAAACTCCAGCGCCCCATCCTTGGTCTGGAATAATTTTCCGCTGTTTTTGCCCTGGCGTACGTACCATCCACAGCGGTTTTCGATAACCAGATAGCTGCGCAAACCCTTCTGCACAGCTTTTACGTAACTGTGGACTTGGTCGTTGTCTTGAGTCGGCGGGCGGAGTGTCTTATGTGTCATTATCCTGGATAATCTCTTCCTTTATCTCTTCTTGAGTATATTGGATGTGGTTACAACTAGTCTATCGGAGCGGAGGGATGCTTTTTAGTCGTGGGTGTTGCGTTTCGGGGTGGATTGTAAGATTCCAGAATGTCCGAATATATCTTCGTTTGCATATCCAGAAGCTCACGGGCGGAATAGGGTGGGATGCCTGCCCGGGCGAGCCGGTACCACGTATAGGCCGTTTCCAAATCATAATAGGGATCACTGTCTGCTACTCCGTCTACCCCGCGGCTATGCAATATGGCTGCCTCGTTATCGGCTGCCCGGGTAAGTACCTGCATCTGTTCCTCATCCAACACCTGCTGGGTCATGAAGAACCGCAACAATTCTTCTTCCGCCGTGTCCACATCGGAGACCAGTACGGGCTGTTCCGCAGCCCCTACCGCATCCGCGATCAACAACCCGCGCTGATTCCGCAAGCTTTCCTCCTGCATGCGTTCCACATCTTTGGCCCAGCTTTCGGGAACATAGGCGAACCACACGTTCCGTGCCTCACCGGTACTCGGGGTTATACGGGATAACGGTTGATTCTGGGCATCGGGAGATGATCCGGTTCCTGTTAACCGTAATGGCATTCCAGCTTCCCCAAGGGCTAAGAATAGAATGCCTCGTGGTTCCATGAGGTTAACCCCGAACGGTCCCAGCAGCATCTCCGGTTCGTCTACCTTATACGATCGTTGCCGGTAGGGAGAACTATCGGGGTGTATGTATATTGCCTGCAATTCTTCAAGCTCCCCTGACAGCCCGGATACGAAGCCTTCCAGCTGTTGCCGGAGCCGTCGCGGCCCGAACCCGTCGGGGCGAGTCTCTTGCAGGCGAGCAACTGCTTCCTCCTCGTAGGAAAACTCCCCCCTGTCCGGTATATCCGGAGCTCCCTCTTGTTCCCTATTCATATATCCTATTATGCAATAATTCTGTCTTTTTAAAAACATGTGGCGACGAGCAAGCACGGCAAGAATATATTGTTGTTCTGATGCGCCGGAGAGAATCACTTAACCTTGTCTTCGGGGTAAGAGAAGCACGTAAATGCCCGTCCGTTTCCCGGGCGGGCGTATGGTTCCACGGCCGAGTGGAAGTGGAGCAGCGCCAGCTTACTCGCTCACGCGCATGCCATAGACGTGTTCCAGTCTATGCTGGCCGTTGAACTGGACTTCCAAAACTAACCAATCACCGCTTTCGGCTTCCAGCGCCTCCTGCGGTACGAAGGTTACGTTGGCCGTTGACTGAGCCGCCCCCGCCGAAGACGATCATATTCACCCGGCTCCAATCATCCAACTCTTCCGGGCGCATCAAATCCGCCCGGTATCCGCCGGCCATGACGGAATCGGCCTCCCATTACTCCCGGCTCATGCCGTACAAATCCAAAGTTACCTCCGGGCTGGGTCGAAATTCCAATGAGCCTCTTTCATGCTCCATACTTTTATCGTATATCTCACCCGAACTCGCCGTCAGTCAAAGGAGTTTGAGTCTCATGGATTCGGAATTTGACTTTTCAATCTTTTCTTATATAGTATTAGTTATCTCGACTGACCATTAATAACACCCGTGGGGAGAGAGGAATAAGAAATGGAACGGAAAGTACCGGGACCATTAGCACAGGACGAATTCGGTAATTTCACCGATCCGGAAACCTATGAGAATAATGTCCATTTACTCTATGCCGAACCCGGAGATATTAATTACACGTTGAACTTCATGGAGGCAGCAGGAGCGCGGACTGGCCATTGTCAGGAAACACTTACCCAGCTCTCCTTGCAGAACCAGCGCTTAGGACGTATGTTGCATGACAGTCTCCACGATTGCCGGAACCAGCATCAGCAACTGATGGCTCAACGGGAACTCCGCGATAGTTACGAAACCGAGGACCTCCACACGCTTCAGGAGTGCACCGAGCTTTTTGCTACCGTTTCCAACATTCCCCTCGAACTGGCCGAAGCTCCCCAGAAAGGGTTCGCCGTGGCCGCCTTGCGGGACCAATACTCTAAAACCAAGACCGGGAGGATGCTCCCGTCAAAACGTTCCCGGGAACACAAACCAGTAGCTGAGCTAGCCTCCAAGAAACGGTTCGACACCGAAGAACTCATGGACACTTCTTTGCAGACTACTGCCGAACTCCTTTTGCAGTTGGAGTTTTATTACAATGCCATGAACCTGTGCCAACTCATCGATCTGCCTGATTATCTCCGGCGAGATTACTCCGTTAAGAAGACACTCCGACGTGCCGTAAAAGCTTATGGGGAACCGGTTCAATTACCTGGCGGCGAAGTGTCAGAGCTTATCCAGAACCGGCGTCGGCCTCACCAGCCCGCCCGGAACACCATAGCCGCTTTAGTTAACGACGAGTCATTCGCCCGCCATGAACCGGATACCTATGCTCGAGTAGCCACCTTCGCGAAACTGGATCAACAATGGACGGAGCGAATGTTTACCTATATAGAAAAAGCCGATGCCCTTTTCGGCGAGGCACCCGCCGAATCAACGTCTCACTCCGTAGGCAAAACAGCAGTCGCGGCCGCGGAAACGACCGAAACGGAGCAGCCCCCCCCTGCTTCCTTAGAAAATCAGACTACCTCCACCCCGGAATCTCACCCCGAACAAAACGCCTCAAGCGACAAACTCGGGCCATACTACGCTGAGTTATTCCAGGAAGCCGACCGGATATCGGCTGAATACACCCAGCTGGTAGAAAACTGGCAAGTCACCTCCAAAACACTCCGAAATTACGGATTCAATCCCCTCACTCATAGCATGGTAACCGGAGAAACGTTAGACGAAGTTCCCGACGTCGACGGCATTCCCAAGGAAGAAGCCCAGAAAGTCGCCGGCATTCTCTGCTCACTCATGTTCAGGGAGCAACATCAAGCCATGGCAGCGGATATCCGGGCAGAACTGCAGCGACTCCAGAACATGGAAAACCAACTACAGCAATGCTACAGCGAGCTGCAAACCGCCGCCCATCAGCTCAAAGAGTCAGTGCCCACCAAGCCGGCGACCATGCTCGGCGAGGATCTCCAATGGATCCACGATAACTGGTCCGGCCTGGAAGTCATGATGCAAACCTTTGCCGCCCGGACCGGTTTCCCGCTCAAGTTCGCTCGGGACGTGTTCGCTCCCTCCGAATAACGCTGCTTGGTTGCCTCTTACGGTATCAAGCGCAACTAGATTGCCTATTCGGGTGAGTTTTTTGGTTTATTAGGGGATCACTGACCGGTTAACCCCCAGTTTTTTATCGAATGATTCTACTCAAGGCAAAAAGCGAAGTCCGCATTTTCAATCGTCGGTCCCGGGTACTGGTCAGGGAAGCAGTGGGATTCAGTATAGTAAGAAAACTGGTTTTCAATGGGAGCCGCCAATAATTCGGCCTTTGGTAGTAGTTGCCGTATTCGCCCTTCATCCTCGATGCTGACTGCTGTGTTTTGCTTGGCGTCTATGACAGCCAATCGATCGTCGATAGCAACGGCCACGCGCTGGCCGGGCAATGCGTATACCTCCCTGATGCGGAATGGCGTCCTGCTCAGCACGTTACCGAATATGGTCGGGGCTTTGGTAGATACGCGTATTAATGCCGAGCCATCAAGGTCCAGTTCGCTGCTCCGGCCACGCGCGAATACGTCCTCCATAGCGGGGGTGGCGGTGAAATCAGTTCGGCTGTCTCCGATCAAATCGGAATGTTGCTGGGAATCATGTCTTTTAAGGTAGATGCTGAGCGTGTCGCTCCTATTGGCAACAGCCGGTTTCAGGGTCAGGTAAAGACGCCAGCGCTCCTCGCCCATGGTAAATGTGACCAACACCGTATGTTCGCTGCTTAGTATAGTCGAATCGTAATCCCTGCGGCTGATCCGGTTTTCATCCAAATTGTAAGGAATAAATTGGGCGGTCGCAGCGGAAACGCCTTGATTTTTTCGCAATAAAAGCCGGTTTTTATATACACCTGCTACTTCATAATCTTTGATGCTGCCGCCGCGATACGGAAGGGCCCGAGTGCTTTGTGCTTGTATGTCATGAATGTAGAGTTGATGGTCTTGCTGGTAAAACACGCGGTCATCGTATTTATCGAAAAATATATTGGTGTACTCGGCGGTGGTTTTTATGGGGGGAATTTTCTCAAGCGGCAAACGCTCATTTTGACGGGTGAGCGCGATGAAGGCACCGTTATCGTTACGGAAAATCTTGATCGGGCGCGGCAATTCCCCTAAGTACGTCTCCAGATTATCATCACGATACATGCTTTGGCGGAAATCTTTTTGGGTGTATATGAACAAAGCCGTTCCGGCCAGTGCTGCCAGGCAAATAGTAACAATGGCTATGAGTACCTTCTGATAGGCGCTTAAATCAGCAACGGGTCTGATCATGTTTTATACCAAGGTACTATAAGAATGCTATTAAGAATAATGTAGCCCAGTGTAAAGCATGCCAGGAACAAGAGGAGCATGAATTGCCGTTGCGTCATTTTTCCTTGCATGGCGCGGGAGAGTACCCACGCGGTCACCGCGATCAGCGCCGCCGCTACGACGGCGTTGAGCGGCCAATCCATGAACCATACCGGTGAATGCTGATAATACCGGTACGGAATACCGACCGCCAGCGTTGTGATCTCCATGCTCATCGGATGCATCAGCATATCCGCTCCTTCATATAAACCACGCCAATGCATCGATGAATATTACGACGTAGAATCCCGCGAAACACAAAATAGCCCACGCCCCGGACACCTTAACGCGGCTTCCATATACCAGGAAGTGGACGAGCTGTGTAATCACCCAGAGTACCGCGGTAACAGCCAGCGGCACCAACACCAGAGCACCAAGCGGATATGAGTATAAACTGAAAAGATTCCCGGCGGTAAATACTTGCCCCAGCATGAACGTCATAGCCGCCAAGGTAGCCAAAACAATCCCAGTAATCAAAAGCACACGGAAAAACATGATTGCCAGGCGGCGTAATTCCGGGCTGTCCCGGTTCAGTAGTGCGGTCAATGAGCTAATTTTACCCCCGTACGTAGGTGGTTTCTGCCATACCCAGGAAAGGCACAAGAGCATAGCTAACGTAACGATCACCACATAGAAGCCTATTTGTATTCGCCGCATCTGTATGTCTTCTTGGCTGCTGATCTGATGCGTTTCATATTCTCCGCCGGGGTGTGAGATGATCAATGTATTACCCTCAGTGGTGATGTGGTCGCCATCACGTGCCGAGGGACTGGAGTTCGCCAGCAACCTATTCCCGGAATCCGAAACCGAAGCGTCACTGCTCGCGCCCCTGGTAATCTCGCGTTTTTCCACCAGTCGCTGGGTTATAAAATTGGTGATTTCCCGTGGTTCCTGGCCGCCCCTGCTCAACAAACTCTGGAACGTATCCGCTTCCTGGACCGCGTAGTCATCATAGTCGAACCGATAGACCTCAGGACTCCATACGGCCAAAGAAGCAATGTACACCATCAAGATAGCTGCCAAAAGTAGCCACCGGCCTTTACGGGTTTGTCGTAATCTATTCAGCATACCCTAGCCAAATTATACGTATTATTGTATATTTTTCAAAAATTTCCCTATCTGGCCTTGAATGCAACAGGCAGTATGCCGCTGGTGTTGCGGGCGACGCGATCCACTCTAGAAAATTACAGGGATAAATACATTTGGTGACCCCACGGGGATTCGAACCCCGGTTATTCCGGTTGTACCGGAACGTCCTGGACCTATCTTAATCTCGCGATCCACTCTAGAAAATTACAGGGATAAATACATTTGGTGACCCCACGGGGATTCGAACCCCGGTTACCAGGCTGAGAACCTGGCGTCCTGGACCACTAGACGATGGGGCCGTCAAATGTATTTATTAAAGATTCTAACATGGCTCGATCCTTCCATGATTTGAGCTGTTTTTCTCTGCGAACAGCTTCTGCTCTCGTATTATACGGTTCTTTATAAACGAGAATGACTGGAAGACGGGATTTTGTGTAACGGATTTGGCCATTTTGGTGCCGTTTTAGCCGATCTTTCAAGTTAACGGTGCTACCGATATAGTAACTGTTATCAGCGGTTTCTAAAATACACGTATAAAACATATTTATACCCGCGTTATTCCCGTTGAACCGGAACGTCCTGGACCACTAGACGATGGGGCCACGTGCAGTACCAAGTATAAAGTATTGAGTATCGGGTATAAAAGGGTTTGAGAAGCAGTGTTGTTTACCCTAGTACCTTATTCATTTTTCTCTATTGCGGATTGTATCTTATGAGCCAACGCTTCCCACTTTTCTTCCACGCCGGGAAAACCTTTAATATCGACATGGGCATCCGGCAACTCTAAATCCGCAAACTCTCCCCCGATTTGATCAAGTAACGAACCTTCTTCTATACCTTTATCATTAAACCATAAGCCGGTCATGGTGCGAGCGATTTCTTCCCGGCGTTCCGGTTCCTCCCGATAGCTGAGAATCGCCTGTTGCGCCACAGTAAAAAATTCTTCTTCTGTGACTTCATCCTGTTTTTGCAATGACTCAACTCGTGCTTTGAATTCATCAAAAGCAGTCAACTTTGGCTCCTTTTCAACCATCATATATTAGAGTTTTAATCATAAATACTTATGGGTATGTGTTCACGATACCAGAAATTGACGTAAGTAAAGATGTATTTACTGAACAAGGGTAAGCTGATTACGGAAACTGGCTCTATTCATCTCTAGCCACGGCTCCACTCTTCCGCGAAACGGCCGGCTTGTTCGAGGATGTTGTCGGCAGCAATTTTTTGTTTGTCGGGTGGATACCCGTAGGCATTCAGCAGCTTCTTCACTTCCACGCGTAAGCTGGCTTGCACGCTATCGCGCAACGTCCAGTCTATTCCGGTATTATTGCGTACCTTTTGTACTAATAGATTGGCTAATTCACGCAAAGTATCATCTTTCATAACTTCCTTGGCGCTCTCGTTATCAATCAGGGCGTCATAAAAGGCGACTTCTTCCTCACTCATATCGAGTTCTTCATCCTCTTCGCTTGCTTGGCGCATATCTTTTGCTAATTCAATAAGGTGCTCAATCATCTGCGCCGCCTCAATGGTGCCGTTACGGTACTTGGTCAGAGCTTCCTCCAACATCTCCGAAAAGGCTTTTTCCCGAATCGCATTGCGGGAAAACTTAGCTTTTATCTCATCGTTCAATAATTTATCGAGTGCCTCTACTGCTAAGTTTTTACGCTCCATGCCGCGGATCTCCGCCAAAAATTCATCGGAGAGGATCGGCAGGTCCGGTTTCTCCAGGCCCGCAGCTGAAAAAACATCCACGACACCTTGTGGTGCAATAGCCTTATCCACGATGTTTTTAATTGCTAAGCGATAATCTTCGTCGCTCGGCCCGCCGCCGCTATCTACTTTCTCAAGCCGCGCTTTTACAGCTTGGAAGAACGCCACTTCTTCGCGAATAGCCACTGCTTCCTCGTGCGGCATAACCAACCCGAAAGCTTTGTTCAGCTCCAGCATACTTTGGGCATACCGCTTAATGCCGTCTTCCAGTCCGGCAATGTGGTTGGCCGCGTCCAGAATGATCTGTAATTGCTCGTCCGTTTCGGCGCTGAAATAGCGTTGATAATCAAACCCGTGGAACATATCCGCTACAACTTCATATTTTTGTTTCATGATGGCTATGGCTTCATCGATATCCAGTGTTGGCTCGCCCTCACCGCCGCTTTCAGTGTAATTATGCAATGCTTCCCGCAATGCAGCAGCTACACCCAGGTAATCTACGATCAGCCCGCCTTCTTTACCCGGATACACCCGGTTTACACGGGCGATAGCCTGCATTAACGTATGCCCCTTCAATGACTTATCCAGATACATAGTGTGTAAGTTGGGCACATCAAAACCGGTCAGCCACATACTACACACGATAGCGAGTTTAAAGTCCGATTCGGGGTCTTTCATGCGGCTGGCCAAATCATCCAGCTTTTTCTTGTTGCGAATATGAGGTTGGAGCGTTTTGATGCTATCGGCCGATCCGGAAATGACGGTTTTTATAAACCCTTTATCATCCCTGTTACTGTGCCATTCAGGGCGTAATTCGATGATTTTTTCATACAGTCTGGCCGCGATCTCCCGGCTCATGGTTACTACCATACCTTTGCCATCCAGTACTTCCAGTCGTGATTCGAAGTGCTGTACAATGTCCTCGGCAATCATTTGCAATCGTTGATCGTTGCCAATGATGGCCTCTTTTTTCGCGAACTCTGATTGTAAGCGCCGCTGTCGCTCCTGCTCCTCATCTTCTAGTAATTCACCAATTTCCTGATCCAACCACTCTTTGGTTGACTCATCCATGCCCAGATCAATCAAGCGGCTTTCGTAATAAATCGGCACGGTCGCATTGTCTTCCACGGATTGGTTGACATCGTAGATGTCGATGTAGTTACCGAATACGTGCGGTGTAGACTTGTCTTCTTTTTCAATCGGTGTTCCGGTGAAGCCGATGTAGCTGGCGCTCGGCAAGGCATCCCGCATATACTTGGCGTACCCATATACTAGCTTGGCCTCTTCCTCGGTCTGGCGCACGCGAGCTTTCAGCCCGTATTGGCTTCGGTGTGCTTCATCCGCGATGACGATGATATTATCGCGTTCGCTCAATGTGGGATGAGCATCTTCTTCGCTTTCTTCCGGTGAGAACTTCTGTATGGTCGTAAAGATCACACCGCCGGAATCACGGTTGAGTAATCGGCGTAGTTCTTTGCGTGTCGTTGCCTGTTGCGGTGTCTGGCGGAGTAAATCCTGGCAATCGGCAAAGGTGGTGAATAGCTGCCCGTCCAAATCATTGCGGTCGGTGACGATCACAACTGTCGGGTTTTTAAATTCACTATCCACAATTAACTTCGCGGCATAGAACAGCATGGACAACGACTTGCCCGAGCCCTGCGTGTGCCAGACCACGCCGGCGCGGCGGTCGCCTTCAGGCCGGGAAGCTTCCCGGGTAGATTCGAGCGCTTTCGTAACCGCCCAGTATTGGTGATAGGCAGCTACCTTCTTGGCATATTGTTCTTCGCTCTGTTCGTCGCGTTCGAAAACAACGAAGCTGCGCACAATATCAAGCAGCCGATTGGGATCGCACACACCGCGCAACATGATGTCCAGCATGGGTACTCCGTGGAATTCTTTCTCGCCCTCGATCGTTTTCCACGGCATAAAGCGCTCTCGCTGGGAGGTTATAGTACCCATTTGAGCTTCGTGCCCATCGCTGATCATGCATAGTTCGTTAAATCGGAAAAACGAACCGATTTCATCCTTGTAAGTTTGAACTTGGTTATATGCTTTCTGGATGTCAGCTTTTTCGTCGGCAGCATTTTTCAGTTCCAGCACAATAAGCGGCAGCCCGTTAACGAACAGCACTACGTCCGGCCGCCGGGTATTGTCATTCTCGATCACCGTCAATTGGTTGACCGCCACGAATTCGTTTTGTTCTATATTTTCAAAATCAAACAGGTGCACATCGGCGGTTCGGATTGTACCTTCATTGTCGCGGTATTCTACTTGCACCCCGTCCGTTAACAACTGATGGAAATGGCGGTTATTTAATACCAGCTCCGGATCTTCGCTGCGCAGCACCTTCTTGGGGGCTTGTTTCCGGGCTTGCGCGCTCACGTCAGGATTAATCCGCGCAATCGCCTCCTGCAGCCGCCGTTCCAGCGCCACATCCTGAAAATTCCGTTCACCAGTGCCATCCGGCCCGATGTCCGGCCCGTGCAACACTTCCCACCCCAGCTCCCGCAGAGTATCAAGTGCTGATTGTTCTATCTTATCCTCATTCATTACCCCTCAGTGTAGTCGTTATCTATTAACGAGTCCATGTACTTCTTCTGTATCAATCGCTTGTATACTTAGTTTTGTTTGATTCGCAGTGCTGTCTAACAATATTTAACCAATTTTCACATCTTCACTTTCCCAGACATTAAACGCGGCAGGAGTGAGTCGCGAAGTTCAGCAAGATTGTTAATTTCTAATAGGCAGTTCACGCGCTGTTTATGTAGCGGTGCAATATACTGGTCAACTTCTTTTAATTTATTATTGCCTGGTATTGAAGCTCTGGCTTCTTTGAGGTGTCTTCTTTGAATATGACCCATTGTTGTAGCTTTGTTCGCTGCTGTATCTACAAATTGATTAAGGTGATATTTTGTCCAATAATAGTAAAGCCATTGCGGATACTTATCTGAGGTTACCTTGAATAAATGTTGGTTGAGGCCGCCATTACCTTCAGTCCAAATTTTTACTTTTAGTGTTCCAGACCAAGAAAAAAGCATATCTCCATTGCAAACTATATATTTTTCCGGAATATCAGAGGTAACAAAATCGGTTGCATCTGTTATACCTGAATTCAATTCTCTAATTTTAATGACCGGCAAAATATTTTCTGTGTCTTTTGGTGGATGTTTCTGCATTGCTAGACCATTCAAAAACTCCGCAATGTCATCAAGTGAGAATTTATCCCATTCCTCCGCTTCAGGATTGTCGATAAAGTAGTGCTTGAAGAGAGCTTGGCCCATTTCCTCCAACGTCTCATTCATCCGCCGATTGAGTTCGATTTTTTGATCTAAACCAGAAAGTACTTTGGCAATTTCTTTTTGTTCATTCAAAGATGGAAGTTTAAACTCAAAACTTTTAAGCTGATCAGTTTGAACTCTTTGTCTACCTGAAGTTCCAACCATTGACTGTATGGCATATGCTCTAAATTCTGGAGATCTGCTTAAGTAATAAATAAATTCACTATCTGTTGTATCAGGAGTAGCTCTCAAGACAGTGAATTCTGTTGAGCCTGCAGCTGTTTCATTATCATCTAAAAAGTCTACAAATGCAGTTTTGCCATTTTCTAAACAAGGAGTAATTCGAGCAAGTAGCGTGTCACCATTTCTAAACTTAGCACCCCCTTTATATTCTCGAGTTTCAAGGTAAGTAATATTACGCTGAAATGGCTGGACAGCATCCATAGAAACAAATTTCACATCCTCACCTTTTTTAATAGGTGCTGACGGATTAACTTCTACTACGTCACCAAGCAAAACAGTCTGGCTCATTTTTGCCTCTCCGCTTCAATCTCCTCAAGAATCTTTTCTGTCTCTTCTCTACTTTCCTTACGGGTTGTTTCAATCTCGCTATTTAATTGTTGCAACTCGTCATGTACACGGTTTCGCTGCTCTTCGGTTAATTTCTTTTTCAATATGCGCCCAAGCAATCTATTATAGAAAGTCCGTTCATCATTAAGTAATATTCTGGCTTTAGCAATTAAATATTTATTGCCCTCTTCAAGATTACGAAGATAGGCTTTTAATTCCTTTACGCCTTCTATAAACCTTTCTATATTTTTAAAGTATGTTTCTTGATCGATTTGCTTACTAATGTATGCATTTTTGATATCTCTATAAAATCTGTTTGTGGCAGCAACTGAACCATTCATAGATTCTACAGACGCCAAAAAAGAAAAATAATCATTTAACAATTCTCGGTTGCCTAGACCCTTGATAATATCTTTTTCTATATGTAATTCATGCAATTCATTAAAATAGATAAAACCCTGCTGATTTTTTAAATTTCTCTCAGCAATATCGATGTAATCATCTATGATGAATTCATTACGAGCTATTATATTCAGGTATTCATTTCCTAAACGCTCAAGTGAAACAAGGGCGTCTCTATGTTTAGCTTTTCTTGCAAAAAGTCTATCCAGTAGAGTTGCAATCCTGACAAACAGGAAGGCAAAAAAGGCACCTAAAAAAGCATCTAAAGAAATCCCGAAACTTTCTGATCGTATAAATTCATCCAAAAAATTCATCTCTTAAATATTCCTATCATTGAATCGAAAGCATACTTTATAGGTTTGCCTAAAAATTTCGTTGTATTAATAGCAAGAAAACGTTTGCGCCAAGGATGTGCAGCTCCGCATTTATGGCAATTCAAAGGCACGGGTTGTTCATTGGGAGTTAAAACAACTACACCTTCAACCTTATATCTACCCCTAATTCTAGAGTTACAACTCATGCAACTTGTTGTGGTTTGAGTTCCGCATTTATGACAATGGTCTTGTAAAAATTCACGGTTTAAACCTCTAGAAGTAATTTTGTGACCCTTGAGGCAAACTTGCATTGTGTCGTATGAGCCCATTAATCTTTTCTCTCTTTCTGGTCTCTGTCGTCTACTTGCTTTTTTGCATTTTCAGGAAGTGCCTCAAACATTTTGCATTCATTTCTCCCTGTCTCATGGCTTTGTACGCAAGGAAAACCGATTGACATAATCGAAATATTCGTGGTAATATAATCTTGATAAGTAATTCCTCTGTCGTGGGGCTCCGTAAGGTTCCTCGTAAATAGCGACAGAGGTTTTATCTTTTTGCTCAGCTTGTTCAGAGATGAATCATACAAAGAGTGCATTTTCTTCCACCACTTTCTGGTTAATGATGTTCGCATACGATTCATCGCCGTGCTCGTATTTCCTGAAGAAGCTCCATGCAACGAAATCTACTGCCTGTAGTCCTTTTTCTTGCGAAGGAGTAGCGATTTCTACCTGAATGTTAAGTCTATGGTTCTCTTTGGTTTGGCTCTTCAAGTAGGCGCCGAAATTTTCGTTTAGAAATTTATTCGTTTCACGTTTGGAAGCCACGAAATGGATGCTTTCATTCAGCGGTACAAGTTTTTTGCTGACCATGCGGTCAAGCAAAATGTTCACCACGTAGTTATAAAGTACGTGCTTTTCGTCCTGTAGTTTGGTGTACACTTTCTGCTTGTTAAGACGAATGATTAAGATGCTGATGTCCTTTTGGGTGAGGTTGCGTAGCAATTTAACACGGGTGGTTGGTTTTTCCTTGTAAGCATGAAGCATGCCGTGATGGCTCTTTATTTCTTTTTTAGAAAACCCTGAAAATATCTTTTTGATCACTTTCTCAACCGGCCTTTTGTTGTTACAAAAGAGGAAGCTGACAACGAAATATTTGCTGGTCTTTGACTTTGTGAAGTCGAAACCAAGATCGCCGCTTTCGTCCATGAATACATACGAGCTCATACGTCATACCCGATTTTCTTCAAATTATCTTTAATCTGCTGTTCCAGCTCATGGCTTTGTTCGAACTGCTCACCCAGGTCTTTGGTGAGGCGTTGCATTTTCTCTTCGAATGCTTCATCATCTTCCTCCACCTCTTCGGCGCCCACGTAACGGCCGGGCGTGAGAACGTATTCATGTTCTTTTACTTCTTCCAGTGAAGCAGCTTTACAAAAACCGGGTGTGTCTTCATATTCCCCGCTCTCATCCCGCCAGGCGTGATAGGTACCAGCAACTCTAGCGATGTCTTCTTCCGAAAGTACGCGGTTGCGGCGATTGATCATATGGCCCATGTTGCGCGCGTCAATGAAGAGAATTTCATCTCTATCAGTACGTTCGCGGGAAACAAACCACAGACAGGCCGGAATGCCAGTATTGAAGAATAAATGACTCGGCAGCGTAACGATAGCATCTACTAACCCGGCTTCCAGGATATTCTTGCGAATATCGCCCTCTCCGGATGTATTGGAACTCATGGAGCCGTTAGCCAACACGAAGCCGGCAATGCCTTTTGGCCCCAGATGGTGGATGAAGTGCTGTACCCAGGCAAAGTTGGCATTATTTTTGGGCGGCGTGCCGAACTTCCAGCGCACGTCATTTTGCAACTGTTCTCCGCCCCAATCATCGTCATTAAATGGTGGATTGGCCAGTATGAAGTCGGCTTTAAGATCCGGATGTTTGTCGTTATGGAAAGAGTTGCCTTGGCGAATGTCGGCATCAATGCCACGAATGGCCATATTCATCTTAGCAAGGCGCCACGTGGTTGGGTTCGATTCCTGCCCGTAAATGGCGATGTCGTCCAATCGGCCTTGATGGTGCCCCACGAATTTCTCCGACTGGACGAACATGCCGCCGCTACCGCAGCACGGGTCGTAAATTCTTCCTTTATACGGCTCGATCATTCCCGTTAAAAGCTGGACAATGCTTCTGGGTGTGTAGAACTGGCCGCCGCGCTTGCCTTCGGCATCGGCGAACATACCAATGAAGTATTCATAAATCCGGCCCAGAATATCCTTGCTGTTATGGCCATCGCCATTGAGCGAAATACTGCTGAAAAGATCAATCAATTCGCCGAGACGTTGCTTGTCCAAAGCTTCCCGTCCGTAGTTTTTGGGTAACACTCCTTTGAGTGACGGATTATCACGCTCAATGGCATCCATGGCTTCATCAATGAGCGTACCGATGTTCGGTTGTTTGGCATTGTCGCGCAGATATGACCAGCGAGCTTCTGACGGTACCCAAAAGACATTTTTAGCTGCATACCAATCGCGATCCTCGGGATCAAATTCCTCATCCAGTGCCTGCTGATAACGCTCATCAAAGGCATCGGAGATGTATTTAAGGAAAATCAGTCCCAGCACCACGTGCTTATACTCGGCCGCGTCCATGTTGTTCCGCATCTTATTAGCCGACTGCCACAGTTTCTGTTCTACGTTTTGGATGTCCAAAACAAAAACTCCCTTACTTTTATACCGTTGCACCTGATTATATCATGAACAAAGCAAAAAACCGAACATAACAGTTTGGGAAAAACCGAACAAGTCGCAATGCGGTAACTAAATTATTTTCGATTTCAAACTCTTTCATAAGACTCAACAACTCGTTTTATCTATTATAGAGAAATATCACATACTTATCCGAACTTATTGCATCAGAAAGTGAATAAAGTTTGTATAATAGCTCGGTTTTTATTTCAAGATTACTTCTTCTTGCATATCTTTGGTTGATATAAGCAACATACATTTTCTATAATAATGCTTAGAAAAAGGTACTCGGCCGTGGTTTATATACCACACAGAGCGGAGTATCTTTTTCTTTTTATGTGCTTATTGCTCCGGAAACGCTGACATGAATGATTTCCTGCCACTCCGTTTATCTTCTTTGATTTGTACATAGAATAACTCTTTCTCTTTCGTCATTCCTCCAAACCTGTGTAAAATTTCTGAGTGATTGTTGGGATTTTGTTTGGAAACTGGTTCCCGGCGGGAATTGTGTATGAGATCCAAGGCTGGTGGTAGTAGCTTTAGGCGACGAACTCTGTCTTGCCAGTTTTTGCCATGTAGGTGACTCCAGAATAAATTAAGAAAAACTTTATCTTTACGAAAGTATGCTGAGCGTATGTATGGAGTGCGTTTCGTGCGAGCAGTGTAGACCTTAAAAACAGCACGTGCTCTTTTGTTAACTTCGCGGTAATTCGTGCCGGAAAGTGGGTTTTTACCTGACTCATAAACCTTCACGATGACCACCTATGGTCTTACGGGATTACTATACCAAACACAAAGCGAACAAGAAAGCAGGGTATGATGCTAATCTATGCTGGCGTGACTATCCCGGGCGACAATTAAATGATCGATAATGTCAATACCGACTATTGTGCTGGCTTTGGTGAGACGTTGATGAATTTCCCGATCGGCTTTGGATGGCGTGAGGTTGCCGCTGGGATGGTTGTGGGCGCAGATGATGAAAGCGGCGCGATCAGTGATAGCATCGGCAAAAACTTCACGCGGATGAACGAGGTTGGATGTAAGCGTACCGATGGTGATGGTGCGCTTTTCTATCAGCCGATGAGCGCCGTCCAGCGTCATGACCACGAAATGTTCCTGCTTCTTACCCCGAATATCCACCAGCTGCTCTGCCGCTTTTTCCGACGAATCGATAACCGGCTGCTCACCATCCACGAGATAACGTTTGGATAATTCCAACGAAGCTAGGATTTCAGTAATTTTGGCATTACCTAAGCCGGTAACGCTTTGCAACTGCTCGCGCGTAACGTCCGGGCCGTGTTCTTGAAGAAGCTTCAGCGCATCTTTGGCGATCTTGGTAACATCGGCATGCTTGGTGCCGCTGCCGATCAACGCCTGCAAAAGCTCCAGGTCCGCTAACGCACTCGCGCCCTTCTTGGCCAACTTTTCCCGAGGCCTGTCGAGTTTATCTATATCTTTAATCCGCTTCATTGTGCTTTCGCTTAATTAATAGATAAAACATAACATAGTCATGCGTCATTTTCTTGAAGGGTATCAAATACTTTTTTGAGTGCCTGCTCCCGATGCGTGAGGTGGCCGCCGCGTTCTTCGGCTGAGATGTCGTGAATTTCGTATAACATTTTTCCAGCTTCGGGCACGTAAAATAAGGCGCGGAACGGGAATCCTTCCATGCGGCCTTCTTCCACCGGCTCTTGGAGTATTTGGCCGGCTATTTCACTACTGGCGGTCCGTGGCTCCATGTGTTTGGTGGCGAACGCCATGGTAGCGATGAACCGGGCGGTCCGCCGCTGGGGTTCAATGCCGCCCATCTTGTCCAGACAGTATTCGATGATTTCCTCGTCGGTCATTTCGTACCCGGCCCAACGGCGGCTGTAGACGCCCGGCTCTTCACCGAGCGCGTCAATGGCAATGCCGCTGTCGTCGGCGAGTACCATCATTTCCGGATCGTCTATAGCTTCACGGTGGGCGTCGAGTTTTAAAATCGCGTTTTCTTCGTAGGTGGTACCGGTTTCCTCGACGTCTATGTCGATCCCGAGTTCTTCCGGGCTCCGCACCGTTATACCCTGCTGCTGGGCGAAACGGGATACTTCTTGCTGTTTGCCAGGGTTGTTGGAGGCGAATAAAATCTCACCAGCCATATGCCTATGCTCCTAGAAATTAAGCGGTTTGCCTTTCGGCTGGATGGCGAACCAGGTGTCGCCGCGGTTGAGCGGTATCTGCTTGCCTTGCTTGTTCAGTAGCTCGATCCGGTCCCGAGGGCTTTTTTGCCGCCACTTTCCTTGGGTAACTTTACCGTTTTTGAAAACGAACGCTTTGCCGTTGCCGATGGTGTCCATGACGGCGTATTTGCCCCGTTTACCGGTCGGCATACGGATCACGACCACGTTTTTGACGGTGATCGGATTACCGGTTGCCGTATCTACGTGCGGGCTGCCGGCCATATACCGCCGGTAAATATTCCTGTTTTTTAAGTACCGGAATTGGGCTCGGTATTGTGAACCCGAATAATTGACGGTGATTCTTTTGACGCGTGGGTTATTGGCGGGGTTATCGTCGCTCCAACGAATCGATTTGAAGGTGCTGGTCTTATAGCCTTTGCGTTTTTGCAGTTGCTGTAATTCTTTGACACTGGAGTACATATTATGCGGGGAAGGCCGTCCGCCACCACGGTAATACGGCCCGCTATGTTTGAACTGGTCCAAGTCCTTGGCGCCGCGTTTTTTAACCAAACGGAGTGCTTTGGCGCTGCCGCCGACGTGGGCGATCGGCGTGTCAAAACCCATAACCCAGTCCAGGAAATAGGGCCGCAAACTGCGGATGGGACCGATCCGGCCGGGCGTGTTGCTCTGGTATAAGGCCAGAAAGCGGGTTATGCCGCTCTCCACCACTGCCTCGAACACCATGTCGGCGGCGTCCAGTCCCGTCTGCGGCCGGGCGCCGGGCGAGTTTTCGATCATAACGCCAGTGACCGGTTTTTTGGCTGCTTCCGGCTTGACTTTTACCCCGGTCAGCTGGGTGGGTTGTTTGGTCGGTTTCAGCTGCTGTGCTTCCCGGGTGGAAGTCTCGTTTCCTACCCGCTGGGTACCCGCTACATCAAAGTCATGGGTATACATAAATCCGCCGGCGCCGACTACCACTACACCGCCCATTGCGGCCAGAACCATCCAGTGGTTCTGTGTCCATCGGGTAATTTTGCTCAATATGGCTACTGGCATATGCGTTTGCATTATGCCACTTCCCGGGCCCGTGACAAAACAGTCTGTAACCGGCGACGGGTTGTCTCAGACCCCAGCGCGTGCATGGTCTCAAATAGTCCCGGAGCTGCCGTTTGCCCAGTGATGCTGATCCGAATCACTTTGAACAGTTCGCCGGTTTTAACATCCAATTCTGCCACCAACCCGCGCAACCGTTCTTCCAAATCCGCTTCGCTGAAATCGGACGACTCGATGGTCTCCAGCACCCGGGGGAGCCATTGCCGGGCATTGTCCATATCCAGTTGCTCGGGGTATTCGGCCGGATCAGTAAAGAAAAACCATGTTAACTCTGGCAGTTCGCCCAGGTATTTCAACCGTTCCTGGACCAATGTCAGTACCTGGCGTTTATAGTCCATGGACGCTTCCCGGGCGGATTGGGGCCAAAACCCTTCGGCGCGCCGGACCAGTTCGTCCAGGGTGAGGGCGCGGAGGTGATGTCCATTAATCCAATCCAGCCGCCCGTCATCGAAAACGGCCGGGCTCTTCTGGATGCGCTCCAGCGAAAACCGATTGATCAATTCGGCGGGCGTAAAAATTTCCTGGGTGGTGCCGTCGTTCCACCCCAGCGTCGCCAGGAAGTTTATGAGCGCCCCGGGAAGATATCCCCAGTCACGATACTCCAGCGCGCCCAGCGCGCCGTGGCGTTTGCTCAGTTTGGTCTTGTCCGGTCCGTGGACGGGCGGTACGTGGACGAACGACGGGGTTTGCCAACCAAAGGCGGCGTAGAGTTGCAGGAACTTGGGCGTGGAGGAGAGAAACTCATCACCGCGCAACACATGGGAAATATCCATCAAGTGATCGTCCACTACGTTGGCGAAGTTGTAGGTCGGCCAGCCGTCGGACTTGAGACAGACGAAATCGTCCAGCTCGCTGCCCGCCCGTGACTGGCGCCCGTATACCACGTCGTCCCAGGCGGGGTCATGGGATTGGTCGATGGCGAAACGCAATACATGCGGCTCATCGGGAGAACCGTCGGTTTTCAGCTGGGAGCGGTCAACTTTGAACGGGCGCTTTTCTTTTTGGGCGGCTTTCCGCATGGCTTCCAGATCCTGGGGCGGCGTCCAGTCCCGATAGATTCTCCCCTGCTCCAGCAAGGTTTCGGCGTGCTTTTGGTAGGATTCCAGACGCTGGGATTGCCAATACGGTCCATGAGCACCGCCGGCGCGCGGGCCTTCATCCCAGTCCAGTCCCAGCCACTGGAGGCTATCCATGATTGACGCGGCCGCGTCTTCGATGACTCGCGCCTGGTCGGTATCCTCGAAGCGCAGGATGAATACACCTCCCTGATTACGGGCGAAGAGCCAGTTGAACAGGGCGGTCCGTAAACCACCCACGTGCATGTAGCCGGTCGGGCTGGGCGCGAACCGCACCCGTGGCGCCTGTTCCCTCATACTTCATCAGCCTATAGCGTTACTGGGTGGCGGGTAAAGGGCCCGGCTTACATGCTGCTGGCCATGTTGACGATCTCTTGCTGGCTCAAATACGTCTCACTGTCGATGGTATACATGGTACCGCCATTCACCCAGGCGGCGTGGCGATTGTCATAGGTGTAAATGGTCAGCCCGTTCTCCCGATAGGTTTCGTAGTCGCTGGTCTTGCGGTTGATGTAATTGGTCAATAAACTCTGGGAATCCCACTGGGTCTGCGCCTGTTCCAGCGAGATGGTTTTGCCCTGTTTTTGGAAGGTCACGGTTAATTGCCCGTCACCGTAGGTGATCGGCCCGTTGAAGCTGTAGCCATCGGGGGTGTATTCGGGCAAAGAAGCATCCACGTTGGCTTGGCTGGCGGCCACCCGGACGGCAATACTGGGGTAATTCAAGTAAGTGACGTAACCGGCTAAAATCAGGATGCACAATCCGGTTACGCCGACTCGGAAGGCAGTATGATTCATCCCATTAAAGGGGAGTAATTTCCGGAACCATGATTGGCCGCCAGATGGTTGGTCGCCGGATGTAGCCGTGCTGGACAGGGAAGGTAATTGGCCATCTTCCACGCTCGGCGTTTCGGCTGCGGGCGTTCCTTCGGCCGGTGCTTGGGACTTGCCCTGGTACCCCTCCTGGTCTCCTTTCAGTGGATATCTCTGGTGCGGCCGCATGTGTGTGATTTGCTTGGCTTCCGTGGCTACTTGTTGCCCGGAAGCTTGGTCGAGCGCGGGTGCCTCCGGTGTCGCAGCAGCCGCCAGAGAGGCATCGGCAAATTGCTGGCTCAGTTCCTGCCGGGCCGTTTCCCCGGCTTCAGTAGCCTGGGGTCCATCCATAGTGGCAGTCGCGATCCCGGGGGTTGCCGCCGGGGCGGGTGGATCGGGCGACTGGGTAGCCGGTTCAGGAGATTGTTGCGGTTGGCTCCCCGCGCCCAGATTCCGGGCATGCATCCCGTGCAACGATTTGGCGGCCGAGTCGGAGGTCGACGGAGCGGATGGTTGGTTTTCCGGCTGCTCCGGCTCCCGTGTTTGTTGCAGGTTCAGCGTATTCTGGTTGGCACCTGCCGAAGCTCCGGAGCTAAAATGCTGCAACCGCTGTGTGGCGCGCCGCCCGCAATCCATGCAGAAGGATTTCCCCCTGACGTGTACCATATTGGATTGTTGACATGTTTGACACTGCATATTTGGTATTTGTGTTATGTATGCTTATGGTTAAACCTTATTTCCATAATAGGATGTTTTTACTTCTGTGTAAATCCCTATGCACCCGGATAATGAAGCGGGGTATGGCCAGCTGGCGGCGGAGACGCCGCGGCTCCAGGGCCAGGCGCCACAGCCACTCGATGCCCGCCCGCTGCATGAACCGCGGGGCTCGCCTCTGTTGACCCCCGAAAATTTGGTAGTCAAAGGTGCCCCCTTCTCCGATGAGCACCCCGTGATCCAGCCGGTCACGCATCCGATGCATGACTTCTTCCTGGAGGGGATGCCCCAGTCCCAGCAGCACGATGTCGGGCCGTTTGTCGGCCAACTCACCCGCCAATTGCTGCTCCAACCCGGGCGAGAATACCCCGGAATCGTCTTTGCCGGGAAAGGTGCCGGCAATGGCCAGCTCCGGATGGGCATTTCGAAGTGTCCGGGCGGTTTCCGCAATATCCCCGTGGGCGGGCGAGCCGACCAGGAAGACGCTCCGGCCGTGGCGGGCGGCGGCTTCCAGAAGTGGCCAGGTAAAGTTGGCGCCGGCGATTTTTTCCGGTAATTGGGTGCGGATACGCTCCGGCCGCAGGATGATGTGGGATAACGTTTTGCCCAGTTGCCACAACGAACCGCTGCTGCGTTGGTAATGAGCGGCCCATTGCCAGCACACCCCATCCGGCAAGGAGAGCCATGCCCCATTCAAAATTTCCGGTGACGGATACTGGGAAAACTCGACATAGGGTTTGACGACGTACCGGCACCCGGGTTCCCGGCTGGCTTCGATGATGCGTTCGACTGCCTGATCAATACCCAGCGGATCCAGTTCGACCCCCAGGACGCGAACGCGCCCCGTCATGGCCGGTGAGACGCTTCATCGACACGCGACTGTATGGCCTCGGTGAATGTGGCGGTGGAAAATTGTCGGGCCCGGTTGGTGAGCGTAGACCCGTTAAATCGGCTGCTTTCGGATCGCTCGATGGCCTGATTGATCCCGGCCGGTGTTTGCTGGTCAAAGAAGATGCCGGTCTCTCCTTCTATAACCGTTTCCCTGGCTCCGCCGGCGTTGTAAGCGATAACCGGCGTGCCGCTGGCCATGGCTTCCACGGGCGCGATGCCGAAATCTTCCACGTTGGGGAACAGCAACCCTTTGGCCTCGGTCAGCATCCGGGCCTTGTTTTTGGTGGATATATATCCGGTAAATTCGATGTTGTCACCGGCCAGCTCTTGGAGCCGGTTCCGATCGGGACCGTCCCCGATGACGGTAAGCTTTTTGCCGGAGACATTGAAGGCTTCAATGGCCGCGTCTATCTTTTTGTAGGGAGTCAGGACAGCTAAGGTAACGTAATAGTCCCGCTTCCCGGCCGGCGCGGTGTAGACCAGCGAAGACGTATCAACCGGCGGAAATATAACGTCCGCCTTCCGCCGATAGAATTTATGAATCCGTTCACGGGTGGTTCGGGAATTGGCCAGAAAGCGGTCGACCCGTTGGGCGCCGACGAAATCCCACATGCGCAATTTGCCGGTCTGTCGAGTGATATAGGCGCGGCGGAGCGGTCCGACTCGTTGCTGGGAGAGATAGCGGGGCCAATAATCCCACACGAAACGCATCGGCGTGTGGCAATAGCATATATGCCGGGTAGTTTCGGGAGTAACGATGTTTTTGGCGAAGGCGGAGGAAGATGAGATCACCACATCGTAGGCGCTGAAATCCCAGGACTCGATGGCGCTGGGTATAAGCGGTAATAAATATCGATTCCGCTGTTTCAATATATCCGGCATCTTCTGGAGATAACTGGTGTGTATCCGCTCCGGGGGGTAATGGAACTTGCTCGGATTGTAAACCAGCGTATAGATGGGTGCCTCGGGAAACATATCTGCCAATACCTCCAGCACGTGTTCCGCCCCGCCCCGCTTGGTATTCAACCAGTCATGGACTAAGGCGACTCGGGGACGACCGCTGCACCCGGCGGATTGCTCCTTGCTGCGTTCCTCCATGCCTCTTAATGTATCATGTTTGCCGGTTTTCCCGGGTGAGGACCGTATAGTCTCCCGGCTTATTGAACACCTCCTTGTCATTGCCAAGACGTCATTCCTGAAATAAATTCAGGACAGGCTCTGACCCCGATACGGGATCCGTTTCGGACATCACTGCCAATTTAGGTGGGAATCGGCTCTGCAATAGATCCTGAACCAAGTTCAGGATGACAGTTCTTTTTCGTCACCCGCTTTGTCATTCCGGCCCCCGAGCCCCGAATCCATTAACCCGATACGGTCCTGCAACTAATCCTGAAACAGATCCTGAACCAAGCCTGCCTGCCGGCAGGCAGGTTCAGGATGACATATTCAGAAATGGGCGCCCGCCCTTCTCATGCCAAGTTTTCCGTTAACCCTCATCCGCTGCTTAAGAGACTCTTCTGGTATTCGGCCAGGTTCCCCAGTGCCACGGCCGCGCCGTTGACCACGCAATATTCGGGATCGTCGGCGACCAAAATCGGCACGTCGATGACTTTTTTGAACAAAACGTCCACTCCGGTCAATTTGCCGCCGCCGCCGGTCAACACGATGCCTTGATCTATGATGTCGCTAACCAGTTCGGGTTGGGTATCTTCCAGGACCGAACGGACATTGCGGACGATCTGTTCCAGAATATCCTGGATGGGTTCGATGATTTCGCTGTCGGCCAGGGTGATGGTTTTGGGCAAGCCGCCGACGATATCCCGGCCCTGGACTTGCATGGAGTGCTGCTGGTCGTCGGCAATGGCCCGGCCGATTTTGTGTTTGACGGTTTCCGCCATGTGTTCGCCGATGGATAGATTGTGGTGTTTCCGGAGGTATTCGGATATAGCCGTGTCGATTTTATTGCCGCCCACCCGGACACTGGTCTGGGCGACTACGCCCCCCAGGGAAATAACGGCGATTTCGGTGGTGCCGCCGCCGATGTCGATAACCATATTCCCCCGCGGCTGGGTAACCGGGACCGCCGCTCCCAGGGCCGCGGCTACCGGTTCCTCGATGATGTAGGCCGCCCGGGCGCCGGCGGCGATAGTGGCGTCAATAACCGCTTTCTTCTCGGTGGAAGTAGCCCCGGCCGGTATGCTGATCATGACATCGGGCTTGACCAGGCGGAGGCGGCCGATGGCTAGATTAATATAGTGTTTGAGCATTTCCCGGGTAATCCGGAAATCGGCGATAACCCCATCCCGGAGGGGGCGATGGGATATCAGCGCTTGAGGGGTCCGTCCCAGCATATCCTCGGCTTCTTGGCCGATGGCGACGAGACTCCCCTGGTCGCTATTGACCGCCACCACGCTGGGTTCATTGACGATGATGCCGCGTCTGGGGGTGTACACCAGCGTCGAGACGGTGCCGAGATCGATGGCAATTCGTTTGGCGAACATATCTATACTATACTATAGACGCATGAAACCGCCATTAAAACAGATCTTCCGCTGGCTCAAATATCCGGCGTTGATATTGGGCATTGCGGCCGCGACCGTGGTGCTGGTCGCCTATGGGCGCGGCTATTTTTATGATTTGGAAACGGGGAAAATCGCCGGCGGCGGTTTGCTCTCCATTGATTCGGAACCCGGCGACGCCCGCATCCGCGTTGACGACGCTCGGCGTGGCAGCACCGAAAATCGGATCCGACTGGCCTCAGGTACCTACACGGTCCAGTTGCGGCGGGAAGGTTACCGTTCCTGGACCAA
The DNA here is from genome assembly GCA_003022365.1 of Candidatus Saccharibacteria bacterium QS_5_54_17. Taxonomy (GTDB): domain Bacteria; phylum Patescibacteriota; class Saccharimonadia; order QS-5-54-17; family QS-5-54-17; genus QS-5-54-17. Next base: position 108,185 of record PXOU01000018.1, read on the forward strand.
AGAGTTATCTGTTCAGACCGCGGCGGTGACCTACGCGCGGTATCCGGTGCTGGTGCCCAACAAGGTACCTTCCGATCCGATCCGAAATTTAAACGGGCTTAAATTTGTCTCCCAAAGCGATGATCAACGATATCTGGCCGCGGTGACGAGCACTGACGGCGGAGATCGGCTGCGGATCTTTCCGGCCGGCGGCCAATCTTCCTACCTGGCGTTGGCTCCCTCCGCTAAATACCCGAGCTTAAACATAAACATAACCGATCTCAGCTGGGCGCCTGACGCCTCGCGCGCATTTGTCCGGGCGGAAATTTCCAGCGGCTCCAAGCGGTACTTCGTCTTCAACCCTGGGGCCAAGCGGAGCGGCCGGGAGGTGGAGGCGATCGCTGGCGAGGTTTTCCGGCAGCCGATTTTCAGCCAAAGCAGCCAAGCCATATACGGGATCACGGACGATAACGTGTTGCGGCGCCTGGCTCTAAATCAATCACCGCCCCGGCCTATCGCCCGTAATATCACCGCGTTCGATGTATACCAGGACGCCATCTATGCCCTGCAGCAAGCCTCTGGGGGCTCACAGCTGGTGCGAATCGAGGACGGTGAAACTCGATCGCTGTCTATTAATCATCTCCCCGGGGCGCACCAAATTGAGGCGATCCAGCATCAGGGTCAGCTACACCTGATGTTGCACAACACAGATCGGGCGCAGGTAACCCTGATTGCCAACCCTGCCTCCGGGGCCCCGGCTACCACCTCCTTGCCGCCCGGCGCGGCGGAGCGGGTCACCGTCAGCCCGGGCGGCGCATACGTCCTCATGTACAGCGGCAGCCATTTTACGACTTATGATCTAAAGCGTCAGCAAACGCATCGGTTCCGGCTGGCGGATATGGCTACCGAGCCGCAGTGGTACACCGAGCATCACTTATTGGCAGTCAGCGGAGAAGGGGTGATACTGCTGGAGTTCGACGGCGCCAACCAGGAGTATCTGACGGTCGCCCAGGACTTCCGGGTATTCGGCAATCATCAACAAGACACGGTGTATAGCATCCGGCGTAATCAGGTAACCAACCAACTACAGTTGCAGCGCAGCAACCTAAAATAGATCGCCCATGAATTCGAAGAAGCTTCGGCTGGAGTCGCTGGGGAGCGCCGGTGAATCCTGACCAGAGGCGTTTTGGGGGTCGGTGTTCTGGCTGGGATCAGGCGTCACTTGTTTGGCCTGGACGATCAACCGTTGCCAACTGGTGCCCGGCGGCGTACAGGTAATCAGCGTTAAACGGGGTTGTTGGGTCTGCTTCAGCACGCTGGTGTTGGTGGGTTCGACCACCTTCTTGTTCTGGACTTTGTAGACATACCGAGTGCCCTGATAGTGCAGCACGATCTCATCTCCTCGCTGCATTTTGTCCAGCAGAATAAAGGCGAATTTGTACTTGCCGCTATCCCACCAGTTGTTGGAAGAGTGTCCGACAATTACCGTATTGCCGTTCTCGCCGGGTTTGGCTGTGGTGCCGTAGTGAACGACCCCGCGCTGGAGGGCCTTTTGCACCTTCTCTTCCTTGAAACTCGGTTCGTCGTAGACCACGGGCACCTTAACATCGATCTGGGGGATAATGATGCGCGGCTTATCACCGACTGAGGGCTCGAGGTCCACCGAGCCCGAGGTGGACTGGATGCCGCCACTGGGAGTGGTTAAGTACTGCACCTGTCCCAGGATGACTTGGGCGTTGAATACGGCGAATATCAGCATGCCGAAACCGGCCGCTGAAACAGCCGATTTGAACCGGATTTTTTTCAACCAGTCACTGATACTCCCCGCCACTGCCAGGCCGCGGGCTTTCCAGCCTGTTTTTTGGTCGTCACCTAGGCCTGAGTCTCCGTCTTCCGGCGGGGCCCCGGTTTCCGGTGGGGCTTGGGGCGCGGCGGGAGCGGTGGCCGATGTCTCTTGTGCCGGTGTCTGTGTTGCTGGGGGGAGCTGGAAAGTCGCGTCGCTGGTTTGGGCGGCAGTTTCTCCGGCTGGTTGATTGGTTTGGCCGGCTTCCGGTGCGTTGGTTTGTGGTTGGGGTTGAGCTGGCGGTTGTTGGTCGGGGCTTGGCTGAGCGGTTAGTTGCGGCGCTTGCGGGGCTTGGAATTGCTGGGGCGGGGTTTCTTCGGCGGGTGGCGGCTGGATCTGCGCTTGACCCCCAGTAGTGGGTTCGGATGGTTGCAGTTGCTCGGGCTGAGGTGGTGGTTGCTCGGGTTGTGGCGGCGGTTGTTGCGGCTGAGGCGGTGTTTGCTCGAGGGGTTGCTCGGGTTGAGGTGGTGTTTGCTCGGGGGGTTGCCCCGTGGCGTTTGGTTGCCCTGCTTCGGCGGGGGCGGCAGGTTGCGGCACTTGCTCAGGCTGCGGCGGCGCAGGTGGTTCTGGTGCTGGTGGCGGCTGTTGCGTGGGTGGAGGTTGCTGCTGGTTTGGCGGCAACGGTTGTTGCTCGTTCTGCGCCGGGGGTGGTTGCTGGGGCTGGGGCGGCGCCACGTTCTCAGGCGGCTGCGCTCCAGGCGAGTCGGGTTGCGGCATTGGTTGCCCGGGCTGAGGTGGTGGTTGTTCGGGTTGTGGCGGCTCCACGGGTTGCGGTGGCGGTGCTTGCTCGAGGGGTTGCTCCGGCTGGGGCGGCGCCGGTTCTGGCGGCGCCGTGACTTGCTGCTGGGGTTCCGGTGATGGAGCCTGGGAATTGGCGGGCGGTATGTCCTGGGGTTGCCCAGTTGGCGGCAACGGTTGTTGCTCGTTCTGCGGCACCGGCTGTTGCTCGTTCTGCGGCAACGGTTGTTGCTCGTCTTGCGGCAATGGTTGCGGCGGTTGTCCCTGCCCAGCGGCTTGATTCGGGTCGTTTGGTGGTTGCGGCGGCTGTTGGACATTGCCATCTGCCGGCGCCGGTTGGGGCGGCGGCCCGGATGCCTGGGTATCGCCGCCTTCGGCAACCGGTTGCGGGACGGGCGCCTCCCCGGTGTTGGCAAACTGCCCCACGTCCGGCGGTTGCAGTTGAAATTCCGGGGTCTGGGGTTGTTGGTATGGCTGGCCGTCTACCCCGACCGATGGCTGTTGGTCCGGGCGATCATTAACGTTTTGCCCGGCGTCCGATGGTTGATTGGGCGGCGGCTGGTCCGGTTCCCCCGTGGGCGGGGGCGGCTGGTCGCCAACTTGAGCAGGCGTGTCCTGTAATTGCACTGCGTCGTAGGGCGGATTTTGCCCCTGCGTGGGCGGGTTTGGTTGTGGCGACTGGTCTGGCCCCGGAGCCTGCTGGTCGGCGGACGCGTCCTGCTGAGGCGGTTCTGGCGGAGGAGCGTTGCTGGGCTCGCCATCCGATTGCAGTGGATACGGGTATTGGTGATTATCGTCCATATGATTGGCTATTCTCCACTTGGTATAGTAAAATTAACCACGTTAATACTCAAGTTACCCGGCGTTTTTGGGCTGCCGGCGCCAGGAGTATCGGCGGTACGCAAAGCAGATCATTAAAATCAGGCCGGAGTGGCGGAATTGGCAGACGCGCACGACTCAAAATCGTGTGGGATTTTCCCGTGGGAGTTCGAGTCTCCCCTCCGGCACCATTCGACAAGCTCATGGTAAACCACATTCGACTCGTTTTACCTTCGTAAAACTCGCTCATGGTAAACCATTCTTGCTCATCTATCCTTGTTCTTCTGCAGAACTGACGTTGTGTTGACGGGAAAATTCGGCAATTGCCGCGTCGTAATCACCTTCAGCACCGATCCAACTCCAAAAATCCTGGAAATCATCCTCGATATTCTCGATCCGCACCTCCATGGAGCACTTATCCCTCAGGAAATGGGCGATATTGGCATTCACCGTGTCGTAATAGAATCGGCAGATTTCTATGCGTTGCTCTTCGTTCCATGGGGCAGGCCGGGCGATAATGGGATGGGCGAATGCCAGTATAATGCCGGGACCCGGGTGTCGTTCCCGGTGCTTCCGGTATGCCCGTATGATCGGATTTTTATACTCTTTCCATGGCGGAGGATCTTCCTTCCAGCGTTTCAGAAAGCTTTGGGCGACAGCTTCCCGATCCCGGACAAGATGTACGAACCGCGCGTCGGGATATTTTTCGCCTAAAACGCCAAGGAACCATGCCAGACGATTATCGACCTCTATGTGATTATCGGGATACTCGAGTCGCTGGGAGGGCGGCATTTCATGCCGTGATTCATGGCCGGCCGAAAAATTAGTCATGTGTTCACACCCGCGAGCAAAGGACAGTGAGCCGCATCTTCCGGTGTTTAGTACAAAAACCCGCATGTGTGGATGGTACCACGCCATGAGGTTATCGCACCGGGTACTTTGTCGTCTCTTTCAGTTTGTTATGGTACTGTAATATACATGGACTCTGTGAGTATTGCCACTGCTTCCGGTGCTGTTCGAGAGGAGCAAGTTAAGAAAATTCTTGAGAACATATTGGAAAAATATGAACTTGCACCCTACACCTTTACGGACACGGTTCGAATAGAAAGTTACGTAAAACCCCACAGCCACCCCGTCCTGACACTCAATACCTATAAGTTTGATGAACACCACCTACTCAGCGTGTATGTACATGAACAAATCCATTGGTTCCTGGACGAGAAAGAACAAAAAGCTGAAGCTGTCATCGCTGAATTGCGCGAGCACTATGAGGAAGTTCCGGTCGGCGACCCGGAAGGCGCACCTAGTGAATACTCCACCTACCTCCATCTTATCGTCTGCCCCTTGGAGTACACGGCATTAAAACGCTTGCTCGGCGACCCCGCAGCCAAAGAATTACTGCACGAAAAAAATTTCTACCAATGGATTCACAAGACCACTATCCACGATTATGAATTTCTTATGGATATTATTCGCAAACATGGGCTGGAAATAGAGTAAAGTCATATCGCGTTAATACGGGTCAATAACTTTCCTTCGTCTGCCAAGCCGCAGTGGTCAACGCTTCGAATTCCCGAGTGTGCTGGGCGTAGAACACCGCTGCTGTGGCGGCTAATCGCGCCGGATCAATGTTATGGGCGGGTGTCATGCTGATTTGTTCGCGGCCGCCTACCAGGATATGTTCCTCGCTGCGGCACACGATGTAGTTATCTAATTCTTCCGTTAACCCGGCCAGTAATCGCTGCTCTTTCTGTAGATCCGGCGTTTTAGTGTATACGGCAATGCCAAGTTTCTGCGCCAATTCCGACAATGCTTGAGGTCCCGCTATCAACGCGCCGGCTCTCCGTAAGACGGCTGGGGCGTGCAGTAGTGAACGGATGATCTCATCAGTGATGATCACCGGGCTGTCACTTCCTTCCAGTAACGATTCCAGGAGTCCGATCGTTTCGGTGTTCCGGCTCAATTCACCCGGCAACAGAACGGCGGAAGCTTCTTCCATATAAGCTCGGATGCTGTTTTCTGCCTCCCGGGACAGGGATCCGGCTGGTGTGTCGGCCATGAATTCCACGTCGGGAATGTTGCCGGTGTAGCTGCGAACCGACCGCGGCAGTGCCACCGTTACCTTGCCCGCCCCAGCCCCGCGGGCGGCTTGATAGGCTTCTTGGGTCCGGCTGAATTGCTGGCTATGCCCGCCGATGATGAGTAGTGTCCGCCCGAGCCGCCGGTTGACCGGCTGGTTCCACAAAACTTCCGGGAAAGCCGGCTCATCGGTTTGTTTAACCAAGGACATAAGTTCCATCCTTTTTCTTTAACTCGTAAATGACATCCTTTCGTTCAACGATAACTTCCCAACCGTGTCTTTGCGCCGCAACAAATAGTTTCCGGTTCGGATTGAAGGCGATCGGCCGTTGCACGAGTTCCAGGAACGTAGAGTCGCTCTCCGTGTCGCCGACGCCTACGCTATTTTCGTATGTCAGACCGTAATCATCCATAAATTGCTTTAGTATCTTATCCTTGGCAGCGGATTGAAATTCTCCTGTATATTTTCCATTTTCAAGCGTGCTGATTTTGCCGGAAGTCGCGTCGAAACCGTATTGTTGAGCGAATAATGCAACCACTTCTTGGGGTGACCCGGAAATAGCTAATAGGAAATGAGAAGCCTTTAATTCATCGATTAATTGACGAGTGCATCGATAGGTGTGTTTGGCCATGCGCTGGATAACTTCACCTGCTACGTCTCGCACGATTCGTTGTTCCATGCCCACTGTGTGTTTGTTGAAAGCTGCTACTACGTCCTGGACATAATTTTCATATGATCCCTCCCTGTTCAGCCATCGTTGCCGGGATTCGATGTACTCATCTTTTACGTGTTCCGGCAGTTTTTCACTTCGAAGCAACTCTTCAATCAGTTCAATCACAAGGCTTGAACGGAAAATCGTGCCGTCGATGTCGAAAACGGCCACCGGTTGTTTATGCTTTGCCATGACGATAGTTCTTTTTTATATTTTCATAATCCTTGGGGTCGTCAGACTCCTGATTGAATGTTTCTACCGGATATTTTTCAGCGGCGTGTGCCAACTTATTTTTTACGGCATCGGCGACATCGATTCCGGAAGCATTGGCGAAATAGAGGCAATAAATGATAACGTCGGCCAGCTCGTCCTTGATTTTCTCGTCTTTCTCCTGACCCGTAACCGTATATTCACCCCATTGGTAGTGTTCCATGAGTTCGGCGGCTTCGATGGCGATAGAAACGGCCAGGTTTTTCGGTGTATGGTGCTTACCCCAATTCCTTGCTTTGATGAAATCATCCGCTTTTTGCCGGAGCTCATGTATCGTGGTTCGCCGATCTTGATCATTCATTTACCAATCCTTTTAATCTGTCCAGGTTTTCTTTGTCCGGTCCTTTATTTTCTATACCCGGAACCTCCAGAACGGCCGACATATCACTGAACCGGGTATCATTCACGATAGCCCGGAACGCTTCATAGCCGATATAGCCGTCGCCGATGTTCTCGTGCCGGTCTTTGTAGGTGCCGATGTCGTGCATTGAGTCGTTCAGATGCAACACCGAGAGCCGGTCCAGCCCAATGGCGTCATCGAATTGATTGAGGAGCTGTTCCCAATCCTCAGCCGTGCGGAGGTCGTAGCCGGAGGTAAAGGCATGGGCCGTGTCCAGGCAGACTTTTAAGCAGGGATGGTTGTCGCACGCTTCGATAATTCGCCCCAACTCCTGGAACGTACCGCCGATCAAGTCACCGGCGCCGGCCGAGTTTTCCAGAATCACTTCGGCCTCCGTGTCGCTGGCCAGTACTTCCATCAGGCAATCACGGATGCGGGGCAACGCGGCTTCAAAACCTTCGCCCTTGTGGGAACCCAAATGGGTGACCGCCCCGCGGGCGCCGAGGGTGTCGCAATTCTCCAGGGCCGTAATAAAGGCTTGGGTCGATTTCCGGCGGTGTTCCTCGTCGGCCGTGCCGTAGCTGGTCAGGTACATAACGTGGATAAAAGTTTCCGCCAGACCGTGTTCTTCCATGGCGGCGGCGAATTTTTCGCCCTGCTCCCGGCTATAGGTCGGCTGCTTCCACATCCGGGGACTGCCGGCGAAAATCTGGACCGTTTCCCCGCCTTCGGCCGCTGCCCGGCCCGGCGCATTTTCCACTCCCCCGCCGGAGCGTACGTGCAAGCCAAGCATCATAGTAGTTCTCCCACTCCACTTAAAAACATAGTTAAATTGTATCCCACCTGCGAAAATTTCCAAAAGCAGCCTATAGTATCCCGGCTTATTGAACACCTTCCCTGCATTAAACAACGAAGTGGGTGTTCACGGGCGTAGCACCGGAACCATTCGGAACCATTATAAAAATGCGGCAACAAAAACCGGACTGAACGTTATTTCTGCATATATCATCCTGAACCTGCCTGCCGGCAGGCAGGCTTGTTTCAGGATCTGTTTCAGAGCCGGATTCCGATCCGGGATCGTTTCCCTGTTGCAGAATGAGATTCCGAACCAAGTTCGGAATGACAAAGAGGGTTCAATAAGTTTCTGTCACACTAAGAAGCGGGCATCTGTGTGCCGCTTTTGCTCCCCCGCCCGAACTGGCGGATTCATCCCCCATACCCAGGGCACCCCCTGGATATGCTATGCTGACGGAGGTGATTTTGCGAGAATACAGGTTATGAAAACGGCTCCTGAAGATCCTTATCACGACTGGACCCAGCGTATGCTGGAGATCATGACCGGCGCCATGTCCTGGGCGTTTTTTCTGCTTTTGATTCTGCTGAGCTATTTTGCCATCCCCTGGGCCGCCTATCTATTAATCGCCTACATTTTGCTGTGGTTTATCAAGATCCTGGGCTACAGCAGCCGGTTGGTACGCGGCTATTGGCACATCAAGCTCACCGAACAGATCGATTGGTACGCAAGGTTGAATGATCTAAGACAACCGGCCCAAGCATTGGGAGTTTTGGATGATGACATCAAGCACACCTCCGGGTGGCGGCAAAGGGCTGTCTTGCGGTTTTACCGGCATTTACTAAGGAGGGCCGCCGAAAATGAAGAAGCGATGTTGGATCCGGATCGGGTGCGGCATGTGGCGCTGATCTCCATTTACAACGAAGACATAGCCATTCTGGAGGACACCATCCAATCGGTGATAGCTGCCAATTACGACACGTCGGAGATGTTTCTGGTAATCGCTTACGAGGAGCGTGGCGGGCCTCAAATCGAAGCCGGCGTGGGTGATCTGTTGTCCCGTTACGAGGGATATTTCGCCGTAGCTGAAGCCGTCAAACACCCCGATGACATCAAAACCAAAGCCGCCAACATTACCCACGCAGCTACCTGGCTAACCCGCTATATCCGCCAGCACAATATCGACCCGGAACAGGTGGTAGTTACTACCTTGGACGTGGACAGTCGCCCCAGCGAGCAGTATTTCGCCGAGTTAACCTATCGGTACGCGATAACGCCCAACCGGGTGCATATGTCGTATCAACCGATTTCAATGTTTTTCAATAATATATGGGACGCGCCGGCCTTAATCCGGGTGGTAGCCGCCTGCAACAGCTTCTGGGTGCTCATGGAAGCATTGCGGCCGCACCGGTTACGCAACTTCTCCGCCCACGGACAGAGCCTGCAAACGCTGATCGATACCGATTACTGGAACCAGCGATCCATCGTCGAAGATGGACACCAGTACTGGCGTACCTACTTCACCTACGCCGGCGACCACCAGGTTTCACCCGTCTATAGCCCCATTTACCAGGACGCGGTGCTGGTAGAAGGCTATTGGCGGACGTTCAAAGCCCAGTTTTATCAGTTAAGACGGTGGGTATACGGCGTGGTGGATACTCCCTACGTGGTCCGCCGCAGTTTTCATGAGCCCGGCATCAGCTGGTCCAGCAAACTGATCCATATATATCGGCAAATCGAAGCTTATTTCAGTCTGGCGGTGGGGCCGATCGTGCTGGCCATTGGCGGCTGGCTACCCCTACTCCTGCATGCCGAAGGCACTAATTCGGTGTTGGCCTTGCAGTTACCGACCATCGTCGGGGTCATCCAAACGCTGGCGCTGTTGGGGCTGGTGGCACCTATCATCAGTAGTTTGATCACCATACCGCCCCGTCCCGACCGGTATTCCTGGACCCGGAGCGTCATGATGGTGGCCCAATGGGTATTCGTGCCGGTGACACTGGTGGTGTTCGGCAGCTTCGCCGCCTTGAACGCCCAAACCCGGGTTTTACTCGGCAAATACCTAAGCTCCTTCAATGTGACGGAGAAGAAACGTGTCTGAGAACCGTCGATATTCACCACCCGGGTCACCGGAATCCGTAACCTTTCCCGACGGATTTCTCTGGGGTGCTTCGACCGCGGCACACCAGGGAGAAATATAAACCGGTCACCGGCGAACGGGAACGGTTTCCGGTGCTCCGTATTGGTTTTCGGTCAGTTGGCAGGCACCCCACAAGCCGCGGTTGTTTTCCCGGGCGGCGCGCTGCAGTTTGCGGTATTGGGGGCGTTTCTGGAAACGGAACCTCATGTAGGCGAACCCGTAGCCTTCTGATATCAGCCGGGCATTGACGTGGGTGCCATCGGGCGTGTAGACATAGCGGAGCAAACGGCCGTAAACGTCCCGGTTATCGTCCAGTGGATCGGCGGCCAACCGCACCTCTTCACCGATTAAATCTCTGCTAAACTGGGCGGCCCGACTCCCGTAACACTGGACTGGTTTTTCGGGGTGATGAATCTCAGGAGTGTTGACGCCCAGCATCCGGACTTGATCGACCTGCCCGCTTCGGGCAACCGTCAGGGTGTCGCCGTCATCGACCCGTACCACTCGGTACATACCCGGTTGGTGTTGTTGTAAGCTGCGTGAGAGCCTGGGTACCTGAATGACATTGGCCCTGGTGAGCGCCACGTATAAGACGACCACCAGTGCCAAAACCCAGCCGATTTTCTTGCAGGTTTTCTTGCTTGGGGTAATGAACCGTATCCGATCGATCCATTGCTGCATGGTCCACCTATTATACACCGTTGTTATCAAAAACGGAGTAACAAAGGCTAACTGAGGAGAAACCGGTAAATCGGTAAGGTGTAAAATACCGGTTTACCGGTTTTGAATATTTTGGGAGGATTTTTACCGGCAACGGATCTTACTCCTATGGCTTGGAAATGAAGGCGTTGCCTTTGATATAAAACCGCCACGGTGTCGAGGCTCCGGAGCGTACCCCGACTCGAGTGCTGCGGGTGATATGTGTATCGGCGACTGGTTTTCCCTCTTTCAGGTATAACGGTGAGCTGCGCAGATCGTGCCCGTTGAATTGCCGGTCTATAGCCAGGGCCTGGGTCAGCTTGGCCGGTCCGCTGCACATGTTTCCCGGGGTCTTAGCTTGCAACGAGCGGTTTTGTTGCATGACATCCATGCCCTCCTTTGGTTCCAGCGCCCTGATGAGCACGGCTTCACCAGTGCCCTCCGGTCCGGTAACTACGTTCAAACAGTAATGCATGCCGTAAACAAAGTAGACGTAGGCGTACCCGGCCGGGCCGATCATAACGGCGTTGCGATCGGTTTTGCCGTTATAGGTGTGGGCGGCCGGGTCGGTTTCATGGTAAGCTTCGGTTTCCACGATTTTGCCTTTAAGCCTGGAGCCATCCGTAAGTATCCGGACCAATTGTTGGCCGAGTAATGCCCGCGCCGCCTCGTCGACCTTCAATTCGCATAAGTGTTTACGATGCATATGACTATCATAGTATATTCGTAATTCGCTGGATGTAATAGGAGTGATGTGTATAAAGTAAGCCTGTATACTATAGTGATATGTCCATGCTTAATTCATGGCAACGCAACGTTTCCCTCGCTCCTTTGACTACGCTGGGAATCGGCGGTCCGGCTGATTATTTTGTCGAGGCGCACTCCCTGGACGAACTAGCCGATGCCGTCCGCCAAGCAAAAGAAACCGGCATGCCGTATTTCGTGCTTGGCACTGGCGCCAACTTATTAATCGGCGACGGCGGATTCCGCGGATTGGTCATTCATAACAGGGCGGAGAGTTTTGAATTCAACGGCAATAAACTACGCAGTGATAGCGGCGCCGTGATAGCGGATTTGATCAACGCTTCGCTTGATAAAAAATTATCTGGCTTGGAACATTTCGTGGGCATTCCAAGCAGTGTGGGCGGCGCGTTATGGCAAAACTTACATTTTCTCGCGCCTGACAGACAAAGTACGCTTTTTATCGAAACAGTGCTTTCCTCGGCCCGGATTTTGGATGAAAATCTTCAAATCCATGAAGTCGCTGCGGAGTTTTTCCAGTTTGGTTATGACGAGAGTATTTTACGCCATAAACCGATCATCGTACTTGAAGCGACATTCCAATTAACTCTTGCCAATTCGGAAGATATACAAAAACAGATGTATGCCAATATGCAATGGCGGCGGCAAAGACAACCCCAACTGGATGAATTTCCTTCCTGCGGGTCGGTATTCAAGAAAATATCCGGTGTCGGCGCCGGACGCTTGATCGAAGAAGCTGGACTAAAAGGACACCGAATCGGCGATGCGCAAATTTCGGACAAACACGCCAATTACATCGTGAATCTTGGGAGTGCGAAAGCTGCCGACGTGTGTGGACTGTTGCGGCTCGTCCAGGATTCGGTATCCGATAACAGCGGGTATGGACTGGAGCCGGAGATAAGTTTTATGGGAGAATTTACCTGATGCATATCTATTTTGCCAGTATTGGTGGCTCGGGATTGCAGCCGTTGGCACTCATGGCCCGCGATTGCGGATTCGATATTTCCGGATAAGAGGTGCCCGGCGTTTTAAAGATTAATTGTCTTTGGTTGTTTCACTTAAGCGACGGTACTCGCGGTAAAAATCTTCCTTGTCGGCGTACCAAGCGAATTTTTTCATATCATCAAGTACCATATTTTGCCTCGATTCGTCGGTGTGATATACATCCAGTAATTTTTGGGTGCCTTCTTCGGTGTCCAACCCGCAATAGATGAGCAGCTGGGCGATTTGTTCCACCTTCAGCTCCTCAAGCAGTTGCTGCAGGTGCCGGTATTCTTCCGGCCGTTCATCCATGTCGACGTAGGGATCCGTTTCCGCGAAGCTATTGGGGCTTATCTGGAGCAGATCTTGGTCTTGCTCGCCATCTATAAATAGATAGGTGTCTATGGTGATGGTGAAAACGCGCTCCTCTGTTTTCTTTCTTTTAATTGATGCTTTCAGATGCTCGAAGAAGGTGAACCGGGGAAGCTGTTTGTCGGTTTGGTCGACTACCTCACGCACAAGTTTTTGCAATTCGTCATCCGACGATTGAATGTGTAGGCGCCCATTCCCGGAATCGTTGATGATGGCACCTTTTCCGGTTATTTTCTTTCCCTCTTGGTCGAGTTGGTCCCAGACGACCTGCATTGAGATACCGATATCCTCGATCTCTTGGCTGTGGTATGCTTTCAGCAGTCCTGCCAGTTGCTTCCATTTGCCGACGATCAAACGGTCTTCTACTGTCGCATTTCGGGCCAGTTCATATACCTTTTGACATATCATGTAATCGTGGACTTCCGGCTGTTGTTGGTAGGCTTCCACGATCCGTGCCACGGCGTTTTTCCGTTGATCCTCGATATTATGCGCATAAATTCGGATATCGATATTGGTCTGTTGCCAGGCGAATTCCAGGAACCAATCTTTTACGTAGCTCATACTCCCATTGTAGCAGGCGGCAGGTGGTGCTGGGTTATCATTGACTTTTCGCCTTGTCCGATTGCTTGGCTTTGAATTGGATGTGCTCATTTTTATCCAGGGTGACTTTGATGGTTTGCTCTTCTTCGACGTCACCTTCGATGATTTGCATGGCCAGCGGGTCAAGGATTTGGTTCTGGATCAGCCGTTGTAACGGGCGAGCGCCGAAGTTAGGGTCATAGCCGGTTCGAGCCAGGTGTTGCTTAACGGAATCACTAACGTCCAGGGTAATGTTTTTATTGGCGGCCAAATCTTGCTGGACTTGCTGGAGTTGGATGTCGACGATCCTGCCCATGTCGGCTTCGGTGATACGCTCAAACAGCACAATATCATCGACGCGGTTGAGGAATTCGGGGCGGAAATAGGTATGTACCGTCTCCATAACTTGGTTCCGTGTCGCCTCGTCCAACTGCTCGGCCTCCTGGATTATCTGAGCTCCTAAGTTGGAGGTCATAATGATGATGGCGTTGCGGAAGTCAACGCTTCTCCCCTGTCCGTCTGTCATGCGGCCGTCGTCTAAGACTTGCAATAGTACGTTGAAAACGTCGTTGTGGGCTTTCTCGATCTCATCCAGCAGAATCACCGTGTAAGGCCGGCGGCGGACCGCTTCGGTGAGTTGCCCGCCCTGCTCGTAGCCCACGTAGCCGGGCGGGGCGCCGATCAGCCGGGCGACGGCGTGTTGCTCCATGTATTCGCTCATATCGATCCGGACCATAGCTTCTTCGTCATCGAACATTTCCCGGGCCAGCGCTTTGGCGGTCTCGGTCTTGCCGACGCCAGTTGGCCCCAGAAACATGAATGAACCGACCGGCCGATCGGCGGGTGCGATACCGGCCCGGGCGCGGCGGATGGCGTTGGCGACAGCAGTAATAGCCTCTTCCTGGCCGACGACTCGCTCGCCCAAGCGTTTATCCAGGTCTTTGAGTTTCTCGCTTTCTTCTTTGAGCAGCCGGCTGACGGGGATGCCGGTCCAGCGGGAGATGACGCTGGCGATGTCCTCGGCGGTAACTTCTTCCCGCAGTACTCGGTGCTCTAGTTGGTTGAGTTGGTCCCGCGCCTCTTGGGCCTGGGTCTGCAGCTCAGGGATTTTCCCGTATTGTATCTCAGCAGCGCGGGAAAGGTTTCCGTCGCGCTCGGCCTGTTCCTGTTCGCTACGGAGTTTATCGATTTCCTCATTGGCGCGGGTAATTTGATCGATCAGTGATTTTTCCTGCTCCCACTGGGACTGCATACTCTTGGATTGTTCCTGCAAATCGGCGATCTGTTGCTTGACTTCTTCCAGTCGTTCTTTGGCTTTTTTGTCTTTCTTAATAGCTTCCTTTTCGATCTCCAGCCGTTTTATCTGCCGGTTGATCTGATCAAGTTCGGTCGGCATGGAGTCGATCTCCATTTTGATGGAACTGGTGGCTTCGTCGATCAAGTCGACTGCTTTATCCGGCAGGAAGCGGTCCGAAATGTAGCGTTCGGAGAGCTGGGCGGCCGCCACGATGGCGTCGTCAGTGATCTTGACCCCGTGATGTACCTCGTATTTCTCCTGCAATCCGCGCAAAACGGTCACCGTATCTTCGATACTGGGTTCGCTGACGTAAACGGGTTGGAGGCGGCGTTCCAGGGCGGCATCCTTCTCCACGTGTTTGCGGTATTCATCCAGGGTGGTGGCGCCGATCATGTGCAGTTTCCCCCGGGCCAGGAGCGGTTTGAACATATTGGCCGCGTCCACGGCGCCTTCCGCGGCACCGGCCCCCATGATGGTATGGAGTTCGTCCACGAACAGGATGATTTCCCCGCCGGCTTCCTCAACCTCCTTGAGGACGGCTTTCATCCGTTCCTCGAACTCGCCGCGGTATTTGGCGCCGGCCAGCATGCTGGAAATATCCAGGGCGATAACCCGGCGGTTTTTCAGCGTTTCCGGCACGTCCCCGTCGATAATCCGTTGGGCCAGTCCTTCCACGATGGCGGTCTTGCCTACCCCGGGTTCGCCGATAAGTACCGGGTTGTTTTTGGTTCGCCGGGATAAGACCTGCATCATGCGCCGTACTTCTTCATCCCGGCCTACAACCGGATCCAGCTCGCCCTGGCGGGCCAGATCAGTATAGTCAGCCCCGTACTTTTCCAGCGCGTTCTGGGTGGCTTCAGGGTCCTGGGTATCCACGGTGCTCCCTCCTCGTATGGAATTAATGTATGCTTCTATTTCCGCGCGGTTCGCCGTGCTGGGGGTTATGTATTCGTGCTCCAGTCCGGCTAACAGCAAATGCTCCGTACTCATGTATTCGTCCCCATAATCTTTCTGGGTAGACTGGGCGGTTCGGAGCAATTGCTGGAAGCCGGAAGCCGGCTGGAGTTGTTCTTGATTGACTCCTTGGTCGCTGGTGGGGAGTTTACCCAGTTGCTCTTCCAGCTGCTGGCGGGCCTCACCCAACGCCTGGAACTTTTCCAGGGCCGAAATAAACAGGGTATCCTGCTGCCCGCATAGGGCGTGCAACAGGTGCCAGGGTTCCAGGCTGGTATGCCCGCGTGCGACCGCCCCTTCCACGGCGGAATTCAAGGCGGCCTGCACGCTATGGGTAAACTGATCGGGTTGCATGAGACGGGTTCCCGGCTAAACTACTTGCGGTTCTTCTTAGGACTTTCCACGGTGACTTGCTTAGGCTTGGGAAGCTCCTGCATGGGTACGGTGACAGTGAGAATGCCGTCTTCGAAAGAAGCGGAAATGTCCTCAGTCTGGGTGTTCTGCGGCAAGCCGATGCGCCGGTAAAAGCTGGATGTACTCTCCCGAACGATGTACTTACGGTCTTTTTTGCCATCCCCTTCTTGGCTCTCTCGATGCTCGGCCCGTATATTGAGGGCATTGTCTTCGACGTTGACCTCAATGTCATCTTCCTTGAAGCCGGGCAAGGATGCTTCAATGATCATGTTTTCATCGTTCTCGTCCATGTAAACGTCCGCCGTCGGCGTTGCCAAACCCGGCTGCGCCATCTGTCCGCCGAACGTCTCAGAGAACAAGTTGCTTAATCGGTTTTGGGTATCTTCCAGTTCACGAAATGGATTATCGTATCCGCGTATCAATGCCATAATACACCTCCTTCTTATGTTAGCTTTTGGTTACGAGTATTGACTGACTGTCTTTGTGGCGCTTTTTCCTGGCCACACCTTCCACTATAACTAGTTAGCACTCTCGGGTCAAGAGTGCCAACATAAACAGTTTATAGGTGTTGATTGCGTCGAAAATCAGAGAGAGAAAAGGCTTCCCTTTAATAATCTACGCCGCGGTTGGCGAGGTATTTGTCGTCGAAGTGATGCTTGATCTTCTTCATGTCGGTGGCAATGTCGACGTGTTTGTATAACTCCTTGGGGAAATTGCGGCCGGTCAGGCAGAGATTGGTCTGCTCATGCTTGTCGGTGAGCAGTGCTTTGAGCTGTTTTTTACCGAGTAATCCGTCATGGAAGGCGTTATTGATTTCATCGCAGATGATCAGTTGGTAGTCGCCGGAGGTGGCCGCCCCGTAGGCGAAGTCATAGGTATTCCGGGCGGCTCGAAGGTGTTGCTGGTGGGTGATGCCCTTTTCGCTGATGTCGCCGGCGTTGAAAAACCCCCGACCGCCTTTGTGAAAGACCAGTTGTTGGCCGTAGACATCGCCGAGCGCGTCCAGAAAGTCGTGCTCGCCTACCCTCCAGTACTTAATGAACTGAACGAAAGCACACGTCCAATCCGTACCCAACCCTCTGCCCAGCAGCCCCAGGGAAGCGCTGGTCTTTCCTTTGCCCTGGCCGGTGTAGACGACGATGACGCTGGATTTGGTTGCATAGTCTTCGAAAGCCACAAGCGACCCGTTTCTGCTGAGAAATGTTATTAGTGCCCCGAAGGGTAGTCCGTCGACTGGCTATCGTAATTTTTATACACCTGCTCACCGGAAGCCGGTTGCAACTGCTGGGCGGCCGGCTGGGGACTCAGTGACTTTTGCCGGGTTTCTCCTCCAGAACCAGAAGACGGCCGGAGGTGAAGATTGTCTTTTTGGGCGGAAGAGGGGGTTTCTTGGGCGACATCGCTGCTTGATCGCGCCGAATCGGCGTACTCAACGGCTAACACGCCGCCGGCTACGCCGATGATCATCAGAAGCAAAACAATGGTATAGGTATGTGTTTTGGGCGGTGCTTTCCTCATAACGTGTGTAAGCAACAGTCTAGCACGCCATAAGGATGTCCGCCTAACTTTTTCGAGCCGCCTTGCATTTGGCCGGCGGGCCGGGAATTGCGTAGAATGACGGATATGCATCAATACTATCAGTACCGACCGGATGATTCCGGCGCCGTTTCCAATCAACCCACGCCGCACAACGGTTCCCACGAGGAGAAACATCACCCGCTCCGGCGTTTCCTTGTTTGGTTGGCCATAATATTGGTCGTGGTGTTGGTTGTTTTGGCGGTTCTGTTGGGCGGGGTATATGCCTATGTCACCCAAATCCCGGTTGCCAATACCGATGGCAGGACCAACGTCGTCATCCTCGGCGTTGATGAAGCGGCCCAGCTCAGTGACACCATTATGATCGCCAGCATTCGCCACGGATCCGGACAGCCCCCGGAGGTAGCCATGGTCAGCGTCCCCCGCGATCTATACCTGAACATCCCCCAACATGGCGACCATAAAATCAACGCTGCCTACGCGTTGGGTGAAAACCAGGACAACGAGGGTGGCGGCGCGGAGTTGACCGTCAAAACGATCGAACAACAGTTCGAGCTCCCCGTGCATTACTACGCAGCCATTGAATTTGAAAGTTTTAAGGAGATTATTAACGCAGTCGGCGGCGTCACCGTCGACGTGAAGACCGCCATCGACGATCCCTATTACCCCGCGCCCGGCAACGCGGGGCACGAGCCGTTCCACATCGAGGCGGGCAAGCAGCATTTGGACGGCGAACGAGCCCTCAAATACGCCCGTTCGCGGAAAACCACCAATGATTTCGATCGGTCTTATCGGCAGCAGCAAGTGATGTTGGCGGTCCGAAATAAAATACTGGGTACCGGCGGCGCCGATATTGATATATCCCGGGCGCTGAATCTGTATCGAGCAGTGGGTGAGCACGTGGATGGGAATATGAGCCGCCTGGAGATGCTGCGCCTGGCCTACACGCTCCGCAACGTTGACACCTCCGGGACAGGACAGTATGTCTTAAGCAGCAGCAACTTGCTGACCAGCACTTCCGGCGGCCGGCTGGTGCCCAGCGGCGGTGACTTCCAGCAAGTACAAGAATTTCTGGATAATCTGTTCAGTCAACCCCGAGTTGAAGAATTTCAACCGCGTTTTTAATTGTCCACACGTTGGTCCCCCGGGCAGGCCAATTCAGCCGATGGAGAGCACGGTGTAGGCAGCGACTTTTCCGTTGCCGATATAGACGGTGTCCCCTACTCGGGCGTCCAAGAGCTGTTTACCCACCGGTGATTGGTCAGATAGGTATCCGTTAGTGGGATCGGCTTCTACTGACCCCGCCAAGGTGAATTGCTTAATATCGTGGCCGTTTTTGAGTTTGACCGTACTACCGTGCTTGACGGTATGTTTCTGCTTTGGCTTCTTGATCAGTACCGCGTTCTGGAGCGTGTGATTGATCTGCTCCATGTGCGTCTCAATCTGTAAGGCACGATTGCGGGCAACGGTGTAACTATGGTTCTCTACTTGCCTGCCGGGCTCTTTGACCGCTTCCAGCTCTCTGCCGAGAGCAATGCGTTCCTTGTATAGTCGATTGCATTTGGCTTTCAGGTTTTGAAATCCCGTGGGTGTGAGATATATATTATTGCTGCCTTGCATACTACCTCCTTATAGGCTGGTTAATGTGCTGGCTTACTTTGCTCGTTTCTTTTCCAACCTGGTCCAACCTGCCCAACCTGTTCCGGCTTACTTTTCTAGCCGGGGGGTATGTTTATCGGTTTTTTATGTGCGCGCAACAAGTTATATAAAACACATCCCTTCTTGTTAATGTCTGTTAATGTTGGTTGATGTTTGTTAATGCTTTCGCTGGGCATTAACCGGAGACAGGAATTTTTTACCTGCTTCCGGAAACATTACTATAACGCCTGGATTGGCGGGGTGTCTGTGACGTACATCACCCTAGGCGTGGTAATATGCGTTATAGTGGGATATGAGGAGGTGCAGATGGAAAGATTACATTCAGATCGAGTATCAGACATATTATTGGAAACCTTTTTTCCGGACGGAAAACCAACCACCGTGGAACCGGGAGAAATCGTATATGATTCCGACACCTCCGCTCCGTCACTTTTTGTGGTCGATAAAGGGTATTTTAAGACCTACACCATCAGCAATGATGGCGATTTGCACATTCAGAATTTCTATGGACCGGGAGCTATATTTCCACTTGCTCCCGTGTTGCGCCGGGCACTGAACTGGACGTCATTCCGAACCAAGCAAACGGTATATTTCGAAACCTTGACCGAAGCGAGCGTATATCGGTGTAAGGCCGAGACGTTTCCGATAGCCGAGCTGCCACCGGAAGTCTACCAGGAGCTCATATACCGGCTGCTGTTTAATTACGAAGTCTTTTTGAATTGTGCCCAAGTGCAAAAATTCCGTTACGCCCGGCACCGGATCATATACCAACTGCTGCTGCTGGCCGACATGTTCGGTACTCAAACGGAAGACGGGATCCGCATAAATCCGCCGCTTACCCATTTTGATATCGGCAGTACCATCGGTATGGCGCGCGAAACGGTTACCCGGGAAATGGAAAAGCTGCGCTCAGGCGGTTGCCTGATCAGCTCGCAGCAACACCTTGTCCTGACGGACACGGCTCGGTTGCAGGCGGAAATCGAAAACGCCCACTGATTCTTCCGGTTGTCTTTTTACTCACCAGACACCGTTGTAGGTTCCCCCACGCAGGTTTAGGGGTTTGGTTGATAGTAGACGTCTCTTCCAGTCCTGCCGCACTGAGCGATCAATCCTTCCGCTTCCAGTTCCGCAAAATAATTCCGGGCGGTTTTGGGCGATACGCCCAGTAAGGCCTGCACGTCCTGATTTCGGATCCTGGCTTGATGGTTGAAAAGCCGGAGGACTTCTCTCAAATTTTGTTCTTTTTTGGCGCTACGGCCACTGTTGACGGGCAATCGTGATTCCATTCCATACCCGTCTTGCGGCAACTTCTGACTCCCGGGGTATTTCACGGCGTGGTAGATACGGGCGCTCCCTATACCCAATAGCACACCTGCGATAAACCACATAGCTATAGTATAGCAGCTTGCCGGGAGCTATACACGGGATGCGTATAGTCTCCCGGCAGCAGGAACAGGAAGCAAGCAGCAAGAAGCAAGAAGCAAGTAAAAGACAGGAAGTAGACAGGGAGTGAGAAGCAACAGGCTCTGAATATGTCATTCCTGAAACAAGTTCAGGACAGGCTCTGAATTTATTTCAGGATCTTCCTCTCTTGTCATCCTGAATTTATTTCAGGATCTGTTGCAAAACTGGATTCCGAACCAAGTTCGGAATGACGGAGGAGGTTCGCAGTAACAGAGAGGCTTTGCATTTTTCCACTTACTTCTTACTTCCTGTTCCTGTCAGCCACTTCGTCTCCCGGCTTATTGAACACCCCCGTGAGTAAACAGCAAGGAGGTGTTCAATAAGTTTCCGTCACATTAAGGGGAGGCTCTTGGTGCCAAGCCAACAACCCTTACCGCGGTGGGTTCGGGGAATCATCCACGCGACTCCGAGCCCGGCCGAGACTATTTGTTGAGTGAGTCTATGACGTCTTGGGCTCCCTCAACGCCGGATCGTAACGATTCGCGGACCTCATCGGCTGCCTCGTCGCCGACGTCCTGGGCGGCGTTCAGTGCGGCATTAACCCCGTCCTGTAAGGCTTGGGTCGTATCTCCACCCAGATTGGATACTGCTTCCACCGCGCCGTTGACGGATGAAACGGCCGTGTCTCCGACGGTCGCGTTAAGTTCCCCGGCACTGTGTACTGCCTGGCCGACGGAACTCTGAACGGCATCACCCTGGCTACCGCCTTCTTCCATAAAACCTTCTACGGCTCCGTTTACCACGCCTTTCACGGCGCCCACGACAGAACTGCCGATCTCGGCAACACCTTCCAGTGAACCTTTGACGACCGAGGCAGGCACATCCATGGCTTCTGAGACAAATTCACCGGTTTCCCGGATGGTCTCTACCGTAACGTTTTTGACGGCACCGACCGTTGAGCTTCCTACGTCCGAAGCGCCCTGCACCGTCGCCGTGACCGTGCTCTTGGCACTATTGGCTACTCGTGAGACAAATTGGAACATATGCTACCCTCCTGTTTATACCTGCATCGTAACATATACGTGGGGCCGAACGTAAACACGGGAGACACCCAACAAAGGTCTCTCCTTAATCGATACCGCGTTCGGTGCTGTAATGTAGGTTGGTTCCGTGATGGCGCTGTTTGTACCGGCGGAAGACCAGATAATACAAAGCCAGTACGGCCTGTAAAAGCCCCATCAAGAAGGCGGTATTCCCCATCAGCGAGTTGGCCTCGGGTGAAACGGTGTACATAATCAGGTGTAACAACATACCCGCCAGCAGCACCACGATGGTGAAGGTGACTGGCCGCAGCCGTAATGGTTTATGAAATAACATCCACCCGCCAACCCCCAGAAGCAGGATTCCCACCGCTATACTCCCGTAGAAGAAGGTATTGGTGAGTACTGCGGCGTAATTAATGACATCCGGTGGCAAAATCACCTCATAGCCAGGTAAATTGGCAAACACACCCGTGGAATCGCCTGCGGTGAAACTGGCTTGGTGAGGTGTTCCCTGGGTAAACATGCTGCGGACCAGCCGGAGCCACTGCAAGGCAACGATCCATTGTATAAATACGATCCATTTGTTGGGGGTGCTGTGATTCATGGCAATGCCCTTGTACTTTCGGTAGTTGTTGGTAACCGTATTGTATCCTGAGCTCCTCTCAGCCGTCTATGTAAAACCGCCCGGAAACTTAAGAGATCCGTATCTATCTCATTTAATGGGTAGGCGGGGATTTAGGGGCTGCAGCGGGCAGTGTCGACTGAACTCCGATCGTCGGCATTTCCGGCCACCACCGGTTTTAAGGCTGCAGACGTCACGGCGTAGCCGGTGTTTTGGTCGCTGATTGACCGGGCGAATACCATGCCGATCACCGATCCCTGGGGTGTCACAACCGGGCCGCCGGAATTGCCGGAGACAACCTCCGCCTGCAATTCATACACCGGCCGCGTAACGGTCTGTTGGTTGTAAATGTCGCGCCCCGAAGCGTTGATATATTGCAACACACCGGTCGGCTCGGCATCGAGGCGGCCGCCTTCGGGATATCCCAGCGTCACGGCTTTCCTGCCGCGGTCGACGGTGTTTTCCACCAGCGACAACGGGGTGCCGGCTAATCCCTGGGCCCGCACCAGGGCGATGTCCCGGGCGGGATCAAAATAGATCGGAGTACCGGCGTGTGAACCGGCTTGGTCCACGATCACGGGGTCATCTATACCCGCTATCACGTGGGCGTTGGTCATGACGACGTTGGGTGCCACCATAAATCCGGATCCATTGACGATGCCGCCGCACCCACTGCTTTCCAGTCGGACGGTGGCGGCGCCAGCAGCATCCACAGCCGATTGGACCGCTGGTGAATCGGGTAAATCAACCGGTTCGACCGGACGCGGCCCCAAGCCGGTAAAAACGCGGGGGAAGTCGGCCTGGTTAATCAACCCGCCCAATCGGGATACGGTGTTCGGCGCCGGCGGAAGCCTGTCGTTTAATGTCTGCAAAACCGCCGATTGCCGGATAGCCGTATTGACTCCTTGGAAGGGACCGGTAACCAATACGGCGGCCAGAAGCCATACGATGAAAAGTCCCAACCCAACGCTGAACACCGCCCCCAGCACCGAATCCAGCGTACGCAGTTTGAACCGGCGGCTAACCTGGGATAGTGAAGAGCCGATTAACTCACCAATGGCCCCGCCCAGCAAGGCGACGGTGACGATCAGCGCCAAGGTTACCGCCAGTTTCTCCAGCGAGCCTTCCAACAAATTGATGACGTGCGGCGCCAGCCAAGCGCCGCCCAGTACGCCCAGCCAGAACCCCACCAGCGGGAAGATTCCTTGTATAAATCCTTGCTTGGCCCATCGGATGCTCTGGATGAGGAGGATGAGAACGATAATGCCGTCAAGTATGTTAAACATGGCCGCCCCTTTCCCGCCTATTATATGACGTTGAGCGCCAATCGAACATTACCAGCGCTCGTCACTCACCAGCTGCGGATGAGAACCTAAGACACGCCAAAGCCCATGCCCGCTCAAGGCGACGGCGATTACCAAGGCCCCAATATGTATAAACGCGGACGCCCCAGCCGCTACCGTGGCGCCGCTCAGTGTCAACAGTGGCGTCAGGATCGACCCGCCGCAAACGGCACATCCCGAACCCAGCAACGCTATCGGGAGGCTTCCCCACCGGGCACGTTTCCCCTTTTCACCCCGGCGTTTTATATAGGTAAAGCTCATGATGTTCAACCCCAGTAGCAACGTAAATACCACGAACAAAAAACTCCGCAGTGAGGTAAAGGTTGTGGCGTAGACATGGAGCAAAGAACGCGGGAAAAATGCCGCCTTCTGGCCCGGCGTCAGCGAAGTATTAGACAAGACGTGCACGATCAACTCCAGATTGAAAAACCATATCAAGACAAACCCCGCGGCCCCGGCCACGGCGATGCATAATCCGCTATAGGCGGGTTTCTTGAGCATGTCAGCGAGTAAACGGAGACGCCGCATACTCATCAACTATACGCCACATGCCCAAACGAGGGAATGCATCATACATACCAGGCGAACGCTGCCGCGGTAGGCCCGGTCGGTGCCGCGCCTCGACTCCCGGGGTTGGCGAAATTACACACACGGAGGTTAGACGCCCAGTATGTCGGCCAACGTATCTTTGGCAAAACCGAGAATAAATCGCCCGTCCACCCGCGTCACCGGAACGCCCATCTGGCCCGTTGCTTCCACGATGTATTGGGCTGCCTCCCGGTCCCGGGACACATCGATTTCGGAGTAGGCGACATTTTTTTTGTCCAGAAACTGCTTTAACTGGTGGCAATGCAGGCAGGTCGGCGTGGTGTAGACCGTGACATCCATACCATTATCTCCTCGGGGGTGTTACTCGACAATCACGGTACCTTTGTCAGAAGGCCTCAGGTGATTGTGGTAACTCCATTCGCCTTTTTTTTGGAATTGGTAACTATAGCTGGCACCCTCATCCACCCCTTCGCGTTGATCAAAGCCGGGCAGTTGGTTATGGGTGGGGTGTACGCTGGAGGCAACCCACATCTTTTCCTGAGATTTGTTAGTCCAAGTAACAGTTTCCCCTTGTTCGATGGTGATAGTCTCCGGCGAAAATCCCTCATTGGTGAAGGCCACCGCATGCTCTGATGGTTGCTCGTTATTCTGTGCTTGGCGGTCACCGTTGGTCTGATCGGAAGACTGGCTGGTTTCTGCTCGGCTGGAAGTATCACCACCGTCGTTGTTTCCGGTCTGAGTAAACGCCCATACCCCGACACCGAGCACCACTACCGCGGCTACCCCGAGTAATATCTTTGCCATGCCTGCCCCTCCTTCCGAGTGCTTGATTTAAATGCGCTTGGGGTATTATAGCACGTCATCGGGACCGGAACTATTGGGGCTCAGGCAATCAGCACGCCGGCGAGCTTGACCTTCACGCCTCCCCACATCAGGGGACCTTGCTATTTCCCGCCAAGATTTTCAACGATGTTGAGGGTATTAATCACAGGTAATTTGCTGGGACTTCTCATCGGAAATGGTGTAGAGATCGACGTGGTAGTGCGGCTCAGGATAGCCGGCATGCCCTTCTGACAAAAGCCCGACGTCTACATGGTCATAGCGGGCGTTCATCAGATCCAAATTGGTAAAGTCCTGCCCGCCCAGAAATTCTTCCTTGCCGAGCATATACTCCACACTGGTAATTTCCCCGTTCCACACGCCATACACGGGCCCTTTGGGAAGATTCTCCGAAAGCACATACTGTTTGCCCCGGCCCTCAGCGCATTCGTTGATAACCTCTGCTTCCCTGGGGACTTCCAGCTGGTTACCATCAGCTACTTGGGTTTGGGTTTCCCGCTCCTGCTGCTGTACTACCGAGAAATCGGTCATTTCCGCTGCTACCCATCCGCCGCCGAAGCCGACAATCAGCATCAGAATGCCCACCAGAACACCTATAACACCCGGTATCATCCACGACCGACCACGCGGATGGTTGTCGCTGCTCACCTGGCCAGAAGCAGGAGGCTTTTGGCCCGTTGCCTCCGGCGTGGATGTGGGATCCGAATCGACCGGTTCCCGATTTTCTTCGGTATGTTCGGTGCGGTTTTCTTCTGCCCGGTTTTGGTCCGATTGATTCCAGTTTTCGTTTGCCATATACTAGGGAGCATAAGCAAAATGTGGTTGTCTGTCAAGTTATAGGCTGGCTGGCGCCACCGAATACACGAATATGTATGAAGAAACCTACGACGGGCCTCCGACTTCCCAAAAGTAAGCTGACCATAAGCCGTCAGGCCATAATTCTGTTTATACTCATTTCCGTCACCCCCGTGATCGCGCTGAATACCTATTGGCTTGATTCCCAACAGGAAGTGCTCCGGGAGCAAGCCGAGCAACGGCAGTTGCTGCGGACGGAAGCGGCCGCGGACCGGGCTGATAATTTCATGTCCCAGAAAGTCAAAGCGCTGATCCTGCATTCACAAAGTACCAGCATATTGCGGGGAGACGTCGACAAAGCGCGCGTGCAGCTGCGCAACTACATCAAGCAGGATCAAAACATCGAAAAAGTTGAGTGGTTAGGCGACAATGGCCAAACGCGGCTGGCGCTGGAGACCCAGGATACTCCGCTCACCCAAGATAACAGTTTCGACACCCAGGAAGCGTTTCGATTGGTAACCTTTTTAGGCGGCAAAGAATACATTAGCCCGGTCACCTACATCAACAACGACCCCTACACCCAGATTGCCGTGCCGGTGGTTACCTTCACCACGGCCCAGGATTTTTCCCATCTGAGTACCTCCGAAGAGGGCGTGATACGCAGTCCCGAAGATATCAACGGCGCGCTGATGGTGACCGTCAATTTGCATCAATTGTGGACTACGGTTTTCCAGCAAGAAGCGGATTCCCCGACTACTTCCTATATCGTGGATAGCCAAAAACACTTGATCGGGCACCCGGATCAGCAGTTCGCGAATCGGCGAACCGACCTAGCTGAGCAGTCAATTATCAATGATTTCGTCGACGCGTCCAGTCCGGAGGAGACACAAACTACCGAAGCCAAGGGTATTAACGGGGAGCCGGTGCTGGCCAGTCACGCGGCAATCCCGACCACTTCCTGGTCGGTCATTACCGAGGAACCGTTGGCCAACGTCAGTCAGTCGGCCGATCAGGTAGCCACTATGGTGTGGATGTTAAATGTCGCGTTAGTCATCATTGCCATTGCGCTGAGTTATGTGTTTACCCGCCGCATCACCAAACCGGTACAAAAACTGGTAGCCGGTGCCAATCAGATCGGCCAAGGCAATCTCGACACCCGCATTCACCTGGAGCGCAACGACGAAATGGGCACCTTAGCCGAAAGCATTAATAACATGAGCGGACGCATCGAATCCCTGGTGGAGCACATCAACACTGAGCGGCACCAGTTGGACGTGGTACTCAACAGTATTAATGAAAGCGTCTTCGCCCTTGATAAGAACGGGTCCATCCTGCTCGCCAACGATCCGGCATTGCAGTTGTTCGACGTCTCCTCCAGCCAAATCATCGGGACCCCGTTTGCCGACATCGCCAGCTTCAAGCGGGACCTGGCCGACGTTGATATCGACGTGCACAATACCGACGATGAAAACAAAACCGCCGAGTATAAAAACGTCAAGTTCGTCGACTCCGAGGACAAGGAACGGTTCGTCGACGTATTAGTGGCCCGGGTACCGCAAACGGCAGGCGGCGAGAACGAACGGACCATCCAATACTTGGTAACCGTCATCGATCAAACCCATGCCCGGGAACTGGAGGCCATGAAGATCGACTTCGTCTCCATGGCGGCCCATGAACTCAGGACCCCATTAACCGCCATACGCGGCTACATGGAATTGATTCTCAACGACCCCAATACTGAACTGTCTGATCAGTTCCGCCAATACCTGTTGCAGGGATACGAGAGCACCGTCCAATTATCCGGCTTAATAAATAACCTGTTGAACGTATCCAAGATCGAGCGGAACGCGCTGCAGATGTCGATGGAAAAACTGGATATCGCCAAAATGATTTCCTCCAATGTCCGGAACCAACAGTTCGCCGCCGAGAAGTCACAAGTGACGCTTACCTATGACGGCCCGGACTCTGAGGTGTATGTGGTCGGAGACATCACTGCCTTACGTGAAGTTGTCGACAATTTGATTTCCAACGCGCTGCATTATACCTCGGAAGGTGGCCAGGTGACCGTTGAGCTTGAAACCGAAGACGACGAAGATAACGTCACCGTCAGCGTAACCGATACGGGTATCGGGATCCCCGAAGACACCGTCGACAATCTATTTACCAAATTCTACCGGGTCCATGGGGGATTGGCGACCGGAAGCGGCGGCTCGGGCCTCGGTTTGTACATTTCCAAATCGATCGTGGAGTCCCATGGTGGTACAATATGGGTGGAATCGACGGAAAACGTCGGCTCGACCTTCAGTTTCCGGCTGCCGGTGTATACGGAAGACCGATACAAGGAAGCTCAAGGTGACGAAGCCGGGGAAAACAACGTAAGGAGAGAGCATGGCTGGACTACAAAAAATTCTTCTAGTTGAGGATAATCCGCAGATACAAGAGATCTATTCGGTCACCCTGTCGGCCAACCATTATGAGGTTGCCGTTTCCCAGGATGGGGAAAGCGCCTTGCAGAAGGCGGCTGAGTTCCGACCCGATTTGGTTTTCCTGGATATCATGATGCCGGGTATGAACGGATTAGAGGTCCTCTCAGAGTTACGGGAAAAACCCGAGTATGGGTGCCAGGACGCCAAAATCGTCATCCTGACCAATCTGGGCCAGGACGAGCGCGTCGATGACGCCTGGCAAAAGATGGCCGATGGCTATGTCGTCAAATCCGAGATCAAAACCAACGAGATATTCGATGTCATTCAATCACTTGAATCGGCAGAGGCCGGATCGTAGGATACCTCTCCCTCGGGCGAGGCGAATCAATAACCAGGGCATCCCTCGCCACCGTGGCGGGCGCATCCAAAGGATTCGATGAATCCCAGCTGCTGCCGATTTGCCAGAAATATAACCGGGGGTATGTTCCCGCTTGGTAAATCGGGCGCTTATACCCCCGTCGTGCATCGGTAATGGGTTTGCTCGGCGCTGGACATGTTCCGGGTAAGCCAGAATCCCGAAGCCAGCAGCAAGGTGCCGCCGTAGATAATATTTTCTGAGGGTACTTCACCGAATATGAGAAAGCCGAAAAATGCCGCCACGATGGGTGAGACGACGATATCGACCAAGGAATAGACGTTGGCGTCGATGGTTTTTAACACCACACTGATGAACAAGTAAGCGATACCGGTCGATATGACCCCGAGCGAGATTACCCACAGCAATACCGGTACCTGCAAACCGAATAAGGCGTTGCTGCTGGCGGCGAACACCGCCCCCGGGCCGAAAATGAATACCGCCGGACTCAGCAGTATGGTGGCGGCTACCATGAACCAGAACACGTCGTTGGTGGATTCGGTGTTGCGTTCGTGGCGCATATAGGTGACCAACCCGGCGTAAATCGCCCCGTCTCCGAGCGCGATTAAATTGCCCAGCATGGCTTCGGGTTGGAACGGTTCGGCAATCAGTAAACCGACAAACGCCAGCATAAAGATAATCACATGTTGCTTTTTGGCCTTCTCTCCCAGGAATAACCAGGAGAATATAAACACGAAGAACGGGGCGACGCTCCAGAAGATAACCACGTTAGCGATGGGTGCCAGACTCATGGCGATGTTGAAGAAACTGATTTGGGCCGCGATCAGGATGCCGACGATGATGATATCCCGGAGATTTTGCCTCGGGAATCGCCAGAAAGACGTGTTGATGAGAGTCATGGCAACCCCCAAAAACAGTGCCGCGAACAGTACCCGGTAAAAGTTCAAAGTAAATATGGGCACCGCCTCACCGGTAAGCTTGACAAAGACCCCAATGGTGGCTTCAGCCAGCGTTACGGCCAGCAGTGACAAAAAGGTTTTCATGATAGGAGTAATCTCGCCGGTTTTGGTGTCCGCTGCTGTGGCATACAATGAGCATCACACGTTTCCAGGAGAGGGTCAAGGAGTTTTCATATAGTCTCCCGGCAGCAGCACGCAGACAGCAGACAGCAGTCAGGGAGTGAGAAGCAACAAACTCTGAAGATATCATCCTGAACCTGCCTTGCCGGTAGGCAGGCTTGGTTCAGGATCGTTTTTAAAATCAGCTTCAGAACCATATCGGCTTAATGGATTCGGGGCTCGGGGACCGGAATGACAGAGAGGCTTTGCATTTTTCCACTTACTTCTTGC
Source organism: Candidatus Saccharibacteria bacterium QS_5_54_17 (assembly GCA_003022365.1). Classification (GTDB taxonomy): domain Bacteria; phylum Patescibacteriota; class Saccharimonadia; order QS-5-54-17; family QS-5-54-17; genus QS-5-54-17. Next base: position 137,899 of record PXOU01000018.1, read on the forward strand.
TTCTTACTGCTTACTGCTTGCTTCCTGTTCCTGTCATCCTGAATTTATTTCAGGATCTATCTAAATTAGCAGTGATATCCGAAACTGATCCCGGATCGGGGTCATAGCCTGTCCTGAACTTGTTTCAGGAATGACGTCTTGGCAATGACAAGGAGGTGTTCAATATGTTTCTGAACCTATGCAGGAGTTTCCGGGCGTGGTGTTACCCGATCAAACTCCCCAAGACCAGTGTCAAAGCCAGCATAAACCCGAGCGAGATGCATATAATGGCCAACACCGGCATGACCGCATACGCCAACACTCCGACCAGAAATAATTCGGGCAGGGCGGCCAGAATCGCGGCGCCCGAAGAATGGCTGAATCTGTAAATCATAAGCGGCAGGGCGATTATTAGAGCCAGGGAGAGGGGAACCGCCAGCCACGGGTCAGTTTCCAGGAAGTGTTGCCACGTTTTGGTGCCGCTCTGATGGGATTGATCGGCGTGGGCGGTGAATTGCCACAGGGTGAGACGCAACATGACAACGTCATGGTAAAACCCATCCGGCGTTTGGGCCAATTCTCGGGAGAACCCCCGCTCCCGTTTCGATTAACGCGCCGCGGCGGGCGAGTTGGCCTGTTTCTTGCGCTCGGTTTGGCTGAGATGGATTTTCCGGAGCCGGATATTCTCCGGGGTGACTTCTACCAGTTCATCATCCTCGATGAAGTTGAGAGATTCTTCCAGCGACAACTGGGTAAACGGCGCCAGCTTGATGGCCGTGTCCGAACCGGCGGCCCGGACGTTGGTCAGCTTTTTGCCTTTACACACGTTGATGGCGACATCATCACCGCGGCGGTTAAGGCCGACGATCATGCCCTGGTAAACCCGGCTGCCGTGACCGACGAAGGCGGTACCCCGTTCTTCCAGGCTTTGTAAGCTATAAGCAGTGGCTTCGCCGGTTTCGTGGGCGATCAACACGCCGTTGCGCGTCTTTTCCAATTCGCCGGTTAGAGGAGTATATCCGGCAAACAGACTGTTCATCACCGCCGTCCCTTTGGTGGACATCAGTAATTGGCTCCGCAATCCGAGCATGGCCCGGGTGGGCAATTGGTATATGATTTGATGAGTGTCTGGCCCCTTTTGTTCCATACTGATCAGTTCCGCCCGGCGTTTCCCCAGCTGGCTGGTAACTTCGCCCACGTAGTCTTCTGCTACTTCGATGGTCAGCTCTTCCCGGGGTTCCATCACCTGGCCGTTTTCGACCTTGGTCACCACTTGTGGCCGGCCGATTTCCATTTCATACCCTTCCCGCCGCATGGTTTCGATGAGTACCGATAAATGCATTTCACCCCTTCCCGAAACCAGAAAGGTGGTTCCCTGTGCCTCTACCGTCAAGCCGACGTTGGTTTCCAGTTCTTTCTCGAGCCGGGCGCCGATCTGCCGGGAAGTGGTAAACCGGCCTTCTTGGCCGGCGAACGGCGAGGTGTTGGGACCGATGGAAACCCGTAACGTCGGCGACTCGATCTCCATACCCGGGATAGATTCCGGTGCACTGGGATCGGCCAAGGTGTCGCCGATGCGCGCGTCCTTGACCCCTGTTATCCAGGCGATGTCACCGGCCTCGATGGCACTCGTTGCCTGTCGTTGCAATCCTTTGGCCGTAAACAGACCATCGACCGACGCTGAGCCGGGATTCCCCTCCGTGGAGATAAGCGTCACTTCGTCGCCGGCCGTGATCCGCCCCCGGGTGAGACGCCCGACCGCGTATTTGCCGCGGTGGTTGTCCCAATCCAGCGAGGTAACCAACATCTGCAGCGGGCCGGACGGGTCGACCGCTGGGGCGGGTACCTGGTCGATGATGGCCCGGAACACCGGTGTTAAATCACCGGCGGCGTCCAAGTTTTCCGGCATATCCGGGTAGGCTTTGCCTTCGGTGCCCAGTGCGTAATATACCGGGAATTCCAGTTGGTCGTCGCGAACCGCTAAATCCAGGAACAGGTTGGCGATCTCTTCCCGGACTTCGCTCAGCCGGGCGCCCGTTTTGTCGATTTTATTGATGACCACAATCGGTTTCAGTCCCAGCCCGAGTGCTTTGGATAGCACGAATTTGGTCTGAGGCATCGGCCCTTCCTGAGCGTCGACGATCAGCAAACACCCATCCGCCATGTTTAACGTCCGCTCCACTTCGCCGGAAAAATCGGCGTGTCCGGGCGTATCGATGATATTGATTTTCCGTCCCTCGTATTCGATGGCGGTGATTTTGGCGGAAATGGTGATACCGCGCTCCTGCTCCAGGTCCCCGGTGTCCATGATTAGGCTCTGTTCCATCTCCACCTGGTGGCCGGCGAAGGTGTTGGACTGTTTCAACAACCCATCGACCAGCGTGGTTTTCCCGTGGTCAACGTGGGCGATGACTGCCAGATTGCGTATATTGTCCGCTTCCATTACAAAAACATCCGCCCTCCTGGAGCGGACTCCTGTTTAATTCTAAAAATAAATTGTAAAACACTTACGCGATAGTTGTCACGATGCGGGTTGGTTACCGGTACTTATCTCGTTTTTTCATGGCCGACTTTGCATGGCCGGTTTTTTATGGCCGGTTCTTCAGGGGTTTGCCGAATTTATCCTGCATATTACCGGTTAAGATCAAAATCAGGTCGATCAAGTACCAAATGCCGAAACCGCCCCCAGTAATCAGCTTCAGTATGCCGGTCCCGACTTTGGCTAAATAAAACCGGTCGGCTCCCAGCCATCCCAAGACCAAGGATAACAGGAATGTGACCATGAAATCCTTTTCCGGCGTCGCATCAGCTGTTTGCTCGGTTTGATGATTGGTTTGTTGTTCATCCATACCCGCTACTTTACTTGACGCGTTGCAATGTTTCAATAGACATTCGTCTGGCCAAAAATTTGATGATCAAGTGATTACTTTGGCTGGGGTGGCAGGATTCGAACCTGCGATCACGGAACCAAAATCCGTTGCCTTACCGCTTGGCTACACCCCATCGGCAAAGCAGCATCCGTTTTGCCCCGGGTAGGAATTCGCACCCATGCCAGTGGGCAACGAGGATTGTAGCAAATCCCCTGTTAGGTGCCAATCGATTCCGGAATGGTTCCTATATACCTTTTGCCATTTCCTCCTTTTTTGTTTGCCCATTTTGTCGAGTAATCGCTGCCGCGGGCAGGCGTAATGGGGCGTTGCGGTTGACCCCCGCTCGATTTCACCACATACTGATGGTAATGAAAAAAATCGGCGATTTGATGACCGTTAAGGTGGATGTCAGCAACCGGACCGTGTTCCGGGTGCTCGGCATCGGGTTACTGTTTGCCGTGGGTGTCCAACTGGTGATCATGGCGTCGCCGGCCTTGCTGCTAATATTCATCGCTTTCTTCCTCGCCATCGCCTTGAATCCGCCCGTCGATTATCTGTCCCGGAAAATGCCGTTGGAGAGCCGCGGGTTGGCGACCGCCTTGGTATTTATCGTAGTTATCGCACTTTTGACCATACTGATATCGACTTTCCTGCCGCCGCTCATCACCCAAACCAACCTACTTATTGAACAGATCCCGGTCTATGTGGAAACGCTGAAACAAAACGAAGGATTCATCACTTCGGCCATCGAACAGTATAACCTGCAAAGCCGGACGCAACAGATCCAAGAAGGTATCCTCAACCGCATATCGGGAGCCGGTGAACCGATTGTCAATTTCCTGGGACGGGTCAGTTCAAGCATCATCTCCATGTTAACCGTACTGGTGGTGACGTTCTTTATGCTGATTGAAGGACCACACTGGGTAAAAAGTTTTTGGCGGGTACAATCCCGGGAGCACCGCAAACACCGCAAACGGTTAGCCCGCCGGATGTACCGGGTCATAACCGGATTTGTCAACGGGCAATTATTGATAGCGGGCATCAACGCCGTGGCGACCGCGGTCATTTTACTGATTCTGGGCGTGCCGTTCGCCCTCCCCTTGGCGGCGACCGTGGGTATACTGGGGTTGATTCCGGTCATTGGGGCCACCATCGGGGCAGTGGTGATAATCGTGGTCGGGCTATTCCAATCGGTAACCACCGGCATTATATTGGCCATCTATTACGTAGTTTACCAACAACTGGAAAACAACGTCATCCAGCCGGCCATCCAATCCAAATCCTTAGGCATGTCTCCGCTGTTGATTCTGGTTTCGGTCATCATCGGCATTAGTCTGGCCGGGATTCTGGGCGGACTGTTGGCTATCCCGATCGCCGGCTGCATCAAGGTGTTGATCGAGGATTATACTGCCCGCCACGATTTAAACCGGGATTAACCCCATGCAATGGTTTATCGACGTCCCCACCCGGCGCGTAATACGCGTATTGGGGTTCGCGCTCGGCGTGGTGATATTAACCGTACTTGCCTGGGCAGCGCGTGATGCATTGAGTGTGTTGGTTATCGCCGGCTTCATCGCCATGGCCACCCATCGGCCGGTTTCATTCCTGGCCTCCTCCCTGCCGCTGGGTGGGCGGAAACTGGCCGCGGCGCTCGTTTTCCTCGGTCTTGGAGCAGTCGCCACTTTAATTATTTACCTAATCATCCCCCTCATCATCACCCAAGGACAGGAACTTATCGCCCGAATCCCGGCTTATATCGAATCGCTGCGGAGCGGGGATAGTATCGTCAGCCAGTGGTTGTTGCGGTTCGACGCCTTTACCCGGGCGGAATCATTACTGGTCAACGTCTTCCAAACCATCGTGGATTCGGCGGAAATTACCATATCGATTCTGGGCGCGCTCATCAGGAACGCCATCGGTATGTTATTCGTGGTCTTAATCGGATTCGCCCTGGTAGTAGAGGGGCCAGGGCGGATTTATTCGGCCGAACGCCTCCTCCCTATTCAGCCCCGGCGCCACTTCCGGGAGCTTCGGGACCGGGTATTCCGCGCGGTCACCGGATTCGTCAACGGCCGGCTTATCATCACCACCATTGCCGCAGTGCTGACTTACATCTTGCTGGCCGGGTTGCATATGCCGGCGCCGTTGTCATTAGCGGCTGTCATCTGGCTGACGGGACTTATCCCGTTGATCGGCAATACGTTGGGCGCGGCTATCGTGCTGTTGGTGGCGCTTTCCCAAGGCTTATTTATTACCGTCATCTTGCTGGTGTATTATGTATGCTACCAACAGATCGAAAACAACGTGTTCGACCCCATCATCCAATCCCGCACCGTGCATCTGACGCCATTAACCGTTTTGGTTTCGGGATTGGTGGGGCTTATGATATCCGGGTTTTTGGGCGCGCTGCTGGCGGTTCCGGTGGGTGCCAGCATCCGGGCCACGGGCGACTATTATTTCCAGCACCGCCGCAGCCGATCACCTATGGGTTCCTCAGCGCCGGGTTAGACGGTGCCACATCACTCCACGGGGGGTATCACGGAGGTGTATACCTTGTCCGGCAAGTTCGTCGCGTATGGCATCGGCGGTGTCGTAATCCTGTTGCGCCCGGGCTTCTTGGCGCCGCTGGATCTGGGTTTTTTGTTTATCCGTAATATCCCCGCGAAGTCCGAGGTCCAACCCCAAAGCCCCGTCCAAAAAGGTAATGAACTGCTGAAATTCCCTCACTTGGCCGGGCGGTATGGCGGCAGTAGCATCCACCACTTGGCTGAGTGCGGCGATGGCCGCGGGGGTATCCATATCATCAGCCAACGCCGTTTTAATCTGCTCGGCGGGCGTTTGCACGTCAATAACCCCCGCACCGGCAACCGGCTGGAACTGCATGTCAGCAAATCGGCGGATATCGGAGAGAAACCGTTGAGCGGCGTCCAAACTGTCCCAGGTAAAATTGATTTGAGAGCGGTAATGGGCCTGGAGCACCAGTAAACGGAACGCCAGCGGGTCAACCCCGCGGTTTTCGATGTCTGGTAAGGTGACGAAATTATCTTTCGACTTGGCCATTTTCTGATTTTCGACCAGTAAGTGCTCGTTATGCATGAAGTAACGGGCGTATTCCCCAGATTGCCCGACAGATTGCCCGGCCGTACTCTGGGCGATTTCGTTCTCGTGATGAGGAAACATCAGATCGACACCACCGGTGTGAATGTCGAATGGCTGCCCCAGCTGAGCAGTGCTCATGGCTGAGCACTCGATATGCCAGCCCGGCCGGCCGGTCATATCCCGGTTCCCGAGCCGAAATTCCCAAGCTGGTTCCCCTTCCTGACCTATTTTCCACAAGGCGAAGTCACAGGCGGTATTCTTATCGTATTCGTCATGGGCGATCCGGGCTTGGCCGGTATTGGCGGCATCGACTGTTACTAACCGGCCATAGGTCTTACCGCTATTTTGGTATGCGTGGATGGAAAAGTATATCCCATCATCGGCCAGATAAGCGAAACCTGCTTCATACAGGCTGGTTATCAAGTCCTGTATGCTCGCCAAGGAATCGGTGGCGTTGACGAAGGAAAGCGCCTCCGTCGCGTTGCCGATGGCCTCCATCTCGGCAAGGAAAATGTCACTATATTCAGAAGTGAGACGTTTCAGGGCGCGCAACGGTTCCTGGTCGGGATGCATCTGGCGGGCGCGCCCGATGGTCTTATCGTCCACGTCGGTAAAATTCATCACCTGCTCGACCTGGTAGCCGTTGACCGTCAACGCCCGCCGCAGCATATCGGCGGCGATGAATCCGCGTAAATTACCGATGTGAATGTGATCATAGACGGTCGGCCCGCACGAATATACCCGTACCGCCTCACTGAGTGGTTGGAAGTCTTCTTTTTGATTCTTAAGACTATTGTGCAGCCGCAACGTCCGCCCTGTCTTGTTCATCGATATACCCGCTTATAACCGGCACGATCTCTTCTATCACCTCTTCATGGCCAACGTCAGGAAAACGGCAACTGGCAGCTCTATCGTGGCCTCCCCCGCCGAAATGATCGGCCGTTTTGCCGGCCACGTCGAGATTAGCTCGCATAGAGGCATTGCTGTATCCGTTCCGCTCAGTAATGGTAACCGATATATCCACCCCGCTGAGCGCCCGCAAGTCATGTTTCATGCGCTCTATCACCAATTGATCATCACCCAGGGAATTATACTCTTCCCGGGTGAAATAGGTAATCGCGATCCGGTTATCCTTAAAAAACCGGGTTCGTTGCAAGGCAGTGGCTTTCAGCGGTAGGCTTTCGGGATCAAGGCTGTTGGACTGCTCAATATTATATCGCAGCAACTCCAGATCAGCTCCCCGGTCAACCAAATACCCCATGGCGGAGAAGGTGCGCGAGGTGGTCTTTTTGGTACTTAAATTCACCGTGTCCGCTTTGATGCCGGCCGCTAGACTATAGGCGGCCTCCGCGTCAATATACCAATCGAACTCCCGGGCCAGCTCGACGATTTGTTGGGCGCTGGCACCCGCTTCCTCGTCGACCAGGAGGCCGACATTATCACCCTCCAGTTGTCCGGCAGTCGACCTATGGTGATCGATACAATACAGGGGTCGGTTCATGATGGTCCCCTTATACTGTGCCCATGTTTTCTCCAGTTGACTCAAGGTGGCACTGTCCACCACGATCGCCATGTCGTAGGTGCCCGGCAATTGGTTGGTAACCCGGTCCCACCCCGGCAAATGCTGCAGGTAGGGTGGGACATCATCATAGCAAAACATGGTGACCGTTTTATTCAGATCGGTCAGCGCCGATTCCAGCCCCAGACTGGACCCCAGACTATCGGCATCGATACGCTCGGGCTGGACCAGAGCCACGTGTTCGGCTTCATCAACACCTCGCTTGAAATCGTCCAATTGCGCCCGGGTATACCTCATAGCGATTGCCGTCCTTCCAGCGCCCGAGTCAGCGTCGTTTCGTCGGCGTATTCCAAGTCGCTGCCCATAGGGAGGCCGCGGGCCAAACGGGTAATGGACACATCGGGGAGCATCCGGCGGATGTAATGCGCGGTAGCCTCCCCCTCCACGCTGGGGTTGGTAGCCAGGATGAGTTCCGTTACCGGCGAGCCTTCCACGCGTTTTTTAAGCGTTTGCAGATTGATTTGCTCCGGCCCGACGCCGTCAACCGGGGATATAATGCCGCCCAGTACGTGGTACCTACCCGTGAATGAACTGGTGCGCTCCAGGGCGATCACGTCCAGGGCGTCCTCCACGATAGCCAGGACGGATTCGTCGCGGCTTTGGTCATCACACACCCCGCACGTCTCTTCAGCGGTTAAATTATGGCACACCTGGCACTCGCGTACGCCTTCATGGAGACTGAGTAAGGCGTTGGCTAGATCACTGGCGGACTGCTCCCCCTGCCGGAGTATGTACATGGCCAGCCGTTCCGCGGTGCGCGGACCGATGCCGGGAAGCTTGGTCAACTCGTCGATCAGATCCGAGAGTGCTTGCGGCATGACTACATTCCCAGATCCAGGTCTCCGCCCATACTCTTCATTTTATCGGCCGCGATTTGCTGGGATTTGCTGATGGCCTGGGTAATGGCGGATTCCAACCATTTCTCCAGCTTTTCCTGATCCTGCGTTCGCTCGGGGTCCAAGGTGACATCTTTGACTTTTTGCTCACCGTTAATCTGGATCTTGACCGCTCCGTCACCGGCCTCGACTTCGGCAACCTCTTTGGCGAGCTCTTTTTGCATCTTGCGCATCTGCATAGCTTGTTTGGGATTCATACCGCTCGGCTGCATATCTTGCTACCTCTCATTATATTACCCGCCTATTGTAACATCTTTGCTCCGGCGGGCGGGTTAGCCGCGCCCTCGAACCCGGAACTTCTGCAGAATCGCTTTGTTAAAGGTAAACTCCCGGCTGGCCGGCTGCCAGTAGTCGGGTACATCCGGCTGATCCTCGCGCGGGGCGATCAGCCAGACGGTTTCCCCGGCTTGGTAGTCGGATAGTTGGCGCAACAAACGGTCTTCCCTGCCGCTAATGATGCTGGCATTCCCATGGTCGTAACCGGGATCCGCCACCCGCACCGTGGCTCCGGTTTGGTTGTAGTGGGTGGCGTCGAAGAACATATACAAACGCCCGCTGGCCACATGTATCTTTTCGCCGGGCTGGTGCCGCCCGTTCAACACTCCCATGGTAGCTTTCATGTCATGGGCGGGACTGCGGTCCCAGGCGTAATTGCCCGGGTGGTAGAACATGTATATACCGATAGCCAATTGCACGGCGATAATCCCTGCCAAAGCCACGCGGTAAATGGGCCTATTCCCCATAAGCCAGAGCGTCACTCCCAGCAGGCCATACCAAAACAACCCGAAAAACACGAAATACCGATCAACGTAAATGGCGCTGCTGGAAAAGGCGGTAGAAGCAACCAGAATCACCAAAAGCGGCATAATCGCCCCTCCCAACAACAGCCATATATACGGCCGATGTTGGGGGTTCGCCCGGTGCGCCGCATATACCATGCCCCCCATAAAAAGAAATGTTACCCCGAAGAGAACCTGCTGCCACCACGTCAGTAAGCTGGCGCCGATATTACTCTGGAAAAAGATGAGCGTATGCAACGGGTCGAGTATGCTTTCCTCGGATATCCAGAAGCCGCCGCTGACAGTGACGGTCTGATGCACCGCGATCGGCACCCATGGTGAGAACAGCAAAAGCGCTCCGCCCAAGACAACCAACCACCACCGCTGGTATTTCAAGCAGGCCCGGATCCGCTCCCATGCGGGGACGAAGCTTCCCGTTTGCCATCGGTAGATAAACAATCCGTGCACGAGGATGACGGGAAAGACGAAATAGTGGGTATATAGCGCCGCTGCCAGGCAGAGCCCGTAGCCCGCCGCCTGTTTCCGCCTCCGTTCGGCCAGATACTTCAATAAAAACCAGGTGCTGCCGATCACCAGCAACGCCCCCAGCGTATACATCCGCGCCTCGATGCCGTACCGCAGCAAGAACGGACCGACCGCGGCAATCGCCATACCCCACCGGGCCGCCACCGGATGGATCCACCGTCGTAATATCAGAAAAAGCACCAGCAGGCTCAACAGTAAAAACAGGATGCTCAAACCGCGGATGGCCAAATCGCTTTGCCCGACTACCGACATCCACCCGTGCAGGAGCAGATAGTACAACGGCGGGTGTACATCGCCGGCCGTGGTGGCGATGATGTCGAACACATCCCGCGTAGCCAACACCACGCTGAAACTCTCGTCATGCCAGAAGCTGAACCGGGTAGCATTGCTCAGTTGCAGTCCGGCCGAGACAGCCAGCACTGCCACCACCCAACACATGTCCCTAGACTTTGAGCTAGTGAGTCGGGTAAGTTTTGGTTTATTCATACCGACGCGTCCACATACGCCATTTGATCATAACCAGATCCCGGAGCGTGGAAAACGCGGCCGCTATCGGGGTATTTCCCAGCGCGCTGCCGCCGACATCCTGCCAATCCGGCACGGGGATAGTGGTAATGGCGTAGCCGTGCTGTTTGGTGATCGCCAGCAGTTCAATATCAAACCCCCAGCCGCCTATGGTCTGCCGCGGGAAAATGGTTTCGGCAACGTCGCTTCTAAACGCCTTGAACCCGCATTGGGTATCCGGCACCGACTCGCCCAATACCCAGCGGATTACGGCATTTCCCAAACTGGATATCATTTTGCGCAGCCCTTGGTGTGATCGGGCGAGATCACGGACGGCGATAATGGCATCCGCGTCTGAGCCCATTTGCTCCTTGAGCGTGTATAAGTAATGCAGCGGCGTTGCCAAATCGGCATCCATAAACATCCGGTATCGTCCCCTCCCGCGTTCCATACCATAGGCAACATCAGCCCCTTTTCCCCGCCCGCGGGATAACTCGAATACCCGGAGCTCCGGGAACATGCTCCGTTTGCTCCGGGCAATATCGGCAGTGCCGTCCCGGCTATCGGCTGCCACCACGATAACTTCCACACTTTCAAACAGATCACTGTTTACATAGGCAGCCAGGACATCCAGAGATCCCCCGATCCGGTCGGCTTCATGAAAGGCCGGTATCACGATGCTTAATTCCGGGGTCTTCATGGTGTATATACGGTGAATAGTATGGTGTCAGGCCGTTTTTGGGAATAGACGTGTTCGGCTTGGTAGCCGGGGAAGCGCACCTGCCCGGTGGTTTCACTTCGAGGCACGATGATAGGCGCATCCGAGTTGTTGGCAGCCCGCTGGGAGGCGCCCGGCGGAACAAACCGGTAATCGTCCCGGGTGAGATAGCGGACAATTGGTTTCCCCCGTCTGTCAACCACCACGACCGTTCCCGCCGGCAATTCCCGGTCGCGGACATATCGGGCAGCCCGGACATGGCGCTCATGGTAAGCGGTGAATACTTCCGGGGTATTGGCCCAGGCCACAAAATAGTGTTGCCAATTATAGAACGTCGATACCCCCAGCGTGAGCAGAATCATCCCCACGGCCAACTGCAAGGCCAAAACGTTCCGCGGGAACACCCCGCGCCACCGGGCAAATAACTCACTCAACCCCACGGCAGCCAGGATGCAGGCAATCGGCAACATGGCAACATTCCGGGCGGCAGCGGGCTGGCCGGCCCCGAAAAGGTTGACCAGGAATAGGCTCGCCAGCATTATCACCAAAGCCCCGTACCGGATGTCCCGGAAACGTCGGAGCGCTAATAACACCCCCAACACGAACAGGACCCCCACCACACCGCCCAAAAGCGGCATGCCTGGTAAATTATGCAACAGGGATTGATCGCCCCGGATGTGGAACAACCCCAGTCCGGCAATCCCGTTTAACAAAAGCTCCCGACCGGTTAAAACCGGGGTTTGCGCTGCAAGCACCACCGCTTCACCTACCTCCCGTAACCGTTCGACCCCGCCACCCAATGCAGCGAATACGATACGTGGCGCTCCGGCAATCGCCATACTCAAAAGCACGATCAAAATCGGTTGTCCGGAGTATTTCATGCGGTCCCGGTAGTATCGCCGAGCGAATATACCCAGGAGCAGCAACAACACGATCCACGTATAATACGGCACACCACCATACCACAGCCCACCCAGGGTGAGGCCGGCTGCGACATACCATAATGCTTTATTGCTGCGGAGCGCCCGGGCGACCGCCCACATGCCCAGCGGCACCAGCACCGGAACGAGGGCCGTATAATCGCTGAGTCTACTGATATGCAGCGCCCATGGGGCGCTTGCCATCAAAAAAGCGGCTACCAAGGCCGTCCGCCGGCTAAACCATGCCTGGGCCGCCAGATAGGTCAGCAGTACCGCCAGGATGCCGAGTATAGCCGAAACTATCCGCAGCGCTAAAACCGTTTTCCCCAGCAGAAATACGCTGGCCGTCTGCAACAACAGGTAGGGTGCTCCCACCAGAGCCGTAGTCTGATTCAGCGTGCCCGGATTGCCGCCGGCAACCCGGGCGGCAATCAGTCCATCAGTCGCCTCTCCCGGATGGAGGCCGGGCGGCAAGGTGTCCAGTTGCCATAGTCTGAATACCCCCGCCAGCGCCAGCACGCCGGCCAATAGCAGATAGTGCCGGTAATCGGCGAACCAATCTCCGATGGCGTCGAAAATGTGGCTGCGGCGGTCATTGAATACCACGTTCCGGTATAACAGGTAATTCCACACCATACTGAAAACGGTGGCGACTATTTTGGCGGCGTTGTTAAAGACGAAATCCTGGCTCAATAGGCCGTCCAACCCGAGAACGGTGACCCCGGTATACGCCAGTGCCAGCGGCGCTTCCCACACAAACAACAAAAAGGTGAGGACACCGGTCTGGATGAGGTACAAACCGGCCGCCGTCACCAACACGAACAGGGCGGCCTGGACCAGAACCTGCCGGGAGCGGGAGCCGAACACGTAGGTCTTGTTGGCGATGAAACTGAACATCATGGCCAGCGTGGTCGAGAGCAAGTGGGCCGGAATGGCCGCCCAGCCGAGCACCCCAAAAGCGAGGTTAAATACGGCGAAGTCGATCAGGGTATTGATGATGCCGGTAATTCCGAATTTGCCGACCTGTTTGCCTTCTTCCTGCAACGGCGCGTAACTATCCTTTGTTTTTTGCATCATCGTGTTTCCTGTCTACTTGCCGGAATAACTGCATTTCTCCGTGGAAGTACAGTTCTACCTGCCCGGTCGGCCCGTTACGGTGCTTTTTGACAAATAAATCGGTTAAGTGCTCGCGGTCGGTCTCCGGATTGTAATAATCTTCCCGGTACAAAAATAGTACGACATCGGCGTCCTGCTCGATGGAACCTGATTCACGCAGATCGGCCAACTGCGGGATTTGCGGATTTCGCTGTTCCACCGTCCGGGATAGCTGGCTCAGCGCCACCACCGGCACATTTAATTCCCGTGCCAGGCCTTTGAGTCCCCGGGAAATTTCGGAAACCTCCTGCACCCGGTTATCGCCGTATTTCCCCTGGCTACTCATCAGCTGTAGGTAGTCTATGATGATCATGCCCAACCCGTGTTCGTTCTGGATGCGCCGGGCTTTGGTGCGGATTTCCATGACATTGAGCATCGGCGTATCGTCAATAAAAACGGGCGCTTCGGACAAACTGCCGTAGGCAATCCCGATCTGGGCGAAATCATCGTCACTGAGATTCCCCGTCCGGAGCTTCCAGGAGTCCACGCCCGATTCAGCACTCAGCATGCGATCTACCAGTTGCTCCTGGCTCATTTCCAGACTGAAGATACCCACCGGCACGCCGTCGGTTGCCGCCACGTGATGGGCCAGGTTCAGCGCGAAGGTAGATTTGCCCATGGCCGGTCGGGCGGCCAGCACCAACAGATCAGAATTCTGAAAACCGGCCAAAATATTATCCAGACTGGAAAATCCGCTGGCCACACCCCGGAGTTTGCCGTCGCTTTTATTCAACTCTTCTATCCGGTCGAAACTTTCGCTGAGCACGTCACTGATGGCCCGAAACCCTTTACCGGTTTTGTGTTCGGAGACGTTGTAGAGGAGCTGCTCGGCCTTATCCAGCAGTTCATCGGTGTCGTCGCTGCCACTGTAGCCCAGCTGGGTAATTTCTCCCGCCGCGGTGATCAGCCGCCTGAGCGTCGCTTTCTTGCTGACGATATCCCCGTAGTAGTGCACGTGGGCGGCGCTGGGAACCGAGTTGGATAGCTCGGTTATGTAGCCGGCGCCGCCGACATCGTCGATGACGCCGCTGCTCTCGAGTTTGTCGGTCAGCGTTAAGACATCGATTGGCTGCCGCTTTTCATACAGTTCCAACATAGCGCGGAATATCACCCCGTGCCGCTGTTCATAAAAATCATCCGATCCGACGGTATCGGCGATTTTGGTTATGGCATCCGCCTCCAGCAGGATACTGCCCAGCAAACTGCTTTCGGCCTGGATATTCTGCGGTGGTAGGGTGGGCGTTTCTTCCTCAGCCACGACGCTTCCCTTTGCTGCTCATACGATCTCCCCGCCCAGAATATCAAATACCTGTTTGATGCTCTCATCATCTTCGCCGTTCGCCCGGCTACTTCCGGCCGCTTGCTGGCTCGAGGAGGCGAGTACGATATCAAGCGGCACCGCCCCGCCGTGAGCCTGCTCCAAGGCGTCTTTGATGGTCGTAAAATTGTGGTGTTCGCGTAAACGCCGGTGATGGAACCTAAATCGGGCCGTCATGGTGCATCCTTCCGGGCTGAAATCCACCTGCGTGTTCCGGACTAACCCATACAGCGAGGTGTTTTGTTGCTTGATCAAACTTAAAGCTTTCACCCATACCGAGTCGGTCGGGGCCGCCGGTTGCCCGGCGCCTTTCGACCCGGCATCCGTTGACTGTCCGTGGTGAGTCGATGGCTGTTGGCTCGCCTTTTGGGGAGCCGACGATGATCCTCGCCGTTTCTTAGGCGATTTTTGCCGGGTTTGCTTCGGGGTGGAAGCCGCCTGTTGCCGGAAATCATCGGTTGCTTGGGTTTTGGAGTCGGGTGCTCCCGCCTGGTAGCTGATGCGCAGCAACGCCGACTCTATGGAAACTCCCAAATCGGCGACATTATGGGGGATACTGCTCAACTCGGACAGCAGCTGCCGGGCGTTATATAACCGCATATCGCTGTCTTTTAGGTGTTGGCGTATGTAGCGGCGCGTCGCCTCCTGCAGTTGTTTTAAAACATTTCCCGTTGCGGCGCCGCTATCCAGCATTTCATCCAATAAGCGGATCATTTCTTCCGGTTTCTGGTCGATGGCGGCTTCCATCAGTTGGCGGATGTGCTCATGCTGGGCGATACCGACTACTGAATAGACGTGATCGGTAGTAATGCGTTCATCAGTGCCCGCTAATTGATCCAATAGACTGATGCTATCCCGTACGCTCCCCTCCCCCAGCTCAGCCAAAAGCCGGAGCGCTTGATCGTCAATGGCGATATCCTCGGCTTCAGCAATGGTGTGCAAATGCTGCCCCAGCACCTGGGTAGAAACCGGATAAAACGGAAAGTGCTGGGTGCGCGAGGTAATGGTTTGGGGCAGTTTGTGCGGTTCGGTGGTGGCTAAAATGAAAATAGCGTGGGCTGGCGGCTCTTCCAGCGTTTTCAGCAAGGCGTTGAAAGCGGCACCGCTGAGCATATGCACTTCGTCGATGATATAGACTTTGTAATCCAGGTAATTGGGCGCCACGTGCACCTTTTCCCGGAGCTCGCGGATTTCATCGATGCCGTTATTGCTGGCGGCATCGATCTCAATGATGTCCACCTCATGGCTGGTGTCTTCCAGCCGGTTCAGCCGGCGGGCGAAAATCCGGGCCGCGCTGGTTTTGCCGGTTCCCCGGGGACCGGTAAATACATAGGCGTGCGAAACCCGGCCCTTGGTCAAGGCATTTTCCAGCGTGGTCGCCACGTGCTCCTGCCCGATCAATTGATCAAAATTTTGGCTGCGGTACTTCCGGTACAGAGCGAGAGAATCCACCGTTTATATTACCTCTTACACTGATACCAGTATGCCGTAATTGGGCCTGTTTTTCCAGCCAATCGTATAGTCTCCCGGCAGCGAGAATAGGAAGCAAGCAGTAAGAAGTAAGAAGCAAGTGGAAATAAAAGTGTGTTATTCCTGCCTCCTCTCTTTGTCATTCCGAACTTGGTTCGGAATGACATTCTGCAACAGGGAAACGATCCCGGACCCCGATCCGAGATCAATTTTCGGAGGTCACTGCCAATTTAGTTCGGAACCAGCTCTGAAACGGATCCTGAAACAAGTTCAGGATGACAGTTTCAGAGCCTATTGCTTCTCACTCCCTGTCTACCGTCTACCCCTCTACTGACTACCTCCTCCACAGTAAACAGCAAGGAGCTGTTCAATACGTTTCTGTTACACTAAGGCCGATTAAGTAGGCACACACCTCGCCTGCTTTTTGGTTTGCTTTCAGTCTTTTTTGCCCCGGTGGTCCGGTCGCCTATATCAGCCGGTTATGGCGGCTTCGATGGCGGCCCACTCGGCATTTTCTTCTTCGGGGATGACCGCGGTAACTTGATCGCCCGGTTGGGCTTTGAAGTAGGTTACGCTGGCCATGAGCACCCGGTATTCGCTGTCGTCAACGTTGATGAAGTATTGCCCGCCCTTTTGTTCGACCGTGCCGATCACTTTTTGGCGCGGCACCGGCCCGATTTGCTTATATATGAAGGTGCCGTCTTCGGCTATGGTGAGTTTCAAAATGTCACCCTGAACAAGTTTTGATTTCGACGCATAGTTGGCCGGCACCGGGAAGGTTTTTCCGTCCGGGCCGATCATGTTCTGTCCATCGAAGACACCTTCGATAACCTTGCCGGCTTGTTCGGTCGCTGGGGTGGTTTCGGCTTCCTCCTCGCCGACCAGGCTGATAAGCAGTTCTTTGGCTGCCGCCACGTTGGTCTCGGCTTCGTGCAACAGGCTCCGAAGCCGCTTAATCTGTTTATCCGCTATTTCCGCCATGTTTGTGTCCTTTTTAAATCAAAAACGTAGAATAAAGCTCCCGACGCCTTATCTCCTCACACCTTACCAGCTCTATTATGCATGAGTCAAAATATTTATACAAGCCGAGCACACGTGCCGGCCTCGCATACGTGTGCTATGCAGACTATCTACAGGGCGTCGGTTTGGTTGGGGGGGGGTCCGCTCACCCGGCAATTAACATCCGGAACCCCGATCCGGTAATTGTCATTCCTGAAACAAGTTCAGGACAGGCTCTGAATTTATTTCAGGATCTATTTCAGAGCCGATTCCGAAACAAGCCTGCCTACCGGCAAGGCAGGTTCGCAGTGACGAATGACGGAGGAGGTTCGCAGTGACAAAGAGGCTTTGTACTTTTTCACTTGCTTCTTACTTCTTGCTGCTTACTACCTGTTCCCTTCATCCCGGACCTCGATCCGGGAATGGACCATTTTCTGGTTAGGAAAGTTCGACAGTGGCGCCGGCATCCTCGAGTTTCTGCTTGGCGTCCTCGGCCTCATCCTTGGAGGCGTTTTCCTTCAACGCCTTGGGAACGCCTTCCACCATAGCCTTGCTTTCGGCCAACCCTTCGCCGGTTATCTCACGGACAACCTTGATCACGTTGATCTTATCAGATCCCGGATCCTGCAAGGTAATGGTGAATTCGCTCTGTTCTTCACCACCGCCTTCTTCACCGCCTTCGGCAGCTCCCGCTGCTGCGGGCGCCGCGGCTACCGGTGCTGAGGCGGATACCCCGAAACGGTCTTCCAGTACCTTGACCAACTCGCTTAAGTCCAGAGCCGAAAGTGACTCGATTTGCCCCACCAGCTCTTGGAATTTCTCCGGAACTTCTGTCTCGGTGTTCTCTCCGGCCGAGGTTTCATCCGGGGTAGCGGTTTGCTCTTGGAATTCTTCGGCCTGCTCGGCCTGCCCCTCGTCCTGTTTATTCTCGTCTTGTGTGTCGTCTTGTTTTTGGTCTTGTTTCTTTTTGCTTGCTTGTGATTTGCTCTGTTCAGCCATAGTATACTCCTTTATAGTTTATTAGATTTATCAGCCAGCTGACTGCTCTTGGGCCCCGGAAATACTATCCAAAGCCGTTACCAGGCCCCGCAAATTGCCGCCCAGTGTCGTGACTACCCCGCTCAGCGGCGCCGCCAAAGTACCGACCAACTGGCCCTGTAGCTCCTGGCGTGATGGCAGCGAAGCCAGTCGTTTGATCTCATCCGCGCTCAAGCGTTGACCAAACCCGTTCACGCCGGCAATCGGTTCCAGAATCTGGTACTCCCGGGCATAATTAACCGCGGTTTTGGCCGGCATGACTTGATCGTCGTAGCCGGTAATGACCGCTACGGGTCCGGTGATGTCGGCGATATCCAATTGGCTGTAGACACGGGAGGCTGCCAGTTTGAACATGGCGTTTTTGACCACCCGGAAATTGCCGTTGTTGTTTTTGGCTTCTGCGCGTAATTCTTCAGCCTGCTTAACCGACATACCCGAATAGGCGACCACCACCGTCATGGCGGATCGGGTGAGTTCCTGGGTGAGTACCTCGACCTGGGCTTGTTTTTGTTGGCGTGTTTTGGCCATCTAGACACCCCTTCAGATTAAAAAACTTTGGCCTCGACCGCCAAAGACATACACGAAACTTGCGCTTTCCTGCGTTGGTTTCTGGCAACCAACACCTAAAAATGTTTGCAAACCTCGGCAGCCTATTAAGCCCTATATCAGAGCAGCTGCTGTCTTTGGTGTAACCATAGCCTATCCTACGCGGTTGCGCCGGATATGTCAATCGCAAGGTGGGTGAGGGGCGGTATTGACAATCCGGGGACGGGACAACTAGCTTCTAGTCCATGAGGAATCAACCCATCATATTACCCGTCCACGGCAGCCAGGTCCGGAACTTCGGACTGTTGCTTATTGTGGATAAGGTGATGGGTTGAAGCCTGAGCAAAAGTTAATAAATTACTCCTCCGGGCTTCAACCAAAACGAAGTCCGGATTTTTTATGTGAGCGGAGGAGGACAATATGAGTGCCAATCAAGAAGCGCCTCACTCAAGTGGAGCAAACCCACTTATGGATTTCGAAGCGCAATCCTACGAGCAACCGCCCAGCAATTACGCCTTTGAGATCACCGTCGATGAAGACATCTCCTTGAACGAGCTGGCTGAAAAAACCGCCCAAGCTTCGGTGCTGCGGTCAGCTCATGTCGGCAACCAATATAGCTCTAATGTCGCCGTTTTCGAGCATGGACTCCCCACGGTGCTCTACGACCGCACCATCGCTCCCAGCAACGGACCCGGAACCGACCGGAACTATCGGCCCGAGGTTCTCATCCGGGCCCGCGAGTCCCACCCGCTCCTGGAGCGGGAAGAGCACCCCTACCGGATGGCCACGCATCTGGAAATCGAACAGATGCCCGAAAATTTGGACGAACGGGTGCGGCAACAGGCAGGCAAGTATGCGGTCGACTTACACCTTAATTCGCTGCGGGAGGTATTCCCCCACACTCCCAGCCAAACGCACAGCCATTACCTACAACGCCACCAGGCGGTGACCGCTGAAATGCTTGACATATTAGGAGGCGATGAGGACTTTTTAAATTCCCTTAATAGAAGAGTATCGCCCCAAGGAACCGTCAGTAAATTGCCCGAACACGCTGATCCCGCTCGATGCGTGGAAAACTACGGCTGGTTCGGTATAGACTCCGATGAATCCGGTGTGATTATCCCCAACCAATTCAACGTATTACAATACGGCGTTGTTGAGGCCCTGGAAACCCAGGCGGCGGACGTCTACCATCTATCCGGTCCGGATATGATCAAGTACGCCCAGCAGCAAGAATTACAACATACGCTGCAACAATTCTACGCACGTATCAAACAGCAAGCTTCTTTCGCCGACCAATTACCCGAAACGCTTCGCTTCCACGTGGTGCCGACCGCCCATTTTAAATTTGTGGTGCCCGGGAGCCAGCAGCCGGAACTGGATGAACTGATGCAGGTCTGTGCTTGGATGGAACAAAGCAGACAACGGCTGCAGCAAACCCGGGATTCCGGGGAAAAGACCGGGCTCAAATCTGATTTGGAACATATGCATCAACAACGGGATAAACTACTGGAGAACTTAGGCGAATTATTCACTGATGTCACCGACAAAAATCGCCTTTCCCATTACGACTCGACTGCCTTGGGCGGAGAGGGCGTCTATATTCACCCGGACACGGGACATATGAGCGCTCGCCAGGCAGCGCAATTGTACAAAGAGTTGCATAAAAGGTATAAAAAAATCACCAAGGATTCATAACAAGGAAAGGTTTTCTATGCCCGGGTTCCAAAAACGTTTTATCCACAGCTTCGATGAATTGGCACAAATTCCGATCTCCCAGCGGCACCACTATTACCTGGCACGGCCGTTGTTGGCATCTAAGACAGACTTTACCCATCAGGACGAACCGCTGGTTATGCGCGGTGAGATCGAATCCGCCGGCATTGTCTGTCAACCATTTTGGGAGGAGGACCAACTTGATGCTGAAGGGGAAGAAACGCGCCGCTACCAAGAGCACCACCCCGAATTTGACCTGGCGTTACGGAAAACGGCCTTTCAGCGTTTATTGGCAGCCCGGGACAACTTGCCCGAGGCTTATCGAATCATATTAAAGGCTTCGGTCCGTCCCGTGGAGGTACAGAAAAACCTGTTTCAGAAAGAATTGGAAAACATCCATGCCCAGAACCCTGACATGACGAAAACCCAAGTCTACGAATACACCCTGCAATTCGTGACCGACCCTGAGGTAAATACACCGCCGCATAGTAGCGGCGGCACCATAGATATCACCTTGCTTGAGACCACCTCAAACCAACAAATTGACATGGGAAGCCCCATCAACATGGCCGGGGACGCCTCATGGACGGACTGCACGGACGGCTTAACGGATGAGCAAGCGGCGAACCGGCAACTCCTCACCCGTACTATGCTGGAAGCCGGATTTGCCAACTTGCCGTCCGAGTGGTGGCATTATAGCTACGGCGATCAACGCTGGGCAGTCTTCTATGACCAGGATCCGCTCTATGAGCGAGCCGAATTATAACCGCCCAATCCTATTCCTCGATTAATATATCTTCCTCACTCAACCCCAGCTGCCGGGCTTTTGCTTGGATGCGCCGGAGTTGTTGCTCCCGGCTGATGGCCGGATCGTCATCAGTTTGATTAACGAAAATCATCAGTTCCCCGATCTTGGGGTGCACGGAGCTGATTTTCTCATGCATGGCATTGGCGATGCGCCGATAACTGGGGTGTCCGGCCGGTTGTGTGCGGAGTTCGATCAGATGGAAGGCCGCCCGGGCGTTGACTTCCATTTTCCAGCGCATTTTATCACCCATAAGCGTGGCGTACTGGGCTTCCTGCTCATATCCGGCGTCCATCAATTGCCCGTAGAGTTCCCGGCGGGCGTCCAATGCCGCTTGATAGGTTTCCGCCATCCCGGCGGCTTGAATGTCTTCGGGGATGTCATGGCCGAGCATGGGAGATAAATTTTGCCACTCCATACCGTCCACCATGCGATGGCGATGGAGATCACGGAAGGCGCCGTAATCACACACCACATCGAACACATAACCGGCATGCTCGAAGGCGCGCCCGGGCTTATGCCGGCGATTGCCACGTTCTCCGGCATACACGTCCAGGACCGCGGCTTGTTCTTCCTCGCTCCATTCGGATACTTGTCGGGCGATATCTTCCAGTGACAATCCAGCGGGAGCATGGGTGTAGAGTAAATAGGGCACCATGTCGTGCTCATTGGCGGGATAATAGTCCACCATATCAACTGTATTGGCGGTTTCTTGCTGTTCATATGATCGTAAAGCCGCCCGGCCCAGCTGCCGCATGGCCTGCCGGCTGTGGCGGCGATGGTCGGTTATCGCCTCGCCCCGGTTTTCCATATCGGTCCGCTCAAAGAATATGGCCGAGGTCTTGCGTACTTCCTCCAGTATTTGATCGCCGGCTTCCTGCATCTCAGGCAGATCGTGCGAGCGCAACTGCATAATCAAATTATCGATCGACTGGGCCGGCGAGGAAATGCCGACCGTGGCAGTGGTGGCGACCGGCAATAGGCTCCGCGCCGCGTCACAAGCCTTACCGCGTATGGCCATCCACCAGGCGTTGTCGCGTTCCGCCTCCGGCGTGTCGCTTTGGGCGGCATAATAATCGTACATGGCTCTGACGATGTCCGAATAGGAGTCAAACAAATCGTCCATGGTCTCCTCATAGCTGTCACGTAATTCTTCCGGTAGATGATCGGGGGTATGGTAACGATATTTCCCGTCCACTTTCTGGTCGAAATAGATATACCGGGTGGACTGCTCAAGATAGGCGCCGATACGCGGCCATTCCAACTGTTTGGTCAACAGATTGGAGGCATTTTCTACCACCACCGGTAACCCACCGTGTAGTTGAGCTACCGAGTCATCGCCGTATTGGGTCACCACCCGGCGGAGTACATCTTCTTCTTTGCCTTCTTGGAGGCTAAACTCTTTCAGAATCAGGTTCCGCATATCATGAGGACAGCGGCTCAAACGTGCCATCGCCGCCGCCACAATAACCGGGTTAATATTTTCGGGATAAAAGGTATATACATCCCCCTGCGTATCCGTCACCACTTGCTGTAAATAGTGTTCGCCTTCCGGGGTACGGATAAGTTCGCCGGTTTCGCTGTCCCGGCCGATATAATCATTCAGCGATTCGAAGACGCCGCGGTTTTCCGCCTCTTGATAACGCTGGGTTACCGCTTCTAATGCTCGGGGGTCATTGACTTCTTGGCGGTCTTGAATTTCTTCGGGGTCGTTGACTTCGTTAGTAGCGACTTCGTTGGTCGCGACTTCATTGATAGCCAGATGTTCTCCACGCATATACGCCTCCTTATCTTGCCAATATCTCGAACGTCTCCCACAACATATTATATCCCATCAGGTTGCCCCGAAACTACCGGGTGCCGGGTTATACTTTCGCCTAGCTTGGGCGTGTATTGCTTGGGCAGTCTCTTGGTATGTCTCGGCGACATAATCGCCCCGGCCACCTATAATCCCGGAGATGAAAGCTTGCACCCGCTGATGAACTTCCTCCCGAGTCCCTTCCCCATCGATTAACCCGGCCCGTCCCTCTGCTGCCTCGAGATACCCCGCTCGTACCCGGGCGTGGAAATGGCTATCTTGACTTTGGAAGTAGTCGTCATCCCCGCGTTCTTGGAGGCGTTCCTGCTGCTTCTCCCGGGAAGTCATCAAGAAGACGGTCATATCGGGTTCTAATTTGTGTTTTAAGGGAGCAGTGATCTGCTCGAAAACATCGGCGTCGACGCCTTCACCCCATACCTGGTAGGCGTATGACGACCAATGATTGCGATCAGATACCACCCATTTGCCCTGCTTTAGTTCTGCTTCGATAACCTCCAGCGTCTGGGTCCGGGCGGCATTGAAGAGATATAAATTGGCAAGCGGGCTCCGCGGCAGATTATCATCTTTTAAAATACCGCGAATCTGTTCTCCGATCGGGCTGCCGCCGGGTTCGCGGATGTCCGAACGGGCCACGATGTTCCGGGCGGCCAAGGCGTCGACCAGCCAATCCACTTGGGTACTTTTGCCGACCGCTTCTGGCCCTTCGATCACAATGTATTTGCCTCGGCCGACTTCCGCCTCCGATTCAGGAGCAGCGGGCGGGGGATGTTCATTATCAGCCATTGTTTTCCTCTTCTTGAGGAATCAATGGGGGGAGTGGTCGTATTTCATCCGTATAGGCACGGGGCAGCATCATATCCGGAGTCCACTTCTGCACTTCGTCGGCTAAGGTGCTGCTTTGATAATATTTCCCCTCCTGCCCGTAATCGGCTTGGGTTTGCCCGCTACGCAAGAAAACGATCTGGGCGATGCGAACACCGACCGGCAAGGGGGTCATTTCGTGATTGTCGTTCTGGATCTCCATGGTCCATCTGCCCTTGTAACCGGGGTCACCCCAGCCTGCATCCTTGCAGACGACGATGCCGTTGCGGCC
Organism: Candidatus Saccharibacteria bacterium QS_5_54_17; assembly: GCA_003022365.1. Lineage (GTDB taxonomy): Bacteria > Patescibacteriota > Saccharimonadia > QS-5-54-17 > QS-5-54-17 > QS-5-54-17. Next base: position 161,748 of record PXOU01000018.1, read on the forward strand.
GGTCGTGGAACGAGCCAGCATTTGGGTGGTGCCGGGCGGATTTATGCCGATAAACTCATAGGTATGGGCCAATATACGCTCGTGGGGTTGCAACAAAATAACCGGATGCTCAGGGGGAATATTGGCAAACGGCTCCAGGCCGCGTTTCTGGCAGATCTCTTGGTGCGGCTCGGCACGCTTGGCTTGGTATTCGAAATAACGCGCCACGTCATCAGGATCATAGGGATTGTATACCGGCTTGTTCTGCAACCGATCGGTAGTGAAAAAATATTCTCCCAGGCGAACATCATAGCTGGTGCCGCTGAGATTTGCTTCCTCAAAGGGGTAGATCCGGATATGACCCTGCCCTAGCGCTTCTTTGATCTGCCGATCGCTATATACACCATTCCCCGCCAACTGTACCGGGTCATAGTCAGCACCCTCTTCTACCCGTAAGGAAATATCGGAATCTATATGTTGGGAGTCCTCATCCATGCCACGTCCTTATACTGCGTCCTTGGATTTTAGTATCTCAACTCAACTATAGCCAGGCAAGTATCCCGTATAGTCTCCCGGCTTATTGAACACCTCAGATGCAGTAAACAACAAGGAGGTGTTCACGGGCGTAGAACCCGGAATCATTATCAAAACCCTGCAATTAAAACCGGACGAAATGTCATTTCTGAATATGTCATCCTGAACTTGTTTCAGGATCTGTTTTAGAGCCGATTCCGAACCAAGTTCGCAGTGACATCCGAAACTGATCCCGGATCGGGGTCCGGGATGACAATTGGATCGGGATCCGGGCTTATTGAATACCTCCCCCGTGAGTAAACAGCCAGGAGGTGTTCAATAAGTTTTTGTTACATTAAGGCAACCCGTGAGCTAGCTAGTGGCGCTACACGTACGTCTTTAACTGGCTAAATTCAAGTAATTGTCGCCGTGTCCAGTTTGATACTCGGTCCCATGGTGGTGGTCAAGTAGGCTTTCCGGAGATAGGTACCCTTCAGAGAACTGGGGCGGGCCTGGAGGATGGACTGCATTAGCGCCAGGACGTTTTCCTGGAGCTGTTGCGGCGAAAAACTAACCCGGCCGACAACCTGATGTATACTTCCATACCGGTCAACTCGGTATTCCACCCGGCCGCTTTTCAGTTCTTGGACGGTCTCTGCCACGTTGTCACTGACCGTACCGGCCTTGGGGTTGGGCATCAGCCCCTGCGGGCCGAGCGTTTTGGCGTGCGAACTCAGCTCCTTCATGACGTCCGGGTGCGCCACTAACACGTCGAAGTCGATGTCGCCTTTGGCGATCTTATCCAGCATGCTCTGGTAGCCGGCCGCGTCCGCGCCGGCTTGTGTGACCTCTTTTTCTTTTCCTTCGGGGACTACGGCGGCGACGGTTTTGGTCTTACCGCTGCCATGGGGCAACACGACCGTACCGCGCACCAGTTGGTCCGCCTGTTTGGTGTCAACGCCGAGTTTGACGTGCAGTTCGGCGGCGGCATCGAAATTGACGATCGAAGTATCCGGCAAAAGCTTGGCGGCGTCCTCGAGCCCGTAGAAGGCGTCTTTGTCTATCTTCTTGTGGGCCTCGCGGTATTTTTTACCGCGCCGCTGGATCCGTAACCGGGGCGGATTGGGCTTGGGACCGGCCGTTTGCTCCTCGGCCGCTTCAGTTGCAGTTGCCTGCTCTTTGGCCGCCGCTTCCGGTTCCTCATCCGGTTGTTGCCGGCTTTGGAGGTATTCAAAGATGGCGCTGCGGAGTTGGTCGGCGCGAGCATAGTCGTCCGGGTTAAGTCCGTACTGGGCGGCCAGCTCATTTAACTCGCCGCGCTTCATTTTCTTGATAGCCGACTCGGTTACTTCCGGGGAAACCTCTTCTCCGGTGACGTCTCTTGTTTCATCGGTGGCTTCCGCTGCCATAGGCGCTCACTCCTTTCTCCCTTGCTCGATTTCGCCTCGAGCAGGATCGTGGTCCAAACGGTGCCGCGTGCCGGCGACACCTTCCACACCCGTTTATCAAAAATCTCGGGGGAAATTGTAAATGGTTGGCCGATAATTGTCGAACTAGGACTCGACTTCCACCCCCATACTCCGGGCCGACCCGGCCACGATTTTCTTGGCCGTATCCGGATCGTTGGTATTCAGATCCGGCAGTTTGGTGCCCGCAATATCTTCCAACTGTTGCTGGCTCAGCGTCCCGACCTTGTTGCGATGGGGTTCCCCGGAAGCCCCATCCAGCCCCAACTTCTCCATGATCAGTTCATCAGTCGGCCGCCCTTTGACGATGAAGTCGAAACTGCGGTCTTCGTAGACGGTGACGTACACCGGAAGATTACCCGTTTGCCCCTGGGTTTGTTCGTTAAAGGGGTTGATGAAGTCCATCATATTGACTCCATACTGGCCCAGGATGGAACCCACCGGCGGTGCCGGCGTAGCGTTGCCGGCGGGAACCTTCATCTTGATGTTGGCGATGACCTTTTTTTGTTTAGCCACAGCTAACCTCCGATCGCCGCAGCCGGGAGCAGCGGAGTACGCCTCCCAAGAATATTGCCTGTGTCTCAGATTTTGCCGGTTGCATATTGCCTCCTACACTTTCTCCACTTGCAGACTATCCAGCTCGACTGGGGTTTCACGTCCGAATATATTCACCAGGACTTTGATCTTGCCTTTTTCTTCATCAATTTCGGAAATGTTGCCGTCGAAGCCTTTGAAGGGACCGTCGGTTATGTTGACGACTTCGCCTTGGGAAAAGTTGATTTTATGCTTGGGTTCTTCCACGCCCATCCGCTTCTTTATGGAACGAATCTCCTCTTCGCCCACCGGTACCGGATCGCCGCCACTGCCTACGAAGCCGGTCACGTTGGGGGTGTTCCGCACCATGTACCAGGAATCTTCGGCCAGAATCATTTCTACCAGTACGTAGCCCTGGAATATTTTCTTTTCCACCACTTTCCGTTTGCCGTTCTTGATCTGGATCTGTTTTTCCTTAGGGACGATGACATCATAAATCTTGTCGGTGAGATCAAGCGCCTGACTGCGTTGGTGGATGTTTTCAGCCACTTTATCCTCATACCCGGAATAGGTGTGAATGGCGTACCACTGCCTTTGACTGTCTGACTGGCTCATGTTTGGCTCCTATGAGCTTAAGATTACGCGATCAAGCAATTCGACCAGGATGAAATCCGCCGCGGCTATGTAAATGCCGACAATGGCCGAGAGCACGATAACCGCGCCGGTCAACCGCATAGCCGTGTTCCGATCCGGCCAGGAAACCTTTTCCAGTTCCTGCCAGGATTCCTTGAAATACTTAAGTAGCGCGTGCATCAATAACTCCCAATAAAAAAAGCCTCACGGCGGGGCTTTTGTCTAATACTACCCTCCAACCCCTGTATTGTCAATACAACCCGCGGGGCGCTGATATAGCCTGTTTACCTATCTCCATCTGCTTCATCCGCCTCAGCGTCATCTGATGTGGACGGCCGGCTCGGGAGGGCGCAGTAAAATGTTGACCCTTTGTTGAGCTTGCTTTCAAACCAGATCCGGCCATTCAGCCGCTCGGCCAGACGTTTCATGATGTAGAGCCCCAGGCCGGTTCCGCCACTCCGGCGCGTCCGGTAATCTTCGGACCGGAAAAACTTTTCGAAAACGTGCTTTTGGTCGGTTTTCGACATGCCGATGCCGGTGTCTGCTACCGCGAACACTACTTCCTGGGTATCCGATTTCCAATATACGCGCAACGTGATGGTCCCTTCTGGGGTGTATTTGATGGCATTGGTAATGAAATTCTGGAGTATTTCCCGGAGCGCGTCGCGGTTGGTCCGGATGTTTGGTATGTCATCCCCGATTTCGGTTTCCAGCGTCAACTCCTGCTTGTCAATTTGCTTTTGGTGATTTTTGGCCATGCGCCGGACAAAATCGGCCGGGCTAATCTGCTGGGAGTCGAGCGTGATCCGATCCTGCTCGGCCTTGGCCAGCATATTCAAATCATTGACCAGATTGCTCAGAAACAGTATGTTTTCATGAGCCTGATTAAGCAATTCCTTGCCTTTGTTGGTTAATGGAGCGGAAAAATCAGGCATCAAGGCGGTCGATATGTTGGCTTCGGCGACCGCGATCGGCGTCCGCAACTCATGCGATGTCACCGATATGAATTCGTCCCGTTGTTCATCCAGTGTTTTCTGTTTGGTAATGTCGCGCATAACGATGATGAAGCCGGTGTGTTCGCGGCTGCTGCCCGCCGCGGAGACCGGTGAAACGCTGGTGTAGACATTGATGGTTGAACCGTCTTCATCCCGCCAGCGGAGGTCATCACGCACCACCGGTGCCCGTTTGCGCGCCGCCTCATCCAATACGTCGACATTGCGGCCATCTTCGTCCTGCAGGTGCACCAGTTCTTTGAACGGCTTACCCTGGAGCGTTTGATTGGTATTGAACAGATCCAACACGGCTCCGTTGTAGAGCGAAATTTCACCACTTTTGGTCACGGCCACCACCGCGTCGGCCATACTATTAATCAGACTTAGGAGCCGAGTCCGCTCAAAATCATAATCTTCATGCAATTGCCGGGCCTGGGTGGTTTCCCGCCGGTATCGGGCAGTAACACGCTCAAACAATACAGCTAAGATGGTGAGTCCCAAGACGTACAGTCCGATAAGGGAGAGCGAATATGAAGCACCGCCCGCGGTCTCCCACCACAAGGCAGCGATAATGATTGCATATCCGGCCAGCAGTCCATACACCATACCCCGGACTTGAAACCACACCACTGAGGCGAACACCAGCAGGATCAAAAACTGGAAATAGGGGCCAAAGATACCGGTCAGCGTGATCAGAAGTATGCCCGCCACGCCGTAATGGAGGAGGCTCAAGATCACTTTGGTACGGGGCGACGTGTCTTCAGAGACGGGGATGGCCAGCGCCACCGCGATAATACTACCCGGCAGTATATAAAACCAGACCCCGCCCGTTTGGCTGATGGTTTCCGAAACCGAATAGTCAATAATGACCGCCGAGGCGACAGCAATCTGGACCACCTGGGCGGTTTTTTCCTGGGAGACACCCAGCTTACGCAGCACCTGCATGCCGGGTATTGTATACCATATTGCCTATGCTCAGCGAAAAGCGCCCGTTACTGCTGCTTGGCCTCAGACTCCGTCTGCTCGATTTTTTCCCGTTCATACCAATACAAGCAGTAATCGCATTCCTCGGAAGGTTGGGGCATTTGGTCGCTGTTGAGGGTATGCTTGATCTGGTAAATCATCGGTTCCACCCACTCATCGTTTCCCTTATGCGGAATGATGTTAATGTCAAAATCTATCCGGGCGTCAAACTTGTCCTTATCCCGTTGCCCGGTACAGTACACCCAATACCCGGTATCGGACACAATGAGGCCATTCCGCCTGAGTAGCCATTGGTAAATTTCCAACTGCCGCCGGTATCTATTATGGTGATCGGCGTTTCCCAATTTTTTAACCGGTTCGGATTTGGCGGTCGCCTTGTAGTCTACCACGATGTACTCGCCGTTACTGTTGATCCACAGATCGTCGATGGCGCCGGTTATGATGAAATTAGTCGGTTGGTGGTGGAACTGGGCGCCTTTGAAGTTTTCCCGCCACTCATCCAGCATATCGTGGGCGACCGGGCGGGCATCGATACCGAAATGCTTGATCAAGGGATGCGTACTTTCCTTTTCCCGTAAGGCGTCGAATTCGTTTTTGAGTAAATTATCAACTGCCGAGTTGAGCGCGAATGGGTACCCCGGCGGCCGATCGACGCCCATCCGCCGGTCGATGTAAAAACACCGCGGACATTCCATAAATAAGTCGATCCGCGACCGGGACAGTTTGAACGGCTGTCCCTCGTCTGGATCGTACATGTTTTTGCTGCGTTTGCCTCGATAATAATCGCTCATGGCCTCATTGTATAACGAGCCGTCCATGACTCAAGCGGGCCGTATAGTCTCCCGGCAGCGGGAATAGGAAGTAAGCAGCAGGGAGTAAGAAGTAAGCGGGAGACGGTGAGTAGACGGGAGACAGCAGACAGTAGAGGGGAGACAGAAAACAGGGAGTGAGAAGCAACAGACTCTAAACCTGTCATCCTGAACTTGTTTCAGGATCTATTTCAGGCTCAGAGGCAATTCCGAGACCGATCCCGGATCGGGGTCCGGGATGACAATCGGTCGGGGTTAAAGCCTGTTTTGAATTTATTTCAACAGTGACGTCTTGGCAGTGACAGTGACAAGGAGCTGTTCAATAAGTTTCTGTCACATTAAGATACCCATAGTTACTATGCATTATTGAGCGTAAAACGAGATTTTTTGACATAACTATCAATCGTCTGGCCAGTAGGTAATATGGGTCATATATATCGTTCTATACACAGCGGGCACTCTTCGCACGCATTCCTGGAGCCACAAAGCCGCTGACCCAAACCAAGCAATAACGCGTGCGCTTCCGCGCAGGCCTCGTTGGTCTGCTCCAGTTGCGACTGCAAAAATATTTGCAACTCGGTATCGTTTAATCTGGTATGCCGATATCCGAGCACATCCGCCAATTGGCGGATGTTGGTTTCGATCGGCAGCACCGTACGTCCGAGCCCTAGCTCCAGCATACAATCGGCGGTTTTCTTACCAACGCGCGGTAACTGCATCAAATATTCCCGAGCTCGCACATCATCCATGATAGTCACCACAGATTCTACGTCATCAGGCGCCTCACCCCATGCCTCAGTCACCGCCCTTGGAGACATTGCCTTGCTTCGTTGTAATCCGGCAGGCCGTATCTTCTCAGCTATATTCTCGACTGAAGCAGTCCGTATATCCGCCGGGTGCGGATACTCTTTAAATAGCGACTCGGCCGCCCGTATTTCGTTATCGAGTGTCGCCCGTTGCGAAATGATGATCTGGGCCAGTAACTGGAAAAGCGTTCCCCGGCGTTCAGGATCGGGGTGTGTCGGACGCCGATAACTCTGCAAACCCGCAACATCGATGTGTTTACGGGCGATAGTTATCACTTCCTTGAGCGGCACCCGGTCCACCACGTCAGTATCTGTCCGGCAGAAACATGCTTGCACTATTATTGCCTTGATTCACAATAGGTTTTACATTATGTTTGCATAATATATTGTATTACAAACACTCGCGAAGCTAAGGTGGATAAAGCGGTCTTGGGCCTTTCACAAATCGAGGCAAGCAGTTTTTTGTCACGTATGCCATAATCACCACCGGTCGCATCGATTATGCGATCATGGATATACACGATATCCGGTTCACTCAGATGGCGCATTTAGCGTTCAGCCAGGTTTTCCAAAGCCGGACGGTACTGTTCAATGAACGCTCTGGTCCACTCATCTAACTCACTATTATCCGAGGCCTGCTCCACTTGCTGGCGCCGGTCCTCGTCTATTAACTTCTTGAGTAATTCTAAATCAATAACAGCCTTATCCCCTTTGCCGCGTTTGGTGATGATCAGAATGTCATCTTTGGTGAGGGATTGTAATTCCTTGCCGAAATGATTGCGAAGTTCGCTCGCTTTAATGGTCTTGGTGCTCATGGGTGCCTCCTTCGTGTACAATTGAAGTGTACATTACAATTGTACACTACAAAGGATAACCGTTCAATAACTACAGGATGTCGAGGATATTCTTAACAATCGTTCCCGGAAACGGTATGGTTGGAACAGTCCGCTCGAGCAACGGGAGCTCGTGCTGGCGAAAGCCTAGCTGGAAACTTTGGGGAGAGAATCGAGGGTAGCTGGAGAGTAATGAACGGTTGTGGGATTACGTTCGCGCCAGGCTGCACCAGCTGTGGTCACCCCAACAGATTGCCATGCGTATCCGCAGGGAGTATCCTCTGGACATCGATATGCGTATCTCACCGGAAGCCATATACCAGTATCTGTACGTCCAGCCGTCCAAGGAACTCCGGCGGCTCTTGCGGCACGGCCATCTGCACCCGGCTCGCCGGGGACGCCCCAAAAAGGGCGAGACGCGCGGCCAGATCCCGGATATGACCATGATCGACGAGCGCCCCGAGGAAGTGATCCCGCGCTTGGTTCCCGGCCACTGGGAAGGCGACATCATCAAGGGCGCCTACAACAAGTCCGCCCTCGGTACCCTGGTGGAACGCCGGACCCGCTACACCATCCTGGTCCCGCTGACCGCCTTTGACGCCGAGAGTGTACGGAAAGCGTTCGCCGAAGCACTCACCACTCTCCCCGACGACATCCGGAAGACCCTCACCTACGACCAGGGCAAGGAAATGGCCGACCATATCCAGCTCGCCCTCGACACTCCCGTGCAGGTATACTTCTCCCACGAGGGATCGCCCTGGGAACGCGGCGCAGGCGAGAATACCAACGGCCTCGTCCGGCAGTTCTTCCCCAAGGGTACTGACTTCACCCGGGTGTCCCACGAGGAGGTCAAGCGGGTCCAAGCGCTTTTGAATGACCGGCCCCGCAAGGTGCTTGGTTTCCAGAAGCCGGATGAGATATTATCAATGGTGTTGCGCTAGATTTTTGAAACCAAGTAATTTAACTAGTCTCATATGGTTTTTTCATAAATAAAACAACTTTTCCATAATTATTACCTTCAAGACTCCATAGAGACTCGTGTTCTATATCTTCAAAACCACCCAATTTACTACTCCATTTTCCATTTTGTAGTTGTTTTGCCGCATGTGTTGGTATGCCATGGCTATCAGCATAAATGGCAATCTTTTCATATCCATCCTCTAAACTGGAGTCTTCACAAACTTCATAGTCCAGTAGTCTATAGACTTCTTCGAAAGCCTCTATAGTACATTCAAGTGCTGCTTCCTCCGGCCAATAAGAAAACTGACTTGGCCACCACCACCTATTGGTCGAGCCAGCAGCCCATGCAATACAATTGTATCTATCATCTTGAGGACTTGTTACCTTGTAACAACCTCTCAAAGCAGGGAAGATTTTTTCGATGTGCTCATCGTACATAACCGTGTGTTCTTCCCCACTCAAGCCAAATCCGCGCCATAGCTTCCTTGTCTCCTCTTACATCTTTAGGAATTGGGTCAATTCCGGTTATTGCATTTAACGCCCAGAACCAATCTCGTGTAGCTTTTTTAAATTCTTCAAAAATAAAAGGTAATGCATCTTCGCCCATCCCAATAATTTCCTGATAAGCCGGGTGTAGAGACTTCTTATGAATATCTGAAAGATGCATTGTTTCATGCTCCCAAGTGGCGGCCAAATTATAAAATCTGGTTCTTAATGTTGTTCGCGTAATCGGTTTTTCGTAATGAGCTTCTGTAGTATCGAATTCCTCTTTTAGATTACGGGCTGTTTCGCTGATACCTGTTTCAACTTTATTATCTCTAATTCCTTTATCAAGCACGTCATCGTAATTTAAGTGTGGAGAAAGCGCCAACGCCATCGTATTACTTTCCTTTTTCTTTAAATTTTCCAATTGCTTCGTCCGTGATGCTGCTGAAGAATATTTGGTTTTTATATGTCCTAAGTTCCTCAAGCTTACTAGACATAGCGTCATAATCTATCGAAAAGATTTCTTCACAAAACACATCTACATCCATAATGAAAGGAATGCTTTTCTCTGTTACCTCTTTCGGGTTGATTGCCTCTGTTAATATGCCTATATTGTTCTCATTGTTTTTGTCAGGGAATACTAACCTCATAAACATTTCCCTTAAGACGAAGGATTTATCATCTTTAGTTCTTGGTAAAGTAACGATGTAATCATCCAACGTCTTGCTTCTTGGAATATCAATTTTATTTATAAACCTCACCCCTATTCTACTGATTGAATCCGGTTGCATAGTATCAACATAGTCTTCCCACAGTGGCTTGAATAAATTAATAAATTTAGACCATCCCTCGTAGTCGCCCACGAAACTAAATGTGAAACCATCATTATCTACCTGAACAAATTCACTACCATCTAAGGATTTGAAAGCATAACCCTTAACAGCCTCTTCTTGGCTTAAATCATGTTTCTCCTCTTCGCTTTTTTTGCTAAGACTTACGCTAAGTTCTCTCTTGATCTGTTTTTCAGGGAAATTGTCGATAATTTTTTCATGAAATGTTTCTACATACTCATGAACATCTTCTTGAGAAGTTCGAATATCTATTAACGCTTCTTTAATAGGGGGGTCTAAAAGGTTTTCATCAGCCATCTCATAACATGTTACTATGTCTTAAGTCTTGTTACAAAACTCGCAAAGTCTCACCGCAAATGCGACTACCCGTACACTTTCTCTAAGGCTACTCTAGCATGTTCGGGGTCTCGGTCGTACCATTCTTGGAACTGAGCCGG
>PXOU01000019.1:0-2339 GCA_003022365.1 Candidatus Saccharibacteria bacterium QS_5_54_17
CCGGCTCAGTTCCAAGAATGGTACGACCGAGACCCCGAACATGCTAGAGTAGCCTTAGAGAAAGTGTACGGGTAGTCGCATTTGCGGTGAGACTTTGCGTTAATTGCGCGTCTGTCCTCCATCTGATAAAGTAGCTTTTTATGAATAGCTCCATACAACAAACCGGTAATCAAGTAACATTGACCATTACCGCAGGTGAAGAAGATCTATCACCCACGGTCCGCAATACTTACAATAAACTCCGGGAATCGGTAGAAGCTGACGGGTTCCGCAAAGGGAAAGCACCCAACAATATCGTCGAGCGTGAGATCGGGACCGAAAAAGTACATGCGGAAGTTATTGATGCTGCGGCCGAAAAGCTCTATCGGCACGCGATACAGGAACATAACATCCGGCCCGTTGGCAACCCGGAAGTATCGGTCAAAAAATTTACGCCTTACACGGAGCTTGAGCTCGAGGCCACCGTAGAAGTTATGCCGGAAGTCGAATTACCCGATTACACCCAGATCTCGAAATCACCGGAATCGAGCCAAGTGAGCGAACAAGAAATCCAGGATGTGCTGGAGTCGCTTCGCGAGCGCCTTGCCGAGCGCCAGGGAGTTGAGCGTGCCAGCCAAACCGGTGACGAAATAACCATCGACTTCAAGGGCACCAGGGATGGCGAAGTAGTCCCCGGCGCGCAGGCGGAAGACTACCCGTTGTTACTGGGGAGTGAACGGTTTATCCCCGGCTTCGAGGCGGAGTTGATCGGCCTTTCCCCCGGTGAGCAAAAGCAATTCAGCTTAACTTTTCCCCAGGATTACTCCCAAGATGATTTGGCCGGCAAACAGGTCGATTTTGACGTAACCGTCAAGAAGGTAACCGAGATAACCAAGCCAGAGGTCAATGACGAATTCGCCCAAAACGCGGGTCCGTTCCAAAGTCTGGCAGGCTTAGAAGAAGATGTACGCAATCACCTCCAATCCGAAAAAGAACAAGGTGTGCAACAACGGCTGGAAAACGAGGTGATAGGAGAAGTCGTCGACAAAACGGAAGTAGATCTGCCCGGCTCCATGAAGGATCAGGAACGCGAGCGGGTACAGTCCGATATCAACAAACGCTTGTCCGACCAAGGGCTTGATCTGGACTCTTATCTTCGTCAAACCGGGAAAACACAACAACAGCATGAGACCGATATTGAAGAACAAACCAAAGAACGGGTTAAAACCGCCTTGGTCTTGACGGAAGTAGCCCGCGCCGAAGGGCTGGAAGTTACTCCCGATGAACTGGAGACGCGCCTGCAGGTATTGGCGGGCCAGTACCAGGATGAAAACATGCAGCAGGAAATGCAAAAGCCGGAAGCCCGGCGCGATGTAGCCAATCAAATGCTGGCCGAGAAAACCGTCCAGCAATTGGTTGAGTACGCCACCAGCGACCGGTCGGACCACCAGTCGCCCGATACTCCAGAAGACGCCGATACTTCCCAGTCCGAAAGTGCCGATTCAAACTCCAAAACTTCCAAAAAACAAGCTAAATCTCAGAAACCGGGTTCTTCCAAGGCTTCCACTACTTCCAAGAAGACCGGCAAAAAGAAACATACAGACAGCAAGTAGTAAATTAGCGCTCTTGGAAATAGAGTGCTAATGGGATATGATGAAGGGTATGGAACAAGCAGAGACTGGACAATTTATCGTACCGACTGTATTGGAGAAAACCCATTACGGCGAGCGGGCGTATGACATTTACTCCCGGCTTCTCAAAGACAACATTATCTTTGTGGGTATGCCGATCGATGACACGGTTGCCAATCTGGTGGTAGCCCAGTTGTTACATCTTTCCCATGAAAATCCCAAAAAAGACATTCAATTGTTCATCAATACGCCGGGTGGAAGCGTCAGTGCCGGTATGGCGATTTATGACACGATGCAATATGTAGGGCCGGATGTCTCCACTATGTGCGTGGGGATGGCCGCCAGCATGGGCGCCGTATTGCTGGCCGGTGGCGCCGGAGCAAAACGGTACGCGCTCCCCCGTTCGCGGGTTATGATGCATCAACCATCAGCCGGGTTTGAAGGTACGGCTTCGGACATTGAAATCAGCGCTCAGGAGACCCTGCGGATCAAGGAGGAGGTCATCAAAACCCTGGCTGCCGACACCGGAAAAACCTACAAAACCATCGAGAAAGATATCGATCGTGATAAATGGCTTCCCGCCCAAGACGCGCGGGAGTACGGGCTTATCGATTCAGTCGTTTCCTAAGATGTCGCATAATTCTCACTAACGATGCGACACGTCGTTTAAATATATAGGGCGACACCCGTATACTTGTCTCTAGCTATACAAACTTAAGACATGAAAGG
>PXOU01000019.1:2476-78809 GCA_003022365.1 Candidatus Saccharibacteria bacterium QS_5_54_17
GAAGATCCGAAAAGAACTGCGGCAGGAGCACGGTATCAGACTGGGACTTGCCACTATCTACCGCTGGCTGCACGATCGCATGAACACAGCGGTGGTCGGTGTCAGGAGGTATACTAAGCACCAGGCCATGGTAACCGCCTCGGCTCCCCGGCAGGTAGTCGAACACGACACCGTCGACCTGGGAGGATTGTATGCCTACACCGCCCTGGATATCTTTACAAAGGAACCCAGCGTCTTCATCGGTACCGACCTGGAGATGGAGACCGGAGCCGAAGCGTTCACCCGTCACCAGCAGTATTACGGTCCTACCGGACTGCACCAGTCCGACAACGGCAGCGAGTTCCGGAGCGATTTCGTAGCCGCTGTGGAAGGTAGCGGCGCCCGGCACCGCTACTCCCGGCCCTACAAGAAGAACGAACAGGCTCACATCGAGAACTTCAACAAGGCCTTACGCAACGAATGCCTGGGCGACGCCCACTACCAGGTCTCCGAATTAGAGGAGGTGCAGGCTAAGGTCGATGAGTTCGCCCGCCACTACNNNCCGGCTCAGTTCCAAGAATGGTACGCCCGCGACCCCGAACATGCTAGAGTAGCGTTAGAGAAAGTATACGGGTAGTCGCATTTGCGGTGAGACTTTGCGATGTGTTGACATAGGCTACATATTCCGATAAATTCAGCTGCAAAGGGGAAGAATAAACTGGTGCTGTTGGTGTGTGCGCCTCATAGTTTAGTAGGTCCTCAAAAACCTATTGGAAAATTTATCAACACAACCCATATCAATTAATCGTTTACTGAAAAAGGAGTAGGCCACTCTATGAGCGCGCAACGTGAACGCCTGTCGTATTCGGGGTCGCAGGACTTAGTCCCGCTTCCCAATTTATTAGAAGCTCAACACAAGTCATTCCAATGGTTTATAGAAGAGGGGCTGCATGAACTGTTCCAGGAAATCAATCCGGTAGAAGATTACACCGGCACCAAGTTGTCGCTTACCTTCAAAGATTACTATTTCGATGAACCGAAAATGAGTGAGTGGGAAGCCAAAGAGAATAACGTTTCCTACGATTCATCCCTGTATGTGACGGTGGAACTGGTTAATAAGGTCACCGGTGAAGTAAAGGAACAGGAGATATACCTCGGCGATTACCCCATGATGACCGAGCGGGCAACGTTTATCATTAACGGAGCCGAACGGGCGGTTGTTTCCCAAATTATCCGGAGTCCCGGCGTATTCTTCACGACCGATGCCGGCAGCGACCGTTCCCGCTACGGGGCGAAAGTTATTCCCGGTCGTGGTGCTTGGCTGGAATTCGAAACTGCCGCCGGCGGAGAAATCAACGTCAAGATAGATCGTCGCAAGAAACTTCCGGCCACGACGCTGTTGCGCGCCATGGGATTGAGCAGCAATCAGGAAATCCAGCAAGTACTCACCCAGGAAGCAGACGGAGATATAGACCACATCCAGGCGACACTGGATAAGGATCCCAGCCAGAACACCAGTGAAGCACTGATTGAAGTCTACCGCCGATTGCGCCCCGGCGATTTGGCGACCGTCGAGAACGCCAAAGCATTGATCGACAGCACGTTTTTTGAATTTAAACGTTTTGACCTGTCCAAAGTCGGTCGATATAAGATTAATCGCCGGCTTGGCTTGGAAACACCCGATGATACTGATCACCGAGTCATGCAAGTCGATGATGTCGTCGCCATCATCAATGAGATCGTTCGCCTGAATAAAACCCAGGAACCCGGAGATGAAATCGATTCCTTCGCCAACCGGCGCTTACGGATGGTCGGCGAGCTGATACAGCACTACTTCCGGATCGGCCTGTTGCGGATGGACCGCAATATGAAAGACCGGATGAGCGTCTACGATCTCGAGGAAGTGACCGCCCAACAACTATTGAACGCACGGCCGGTAGTTGCCAGTGTCCGCGAGTTTTTCGCCAGTTCCCAGCTGAGCCAATTTATGGAGCAAGTCAATCCATTGGCCGAATTAACGCACAAACGCCGCCTCAGTGCCACGGGGCCGGGTGGCTTGAGCCGTGAACGCGCTGGATTCGAAGTACGGGACATGCACCGGACGCATTATGGCCGGGTATGTATGGTTGAGACGTCTGAAGGCGCCAATGTAGGGCTGGTATTAAGTTTGACCATCTACGCCCGGATCAATGAGTACGGATTTATAGAAACCCCGTACCGGAAAGTTATGCGGGAAGTCGCCGCCTCGGAGGCAAAGGGTTACATTGCCCGGGAAGATATCGTTGACGAATCAGGGAAGACGTTGGTCTCAGCCGACACGGAAATCACCGCCGCGCATGTTAAGAAATTAGACAATGCTGGCATCCACACCGTTCCCATTAAACCGATTGCTACCAATGAAGTCGTATACCTGGACTCCCAGGATGAAGACCATACCGTGATTGCCGATGCCAGCAACACGCTGGACGAAAACGGGTATTTCGTGGAAGACCGGGTCTCGGTCCGGCGCGGGGGACGTCCTGGAGAAGAAGAGACCGATCACATCACCCATATGGATATTTCTCCTCAGCAAGCGATCGGCGTTACGGCCGGTTTGATTCCCTTCATAGAACAGGACGACGTGACCCGCGCCGTGATGGGGTCTAACCAGTCCCGGCAAGCAGTACCGCTTCTGCGTCCCCAAGCACCCATCGTGGGAACCGGGATGGAAGGGCCGGCCGCCTATAATTCCCGGCAAATGATCACGGCCCAAGAGGCGGGTACCGTTACCAAGGCGACAGCTAAAGAAGTCGTGGTTGATTACCAAAGCCAGGGTGAAGTCACCCACCCACTCCATATATTTACCCGGAGTAACGACGGAACTGCCATTACGAACCAGGTAGCAGTCAATTCAGGCCAAAAGGTAGAGCCGGGCGATCTATTGGCCGACGGAATGAGTACCCAGCACGGGGAATTGGCAATCGGGGCTAACTTGCTGGTGGGATTTATGCCATGGGAAGGTTACAATTTCGAGGACGCCATCGTTATATCCCGCCGTTTGGTTGAAGATGACACGCTGACCTCAGTCCACATCGAAGAATTTTCCCTGGAGGTCCGGGAAACCAAGCTGGGTCCCGAACAGGTTACCCGTGATATTCCCAATGTCTCCGAGGATGCCTTAGCCAATCTGGACGAAACTGGTGTGGTCCGGATCGGCGCGGAAGTAAAGCCCGGTGACATTCTGGTGGGGAAAATCACTCCCAAGGGTGAACAGGAGCTCTCCAGTGAAGAGCGTTTGCTTCGGGCCGTATTCGGTGAAAAAGCCAAGGACGTCCGGGACTCCTCCCGCCGTATGCCCGGCGGAAAACACGGCAAGGTGGTGGGGGTTAAAGTATTCACCCGGGAAAACGGCCATGAACTTAAAGCCGGCATTCTGCAAAACGTACACGTCTACGTAGCCCAAACCAGGAAAATCGCGGTCGGGGATAAACTCGGCGCCCGGCACGGCAACAAAGGTGTTATCGCCCGGGTATTGCCCCAAGAAGATATGCCGTTTATGGAAGACGGCACCCCGATGGATATTTTGCTCAACCCGCTCGGAGTAGCCCAACGGATGAATATCGGCCAGATATTCGAAACCCATTTGGGCTGGGCGGCCTCGGCGCTGGGATACAACGTGGCCGTACCTCCGTTTGAAAAAGTATCGACCGATCATATCAAGCAGGAACTGGAGAAAGCCGGATTACCCGAAGACGGGAAAACGCAGCTATACGATGGACGGACCGGTGAGTCGTTCAAGGAACCGACCACGGTGGGCTACATTTACGTAAACAAACTCAAGCACATGATCGACGATAAGATTCATGCCCGCTCGACCGGGCCCTACACCATGGTTACTCAGCAACCATTAGGCGGCAAAGCACAAAATGGCGGCCAGCGCTTCGGTGAGATGGAGGTCTGGGCACTGGAAGCTTACGGTGTTGCCCATACCCTGCAGGAAATGCTGACCATTAAGTCTGATGACGTTATCGGCCGCTCCAAAGCCTATGAATCAATCATCAAATCAGATGACATTCACGGCCCGAGACTACCTGAGTCGTTCAATGTACTGGTCAAAGAGTTACAGAGTTTGAACTTGGACGTTGATCTGATCAAATCGGAAGAAGTGGTTGGAGCCGAGGAGGTACTGGAAGAGAAATACGAATTAGATTTAGAGGACACCGGTGTTGTTAAGGATGATCCGGGTCCGACTGTGGACGTAACCGAAGACACTGATGAAGACGACTTTGCGCTCGAAGAAGCGGAACAGTCGACCCAGGGCTCCGCGGACAGTCAAGAAAAAGAATCGGTTAGTATAGGCGAAGAGGAAGGTAAGGAGTAACCATGGCGGATTATTTACACGAGAAAAACGCTTCGGATTTTGACGCGATCCAGTTGAGTATTGCCGGGCCCGATGAGATATTATCGTGGTCCCACGGGGAGGTGTTAAAGCCGGAGACGATCAACTACCGGACGCAAAAACCGGAAAAAGACGGTCTGTTCGATGAGCGTATTTTCGGCCCCACCAAGGACTTCGAGTGTTATTGCGGGAAATACAAGGGCGCCCATTACCGCGGCGTGACCTGTGACAGATGCGGTGTTTTGGTTGCCCGGGCGATCGTGCGCCGGGAGCGTATGGGGCATATCGCGCTGGCAGTACCCGTAACTCATGTGTGGTTCCTGCGCCGGACTCCTTCCAGTATCGGGCTGGTACTGAACATGACCGCCAAGAACCTGGAAAAGATAACCTACTTTGCCAATTACGCGGTGACCAGCGTAGATGAGGACAAAAAAGAAGAATATCTCCGGGAAATGGAAACCGCTTACGAAAACAATAAAGCTGCCATCAAGCAAAAGTTTGAGGAAATGGCCTCCCAGGAGGGACAGGACGAGCAGGCGTTGGCCCAGCAGCGAAACCAGGAACTGGAAGAAGCGGAACAGACCTACACCACTGAACGTTCCAAGTTGGAGTCTTTGGTGGAAAAAGCGTTACTGAGTGAGCAGGATTATCGGGAGCTGCGTGATCAGTATTCCGATGTTTTCAGTGCCCAAACAGGAGCGGAAGCCATCAAAACGCTCTTAAAGAGTATCGATCTGGATCGAACGGTCGGGGAATTACGGGAAGCCGCTCAGGAAACCCAGGGCCAGCGGCAACGCAAAATCCTCAAGCGCCTGAAAAAACTGGAAGGCATGCAAAAGGCCGGCATTAAGCCGGAATGGATGATCGTCGAGCATGTACCCGTCATTCCGCCCGAGTTACGGCCCATGGTGCAGTTAACCGGCGGGCGTTTCGCCACATCGGATCTCAACGACCTATACCGGCGGGTGATCAACCGGAATAACCGCTTGAAGAAGCTGATCGATCTGAATGCTCCCGAAGTAATCTGCCGGAACGAAATGCGGATGCTCCAGGAGGCGGTCGACGCGCTTATAGACAATAGCCACGTTCGCGGTGGCCGCGCGGTCAACGCTGCCGGCGGTCGGCGCAAGCTCAAGAGCTTAAGTGATCAGTTGCGCGGCAAACAAGGCCGGTTCCGCCAGAACCTGCTCGGCAAGCGGGTGGATTACTCCGGTAGAAGCGTCATCGTCTCCGGCCCTGATCTCCAGTTACACCAATGCGGATTACCGAAAATGATGGCGCTTGATCTGTTCAAGCCATTCGTGATTGGCAAGTTAATGGAGGATGAAACCGCCCATAACGTGAAAGCGGCCAGTCAGATGATCGATAACAACGAGCCGATTATCTGGGACGCGCTTGACGCGGTCATCGAAGGTAAATACGTGTTACTAAACCGGGCGCCCACGCTGCATCGGCTCGGCGTCCAGGCATTCCAACCGGTATTGGTTGAAGGAAAAGCCATTCAGCTTCATCCCCTGGTGTGCGGTGGTTTCAATGCCGACTTTGATGGCGATCAAATGGCCGTACACATACCTCTCAGCGATGAAGCCCAAACCGAAGCCCGTGAAATTATGGCATCCGACAAAAATCTGCTCTACCCATTAGACGGCACCGTTATGGTGTCAATCATGCAGGATATGGTACTGGGGGCTTACTATATGACCTACCAACCTCCATCCCTGGAGGAGACGCCCCGGCACTCCTATGCCTCTGAATCCGAAGCCATCTACGCCTATGAAGCCGGCAGCATTACCTTGCAAACACCCAACTCCGTAGTCTGTGATGACGGAGAGACCCGCGTTACGACGGTGGGGCGCATTTTGTTCAACCAGATTCTCCCCGATGACTTTTCCTTCCGGAATCACACCTTCATTAAGTCCGACTTAACCAAACTGGCTACCGAAATTTTCAACCGCTACGGCATGGATGTGTTGGGCGAAGTAGCCGACCGGATCAAAGAAACCGGGTTCGAGTATGCCACCAATTCCGGACTTTCCACCGGTATGGATGATTACATTATTCCGGATGCCAAGACAAAAATTGTCCAAGAAGGTGAAGACCGTGCCAGCGAGATCGACGAGCAATACGATCAGGGCTTGATTACTGAAGAGGAGCGGTATCGCCTGACGGTGGACGCCTGGCTGAAAGCCGACGATGAAATAAAAGCTGCCGTCAAAGAAGATTTCCAGCAGCAGGAAAATAGCACCACCATCATAACGCTCTCGGGCGCCCGGGCGAAAATGGGGGCGATCAACCAGATCATCGGTATGACCGGGTTGCGCCAGGATGTCTACGGCAACACCATCGAACTCCCCATCAAGAGTAACTATAAAGAAGGGCTGGATGTTTTAGAGTACTTCACCGATGCCCGCGCCTCTCGCAAGGTACTGATTGACACTGCGCTTAAAACCGCCGATTCGGGCTATCTGACCCGGCGTCTGGTCGATGTTTCCCAGGATGTGTTTACAGTCGAGGACGATTGCGGTGACGATGAAGGCGTTGCTATGGATCGAGAAGAAGCACACGATCTCGACGTTGGCTTTGCCGAGCGATTGAGTGGCCGCGTGGCAGCGGAAGACCTTGAAGGTATTGTCAAAAACGGGGAACTTATCGGCCGTGATCAAGCCGAGATGATCGAATCCAGCGACCGGGAAACGGTTCGCGTCCGGAGCCTTCTTTCCTGCCGCTCCGTTCGCGGCGTCTGCCGTCAATGTTATGGCCAGGATCTTTCTACTGGGGAAATGGTCAACAACCGTGTGCCCGTCGGTGTCATGGCAGCCCAGGCTATCGGCGAGCCGGGCACACAGTTGACGTTGCGGACCTTCCACGGCGGTGGCGGCGCCGGAGAAGACATTACCCAGGGGTTACCCCGTGTCAATGAGTTGTTTGAGGCGCAGAACCCCAAAGGCCAGGCGCAGCTGGCTGACATGGAAGGCACGATAAGCATCGGTGATCACGACACCTATTACACGGTTCGCTTAACCCCAACCAGTAACCCCGAACACAGCTATGATATCCAGGGTATGATTCCTGCTATTGCCGATGGCGATACGGTAAAGCCGGGCGATGTTATTGCCACCAGCGAGGATGACCGGCGGATCGTCAGCGCCAACATGAGCGGAACTGCCCAAGTCAGTAAAAACCAGATCAAAGTTACGGCCGAAAAAATGGGGGCGCGGGAATATACGGTTCCCAAGTATCGCAACCTCTTAGTCGGCGATGGCGAGCAGGTTACGGCCGGGCAGCGGCTTACCAGCGGGTCGGTCAATGTGCAGGATCTTTTGAATCTTACCGATACCAGCCAAGTGCAACGCTATATCATCAACGAAGTCCAGCGCGTTTTCAGTCTGCAGGGTACGACCATTGCCGATAAACATTTGGAAGTCATTGTTCGCCAAATGACTTCGCGGGTACAGATCGAAAACCCGGGAGACAGTCTGTTCGTTACCGGTGATGTGGTTACCAAGGCACGGATTATCCAGGAAAACCAGCAACTTCGGGCAAACAACCAACAGCCGATCGCCTACAAACAGCTCTTGCTGGGGATTAGTAAAACCTCACTGAGTACTGAATCCTGGCTGTCGGCGGCATCCTTCCAGGACACCACCCGGATACTGATCAATGCGGCGACGGCCGGCAGTATTGATCACCTCTACGGCCTGAAAGAAAATGTCATCATCGGACGAAAGATCCCGGTGGGGACCGGCTACCAGCCAGACGCTGACAGCGAAGCAGACGCAGAAGTTGACGAATAGTATGCCCTCTGTCAGACTAGCTACTGTCCTCAAACCCGATTGGTGTGGTGGAAACCTAAAAACACGGGATAGATTGCCGGGTTCACTGCAGCTGTTCCGGCGAGAAGTCTGGGGTGTGTTTTTCCCGCCACAACCAAAAACTTTCGGGAATGGAGTTTTGATATGCCGACAATGAATCAATTAGTCAACAAACCGCGCAAGAAGAAGAAGCGGCAGTCCAAGTCCGCGGCGCTGCACCAAGTCAACAACGTGTTACAGAATCGGACCTACGAAAGTCCGTCTCCACTGAAGCGCGGGGTGTGTTTGCGCGTTACCACCCAAAGCCCTAAGAAACCGAACTCAGCTTTGCGGAAAATTGCCCGTGTCCGTTTGACGAACGGCAAGGAAGTAACCGCCTATATTCCCGGGGAAGGCCACAACCTCCAAGAGCACTCGGTGGTACTGGTCCGTGGCGGCAGTGTTAAAGACTTGCCCGGCGTCCGGTATCATGTGGTTCGCGGCGCCTTTGATACCGCCGGCGTGTCCGATCGGACCCAAGCACGCAGTAAATACGGAACCAAGAAAGGGTAAGCTATGCCGCGCAAGAAAACCAAGGTCCTCCAGCGACATATCCAGCCGGACCGGAAATACGACAGTGTACTGGTGCAACGCTTTATCAATAAAGTTATGCAAGATGGTAAAAAACTGAAAGCTGAGCGGATTGTCTATGACGCATTCCAAGAAGTGGAGCGGCGCACTAACCAACAGGCACTCGAGGTATTCCAACAAGCTATTGAAAACGCGGCGCCGTCACTGGAAGTCAAATCACGCCGTGTCGGCGGCGCCAATTACCAAGTACCTTTCGAAGTCCACGGTAATCGCCGCACACATTTGGTACTGATGTGGATGGTACAGGCAGTCCGAGGCAAGAGCGGCCAACCTACCAGCCAGCGCATTGCCGACGAAATCATCAATGCCTACAACGAAACCGGCGACACGTTCAAAAAGAAAGAAGATTCCCACCGAATGGCTGAAGCTAACCGCGCCTTCGCGCACTTGGCACGGTTTTAATCATGGCAGGATGGTTGCGCTACGATGCCCGAGAAATAGAAAGCGACCGGGCAGGGTTAGCGGCTGCTGCCAATGCGGCTGTCAATCAGTTCCCAAACCAACGACTGAATCAATCAAGGGGTTGTTATGGGTAAACGTGACTACGCCTTAGATGTCACCAGAAATATCGGCACGATCGCCCACATCGATGCCGGGAAAACGACGGTCACCGAAGGCATTCTCTACCGGACGGGCATCGTGCACCGGATCGGGGCGGTCCATGAAGGTGAAGCCACCATGGACTGGATGTCCCAGGAGCAGGAACGCGGTATCACCATTACCTCGGCGGCGACGACCTGTTTCTGGAATGACCACCGCATCAACATCATTGATACTCCCGGGCACATCGACTTCACCGTTGAGGTGGAACGGTCGCTGCGGGTTCTTGACGGGGCGGTCGTCATTTTCGACGGCAAGATGGGCGTAGAGCCCCAGTCGGAAACGGTGTGGCATCAAGCGGACAAATACCATGTACCCCGGATTTGCTTTATTAATAAAATCAACCAGACCGGAGGCGATTTCTACCACAGCCTGGAGACCATTCAAGAACAACTGAGCAGCAACGCCTACCCCATTCACTTACCGATCGGGCATGAACAGGACATCAACGGCGTGGTCGATTTGATTGAGATGAAGGCCTACACCTATGACAATTTCAGTGACAAACAGCTCCACGTGGATGAGGTACCCGAAGATATGCACCAGAAGTGTCAGCGCTACCGGCAACACCTGATTGAAGGTGCCCTGGAAAATGACGACGAATTATTGGAAAAATATTTGGAAACCGGCCAGTTGGGGGTGGACGAAATCAAGTCGGCCGTCCGGAAGTCGGTGCTGACCGGCCAATTCTTTCTGGTTACCGGGGGCGATGGCCGCGGAGTGATCGTGGAAAAACTATTGGACGCGATTACTGATTTTCTCCCCAGTCCGTTGGATGTGCCGCCCGCTGAAGGGGAAGACCCCAAAACCGGTGAGGCGATCATTCGTGCCGCTGACGATGAGGGTCCGTTCGCTGCCCTGGCGTTTAAGATCGCGGCTGACCCGTATGTCGGCAAGTTGACCTTTTTCCGGGTCTATTCGGGAACCATGAAGACCGGTTCTTACCTATTAAACGCCAATACCGGCGAAAAAGAGCGGGTCGGCCGGATCGTGCGACTGCATTCCAACCACCGCGAGGAAGTCAATGAGGTGTATACCGGAGATATCGCGGCTGCGGTGGGGTTGAAGCAAACTACGACCGGAGATACCCTGTCTGACTTTGACCAGCCCATTATGCTGGAAAACATTACCTTTCCCGATCCACCGGTCCAAGTAGCGATTGAACCCAAGACCAAGGCTGATCAAGAAAAAATGTCCCAAGCGCTGCAACGGTTGGCGGAAGAGGACCCGACATTCCAACTGTCAACAGACGAAGAGACCGGCCAAACACTGGTTGCCGGTATGGGCGAACTGCATCTGCACATTATCGTCGATCGGCTGAAGCGCGAATTCAAAGTGGACGCCAACGTCGGCAATCCGCAGGTCGCCTATCGGGAGGCCATCAAGAAACCGGTTAAAAATATCGAATCCCAATTCATTAAACAGAGCGGGGGTCGTGGTCAGTACGGACACGTCATTATCGATGTCGAGCCGTTGGAACGTGGCGAGGGATTTCAGTTTGAAAACAAAATCGTCGGCGGCGTGATACCCAAGGAATTCATTAATCCGATCCAGCAGGGGATAGGAGAAGCGCTGGCCAGTGGTGTCGTTGCCGGCTACCCGGTTATAGACGTGGGGGTTACGCTCCACGACGGTTCCTATCACGAGGTCGATTCTTCGGAAGTGGCATTTAAAATGGCCGGCTCTATGGCGATCCAGGACGCGGTCAAGCAGGCCAATCCGGTACTGCTGGAGCCGATCATGAGAGTTGATGTGACTATGCCCGAGGAATTCATGGGCGATGTCATGGGCGACATTAACTCCCGCCGCGGTCGGGTCGAATCCATGAGCGACCGGGCTAAGGCCAAGCTCCTGGAGGCTTATGTGCCGCTGGCTGAGATGTTCGGTTACGAAACCGATCTCCGCTCGATTACTCAGGGCCGGGCGGCCAGCGCCATGGAGCTGGCTCATTACGAGGAAGTGCCGTCCAATGTGGCCGAAACCATCATCGGATCTTAAGCCTGAAACCAAAGCAAAACCAACTTCGCCGCGACCGCTTCTGTGGTGGTATGCATTTTTGGCGTTTCCGATGGAGGAAAATCGTCCAACAGGGGTTTACAAGCATCCAGGCAAAACCTATAATCATTACCTGACGAAAAGGCGCCACATGAGTGTCCGGGAAATTAGATTAACGCAACGTAAGGAGAGGTCACATGGCCGAATTCGAACGCGATAAAAATCACATTAACGTAGGTACGATGGGTCACGTTGACCACGGCAAAACTACCCTGACTGCTGCCATAACGAGCGTATTAGCCGAAAAAGTACCTACCGAAGCCAACAAGCAGGTAGCCTACGAGCAAATCGACAATGCCCCCGAAGAGCGGGAGCGCGGCATTACGATTGCCACCTCACACAACGAGTACGAGACCGAAAATCGCCATTACGCCCACGTGGATATGCCGGGACACGCCGATTACGTCAAAAACATGGTTACCGGCGCCGCCCAGGTTGACGGCGCGGTTCTGGTGGTGTCGGCGGCTGATGGGCCCATGCCCCAGACCCGGGAACACGTGTTGCTGGCTCGCCAGGTCGGCGTTCCCAGCGTGGTCGTCTACTTGAACAAAACCGATCTCGTCGATGATGACGAATTGGTTGATTTGGTGGAAATGGAAGTGCGCGAGCTGCTTGAACAGTATGGATTCGACAAAGACGCACCGATCGTCAAAGGCTCGGCTTTGAAAGCCATTGAGGGCGATGAAGCTGAACAAGAAAAAGTCATGGAACTGATCAACAGCATGGATGACTACTTCCCCGAACCAGAGCGGGAAGTGGATAAAGACTTCCTCATGCCCATCGAGGACGTTTTCTCCATCAAAGGCCGGGGTACAGTGGCCACCGGCCGGGTTGAGCAGGGAGTGATTAACACCGGAGACGAGGTAGAACTCGTCGGGTTGCGCGATACGGTCAAAACCACGGTTACCGGCGTTGAAATGTTTAACAAATCGCTGGATCAAGGCCAAGCCGGCGACAACATCGGCGCCTTGCTCCGTGGCGTGGAACGTGAAGACGTAGAGCGCGGCCAAGTGCTGGCCAAACCCGGTACCATTACCCCCCATACTGAATTCGAGGCCGAGGTTTACGTCCTCAACAAAGACGAAGGCGGACGCCACACCCAGTTCTTTAGTGGATACAAGCCACAGTTCTATTTCCGCACCACTGATGTGACCGGTGAAGTTACTCTGCCGGAAGGTACTGAAATGGTTATGCCCGGGGACAACGCCACGTTCCAGGTGCAGTTAATCCAGCCGATAGCTATGGAAGAAGGACTCCGCTTCGCCATCCGTGAAGGCGGCAAAACGGTCGGCGCCGGTGTCGTTACCCAAATTACCAAGTAGCCACATGTCATATGCCATATGTCACTACCACTGTTTTTCGCTTGCATACTCTCATAAGGCGAGCCGAGGTTGCTGATGGCTGAAGCGACCAAACAGCGTATCCGGATCCGCTTGAAGGCATACGATCACAAACTCGTTGATCAATCGGCCAAGCAGATCATCGACACGGCAATCCGTACCGGTGCCAGTGTGTCGGGTCCGGTACCGCTGCCGACCGACCGGAATGAATATACGGTGATCCGGGGAGCGTTCAAACACAAGGACTCCCAAGAGCAGTTCGAGATGCGGGTACACAAACGCTTGATCGATATCACCGAACCTACCGACAAGACTATAGACAATTTGATGAACTTAAGCCTGCCAACCGGGGTAGACACTGAAATCAAAATGTAGCATGCAATGAGGGGCCTTTTGGGCTGCGTTTGGCCGTTTTCCCCGGCCGCATCCGCAAAAAACCTCACATATCGGATATGCCTACGGGAGGTTATTTGCTATAGTAACAGCTCATGGAAGCAGTGTTTGATTACTCCTATGGCGTGATCCCCCTGTGGCAGGAGACCGATCACCCCCAAGTACTCCTCGTCCAGCATAATGCCGGTCATTGGAGCTTCCCCAAGGGCCACCCTGAGTCAGGCGAAACACCGGTCCAGACAGCCAAACGGGAGCTGGAAGAAGAAACAGGGGTAGTTAACCTGACATTACAGGAAACACCCTCGTTCAAGCAGCAATATACTTTCTCCCGAAACGGAACCCTCCATCACAAAACCGTTATCTATTTCCCCGCTTTGTTGCATGAGGGGGGCGTTTCGGTGGATCCTGAGGAGATTTACCAGCACCGATGGGCGCGGCCACAGCAGGCACGGGAATTGCTGCGATTCCAAGGCCAGTCCAACCCGGCTTTGGAGGCATTCCTCTCTTGGTGGTATGGAGCGTCAGCGCAGAATACTCGTGAGCAGAAGTAATCCCTTGCCCCTTACCGCTCGCCAATTGGATAACAATTTGATTTAATAGGAGGTAATGGCACCCGAGACACCCACCAAGCAAACCGAAACCGATGCAACCTATTTTTTGAAAATCCTGCTATTTTTCATAGTTGGGGCCATATGGATCGAAATTACGGCTTGGAATACCTCACTGCCCCTGGGGTTGGGATTAGGTTTACTGTTCGCCAGCCATGATCACTTCCAGATCGATCGAAAAATAGAATACGCCGTGTTATTGGTAGCGGCCATAGTCAGTTTCGCCGTGCCGATCGGTATTATGGCCCGGATATGAAGCGCCGCCGGCTGGCTGCCCTCAAGAATCACCCAAAACGACCTCGCCTCAGGAAGACTCCGAAAACCGGATCGTGGTGGATGCGCTCCGGCGTAGTGCTTTTGCTGATTTTTACCGCTGCTGGAGTCAGCGCCCACTGGTGGTATACCCAACCCCGGACCGCTGACGTCGATTACCGACAGTGCCAGATCCAATACGGCCAGATCGTGACCGAATGGGATGGATCTGGGCAGGAGGAACCTTGGAACGACGACCGCTACCACTATCAAGCACGTCGGTTCAGTCTTCGCGCTCAAGCACCGCCAACCGACTTCCCGAACACGGTCGAATCTCCGCCAACCAGAATCGCCACCGGCGGTAAACATGCCTGCCAGGATGGGTTTGATGAAACAGTCAATGTCAGCGGGTCCCGCTATCGATGGCAAGGGTCCCGAGCTACTGCCATGCGTCTGGGGGTGCCCGCCACGGCGCCTGAAGCCGGATCGGCTTTTGTGTCAGGAGCTACTGAGGCCTCGAGTTCAAGATTGACAACCCCGGTTTTCCAGCAGTCCCGGGCAGCCGCGGTCTGGGTGAATGATGGCGGTTCGGCCTTATTGGGCCATGACGGCCAGCTTGCGGAGTGGTGGTGCATCAACGGGCGCGGGTGCGGGGATATAGCTGACCAAACGTTCGACGGGCGTCCCATCAGGGGCGGCGGCTACCAATACGTGGCTGATAATTGCCCTTCCGATATTAGCTGTAACGGGAGTTGGTATACCCGGGTAGGTACTCCCCAAGTACTGGGGCATACGCAGCAAATGCTGTCTCCGTTCCGTATGCGTTTGTCCGCCGTATCGACCTACGCCGGCGAGGTGGGAGCCGTGGTCATTGCTACCTTTAAATACCCCAAACAGGTTAGTTTACAAACCAGCTTTCCCCAGCAACCGGATTCCGTAACCCCTGGGAAGACGTCTCAACTGAACCTCACCATTCACAAACGGGGCCCAGCTTTGGACGGATTATCCCTCTCGAGTGACACGTCAGATCAGCCTATCACCTACCCGGATACCGCCCTGAGTCAAAAACAGTTACGGCGCCTGAATACCCAGGACACTGTCACCGTTCCGGTGTCACTGCACACCCGTGAAGTGGCGCGGCCGGGTTCCTGTTACAAGGTGCAATTTTCCCTTACGGCGGCGGATACCGATACACCGATGGCTGAGCCGGAAACCACACAATGTATCGCCGCTCCCCCGCGAACTATTGGTTACCAAGTGCGCACACGCGGAGGCGTTACAAGTGATTTGCCTACCTTCACCTCCCGGGTAGCAGCCACTCTGGGGGATCCTCGCGGGTGGGCGGCAGGCAACATCACATTTGAACGGGTCCCCCGGGGTGGCGATTTTACGCTTTGGCTGGCGGCTCCGGCGGCGGTGGCTGAGTTTTCCAGTGGTTGCAGCGCTCAGTACAGTTGCCGGGTCGGCTCACACGTTATCATCAACGACTCCCGGTGGCAGAAGGCGACCCCGGCTTGGAGGCAAGCCGGTGGGAGTTTGCGGAATTATCGGCATATGGTCATCAATCATGAGGTAGGCCACTTTCTGGGGCTCGGACACCGTGCTTGTCCCGGGGAGGGACGTGCTGCCCCGGTTATGATGCAGCAATCGATTTCTCTGGATGGCTGTCGGTTTCAACCGTGGCCGCTCCCCGGCGAAATTGAGCGCGTAACCCGGGCCCGGCCGGGTTCTTGAGGTTTCCAGGGGAATCACTTTAAGTTGACATCTGTTTAACAAGGTTGGTATACTCACTCGAGTATTCTCACGCGCACAAGCAGGATTGTAACTGGGCGCGTGGCTGCCGCGGGGAGATGGGCGGCACGATGGATAGGGCCATGGTAAGAAAGGATACCGATGAAAGCATTACTCGGGCGCAAGCTCGGTATGAGCCAGATATTTTCCGAGGACGGGACCGCGACTCCAGTGACGCTGGTCCGGGCGGGACCGTGTACCGTGGTCGGTGTCCGTACGCCGGAAGCCAATGGCTATTCGGCCGTGCAACTGGGGTTCGAAACAGGTAAACGGACCAAAAAACCCCAACAGGGCCAATTCAGCCAGCTGGAGACTGACCCGGCCTACGTTCGTGAGGTCAGGGGTGAATATGACGTGCAAGTTGGCAATAAGATCGATGTTGGCAACTTCGCGGTGGGCGATACCCTGACCGTGACCGGCACCAGTAAAGGACGAGGGTTTACTGGCACTATCAAACGGCACAATTTCAGCCGTGGCCCCGAGACGCACGGTTCCCGGAATCAACGGCAACCGGGCTCAATCGGGGGTATGTATCCGCAAAAAGTTTGGAAAGGCAAGAAAATGGCCGGCAGAAGCGGTAATGAAACTGTAACCCAGCAAAACCGCTCCATAGCGGCGGTCGACACCGAAAATAGCCTATTAGCCATCAAGGGAGCCGTACCTGGTAAGCAAGGTGGGTTGGTGATTCTGAAAGGAGACGAATAATGGCCACCGCGCCGACATTCACCAAGACCGGCAACGCCTCTTCGCGGAACACCACCCTTCCGGAAACGGTGTTTTCAGTCTCTTCTGTTTCTCATGATCTATTGCACCAGGCCTACACTATCCAGCGTTCCCACCAGCATGCCCGCGGTGCTCACACCAAAACGCGCGGTGATGTACGTGCCAGTGGCCGAAAAATCAAACCCCAGAAGTATACGGGTGGAGCCCGGGCTGGCACGAGCACCTCTCCCATGCGCCGCGGCGGCGGGGTCGCGTTCGGACCCCAAGGCAACCAAGCCCGCCGCAAACAGATGAACAAATCAGCAAAGCGGGCGGCTCTTCGGCACGCTTTGACGCTGCGGGCACAGGAAGCATCAGTTATCGTCGTAGAAGATTTCGCCTTCGATGGCAAAACCAAAACCGCTCGTGGCTTACTGGATGCTTTGGGAGTAGGTCCCGTCGTGACGTGTGTCATCGCCCAACGCGACCCCTACGTGCAGCGAAGTCTGCGGAATATTCCCGACGCACTTTTAACGGACGCGGCTTCCCTGAATGTGGCCGACGTCCTCGACGCGGACTTTGTCATATTTACCCGGAAGGGTCTGGAAGCGTTGCAGCAGCGAATGGAGGTATCGTCATGATTGTGCGCCCGGTTATCTCGGAAAAAGCAATCGCCCAAACCGACGAGCAAAATACCTACCTGTTTTATGTGCCGCTTTCGGCCAACAAACCCGCGGTGGCCCGGGAAGTAGCCCAGCGCTTCGATGTTACGGTGACCGGAGTGCGAACTGCTGTCTTGAAGGGTAAATCGAAGGGTGTGCCGGTTCGCCGCGGCCGGAAGTTAATATCAGGCCGTCGAGACGACATGAAAAAAGCCTACGTCACGCTCGGGGAAGGTGATAGTATATCCATGTTTGAGGGGAGTGAATAATGGCCGTGGAGAAATATAAGCCGACTACACCTGCACGTCGGGACATGAATGCCGAGGACACTTCTTCGCTCACCCGGAGCCGCCCATCCAAAAATCTG
Organism: Candidatus Saccharibacteria bacterium QS_5_54_17; assembly: GCA_003022365.1. Lineage (GTDB taxonomy): Bacteria > Patescibacteriota > Saccharimonadia > QS-5-54-17 > QS-5-54-17 > QS-5-54-17. The sequence goes on from PXOU01000019.1 coordinate 20,046, forward strand.
ACCCGGGCGCATAAAAGCCGGTCTGGGCGGAGCAATCACGGCAGCATAACTATGCGGCGGCGCGGCGGCGGTGCCAAGCGTCGATATCGGCCGGTGGACTTTGATCTTGCTCCTGGTACTGATGCGGTCGTGGAGGCTATTGAATATGACCCCAACCGGACCAGCCATATAGCGTTGATTAGACATGCGGACGGAAGCCAGGCCTATGTATTAGCCGGTAATCGCATGAGTGTGGGGGATCGGATCCAAGCAGGTGAGGATGCTCCGGTTGCCCAAGGCAACCGGATGCCGCTGGGGCAGATACCACTGGGAAGTAATGTATATAACGTAGAAGTCACCCAAGGTAAGGGCGGTCAACTGGCGCGCGGCGCCGGTGCCCGGGCACGGGTTACTTCACGGGGAGAAGACTCTGTCTATGTGCAGCTTCCCAGCGGTGAAGTCCGCTTGATACACCGGGGTTGTTACGCTACACTAGGTACCGTTGGTAACGAGCAGCACCAGAACGTCAAGGTCGGAAATGCCGGGCGGAACCGCCGAAAAGGGAGACGACCGAGTGTTCGTGGTAAAGCAATGAACCCTGCCGACCATCCGATGGGTGGCGGTGAAGGATTAACCAGACCGGGAAGACTCCCCCGTACTCCGTGGGGTAAGCCCGCCATCGGTAAGAAAACCCGTCATCGCCAGCGCGGTAATGATGCCATCGTCCGGAGACGGACAAAGAAGAGGAAGTAATATGCAGACGGCCTATAATGGAGCAGATACCACCTATAGAGAATTGATCGGCAGTCAAGTTGGCCGTGTTGGCAACGAAGGAGGCGAAAGCTACTTTATGCCCCGGATCGGAGGTTGGCGATGAGTCGATCACTTAAGAAGGGTCCCTACATTGATCAGCGCCTGCAGCGGAAAGTGGAAGCTTTGGACCCCGCGGATAAAACCGTTATCAAGACCTGGGCTCGAGCAGCCACTATCACTCCGGAAATGGTCGGCAAAACCATCGCGGTACATAACGGCAAAGTCCATGTGCCGGTGTTGATTACCGAGAATATGGTCGGACACAAGTTAGGCGAATTCGCCCCCACCCGGAAATTCAAAGGCCACGGTGGCAAGCTCGCCAAGGGAGAGAAATGATGAAAGCTATCGCCAAAGGCGTACGGGTTCCCCCCAGAAAGATGAATGTGGTCGCTTCACTGGTCAGGCGGCGCAGCGTGAATGACGCGCTCACCATTCTTGAACATACGCCCCGCCAAGCAGCGGTGCATTTGCGGGATGTCGTCAAAAGTGCCGCCGCCAACGCCGAGCATAACGACAAATACGAGACCGACCAATTGCAGATCGATGCCATAGAAGTCAATACGGGAGGTATGATTGTCAGGGGTCGCCCCGCTGCCAAAACCAACTTCCGTCCTCACCGGCATCGGTTGAGTAATGTCACGGTCAAACTGGGGGTGTTGCCCCATACAGGAGCGGAATCCGATGGGGCATAAAGTCAATCCAACCAGTTTCCGGCTGCCGCTTCAAAAGGACTGGCAATCCAAATGGATCGCCAGTAAGCAAGATTATGCCCGGGCCGTAGCGGAAGATATGCAGATCCGCCAACTGGTGCAGCAACATTTGGGTCGCCGGGCAGCCATCGACCGGATAGAAATCCAGCGTTCGCCGGGCAGCGTCAACACCACCATTTATACTGCCCGGCCGGGGGTGGTAATCGGCCGCGGCGGCGGCGGCGTCGAAGAGTTGAAGCAAAAACTGGCCACACAAATCGATTCCCCGCTGAATCTGAATATCGAAGAGGTCAAGCAACCTGAACTCAGAGCCCAGTTAGTAGCCGACAATATCGCCAACCAGCTGGAAAAACGTACCTCATTCCGCCGGGCTATAAAATCTGCTTCGGACAGTACGATGCGCGCCGGCGCCCAAGGCGTCAAAATCAGCGTTTCCGGTCGACTGAACGGTGCCGACATGGCCCGGACGCAGCAGGAAGTAGAAGGAAGTATACCGCTCCACACCTTACGGGCTGAAATCGATTACGCCCAGGCCGACGCGGTAACTACTTACGGCACCATAGGGGTTAAAGTCTGGATTTACCGGGGCGAGGTGTAGGTTATGTTATTGCCGAAAAAGACCAAATACCGCAAAGCAATGACAGGCCGAATCCAGGGTGTTGCCCAGCGTGGCAATCAACTCAGCTTTGGCTCTTATGGGTTGCAAGCCCAGACTGGCGAACGGGTGACGTCCCGGCAAATCGAGGCAGCCCGCCGGGCCATGACCCGGTATGTAAAACGCGGCGGTAAGATATGGATCCGGATATTTCCCGACGTGCCGGTTACCCGGAAAGGTGAAGAAATGCCCATGGGAAGCGGAAAAGGCGCCCCGGAGTTCTTTGTCGCCCGAGTACGGCCGGGTACCGTTATGTTTGAAATGGCCGGCGTGGATGAAAAAACGGCCCGGGAAGCTATGCGGCTGGGCGGACACAAACTCCCGGTCAAGACGAAGTTCCTGACCCGGAGTACGCCAGGGGAGACGGAAACGTGAAAACCGAAGAATTACGCCAGCAATCCACCGAAGAGCTCACCCAGCAGCTTGCCAAAGACGAGGCGGATCTGGCAGACTTTACGGTTGATGTCAGGACCAAAGAAGTGGATGATATCCGCCGCGGCCGCCGGCTGCGGAAGGAGATTGCCCGCATCAAGACAATTATTCGAGAGAGGGAGCTCTAATGGCGAGAACAATGACCGGAACGGTGGTATCCAACAGTATGGACAAGACGGTTACCGTGGCGGTCGATCGGGTGAAAATGCACCGGATTTACCAGAAACGCTACACGGCTACGAGTACCTTCTTAGCTCACGACGGAGACGAGGCCTGCAACAAAGGGGATCGGGTGGTCATCGAAGAGACGCGGCCATTGAGTAAACGGAAGCGGTGGCAGGTAAAAAGTATAGTTGAGAAGGCGCAGTTGGCATGATACAGCAGGAAACCAGTCTCAGAGTAGCCGACAACAGCGGCGCCCGCCAAGTACGGTGCATTAAAGTGCTGGGCGGGAGTAGACGCCGGTATGCCCGGCTGGGGGATGTGTTTATCGGGAGCGTTACGTCGGCAACTCCCGGGGCCTCTGTTAGCAAAAAAGATGTGGTCCGGGCGGTCGTGGTCCGTTCCAGTGATATTACCCAACGTCATGACGGGTCATCGATACGGTTTGATGAAAACGCGGCAGTAGTTATAGATTCGGGGAAAAACCCGCGAGGAAGCCGAGTCTTCGGCCCCATCGCCCGCGAACTCAGAGACAAGAAGTTCAGCAAAATCATTTCATTGGCACCGGAGGTGTTATGAAAATCAAGAAAGGCGATACCGTGCTGGTGCGCGCCGGCAAAGATAAAGGGAAAACCGGAACCGTGACCAGAGTCCATCCAGATTTGAATAAAGTTGAAGTCGATGGTATAAATGTTGTTAAGCGACACCTGAAACCGTCCCAGAGTAATCCCAAAGGCGGCATCGTGGAAGCCAATGCTCCCATAGATGTGAGCAATGTCGGCCTGGTCAATCCTGACGACAAAGACCGGAGCAGCCGCGTGGGGTTCCAGTACAAGGATGGAGAGAAGGTGCGTGTCTATCGCCAAGCTGATAACAAGGAAGTCAAAAGCGAATGAGTAGATTGTTGGATCACTACCACAACCAGGTGATGTCTGATTTGCAGTCCCAATTCGGGATTCATAACGTGCATCAGACTCCCCAGCTGGAGAAAATCGTATTAAACGTTGGTGCTGGGCGATCTATTCAGGATTCCCGCATGTTGGATACTGCCGTTAACACCTTGCGTAAAATTACCGGACAACAGCCGGTTAAAACGGTGGCCAAGCACAGTGTGGCCGGTTTTAAATTACGACAAGGCCAACCTATCGGCGCCAAAGTTACCTTACGCGGGGATCGCATGTATGAATTTCTGGATCGATTAATTACCGTGGTTTTGCCGAGAACCCGGGATTTCCGGGGATTGTCGGGCGCCTCATTCGACCCCGATGGCAATTACAGTCTGGGTATCGCCGACCAGAGCGTATTCCCGGAACTTTCCTATGAAGATTGCCAGCTGACGCACGGGATGCAAGTGAATATCATCACCAACAGTAACGCCGAGCAATCCTACGCTTTGCTATCAGCTTTCGGGTTGCCGTTTGAGAGGAGTGATCGTGGCTAGAAAAGCGCTTTGGGTGAAAGCCGGCAAAAAGGCCAAATACCCGACTCGGCAGGTCAATCGGTGTAACCGATGCGGGCGTTCCCGTTCTTATATGCGCCGGTTCGGATTGTGCCGAATATGCTTCCGGGAATTAGCCAGCCAAGGCAAATTGCCGGGTGTAAAGAAAGCGAGCCGATAATGTTCGACCCCATAGCTGATATGCTGACCAGAATCAGGAACGCTGCCGCCGTCGGAAAGACTTGGGTGGATGTACCCTATTCCAAACCCAAAGCAGCTATCGCTGACGTGCTCACCCGTCATGGCTACCTTACCGGTTACGAGGTAACCGAGGACAACAAGCCGGTTGTTCGTCTGCAACTCGGCGAAGAAGACCGGCCGAATCCGATTACCGAGCTGCACCGTGTTTCCAAACCCGGGCGCCGAGTATATACGCCGGCGGAAGACATACCGACCGTGTTACGCGGCAGGGGTATGGTGATACTTTCCACATCCAGTGGTATCATGAGTGGCGCCCAAGCACGCCAACAGGGAGTCGGCGGTGAAATAATGTGTAAGGTGTGGTAATGAAGATGGCAACCGGTAATCCCTCAACTTCGTCAACAACGGCTGTCCGGCACACGGTCCGGGTCTCCGTGGCCATGAGCCTCGTGTTCCGGCAACCGGAGGTTACCCGATGAGTCGTATCGGCGTATTACCCATCGATACTCCTGATAGTGCCGACGTCTCAATTGACAATAACGCCGTGCACGTCAGCGGCCCCAAAGGCGAACTTAGTATTTCCGTGCTTTCGGGGACGAAGGTATCCCAGGAAGCAGGGCAGATTCTGGTATCCCGGCGCGATGACGGCTCCCTCGCCAAAGAACGTCACGGCCTGATGCGGACATTGATTGCCAACGCGGTCCACGGGGTTACCGAAGGCTTTCGCAAATCTTTGGAAATCAACGGGGTCGGATTCAGAGCCCAAGTGGAGGGCGATGTAGTGGTGTTGCACATCGGCTACTCCCAGCCCCGGCGCGTCAGGCTACCTGAAGGCATAAGTGCCAGCGTCGAGGACAATACCCTTACGATCAGCGGCGCCGATAAACAATTGGTCGGGCAAGTGGCCGCCAACATTAGGAGTCTGCGACCGCCCGAACCATACAAAGGAAAAGGCATATCCTACAGCGATGAGCATGTCCGCCGCAAAGCGGGTAAAACGGCAGGAGCGGGTAAATGAGTGTCACCAGCAGGCTGGCTAGAACCAAACAGCAGATCCGCGGCGACTGGAGTCGCCCGCGTTTGAGCGTGACGATTTCCAACGCGCACGTCTACGCCCAGATTATAGACGACCGTGTAGGCCATACGCTGGCCTTTAGCTCTTCCTCCGCTGCCGGGATAACTGGTAGCATGACCGAAAAAGCCCAGTGGGTGGGCAGTGACATTGCCCAAAAAGCCCGGGAAGCCGGTGTCAGCCAGATTATATTTGATCGCCGAAGCAGAAAGTTCCACGGGCGGGTGGCGGCATTAGCCCAAGCTGCCCGTGAACACGGATTGGAGTTTTAGATGCAGACGGAAGAAACACAGCAGCAGTACCAGGAACGAGTCGTCAATGTGGATCGGGTTGCCCGGGTCGTCAAAGGCGGCCGGCGGTTTCGTTTCCGGGCACTGGTGGTGGTCGGCGACCAGAATGGACGCGTCGGAGTCGGACTTGCCAAGAGCGACGATGTAACTACCGCAGTTTCCAAAGCTTCCGGCCAGGCCAAAAAGCATTTTATCCAGATTCCGGTCGAAGAGGGAACCATACCCCATACCGTGGAAGCCAAGCACTCCGGCGGGCACGTACTCCTGAAACCGGCCGGACCGGGGACTGGAGTTATTGCCGGCGGCGCCATCCGTGATATAGCCGAGATGGCCGGGTTGCGTAATGTTCTGACCAAATCACTGGGATCACCGAATAAAATCAATATCAGTTACGCCACCATTGATGCCCTCGGAAAAATAATTCCCAGTCCGGAGGTTAGCCATGAAAATACATGAATTGCGGGTCACCGGGAAGAAATCGCCCAAACGTGTCGGACGCGGCGACGCCAGCGGCTTAGGCACCACCTCAGGCCGTGGTGATAATGGACAAAATTCCCGCAGCGGCGGCGGGGTCACCCCGGGTTTTGAAGGAGGGCAAACCCCGATCGCCAAACGCATTCCCAAGGCTCGAGGATTCAAGCGAGCCTCCGCCAAGCCGGTCCTGGTGCATACCGATCAACTCAACGCGTTTGCCGATGGTGCTGAGATTGACAAGGCAGCGCTGGCACAGGCGGGGATCATCAAATCTCCTACGGCTTCCGTAAAATTATTACGCCGCGGGGAGGTCTCGGTTTCCGTCCATGTCTGTGTTGACAGCGTTAGTGCTGGTGCCCGGGCAGCGGTGGAACAAGCCGGCGGCACGACCGAACAAGGGTGGCAGGAGTAGATGCAACACGGACGAATCAAGCAATTACTGACCAATCGGGACATCAGAAAACGTTTGCTCGGCGTATTCGGCATTATCTTTTTGTTCCGGGTGCTTGCCCATATCCCGATTCCCATCGGTGACACCACCACGCTGCGGCAATTTCTGGAAGATATACTTTCTTCCAACCAGTTGTTTGGATTGGTCGATCTGTTCTCGGGCGGCGCGGTGGCCAATTTTTCCATCGCCATCATTGGATTGGCTCCTTTCATTAATGCCTCCATCATCATGCAACTGTTGACCTACGCTTTACCGAAGTTTTCAGAACTCAAAAAAGAAGGGGAAGAGGGTCGGCGCAAGATCAACCAGTACACGCGGTATCTGACACTCCCCCTGGCGATAGGGCAATCAATCGGCACTATTTTCTTCATCAAACAGTTGGCGATACAGCAGACCCAGACCGACATCATTGGCGATCCGACACTGGCCGAATGGGCGATTATGGTCATCAGCATCACTGGCGGTAGTATGTTGCTGATGTGGTTGGGCGAGATCGCCACCGAGAAAGGAGTCGGCAATGGAATATCGATTTTGATCGCCTCCAGTATCATCGCCCAACTGCCGAATATATTTGGTCAAGCAGTATCGCTTGCCCAAGCCAGTAGTCAACAAATGATGACCGTCATTCTTTTTGTGATCGGCGCCTTGATAGTCACCTACTTCATTGTCAAGTTGAACGAAGCCCAACGGACGGTACGAGTTTCCTACGCCAAACGTATGCAGGCCAGTGGATATGGCGGCGTGGAATCAGAATTACCGATACGGGTTCTAACCGCCGGCGTAATTCCGATTATCTTTGCCATCGCTTTTATGTCGGTGCCCACCTTTGTGGGACAGCTCTTTCAAAATGCTGATGCGGCCTGGTTGGCGGAATTCGCCACCAACCTAACGGTCTGGTTCAATCCCTCCAGCGCCATCTACGCGGTTGCCTATTTCGGGCTGGTCATCGCCTTCACCTACTTCTACACCGGCATTGCCTTCAATCCCAGCGATATCGCCGAGAACCTGCAGAAACAAGGGGGATTCATACCGGGTATTCGGCCCGGCAAGCAGACCGAAAACTACTTGCGGCGTATTGTAAATCGGATTACGCTATTCGGCTCCATCAGCCTCGGGTTTATCGCCGTACTTCCCTTTATCGGTGAACAGTTGACCGGAAGTTCGGTTTTGACCTTCGGTGGGACGGGACTGCTGATCGTTGTCAGCGTCGCCATCCAGACCATGCGGCAACTTGATTCCCAGATTATCAGTGCCTCCTATGAGTAAACCCGAGAGAGCAGGAGCCAATGGAGTGGTCGATATATTATCCCGAAGGGTTTACAGGGGGGTTTACAGGAGTTGGGAAAGTGAGTATAATCATGTACTGTAGTTTTTAGGTATGGCTGGCAGTAAGGAAGTCATAGAGTTTGAGGGTACGGTACTCGAGACACTACCCAATGCGATGTTTCGGGTGCGGCTTGAGAACGGACATGAAATACTTGCCGTCATTGCTGGTAAGATGCGTATGCATTATATCAAAATCGTTCCCGGTGATACGGTCACCGTAGAGATGACACCGTATGACTTGTCAAAGGGACGAATTACCTATCGACATAAGTAAGGGTTGAGCTATGAAGGTGCAAGCGAGCGTCAAAAAACGGTGTGTACGGTGCAAACTGATTCGTCGCAATGGGATTGTGCGGGTCATATGCTCCAACCCACGGCATAAGCAGAGGCAAGGCTAATGCAGATCCCCCACGCAGCAAAGTCCAGAGGTGACGCGCCAAAGACTGATCTTTTGGTTTTCAGTTTGGCCGGTGATGTGTTCCACCCACCGAAAGGAGATGTCCGGTGGCGCGTGTAGCACGAGTTGACATTCCCGACAACAAGCGGGTCGCGGTTGCTTTGACCTACATCAAAGGAATCGGGGATACCAGCGCAGGAAACATCCTCAGGGAAGCCAGTGTTGACACCGACACCCGCGTCAAAGACCTGACCGAGACTGAGTTGAGCAGTATCCGCGATATCATTGAAAATCAATACATCGTGGAAGGTGATTTGTCCCAACGGATCCGCACCAATGTCAGCCGTTTACGGGAAATCAATAGTTACCGGGGGGTCCGGCACAAATCGGGCTTGCCGGTCCGCGGCCAAAAAACCCAGAAAAACACGCGCACCCGGAAGGGCCGGCAAAGATCAGCGGGAAGCATACAAAGGTAATCAGGGCGTAGAGGTAGAAGGCGAGATTTATGGCACAACAAACCAAATCCACCAGGAAAAAGAAGCAAAAGCGCACCGTTCCCAGCGGCCAGGTGCACATTCAGGCTACCTTTAATAATACCATCGTGACGTTCACCGATGAGAACGGCAAAACGCTAGCGTGGTCCAGTGCCGGTTCCTCCGGCTTTAAAGGCTCCCGGAAGGGAACTGCCTATGCCGCCCAGGTGGCCAGTCAAAACGCGGCCGAAAAAGTCAAAGAACACAAAGTCAAACAAGTAGCCGTCTTCGTCAAAGGCATTGGGCAAGGGCGTGAAGCAGCCATCAGAGCCTTTATGAACACCAATATCGACGTCACCAGCATCAAAGATGTAACCGGGGTACCCCATAACGGGTGCCGGCCCCGAAAGCCACGGCGGATTTAAGAGGATTTAATATGACACACTCGACACGACACATGCCAAAAGAGAGTAACATTGCCATCCGCCAATGCATCAATCCGTTGGTTTGCCCGGGGCTGATGTGTTGGCCGGGTCGGAAGGGAGTATTTTAAATGGCACGAGACCGGGAGCCGATAGTCAAGCAAAGTCGCCGTGAAGGGGCGGCATTGGAGCCGAAAGCCCACAAGGTCATGGTGCGGCGCAAGGCATTGCCGGGCGAACGAGCGGGAGCACGGCGGAGCAAGACCACCCAATACGGGCAACAATTGCGCCAAAAGCAAAAGGTTAAGCGTATGTATGGGCTGCTGGAAAAACAGTTCCGCCGCCTGGTTGAAGAAGCTGAGCGGCAGCACGGCATTACCGGCGAGATTCTATTGCAACTGTTGGAGCGCCGGTTGGACAATGTGGTATATCGGCTGCAATTGGCTTCCAGCCGGAGAGCAGCCCGGCAACTGGTCACTCATGGCCATATTATGTTGAATGGTCGACGGGTTGACGTGCCATCTATACGGGTTACGGTTGGTGATGAAATCACCATTCGGCCCAAAAGCGCTAAAAACGCCTATTTCCAATCCCTGGACATCGATCAGGATGTGGATTTAAGCTGGTTGTCATTCGATCCAACCAAGTTGCGCGCCAAAGTTACGGGGCTGCCGCGCCGTGATGAGGCGGAGCCAGGCATTAGTGAACAATTAATAATTGAATTTTACTCAAGACAATAGGAGACGCATTATGTACGCCATTCATTTGCCAGAAATCAGTAAAAGTGATGAAAACGCCACGCAGGGGACTTTTGTAGTCGAGCCGCTGCACCGGGGATATGGGGTTACGCTGGGTAACTCCATGCGGCGGGTGTTGCTATCTTCTTTGGCCGGTGGTGCGGTAACCGCCTTCAGCGTGGAAGGTGCCAGCCATGAATTTACCAACCTGGAAGGCGTTAAAGAAGATGTGGTCCAAATTACCCTCAATCTCAAGCGTCTGCGGTTCCGTGTCTACAGCGATGAACCACAGACAGTTAGGCTGAAGAAAAAAGGCAAAGGGGAAGTGACCGGTGCGGATATCTCCGGCTCTGCTGATGTGGAAGTTGCCAACCCGGACCAGGTGATCGCCACGCTGGATAATGACAAGACTGAACTGAATATGACCTTACAGGTAGAGAAGGGGCGGGGTTACGTACCGGTGGATGAACGGCATGAACAGTTGCCGGTGGGCATGATTGCCATCGACGCACTGTTTTCGCCGGTGGATCGGGTCCGCTACAAGGTAGAAAATACCCGCGTCGGCCAAATTACTGACTTGGATCGCCTGTCACTGGACATTATCACCGACGGCACGATTACCCCCAGCCAGGCCATGCAACAGGCAGCCGATATACTCGTCAACCAGTTCAGCGTATTAGCTGGAACGGAAGGCAGCGGGGCGGTCGAACCTTCTTGGGAAGATGGCGATGAGCTGGCTGTCAGCATTGAAGATCTCCAGCTGTCTTCCCGGACCACCAATGCCTTACAGAAAAACGAAATCACCACGGTCAAGGATTTGGTCCAACTGAACGAGTCGGAGCTGAAAGGCCTGCAAGGATTCGGTGACAAAGCTTACGAAGAGGTTGCATCTAAACTGAAAGAGCTGGAGTTGCAGTAATGGCGAGCAGAGCCAAGACGGCCAAGCTATCCAGGCAACGGAATAAGCGGAATGCGCTGCTGCGCGGGCTATCGGAGTCGTTAATTTTACAGGAAAGCATCGTCACGACTGATGCCAAGGCTCGCAGCCTCCGTCCCCACATTGAAAAAATGGTTACCAAAGCCAAGGATGACTCCCGCGCTCGCCGCCGGCTAATTCGGAGCCGGCTTAACACCGATGAAGCCAGCGATAAGCTGTTTACCGATATCGCCCCGCGTTTTCGGAGGCGCCCCGGCGGATACACCCGCTTATCTCGAGCCGGCTTCCGGCGAGGTGATAATGCCCCCCTCACACGCATTAGCTTCGTGGAAGAACATGCCCAGCAATCAGACTCCTCTTCACGGCCAACTACACCCCAAGCGCAGCTGGAAACAGCCGAAGGAGAGCAGGCGTGAGTACCTATAACCAGAAACCGGCCGAGGTCACCCGGAATTGGTATATCGTTGACGCCACCAGCGTTCCGTTGGGCCGGCTGGCCACCATCACCGCCGAAAAGTTAACCGGCAAACATAAACCGACCTATACGCCGCACGTGGATGGCGGCGACGGTGTCATCGTGATTAATGCCAGCAAAGTGAAGGTAACGGGTAACAAGTACACCGATAAGATGTATTATCGCCATTCGGGTTATCCGGGCGGTTTGAAAACCAAAAACTTCCAGCAAGAGATCACCCAACACCCCCAACGGGTTATCTCCCGGGCGGTGGCGGGTATGCTGCCGGATAATAAATTACGTGATCGGCGCCTGAAGCGATTAAAGGTGTATAAAGGTGAAGAACACCCCCATAGCGGGCAACAACCAGTGGAGCTGAACATATGAATGCCTCGGTTACCGGAGATTTCTTAGTGACAGGGTATCTAACTGCCGCATCTAGCGCGGGAATCCCCGGTGGATGGGGAAAACGGTCAATATATGGTAGCGGATTGAAGGGAGTCAACTGTGGCTGAAGACGCGCAATATTACTACGGAGTTGGGCGACGGAAAGAATCGGTCGTAACGGCACGGATTTACGCTGACAGTGGTCGCCAGGCGGCCGTTACCGTCAACGACAAACCGCTGGAGGAATACTTTCTCTCCCCGGAGCAGCAAAGACGGGCCAAAGCACCGCTCAGACTACTGGATAAGGACAACCAGTATCGGATTACGCTCCATGCTCGTGGCGGCGGTCTGAGCGGACAAGCTGACGCGGCCTTATTGGCCATCGCCAATGCCTTGGTGGCCATGGATCCGCAGCTACGTGCCACGCTTAAGCGGGCCGGCTACATCAAGCGTGACGCCCGCGTCAAAGAACGCAAGAAGTACGGCCTCAAGCGCGCCCGGAAAGCGCCCCAATACACCAAGCGCTAAAACCAGGCAGGGTATGCGCCCACAACTCCCATATACGCCTCACGTGCGGTTGCCTGCCTTATCAACCTGTTTCACAGGCCGTTTATCCTCAGGGATGGGGAGTTGGCATTACCCCGGGGAAGACGGGGTTAATCAATTAAATGAGAATCTTAGGTAGTAAAATAGGCTCGGAGGTTACATGTTGGGGGAAAAGCAGCAAATTGCCATCCTGAGCCAAGACGGGTATCTGTTGGTTATTGATAAACCGGCAGGTATCGCCATGCATCCTGGCAATGGATCCGGGGATGAGGAAACCGTAGTGGATCACCTCGGCAGCGAGGTCAGTGACTGGGATAGCCAGCGGCCGGGTATCGTCCACCGGCTGGATAAACATACCTCCGGTGTCGTGGTAATAGCCAAAGACGCCGGGACCAAAGCATTGCTGCAGCGGCAATTTAAATCACGCCAGGTCGAAAAACACTACATTGCCGGCGTGCAGGGAATTCCTGACCGAGAACGGGCCAGGATTGAGGTACCGATCGGCGCCCGGCCCAAAAATCCGCTCAAACGCGCGGTCCGTCCAGACGGGAAACCAGCGGTTACCCAATACCACCTCACCCACCAAGCCGAGGACTGGAGCTTGCTTGATGTATATCCGTTGACGGGGCGTACACACCAGATACGGGTTCATCTCAGCTATATCGGCCATCCGGTGCTCGGGGATAGTGTCTACGGGGTTTCATGTCCGGGGTTGGCTCAGCATTTCCTGCATGCCAAGGAACTCACCATCCTGCATCCGGCCACGCAGCAGCCCGTTACCTATACGGCGCAACTTCCCCCAGAGTTAGACAAGAAAATAGCCCGATTGAATAGTGGGTGATCGGGCGACCATTCACCTCACCCCCCGGTAATGGCTCTATAACCAGATTCGGGAAACATATATACTAGGTATATGCAGAAACGATTTGACTGGACATTACTGGCCGCCACGATTCTATTGGTAACCTTGGGGCTGATTATACTTTATGCTATTAACTTTCGTGATCCGGGTTTGGCCGGGGAATTCAATCCCACCCACCAACTGATGGCGGCCATTTTGGGGTTGGTGGTACTGATTGCCACCTCCCGGATAGATTATCGGTTTTGGTTCAAAGCCGCACCTATATGGTATATCGTCAGCGGGCTTTTGCTGGTGCTGCTACTGGCGGTGGGTGAAACGGTTGCCGGCTCCACCAGAAGCATCGATTTGATGTTTATTGAATTCCAGCCCACCGAGTTAGCCAAACTGGGGCTTATATTCCTGTTGGCCCGGTGGTACACCATTCGGGCGCGGGAGTTACGCCATCCATGGTATGTGTTTTTCTCGCTGGTGGCGGCCGGGTTGATAGCCGGGCTGATCGTCGCCCAACCTGATATCGGTTCAGCGGTTTTGATCGGCGGCATTTGGTTTGTTATGACGCTAGCCAGCAATGTCCGTAAGGTCTACCTGGCAGTCTTAATCGTGGGCGTATTACTCGTCTCACCGTTCGTGATTCAGCAGCTGCAACCTTACCAGCAAGAGCGTCTGCAAACCTTTTTCCAACCTGAGTCCGGCCCTCAAGACGGTGGGTATAATGTCAACCAATCGACGATCGCGGTCGGCAGCGGCCAGATTTTCGGCCGGGGACTGGGCGGCGGCACCCAAAGCCAGCTTAACTTTTTACCGTCGCAACATACTGATTTTATATTCGCGGTGATTGCCGAAAAGTTGGGGCTCCTGGGGGCGACTTTGGTAATCGCGGTATTCGCGGTGTTGTTGTTCCGCGGATTTTATATCGCCCTTCATGCCAAGGACACCTTCGGATCGTTACTGGCCACCGGTCTGACCACCTTATTACTGTTTCACGTCGTCATAGCCATAGGCATGAATCTCGGCGTGGCACCGGTGACCGGTTTGCCGTTGCCGTTTATCTCCTATGGCGGAACCAATTTAATCATCAGTCTGTTGGCAATCGGCATTCTCCAGAGCATCTCCATTCACAAACGAGGACTGGAATTCAAAACCTAAATAAAAATCCCGGGCATTTCCGCCTGGATGACGTCTCAATCTGGGAGCATGTCCGTGATTATACCCCGTGGAATTCTACCACCTTCACGCCACCTAGTTTAGCTCATAAACTTTGTCTATAATCAACTACCAATATCCAAATCGTCTTTACAAACTAAGCTTGTAGCTGGTATCATTGCGGTAATTCCAAGGAGTAATCAGGGAATGAAGCAGGCAGTAATACAGACTGGCGGCCAACAGTATATTGTGCAAAAAGACCAGGAGCTTATGGTCGATTTGGTTGGCAGCAAGAAACAGATAACCTTTCAGCCGCTTTTGGTGTTTGACGAGGAGAGCGCGGATGTCGGCACCCCGCAGGTGGGGGGCACCAAGGTGACTGCCAAGGTGGTCGACCACGACGTGGCAGGTCCAAAAATCATTGCTACCCGCTATAAGCCCAAAAAACGGGTCCATAAGCGAAAAGGCCACCGGCAACATTACAGCCGCATCAAGATTACCGGCATCACCAAAAACAACCAAACTGCCAGTTCCAATAAAAAGACTTCCAGTGCTAAGAAACAGCAAGCCGGCAACTCGACTTCCACACAAGCCAAACAAGCCCCGAGTGCCTAAACCAATTCCAGATTATCCGGCCCACCGGTAGCGAAAGTCCCCCGCGTTCGTTTTTTCTAGCCGGGTATGATACGATTGATTTGGTATACACAAAGGTAGCCAAACAAACATGCCAGGGTCTATTATTGCCATCGCCAACCAAAAAGGAGGGGTGGGGAAAACTACAACCGCCATCAATACCGCCGCCTATCTCGCCGAAGACGGGGCGTCGGTTTTGATCGTTGATCTCGATCCGCAAGCCAACACCACCAGTGGGCTGGGGATCGATAAGCACAGTCTCTCCCAGGACATCT
This sequence comes from Candidatus Saccharibacteria bacterium QS_5_54_17, assembly GCA_003022365.1. GTDB lineage: Bacteria > Patescibacteriota > Saccharimonadia > QS-5-54-17 > QS-5-54-17 > QS-5-54-17. Next base: position 35,315 of record PXOU01000019.1, read on the forward strand.
ACCACGCCCTCTACGACGAGACTTTGGTTTCTACGCTCCTTCATCAAACCCCTCACGGGATTAGTCTGCTCCCGGCCAGCCCGGTATTAGCCGCGGCGGAAGTAGAACTGGTCGATATCGCCGAACGTGAACGCCGGCTCCGCAAAGTACTCCAGCAGTTAGATTTTGATTATATACTGATCGACTGCCCGCCCAGCCTGGGACTGTTAACCGTCAACGCTTTGGCTGCTTCGGATTATGTCATCATTCCGGTCCAAACCGAATATTACGCCTTGGAAGGATTGGGGCAGTTACTGCACACTATCGACCTGGTAAAGCAGGGTTTGAACCCCGAACTGGAGATATTAGGGGTGGTGATGACCATGCACAGCAGTCGTACGGTGCTTTCGAACCAGGTGCGTGAAGAAGTTAAAAAACATTTTCCGGACAAGGTATTCGAGGGGGTGATTCCGCGGAATATCCGGGTAGCCGAGGCTCCCAGTTTTGGACAGCCGCTCCATGTCTATGACAAACGAAGCAAAGGAGCCAAAGCATATAAACGATTGGCAAAGGAGGTAGCAGGCCGTGTCAAAAAATAAAGGATTGGGGCGGGGGTTCGATTCTCTGATACCGACTGAAGTAGAACAGGAATTTGATCCGGCTCCCGCCGAGACGGATGATATCGACCGCATCGACGTCAACTCCATCGATCCTAACCCGCATCAACCCCGGGATGGGTTTAATCAAAAGGAACTCGAGGCGCTGGCGGATTCCATTGGGGAACACGGCATCCTGCAACCGCTGGTCGTCCAAGCCGTGGATGGGCGTTATCAATTAATTGCCGGCGAACGCCGTCTGCGGGCTGCCGAATCTATCGGGCTGGAAACCGTACCGGCCATCATACGGAGTTTCGACGAACAACAATCGCTCGAGCTGTCCTTGATCGAAAACATCCAACGCGAACAACTCAACGCCATAGAAACGGCCGCGGCCTATCAGAAACTGCTGGATCAATTCAATCTGACTAGTGCCGATATAGCCAAACGGGTCGGCCGGGATGAGACGACGGTCAAAAACACGCTCCGGCTGCTTAGATTACCCACCGACGCCAAGCATGCGCTGGTAGCTGGGAGCATCAGTGAGGGGCATGCCCGTGCCATTTTGAGCATTAGCAATGGGGAGCAGCAGGCGGAACTGTTGCGCAATATCATCCACAACGAATGGACGGTTCGCCGGGCTGAAGAATTTGCTCGTGACGTCAGAGCTAAGCGCAGCGCCCCCTCCCAAGTCACTTCAGAAACGGAAGCTACCAAACAACTGGGCGCCAAGCTGGATACCAAAGTCCAGTTGCAGCGTCGGGCCCATGGGGGGCGCGTCATGATCCACTACCAGGATGATGAAGATTTACAGCGGATTCTCGATCGCTTGTCCGGGTAGCAACATCGGCAAGTCGATATACAGATTGCGCGAGGGGTAAGTATCGAAAAGGTTGCTGGTTAAAAGGTTTCGAGGTTGGTCGCTGGCCATAGGCGTAACACCAGGGAACCGACTACATTTTCGGTGGGCACAGTGCCCAGGCGATTGCGTGAATCGGATGAGCCGCTGCTCTGGCGGTTGTCACCGACTACGAAGATATGTTCAGCCGGCACTTCGGTTTCAATGCTGCCCGATACGCGGGTGGGGGGAACCTCGAGGGCGGCATAGGGATCGAACCCTTCCGGGTGCCCTTGATTAAATACCCTCAGTTCTCCGTTTTCTACCACCACCCGTTCTCCGGGCAATCCGATCACCCGTTTAATCAACCGCGGACTGTCAGCTGGGTCCATGACGACAATGTCGCCGCGTTCGGGGAGGTACGACTCGTCCTGTAAGTAATACCAGGTTGACTCCAGTTTGGAAATGATCAGGTAATCCCCGTCCTGTAGGGTCGGTTCCATGCTTTGGCCGTACACCTGGAACGGCTTCAAAACGAAGGCCTGCAGCAGGATGGCAGCGGTGATCGCCACCACCCAGGCAATCACAAACTTCAGGAAAGAAAAGTCGCGTGGTTTGGATTGATTCTGGGAAGCCGGGTTATGGTCCATAACTACACCAGTATAGCAGGAATTGGGCGGTTATTCATCGATGTTGTCTCCGGTTGGCTGCCTGCCTGGTTTTAGGGTATACTAACTCCTAGTTATGCACGAATCGCGCCCCGGTAGCTCAATCGATGGCATGTCGCCTCGGCGGCCGCCCGGCTCAAATGCTTCAAACCACCCGCCCCAGCAGCCGGTAGCCTCTCAGGAAAAAACAGCTGCGGAGGCGTATGGGGAGCAGCGAGGACATACCCAAGAGGAAGCGATTGCGGAAACCGATCTCCACCTAACCGGCGAGACTTCGAGCAAACATGGCAACCGCAAAAGCGGGAAAGGGCGTCCTCGCAGCCCCCGATTCCTCACCTGGCGGAAGGTGATGCTGGCGGCCGGTTTGCTTATATTGGCGCTGTTAGCGGCCGGTGCCGTGGCGTTTTGGCACGTACAAAGCAACTTGATCGTCAACAATTTAGACGGCGGGGCTGCCTTACTACAGGAGGATACCGACCCAAGCATGTTGGACGGAGAAGGTGACGGGCGGATTAACGCGCTTTTGATCGGTATTGACGAGAAGAGCGGACTGGCGGATTCGATTATACTGGCTAGTTTCGATCCGATCGGGAAGGACGTGGTACTACTCAGCATCCCGCGCGATTTGTATCTGGAGACCGACAATTTCGGGCCGGAGAAAATTAACGCTGCCCATGCCTACGGCCAGCGGTATGGCTATCAAGGTGGAGGCCCGGAATTGCTGAAAGATACAGTCAGCACCGTCACGGGCGTGCCGATTCATTATTATGGCCGGGTGGATTTTTCCGGCTTCAAACAAGCAGTCAACATAATCGAGGGTATTACGGTGAATGTAGAGCAGCCTATCCACGATCCCTATTATCCGGACCAGACCCGAACCGGGTATGAACCCCTGCATCTGGAGGCCGGCAAGCAGCATATGGACGGCAAGCAAGCCCTGCGGTATGTTCGCTCCCGTAAAACGACCAGCGACTTTGACCGGAGCCGGCGACAACAAAAAGTCCTTATGGCGCTGCGCGAGAAAGTATTATCACGCGGGACACTCGCCAACCCCAATAAAGTCACCGGGTTATTGCAAACCTTGAGCGGCAACGCCGAGACCAATATGAGCGTAGATGAGATCATGCGGCTACGTGAACTCAGCCGGGACGTCACCCGGGATGATATTAAGCGCGTCCAACTTGATACTTCCCAGAATAACTACTTATCGTTCAGCAATGTCCACGGGCAGTCGGTGCTGGTTCCTTCGGCCGGTGATTTCAGCGAGATTCAAGCCTATGTGCGCACCTTGATGGTCGATAGTTACATCAAAAGCGAGGCGGCTAAAGTCAGCGTGCTCAACGGCACTACCCGAGCCGGGTTGGCGAGGGAAACGGCAGATTTACTCCGGAGTTACGGATACGATGTGGTAAATGTCGACAACGCATCCAATCAGAAATACACCCAGACCGTGATTTTTAACCATTCCGGTGATGAAAACCCTTACACACTACGATATTTGGAAAAACGGTTCGGCGCCGCCGCCAAGCGCCGCCGATCTACCGGGCAAAACAGCGCCTACGATATAGAGATCGTACTCGGTAGAGATTATGAACCGAATGCTGAATAAACTCCGCGTCAGCCGCCCGCAGTGGCAGATTATCCGGCTGGGCCTCAGCGTCGGGCTCATACTGGCGGTTCTGTATCTGGTTCAGGCCGGTTTGACGTTGATCGCGGTGTTGCTTGTCTTGGCAAGTAAATGGCAAATCATACGCGGCGGGCCGCGACTCTGGATCCATAATTTTTGGGACAACATCGTCGACATCATATTCGTACTCAGCATCATAGCTTTGCTGGAGGTGTATAGCGGGACTAATATATCCCTCCTGCAACTGGGCATTGTCGGACTGTATCTGGCCTGGCAGATTCTTATAAAGCCGCACGCGGGCATTCTGGGCCATAGCATACAGGCCTTGTTAACCATGGTGTTGGCGATTTCGGTTATTTTTTTGATGAAGTCGCCTATCGGCATAGCCGGCATGATTATACTTGCCTGGATTGTGGCGGCGGGGGGCCGCCCAAACAGTATGGCTGCTGGGGCATTGGCTGGTATTCTACCCATTTTGGGGAGGAAGGGTATTATTTCCCCAGGCGATGCTGGTGATTGTGGCCATGGGGTACATATTTGGTATCATATACTTTGACCACCATCAGAAACGGTTAAGCCGGAAACGACTGTATTCCTATTTGGGTTTGATGGCGGTGATCATTCTGGTACTAATCACGGGGAGCGAATGGGTCTCCCGCGTATAAAAAGTCTAGGGGGTTGTTGGTGCGCTTGCGACATTTCGGTTGGGCAATTTTTATACTGGTAGTAACGTCATTCTTCGGCGGTTTGATCGGGGGTTTCCTGGGCGTCGGCGTACTGGACGATATGCTGTTTACCTCCCCGAACAATGAGCAAGTTACGGTGCAGGAAAGCTCGGTTGTTACCAAAGTCGCCCAAGAACTGCGCCCCAGCGTCGTCAGCATCGAAACCAAAAAGCCGCCCCGCTTTGATGTCTTCGGGCGCGAGTTCGAACGCCGGAGCGGATCGGCCACCGGTGTTGTCGTCTCCCACGAGGGGATTGTGTTGACCAACAAACATGTGGTGCCCCAAGAAAGCGAAATTACCATCCGGAACCATCAAGGCAAGACCTACGAGGACGTAGAGGTCATAGATCGGGACCCGATTAACGACATCGCCTTTTTGCAGATAAACACGGATGGGGACTTACAACCGGCGGAGCTTGGCGATTCGGGGCAAGTGGAGGTCGGGCAGCGGGTCATTGCCATCGGTAACGCGCTGGGCGAATTCAGCAATACGGTAACTTCGGGTATTATTTCCGGGCTCGGCCGGCCGGTCACGGCGGCGGGCACCGGCTCCCAAGTAGCCCAACTGCAAGGATTGCTGCAAACTGATGCCGCTATCAATCAAGGCAATTCCGGCGGTCCCCTGGTTAATATCGCCGGCCAGGTGATAGGGATAAACACTGCCATAGCCGGGAATGCCGAAAATATCGGCTTCGCCATTCCCGTCAACCAGGTCAAATCCGGACTGGAAAGCGTCCAGCAAGAGGGACGGATAATCAAGCCATTCCTTGGCGTTCGCTACATCATGGTTAACCAACAAGTCGTCCAGAGAGCGGATTTAGACGTAAGCCAGGGCGCCTATCTGCCTGAAGACGGCAAACCCTCCGTCATCTCCGGCAGCCCGGCCGATAAAGCGGGTATCAAACCCGGCGATGTGATTACCGCCATCGGCGGAGAAAAGATTTCCCGGCAAGATAACAACCTGGCATTGCTGATTAACCAACGTGACGTGGGAGAGGCGGTGCAGGTTTCACTGGTGCGCGATGGTGAAGAGCAGACAGTGGAAGTAACGCTCGAGGAAGCGCCCCAAGACCTGTAGCAAAAATTACCAGGTGGGAAGGGTTTCCATACTTTTTCCTCGCTCTCCCGCTAGTGCTCCTGAATTGTTTACATTCCCTCGGGGCGAGTGATTTTTTGAGTTCCGCCCCACGCGGCCTTAGTTTTTCATCCTGCCCGGCAGTGATCACGGCAGCGTTTAATTTATATATCAAGCTCCAGGGCAAGCATGAACTGCTCTTCCTGAAGCAGACGGAACCCGGATTGTTGGCCGGCAGCGATGAGCCGGGGGTGTTGCCACGGCTCTGCCTCGATTGCCAGCAGACCGAAAGAGGAGACATAGTCCGCTGCCTGCCCCAGGAAATCTCGATATATTTCTAACCCGTCACGGCCGCCACCATCCAACGCCAGCGAGGGTTCCTGTTCTGCTTCCGCCGAGCTTGCAATAGGTGGCTTCAGGTAGGGAAGATTGGCCACGATAACATCGAACCAACCATCGATGTTGTCGAACAAATCACTGTTTACCAGCTGTATTTTTGCCTGATGTTGCCGCCCGTTATGCCGGGCGGTTTCTAAAGCTTGGGATGAAATATCGCTGGCAGTAACGTCTAAGTCGGGGCGGGTGTTTTTAATGGCGACCGCCAGTGAGCCGCTGCCAGTTCCCATATCCAGGACCCGGGCATTATCCGGGGCGGTTTCCAGTGTGTAGGCAACCAGTGCTTCCGATTCGGGCCGGGGGATCATCACCTCGCCAGTCACCTCAAAAGTGAGGCCATAAAACGCTTTTTCCCCGGTTAAATAGGCAACTGGCACCCCGGCAGCTCGCTGCTGGAGCAACGCCTGGAAGGTCTCCTTGGTGGAGCGGTCCAATATGTGCTCCAGCGGTTCATCAGCCCGCGCATGCAGCCATTCACGCGGTTTCCCGGTTATGTATTCCAGCAAGACCATAACGTCCAGTTCGGGGGTAGCGGTCGCCTGTTGGGGTAAGCGTCCTCGGGCCCGGGACAGGTAGGCTTCCAGCTTCACGACTGCTTCCGGTTTTCGGCGTCGGCCGAGTGCAGGGCGTCCAATATGGAGTCGATATCGCCCTCCATGATGGAGGGAAGATTGTGCCAGTTGGTATTGATGCGGTGGTCGGTCAATCGGTCCTGGGGAAAGTTATAGGTTCGGATTTTTTCCGACCGGTCACCGGTACCGATCTGGCTCTGGCGTTGGGCGGCCCGCTGGCGTTGCTCTTCTTCGATCCGGGCGGCCAACAAGCGTGAACGGAGTACGCTCAAGGCTTTGGCCCGGTTTTTATGTTGGCTTTTCTCGTCCTGGCATGCCACTGTAGTGCCGGTAGGCAGATGGGTGATGCGGACGGCCGAGTCGGTGGTGTTGACCGATTGCCCGCCCGGCCCGCTCGCCCGGTAGGTATCGATGCGGAGGTCAGAATCATTAATCTCTACCTCGTGTTCCTCAGCTTCGGGCAGCACGGCGATGGAAGCAGTCGAGGTGTGAATGCGGCCGCCGGATTCGGTATCAGGCACTCGCTGCACCCGGTGTACACCGGATTCGAACTTCAACCGGCCATAGGCGCCCCTGGCGCGAATACCAAAGCTGATCTCTTTAAAACCGCCGATGTCGGAGGTGCTTTGGTTTATAATTTCAATCGGCCATCCCCTATATTCACAATACCGGGCGTACATGCGGTATAACTCACCAGCGAACAGAGAGGCTTCTTCGCCGCCGGCTCCGGCGCGGATCTCGACCACGGCCGCTTTATCGTCCCGGGGATCTTTGGGAATCAAAGCCTGTTCTAACTTGTGCTCGGCTTCCTGTAACTGAGTGTTTAAGTCTTCATATTCGGTTCGGGCCACGGTCGCTATCTCTTCATCACCGGAGTCAATCAGTTCTTTGGTTTCCGCCACGCGCTCCCCGAGTGAGTCAACCTGTTGGAACAGGTTCATAATTTCCTGCAGTTCGCCGTGGCGTTTGGCGACTTTTTTCCCTTCAGAAGTGTTGTAAATATCGGGATCTTGTAGTTTTTGGGTCAGTTCTTGGTACTCCGCCTCGAGTTCCGTCCGCTTATCATCCATACAATCTCCCCTCACCCGCCAGGATTATCCATCCACACCTTCCGGCGCCTATTCGGGGGTATTCTCCTGGTTATCCTTCAAATCCGTGAGTTTTTTCTGGTTCCGGGTTTCGGAAGACGTCTCAGCCGAGTCAGCTTGTTCTTTGGCTGCTTTTTGCTCCTGCTTTTTCCGCCGGTCTGTCTTTTGGGCGGCTGCCTCCTGGTGGGCACGGAATCGATCGACGCGGCCGGCGACATCAACCAGCTTTTGCTTGCCGGTGTAGAATGGGTGGCACTCGGCGCAAATTTCGACCTCGATGTTGCTGGTCGTCGCCCGGGTTTGGAACGTATTTCCGCAGCCGTGGCACTCGACCGTCGCTTCCACGTAATCAGGATGTATACCTTGCTTCATAACCCGTATACTATAACGTCAATAGGGGGAGGGGTCAAGCAAAATAAGAAGTAAGCAGCAGGAAGTAAGAAGTAAGTGGGAAACGGGGAGTAGACGGTAGATGGTGAGTTTCACCAGGTTGTTCCTGTTGGGTCGTAAGGTAACGGCAGGATCTGACCTGAATATATCACGGCGGTATTCATACCACGAACACACGGTCTCGTAACTGGTCCGCCACCCCAGCGCCCGGTGTCGTTTCCGGTAGTTGTGATACAGCACATAAGCATCGATACATGCTTCGGCTTGGAAGTAGTCCGCCAGATGGTGATACTGGGTCGTATTGGTCTTGATCTGTTTGACGGTATTCTCGGCCAGTCCGTTGGTCCAGGGGTGCCTGAACTGAGTCAAACGATGCGCTATGCCCAGACTTTGACAGTAGGCGGTGAAGTCGGCCGTCTTCCTGGCTCCGCCCCGGCTCTTGGCATACCACCGGTTGGTAAAACAGCCGCCATTGTCGGTTAGGATAGTCGCCACGGTAAAGGGCAGCTCCCGCTCCAGGCGCCGGAGGAAGTCGATCGAGTTGGCTTTGCTCATACTGTCGTAGAAACCGACCACCAGCCACCTGGTGGCCCGGTCGATGGCTAAAATGCAGTAGCGTCTCTTACCCTCCAGCCGGGGCAGGTAGAACCAGTCGATATGGATGAAGCCCGGGGCGTAGGGCTTGAACTGCCCGGTTCCCGGTTCGTCCCCCGGGTAAACGCCCCAAGTCGTGTCTGTGTAGCGTCCGGTAGGTATTACTACGGGTGCAATGGGGTAGGTACCGGTTGACTTCCTGCCATATATTGTCCAGTGGCAGCCGGGCACGGCGCAGGAACAGAATCAGCCGCTGTTCCTCATCGTCCAACGCGTAGTGGACGGTACCGGGCCGGGAGCTGACGTCGTGGACGTCCTCCCGGCGGCGCCACTTCCGGACGGTTTTCTCCGTGACCATGAGTTGGTCGGCCAGTGTCGCGACAGACAGATCGCTATCTTTTACCAATGTCCGTTGATTGATATTGGTAACGGCATTACTATGATATTGCATACGGTAGCTCCTTTCGTTATTGGTTACTATTTTTAACGATACTACCGTATGCCTTAATTAACCTGTCAACGGAATAACGTGGTGAAACTTTCCAGGTAGACAGCAGACAGAAGAAAGAAAACAGGGAGTGACAAGCAACAGACTCTGAACCTGTCATCCTGAACTTGTTTCAGGATCTGTTTATAGCTGATTCCGAAACTGATCCCGGATCACTTCGACCTTGCTCAGTGCGGGCGGGGTCCGGGATGACGTCTTCGCAGTGACGAAAAAGAATTGTCATCCTGAACTTGGTTCAGGATCTGTTTCAGAACTGGATTCCGAAACAAGTTCCTACCGGCAAGGCAGGTTCGCAGTGACAAAGTGGGGTGTCGTCCCGGATCCCGAACCAAGTTCACAGTGTCGGGGAGGTGTTTATGCTTGCATTTAGCCCCGAGCGAACGCTAGTCTATGCTTGTGACATATACCAAAAATTTGCAATTGACAAAGTAATCAGCACAAGCACGTGCATTCCTCCGTCTCGCACGGATATACGCTTGTGTGCCGGGGAAAGGATGCCGATATGAGCCAACAAGAAGAAGTTAAATCACTGTTAGAAGCGGGCGCCCATTTCGGCCACCGGACCAGCCGGTGGAATCCCAAAATGCGGCCGTACATTTACACCGAACGCGGCGGCATTCACATCATTGATCTGGTCCAAACCGCCCAAGCAATGGGTGAAGCGGCCGACTTCGCTCACCGTGTGGCGAGTGGCGGCGGGCAGATTTTATTCGTGGGGACCAAAAAACATATCGCGCCTGCCATCCAACGCATCGCCCACGATGCCTCTATGCCGTATGTCATCAATAGGTGGTTCGGCGGTATCCTGACCAATTTCGACACCATCCTCCGCCGGATCCGTTATTTCAAGAAATTAACCGCCCAACTGGAAAATGACGAATTAAGCGAAACCTACAACAAGCGGGAAATTACCAAGTTTCAGGAAGAACGGGATAAAATGGCCGCCTCCTTCTCCGGTTTGGCCAACATGGAGGAACTGCCCGGGGCGTTGTTTATATCGGACGTAAACAACGAAAAAACGGCGGTCCGGGAAGCCAATCGGCTGGGTATTCCGATTATCGCGCTGGTGGACAGCAACTCTGACCCGGAACCTATCGATTACCCGATCCCGGCCAATGATGATGCCGTCAAAACCGTGTCTTTGATCGCTACTACTATCGCGGAAGCAGCCACCACTGGAGCCAGCGAGTACGCCTCCGCCGCCAAACAGTCCAAAACCTCCGCCAAGAAAGATTATAAAGATCACAAAGATCAGGCGGCTAAGTCCAAGAATGCTGGGTCGGTAACTGAAGACAACACTTCCCAGTCGGATGAGAACCAGTCCAAGCCAACCGATCAGTCAGCAGAAGGAAATTCCCAAGGGGACTCGGCCAATACATCTAAGTCTGAAGAAGCCGCTTCCCGGTCGAGCAAAACGGCAACCGCGTCCGCCACAAAATCCAAAACCGCCACTTCCGCGGAATCAACCGCTTCCAAGTCGGATGAAAAGTCGAATAATAGCCAAACAAGGCAGGAGGCTCGCCAATGACGATCTCAACCCAAGCTATACAACAACTCCGACAGGCGACTGGGGTGGGTATCATGGATGCCAAAAAGGCGCTCCAGGAAGCTGAAGGCGATCACGATAAGGCCATGGAGATTCTCCGCAAGCAGGGCCATGATAAAGCCCAGAAACGGGCTGAACGGGCCACCGAGTCAGGTATCATCGATACTTACCTGCATATGGGTAAAATCGGCGCCATGGTTATGGTTGAGTGCGAAACCGATTTCGTCGCCCGGACTGATGAATTTCAGCATTTCGCCCACGATATCGCCATGCATGTGGCAGCTGCCGAGCCGCAGTATATCTCCCCGGATGATGTCCCGGATTCGGTCATAGAGCAGGAAAAGTCGGTCTACGCGGAAGAAGTGCAGGACAAGCCCGAGCACATCCAAGAACAGGTTATCTCCGGCAAACTGGACAAGTTCTACGAACAAGTCTGCCTGTATAAGCAACCGTTCATTAAGGACGGGGAGAAAACCATTGAAACTTACTTGGCCGAGCAAATCGCCCAGACGGGAGAGAATATCCGCATAACCGACTTTTCCCGTATGGAATTAGGGGCCTAAATTTATGCAGAACGAAGTCAGGGACAAGATGCAATCCACTATCAACCATCTGCATGAACAGCTCAAAACGGTCCGGACTGGGCGGGCAAACGCGGCTATGGTGGAAAATATTACCGTGGTGTACTATGACCAGCACATGCCCATCAAAGCCCTGGCCAATATCACCACTCCGGACGCGACGACCATTACCATCGCTCCGTGGGATCCCAATTCGGTTGAACCGATCGAGAAAGCCTTGCGAGACAACCCGGATGTGGACTTGACCCCTGTCAGTGACGGCAAAACCATTCACATCAACGTCCCCACCCCCACCGAGGACCGCCGGGAACAGTTAGTAAAACAAGTCAGTAGTCTGGCCGAGGACGCTCATGTCGCCCTGCGGAATGTCCGCCATGAGGCGCTCAAAAAATACCAGAACCAGCTGAAAGAGAAGCAGATCAGCCAGGATGAATTCGACCGGGCCAAGAAGCAACTGGATGAGCTGGTCCAGGAGTTCGGCAGTTCGGTCGACCGGGCCAGCGAAGATAAAAAACAGGAAGTCCAGACGGTATAGACATGGACGTACCCGCGCACATCGGCATTATCCTGGACGGCAACCGGCGGTGGGCCAAACAACACGGACTTTCGGCGCTGGAAGGACACCAGGCCGGGGTTGACGCCCTCAAGCGGGCGGCCGAACGGGCGCTTGATTGGGGTGTTAAAGAGCTGAGCGTCTTCGCTTTCTCCAGCCAAAACTGGAAACGGAGCCAGGAGGAAGTAGATGGACTTATGGATGTGTTCCGATGGTTGTTTAACAGCCAGATCGAGGAATTGCATGAGAATAATATCCGGGTGCGGGTGGTCGGCTCCCGGACCGGAATACCCCAGGATTTACACCAAAGCATCGAGGCGGGCGAGGAGCAGACCAAGGATAACACCCGGGGGACAGTTAACCTGCTGCTCAACTACGGCGGCCGGAGTGACATTACCCAGGCGGTTTCCCGGATTGTTGCCCGCGGCATTGACCCCGAGGAGGTGACCGAAGACAGGATTTCCGGGGAGTTATCAACGGCTGGTATGCGGGACGTGGATCTGCTCATCCGCACCAGTGAATACCGGCTGAGTGGTTTTTTGCCGTGGGAATCGGTCTATGCCGAAATTTGTTTCCAACCTGATATTCTGTGGCCGGATTACGATGGCGACGCGCTGGATGCGGCCATCAGCTTCTATCAAAACCGCCAGCGGCGTTTCGGAGCCTAAATCATGGACTTTATCACAGATTACGGCCCGTTTATCATCGGCATTTTCTTATTCGCCCTGCTAGTGCTATTGCATGAGTTCGGCCACTTCATCGTCGCCCGGCGGAACGGCGTGGAAGTGGAGGAATTCGGGTTCGGATTTCCACCCCGGATTTTCAGCAAGCAAGTCGGCAACACGGTATACAGCTTCAATCTACTCCCCCTGGGCGGCTTCGTAAAGCAAAAAGGCGAGACTGACGGCGACTCGCGGCCCGGGACATTCGGCTCAAAAGGGCTCTGGGTGAAAACCAAGATTCTATTGGCGGGAGTCGGCATGAACGTGCTGGCCGCCATGGCCATTATTTTTGTGCTGGCGCTGATCCAATTACCGACCTTAACCCAGGCCCAATACCGGGTTCCCGCCGATCAGACGATCGTCGCCCAGGATGTACTCCTCCAGCGGGTCGAGGACGGTTCGCCGGCGGCTGACGCAGGTCTACGTAGCGGCGATGTCATCACCAAACTGAACGGGAAAGAGGTAACTTCAGCCCGGCAGCTCAGCACCCGCACCCAAGCAATTGCCGGGGAAGAGGCGACCGTTACCTTCGGGCGTGATGGGGCACGGGAGACTACATCCGTCCAGTTGCGGCAGGGAGCTGATGTTGCCGAGTTGGGCGTGGCACCGATTGATAGGGAAATCAGCCGTTATACGTGGGCGGCGCCACTGGTGGCGGTCGGCACGGTCGTCCATATGGCGGCGGGTATGTTGAGCGGTCTATGGGAAGTTATTTATGAATTGGTAACCGGTGCCGGGCAGGAAGCTGCCCGCAACGTGGCCGGACCCGTCGGCATCGTCGTGCTTTTGGAAAACATAAGTAGTTTTGGATTCTCCTATCTTTTCTTCTTTATTGCCCTGATTTCAACTGCGTTGGCGGTATTCAACACCTTGCCCATCCCGGCGCTTGATGGGGGCAGACTGGCTGTTATCGCCGCTGCCCGGGCTTCAAGGAAACAGTTGACTGAGAAAGTGGAGAACAGTATTCACGGGGTTGGCTTCGTGGCATTATTGGCATTAATTGCCTTGGTTACCTATGTCGATATCCAGCGCTTTTTCTAGGCATTCCCGGCGTTACCAGCGGCTGCAATCCGTCTCCTGGGGCCCGGTAGCGGCCATATCGTTGACCGTGGTGGTAGTTTTGATCGTGGATATCCTGGCCGCGGTTATGCAATTCGGCTTTTTTGGTATAGGCGGCGGCCAAGGGTCTCTCATGCCGTCGCCGGCTGCCCTGAAAGAAAACATAACGGCACTTTTCATTTTTTATGGGAGTTCACGCTTAGTGGGACTACTCATCATATACGGATTCGTTGTCTACCGTGGCAACGGTTTGCGCCAACTGGGGTTTCGAGCTTTCCGGATGCTTCGAGCCCTGGGGGTGATGGTCGGTTCGATCCTGGGATTCATGGCGGCGACCGTGGTGGCCATAACACTGCTGCAGCAGCTTGCGCCCGGTGTGGATATTAACGCCGAACAGAGCATCCCGTTTCTGGAGGCCCACGGTAGCGGTGAGGAGATTTTGGCATTTTTGGCACTGGTCGTCATCGCCCCGTTGGCTGAAGAAACGGTTTTCCGGGGCTTTTTATTGCCCGGTCTGGGCAAGTTAACCGGTATGTGGCCGGCGGCGGTGCTGATTAGTATCGGGTTCGGGTTGCTGCATCCGCCCATTGCGTCCATGGTGGTGATCGGGGTTTTTTCGCTGTTTTTGTGTCTGGCCTATATGGAAACAGACAGTTTGTGGCCGCCCATTACGCTGCATGCGGCCAAGAATTTGATTGCGTTCCTGGCGCTGATATGATGAGTATATGAAATTCAGCCAAACGTTCGTCAGAACCGGGAAGGAACCGCCCGCCCACGAAGTCGCCAAAAATGCCCGACTGCTGGCCCAAGCCGGGTACATACACAAAGAGATGGCGGGAGCCTATGCCTTTCTGCCGCTGGGATTTATGGTGTTAGACAACATCGTCAACATCATCCGGGAAGAGATGAACCGACTGGGCGGCGAGGAGATGCAGTTGACGGCATTGCAACGGCCGGACGTCTGGGAAGCGACGGGCCGGTGGCCGGATAACGAGCTGGAGGTATGGTTCAAATCCCAGTTGCTGGCGGGCGGTGAAGTCGGCCTCGCGGCGACGCACGAGGAACCGTTGACCGCGCTGATGCGTGAATACATCCACTCCTATCGGGATCTGCCGGCCTACCCGTACCAATTCCAAACCAAATTCCGCAACGAACTCCGAGCCAAGTCGGGTATTATGCGCGGCCGGGAGTTCCTGATGAAGGACCTGTATTCCTTTTCCGCTTCTTGGCAGCAACACGGGGAATTTTATGAAAAGGCCAAGCAGGCCTATACCTACGTATTCGACCGGCTCGGCATCGGGGATGATACGTTCTATACTTACGCTGATGGGGGGAGTTTCTCCCAGTTTTCCCATGAATATCAGACCCTGACCGAGGCCGGTGAGGACACCATCTACCTCAGTCGGGAGGGCGGCTTCGCCATCAACGAGGAAGTCTACACCGATGACGTACTGGGCGAACTGGGTGTCACTCGTGATGACATGGAGGAAGTCACGGCTGCCGAAGTTGCCAATATATTCCCGCTGGGCACCAAGTTTTCCGATAGCCTCGATTTGACCTTTACCGATCAGGATGGAGCGGAACAACCGGTTATCATGGGAAGTTACGGCATCGGTCCCGGACGTGTCATGGGCGTATTGGTGGAGAAGTTCAGTGATGAGAAGGGCATTGTCTGGCCCCAAGCGGTGGCGCCGGCCCAAGTGCATCTGGCTGCACTTAAGGGCGGGGAAGCACAAGCGGATTCCGTCTACGCCCAGCTGCAGGAAAACGGCATTCGCGTATTGTACGACGACCGCGACGAGTCGCCGGGCAGCAAATTGGCCGACGCTGACTTAATGGGGCTGCCGACTCGCCTGGTCTGCAGCCAAAAGACGGCCCAATCGGAGCAGGTAGAAGTGACCCATCGGGCCAGCGGCCAGACAGAGATGCTCCCGGTGGCACAAGTCACCAAAAAGTTCGGGTAGCCGGGGCGGCATCCATGTTTGCCGCCAGTTGGCGGCCGGCTTAGGGTGTCCGTCATCTTTTATTCATATTTCACGATCGTGAACTGAATATATAACCTATCCCCGTGCCAACCGTTGCTTTCAGGGGTAGCTGCCAAGTGGTGCCCGGACAAGATGCAGCAGGATGAAAGGGGAGATGTAAGGGATACACGCGGGGCGAAGGCACGGCTACAACCCGATGTTTGGAAAAAACCGGTTTTAATTGTATAATATAGTTTGTCTGTGGGGCAACCATGGACAGGCAGGCATGCACCCTTCGAAAGGTAGGTGGTACGTAATGTACCTTACGCTGCTCCTTTGGCAGCTAACGCACTGCCATTTTGACATAGTCGGGCACAATTGCCGCCGTTGCGGCGGCAATGGAAAATGTTCTACCTGCAAGGGGCAGGGGGACAAAAAAGGAGTCGCCGGTCTTGCTTCGTTCCCTTGCAGCTCATGCAAGGGGTCCGGCGACTGCCGGGCCTGTAAAGGGTCAGGCAAACCTTCTTAAGGCTTGTCTGACCCTATACCCCCCGCGTGTGCGTGGAGAAAAATTTGAGTAGGTATTATAGAGGAGTATTCCCGTCACCGATAAGGACTTTCTTTATCGGTTACGAGCAGGGAAACCCTGGCTCCGGGAATATCCAATACCATTAATACGTACTTCTATACAACTTTTTTTCCAATCGCACACGCGGGGCCTTCACTTTGTGAGTCAACACCTCAACGATTTATTACATATAGGGGGTATCTGCCGCCTGATGAGGGAGCATGGGGAAGGCGCCTCCCAAAACCCCGGGGATTATAGTTAAAATGCCGCCAACGTAGTATCCTGTGGGGAATGGCGCAAACAGACACCGATACCCAATCGGCCCAGCAGTTGCTGTTCGATAAACGGCTGCATTACGCCAGGGTTACCCGGAATATCCGGTGGGCGACGATTGCCTTGGTCATCGTCAGCATGCCCCCGGAAAAACTGCTGGCGCCGCCGATCATAACCTTGGTCGGGGCGGGTATCGTCTACAACATACTCTGGTATTGGCCCCGTGTCATGCTGCAGCCGCGGTTCGGGTCCCTGTTGGGTATGAACATCATCGACAACGGGTTCGTGCTGGTATTGGTGCTTTTGACCGGCGGATTGGCCAGCCCCTATTATATTCTATTCACCTTCATGGTCATTACCGCCACCTTCTGGTTCGGCTACCGGAGCTTGGTCGTACTGGGCGTCTTTCACGCGGTGGTGCTGTTGTCGCTGCTCCAACTGTATGAAACCGCCTCGGTGGAACAACTCCGCAGCAGCCTGGTATTGCTGTTCGCGATCGCAACCAACGGGGTGTTAGCGGAGCGGATAACGCATGGAGATCGGCGGGAACGGACCGTGGCCGTCCGGGCCAACCAGGAAAAAGAAGTCGAAAAACAGCGGCTCTTGAGTGTCATCAACAGCATTAATTTCAGTGTGATCGCGGTGCGGGATGACGGTTCCATCCTGATGCACAACGGCGCGGCGCTTGAGCTGCTGGACACCAATACCAGCCTGCGGGATGCCCCGATCGATGATTGTCTAAATTTGCAAAACAGCCAGGGGGAATCTGTTGGGTTAAGCCAATTTCTGGAAAAAGGCAGCGGGCTCAAGCACTATCACGATTTCGGCTTTACGGCCGATGACGGCAGTCATGTCGACTTGGATATTACCATCTCCCCTATAACCACCACCGGCGGACAACACTCCATCCCGGAGGGATACATCATCATCATACGCGATATCACCAAAGAAAAGTCGCTGGATGAAGCTCGGGATGAATTCGTCTCGGTTACCGCCCATGAGCTCAAAAATCCGCTGGCGACCGCTGAGGCCAGCTTGTCCACGGCGCTTATGCCGGACCTGGTGCCCGATAAGAAGCAAACCCGGGATCTGCTGGATAAAGCCCACCAGAACGTCAAACTCCTAGGCACCTTAGTGCGGGATCTGTCCATGTTGACCGAGGAGGAGAGCGCCATCAACAAAGGCGATTTGACCGATATCGCGCCCGCCGAAATCATCTACCAGCTGCAGCGTGACTACCGCCAAACAGCCGAGCAAGCTGATCTGGGGCTGGAGACGGAAATTTCCCAGGATCTGGGATCCGTGACCACCAGCGACGATCACATCCAGGAAATCATGCACCATTTCATCGGCAATGCCATCAAATACACCCAAGAAGGTTCGATCACCATCGGCGCCCGGCCCGATGAGACGACCGGCGCGCCCATCTTCTACGTCCGTGACACGGGCCAAGGAGTCTCCTCGACTGACAAAAAACGCATTTTCGAAAAGTTTTACCGGTCCGAGGAGTATCAAACCCGGGAAACGGGCGGAACCGGGCTGGGGTTGTACGTGGCCTATACGCTGGCCCAACGGATCAAAGCCGACATCTGGTTCGATAGCCAGTTGGAGGTGGGTTCGACATTTTATCTCCGTACCCCCTCCATCACCATCGGCGAGGATGGGAACGTACGGGCAGTCAACGAACAAGTCGATGACTTCATTAGTTCGCTGTAGCCGGCTGCTGCCTCCGGCGGCCGGGCGGGTGTCGTCTGGGTTTTGCTACATCTCATTTGGCACGCGCATTCCATCTGCCCCTCGGAAATCATCCCCGTGACCTCGATATCCGGGCAATCACTGTAACCCTCCCGTAGCTGTTACACTAGGAGTATGCCAAAGCTTCGGCGCCTGTGGGCGCATGATATCGGTATCGATCTGGGCACGGCCAATACATTGGTGTATGCCCGCGGCACGGGCATCGTGGTCGATGAACCGAGCGTGGTGGCCATTAATCAACAAAATCGGGACATCATCGCCATCGGCACTCGGGCCAAGGAGATGATCGGCAAAACGCCCGAGGAAATATTGGCCGCCCGGCCATTGGTGGACGGGGTGGTCAGCGACTTCGAAGTCACCGAGCAAATGCTGCAATATTTCATTGGCCGGATACACCGGCAGCATACGGTTATCTGGCAACGGCCGCGGGTGGTTATCGGCATCCCTTCCGATGTCACCGAAGTAGAGAAGCGGGCGGTGGAAAACGCCTGCGCCACGGCCGGCGCCCGGGAGACCTATCTGGTGGAAGAACCCATGGCGGCCGCGGTCGGCTGCCGGCTGCCGGTTACCAGCTCCACCGGGAGCATGTTGGTTGACATCGGCGGCGGCACGACTGAAGTGGCGGTGGTGAGCTTAGGCGGCGTCGTCGTCTCACGGAGTCTCCGGACGGCCGGCGATGAATTGATCGAAAGCGTTATGGGGCACATGCGGGATGAATTTACCCTGAGCATCGGTGAAGCGACGGCGGAAAAGATCAAGAACACGGTGGGAACCGCTATGCCCATGTCCCAGCCCAAAACCATGCCGGTACGCGGCCGCGACATCATGACCGGCATGCCTAAAGAGGCTTCCGTTTCCTCCGACCAAATTCGTATGGCCTTACATAAAACCGTCCGAACCCTGGTAGAATCCATCAAACTGACATTAGAGGAGACGCCGCCGGAATTGATCAATGACATCATGGAACAGGGCATTGTGCTCACCGGCGGCGGCTCGATCCTCCGGAATCTGGATTCCCTGATCGCCCAGGAAACCAAAATGCCGGTCACGGTAGCCGAAGATCCGTTGTATAGCGTGGTCACCGGTACCGGTTTGATTCTGGAAGATCTCTCCGCCTACAAATCGGTGCTGGTTTCCATGGAGGGAATGTGACCACGCGGCGAACGGTATGGGGCTCAATGGCAGCCATCGTCGCGATATTAGTGGCTGTCCACCTGCTGGGGCTGCCTCTCCGGGGCGCCTTCCAACGGGTTGTCTCGCCGCTGGGCATTTCGGCCAATCAGTTGGCCCAATCGATCGAAGCGCGGATGTATCACGGCAGTTATCCGGACACCAAATCCCCAGATACCCAGGCTGAGTTGAACCGATTGCGCAGCCGCCAATTGGAACTGGAGCAGCTGCGGGCGGAAAATCGCCAACTCAAACAAGAGATCACCTTCGCCCGCGGCGAAACCCGTCAGACCGTAACCACCCAAGTTATCAATTACAATCCGGATCAAACCCGGGACGTCATACGCATCAATGCCGGGAGCGAGCAGGGTGTCGCTGCCCAGATGCCGGTCGTCGCCCAGTCAGCGCTGGTGGGGAGAGTCGTCCGCGTGACAGCTACGACCGCCCAAGTCGAATTGGTTACCGATGTCGCCTTCCGGGCGCTGGGGAAAGTCGAGTCGGGGCCGGAAGGTATCATCAAGGGAGGTATCGGCGGCGGATTAACATTGCAACAATTACCCCAAGATCCAGGTATAGAGGCCGGCGACCTGGTTGTCACCAGCGGGCTGGATGGGGTGTACCCGCGGGGTATTCTGGTGGGAAGCGTTCGCTCAGTGCTCAACACTCCCGGTGAAGTGTTGAGCACAGCCCAGATTACCCCTGCCGTTGCCTACCGGGATTTGCGGATGGTAACCGTGATCCAAACACCATGAAGCGCCTGGCCGTCGCTGCCCCCGTGGCGACCATATGTATTCTGATTGAAGGACTGTTCTTAAGCGGGTTTGATGTGGCCGTTCCGTCTCTTTTGGCCGTGGCTATACTCCTGATAGTCCGTTACCCGTTCCGCCCGGCCTGGCTGTTGGCCATATGGTGCGGGTTGCTGTTGGATCTGATGAGCACCCAGGTCTTTGGTTCCTATATGGTGTTGGCGATGATTATGTTTGTGGTCGCCCGGTTTATCGCGGGGCGGGGGTTTGAAATGTCACGACTGATAAATATCGGTCTGGTCGTGGCGGCATTGATCGTCACGGAACTGATATGGCGCCTATTACTGCTCACGTCGTTCGCCGGCTTAAGTGTGGAAATGCTGCTTGTCGAGTATGCCGTGTCCCGAGCCGTACTCACCTGGGTGGTGGGATTTTTCCTGGTTCGACTGCTCCAGGTTACAATGGATGTATGAGGAAACCAAACAAACAGCCCCTCCGACAGCCGCCCATCCAACGCGGCCCCCAGCATCCGGACGTATTCAGTAGAGCGTCCGCGTGGTCCCGGGAGTTAACACCGGATGGGGTCGGTCCGGGGGGCAATGGCGAAAAGGTAATCAGCCGGAAATCCATTCTGGGGGTTATGGGGGTAAGTTTGGTGATATTTCTGGCACTTGTGACCCAATTAATACAGTTACAGGTGGTCCGTGGCGAGCGTTTACGCGGGGTCGCCGAAGGAAATCGGATCCGCAAACAGATCACCTACGCTCCACGCGGGCGCATCCTGAGTCGAGACGGGACGGTGTTGGCCAGCAACACGGCTAGCTTCCAATTATCGGCTACGCCCTATCGGCTGCCTGATTCCCCGGCCAAGCGGCAAGATATCTACCAACGGGTTGCCGGCATGCTCAAAGACGAGTCACCCCAAACCATTGCTCAGCAAGTTAAGGAAAAGGGGTTGGATCACCCACGTCCGGTGTTAATCAGTGAGCGGATACCACGGCCAACCGCGCTCAAATTGGAATACATGCTCCCCCAATTGCACGGGTTTGGTTTAAGTAGCATCCCCACCCGGGAGTACAAAACCGGCGCCGGGCTGGCCCATATTGTCGGCTACACCGGGCGCGTATCCCAACAAGATATATCCCAACATCCCGACATATTGCCCAACGGATTCATCGGCAAGACCGGGATAGAAGCCTCTTATGACGACACCTTGCGCGGGCAAAACGGGGTGGTGAAAACCGAAGTCGACGCCCGCGGCAAACCGGTACGGACGCTCCGGGAACAGTCCACCCAACCGGGTGAAGATGTACGCCTGACCATCGACTACGGGCTGCAAAAACAGTTCGCCCAAGCCATAAAACGGCAAATGCGGGAAGCCGACGTTTCCCGGGCGTCCGGGGTAATCATGGATCCGGAGACGGGAGCGATACGAGCCATGGTCAGTTTCCCCAGCTTTAACCATAATCTATTCGCTGACGGCATTAGCCGGCAACAGTTCCAGCGGTTGAAAACCGACCCGGCCCAACCGATGTTAAACCGGGCTATCGCAGCCGGCTATCCATCCGGTTCCGTCATCAAGCCGATCGTGTTATTGGGGGCGCTGGACACGGATACGGTCAACGAGGACACCATCATTCATGATCGGGGTTCCATCACCGTCAGAAGCCAGTATGATCCTTCGGTTACGTTTACCTATGAGGGGTGGGATCCCAGTGGGCTGGGTCCTATGAACGCCCGGCGGGCGATCGCCATGAGTTCCAATATTTATTTCTACACCGTGGCCGGCGGCAACAACACATTCGATGGTATGGGCGTGGACAACCTGGTCAACTACCTGCAGATGTTCGGTCTGGGTGAGGCGACCAATGTCGATTTGCCCAACGAAACCCAGGGACGGGTGCCCACCCCTGAATGGAAACGCGCCCAGCATGGGGAAGTCTGGCATACCGGTGATACCTACAATTTGGCTATCGGGCAGGGGAGTTTACTGGTGTCACCGCTGCAGATGCTGCGGGCGCATTCGGCGATCGCCAACGGCGGCAACCTG
The DNA here is from genome assembly GCA_003022365.1 of Candidatus Saccharibacteria bacterium QS_5_54_17. Lineage (GTDB taxonomy): Bacteria > Patescibacteriota > Saccharimonadia > QS-5-54-17 > QS-5-54-17 > QS-5-54-17. Next base: position 57,358 of record PXOU01000019.1, read on the forward strand.
ATGCGTCCCTTCCTTGCCCAGAAAGCTCGACCCAAAGTGGCGGCCAAACCGGATATCACCGGCCGTGATTACCAGGTCGCCCGTGAAGGCATGCGTATGGTTACCTCCGGCAGCGGTACCACGCCGCCATCTACCTTTGCCGATGTCGAGGTAACCGTGGCCGGCAAAAGCGGAACTGCCGAGACGAACCCGGGTGTCCGCGACTCCCATGCCTGGTATTCGGCATTCGCGCCGTTTGAAAACCCGCAGCTGCAGGGGGTGGTGATACTGGAAGATGGAGAAGGAGGGTCGAAATATGCCGCGCCAGCGCTGGCGGACGCCTTCGCCTGGTATTTCCGCAGTCACGACAGCGACAGCCATGAGTGAGCACCAGGCCAGCTTGTGTTTTGCTGCTATGTTTGATTAAGTAAGAAGGGCTTTTAGAGTTCACCCCAAATGTTGTAAGGCGGGATGGGCTTTGGTAAAATGCGCCGTCCGCACCAGGATAAAGTGTGCAAAGGAGATAATATACATGACCAAACAACACCAACTGACCGAATCCGGACTAGAAGAGATAAGACAGGAGCTGGAGGAACTGAAACAGCGCCGCGGAGATGTCGCTGAGCGGTTAAAGACAGCCAAAGCGGAAGGCGATTTAAGCGAGAACGCCGATTATGACGCCGCGCTGGAAGAACAGGAATACGTGGAAGGACGGATCAACGAGATCGAGGACATTATTCTGAACGCCTCAATCATTAACGCGCCTCAGAAAAAGGATGTGGTAGAGCTTGGCAATACGGTTGAACTCAAAGATGATGGGGAAACCTATACCTATACTGTGGTCGGCTCTCTTGAATCCGACCCAGTGGCCGGCAAAATTTCCGAAGAATCACCCATCGGTCGGGCCTTAATCGGCGCCAAAACGGGAGATACGGTCACCATTCAAACCCCGGGCGGCGAGCGCGAATGCGAAGTGACCAAGATCTCCTAAGAAAAGCACCGGACTCGGGGAAGTAGCAGCCACTCGGAGGGAGCAACCGGTTTTTGTATAACGGGCAACTCGTGCCGCGGGCACCATACCTGGGATTATTTGGTAGTTGCCGGGGCGGGCGTGCATAATCAAAGCAATGACAAACGATCTTGGGCAAAGCCAATTCTGGATCGACAGAGAAGTCGAAAAGATTATAGGGGAATTCCCGGAAGGGGAAATCGTGGTTTCCAGCGGCATCAGCCCCTCCGCCCACTATCACATCGGCCACTTCCGGGAAATATTGACCGCCGACGCGCTAACGTGGGGGTTGCGGCAAGCCGGTAGAGAGGTCGTCCATAAACACGTAGTCGACAATATGGACCCTATGCGGGAGCGGTATGATTTTCTTCCTGAGGAATACGGGAACTACATTAACTGGCCGATTTGCCTGATACCCAGCCCCGACGGATCGGGCAGTTACGCCGATTACTTCTACGACAGCTTTCAAAAAAACATCCAGGCCATGCAAATCGCTCCCGATACCGTCATCAAAAGTTACGAGGATTTATACCAAAACGGGCTGATGGCCCCGCAGATAGAGAAAGTACTGGAGAACCTCGGAACCATCAAATCGATTTTAGCCTCCTTCGACCGAGAGTTGCCCCAGGATTGGACACCCGTCCAGGTCAAAGGCGAGGACAATCGGTTCGTCAACGCCCGGCCGGGCACCTGGGACAGGCAAGAACAAACCATTGAAGGGGTGAGTTACGTGGACGGAGGCGCCAAGCTCAATTGGCGGCTGGATTGGCCGGCCCGCTGGCAGGTGCTGGGGGTGCAGGTAGAGCCATATAGTATCCAAGAGCACGGGGCGGCGGGCGGATCATACGACACCGGCGTTGCCTTTTCCCGGCAGGTGTTCGGTTTTGAGCCGATGCTTCCGGCCGGCCGCTACGGGGATATTCATATGCGGGGAGACACCAAGAAAATGAGCGCCTCCAAAGGAAATCACATCACCCCTGGACGGGCGTTAACCATCATGCCGCCCAGCTTACTCCGGTACTTCATTGTCCGCAGCCGCCCGGATAAGCAGCTGGAATTTGATCCGGGCGAAAAGTTAATGGCGCTGTATGATGAATACAAAGAGGTGCAAGCTGCCGTCCAACGAGGTGATGATCATCAATTCCAGGATGCTTACCGTTTTGCCGACATCGGAGATTCGTTGACTGACGTACCGTTCAACCATTTAGTCTCAGTATATCAAGCCGGGCGCGGGGAGCTGTCCCGCGTTCGGGAATTGCTGGAGGGGACTGGATACCAGGTTGACCGTCAGGCACTGGAATCCGAGCTGTATTATGTGGCGAATTGGTTGGAGACGCAGGCGCCGGGCCATCTTCGGTTTGAGCTCCAGGACGAGTTACCGGAAGTCAAACTCGGCTCCAACCAGGTCGTTTTCCTGGCCAATCTGGCCCGTTTCATGGAGGAGGGGGCAACCGGCGACCCAGAGACCATACACGCCCGGATCCACGAACTCAAAGACGCCCACAACCTATCCGCCCGGGACGCCTTCCAAGCGATTTATTTGGTGTTACTGGGGCAGACCAGCGGCCCCAAAGCCGGGTGGTATTTAACCACCATCGACCGGGACTGGCTTTTCTGGAAACATAACAACTCCTGCCGCCCCTTTTTGGGCGCTTCTCTTCGCTGGTCATACGCCGACTCAATTACTTTTTCCTGCCTAGCCTGCCGCAGGCTTTTTTGCTTTTGTCCGCCTTATCCAATCCTTTATACTAGGGTTATGTTGGATATTGGATTTATCCGCGACAATCCAGACACGATCAAAGACGGCGCCCGAAAGAAGCACATCGACGTTGACATCGACCGGTTGCTGGAATTGGATGCCCGCCGCCGGAGTCTAAAGCAGGAAGTCGATGACCTGCGCGGCCAACGAAATCAGTTATCCCGCTCGCCGGGAGGCCAGCCGTCCCAGAATGAGATAGACCAAGCCAAACACCTTAAAGCACAACTCTCCGGCAAGGAAACCCAGCTGGAGGAGGTGGAAACCGAATACCACCAATTGATGCTGGGCGTGCCCAATCCGCCGGACGCCTCCGTCCCCGAAGGCACGGATGAGGCGGATAACCACGTGCTTCGCTCCTGGGGTGATGTTCCCGAATTCGATTTTACGCCCCGGGATCATCTGCAGCTGGGCGAGGCCCTGGACGTCATTGACGTGGAAACTGCCGCGGAAACCAGCGGCGCCCGGTTTTTCTACCTGAAGAATCAAGCCGTCTGGCTGGAATTCGCCTTAATCCAATGGATTCTGGGCAAACTGACGGGGAACGGATTTTCTCCGGTGATACCGCCGCAATTAGTACGCGGACAGATGATGGAGGCGACCGGCTTTTTCCCGGCCGACGCCAACGAGATTTATCACGTAAATCCGGGAGATGATGATCTTTACCTTATCGGGACCTCGGAAGTTCCCTTGGCCGGTATGCACATGTTCGAACCGGTCAACGCTGAGCAGCTGCCCCGGCGTTACGCCGGATTTTCCAGTTGTTTCCGGCGGGAAGCCGGCAGTTACGGCCAGGACACCCGCGGGGTTATGCGGGTCCATCAGTTCGACAAGCTGGAGATGTTCTCGTTCACCCATCCGGATAATTCGTGGGAGGAACATGAGTTTCTCCTTTCCATTGAAGAGGATATTCTCCGGGGATTAAAACTGCCCTATCAAGTGGTCGATATTTGCGGCGGCGACCTCGGTCCGGCAGCTGCCAAAAAATACGATTGCGAGGTCTGGGTGCCCACCCAGGGTCAGTACCGGGAGCTGACCAGCTGTAGCAACACCACCGATTTCCAGGCCCGCCGAGGCGGCATCAAGTATACCGGCCAAGACGGGCAGTCCCATTTTGCCCACACCCTCAACGGGACGGCCATGGCATCCACCCGCACCTTGATCGCCATCATGGAAAATTATCAGACTCGGGAGGGCCGGGTTCAGATCCCGGAGGTATTGCAACCCTACGTGGGGGCTGAGACCATTGGGTAGGGTGAGTGTTGCACCATATAAAAGGAGCAAGGGAGTAGACAGACTTTGGTAGAATTAAACATTTCCGGTGTCCATTTCGAACTTGATGAGGGTATAAAGGGCTACGTCGAGAAAAAGATCGGCGTCATGGATAAATATGTCCCCCGCAACGAACGCGGGGCCTCCCGCGGGGAAGTGGTGTTAAGTGAAGAGGAAGGCAAGTCCAAGAACCGCTACACCTGTGACGTGACGCTGTATATGCCGCACGAAACCATTACCGCCCAGGAATCAACGGTCAGCATCTACGCGGCGGTCGATATCGTGGAAGAGAAGCTCAAAACCCAGTTGCTCAAGCACAAGGACAAGCAGCAGAACGATCGCCAGCGGCGGCGCAGCATACGTATGCTCAAGCAGTTCAGAGGGCGGCGATAACTCGAGGTAATTATTGCCCATTTCCATAAAAAAAGTTGCTGACTCCTGTAGTCAATCCGTTGACATAGACGCCATTGGTAGTGCTATACTGGGAAGCGTAAGCACTATATATAGGGGAAACACACACCAATGAAATGCGTAACCTGTGCCCATCTGGACTCAAAAGTGGTCGAATCCCGCGACATCGGGGATAGCAGTTCCATCCGCCGGCGCCGCCAGTGCCTGGGGTGCGGGTATCGGTTCACTACCTACGAGCGGGTTGAGGTTCCGTATTTGATGGTTACCAAGAAAGACGGCAGCCAGGAACTATTCGACCGGAGCAAGCTCCTGGGCGGCTTACATAAAGCCATTCAGAAACGCCCGGTCGATACCGGGCAACTGGAGGAGTTGGTAGACGATGTGGAACGGAGCGTGCACGAATGCGGCGAGACCGAAATCGCCTCCTCCCGGGTGGGGGAAATGGTCATGGAACGGCTGATGAAACTGGATGAAGTCGCTTATGTGCGATTTGCCAGTGTTTACCGGAGTTTCACCGATGCTGCCAATTTCGAAGCAGAGCTGGAGCGGCTGAAGGCGAGTACCTCGGGGACTCTTTGACCGCGTGCCGTTTGTGTTACACTAAAACTACAAACGACACGAGGCTGAGGAGTTAACAAATATAAAAACGCTGCCAAAGCCGCCAACGCTTCATCGGCTCAGCTGGCCGCCGGGTGATGGTAGGCGTGGCAGTTAAGGGAGGTCCGAATGGATTTTGTCGACAAGACAGCGCTTGGGGTGAAGCGATATTTCACCACCGAAGGGGTACACCCCTACGACGAATTAACGTGGGAGCGGCGCGACGCCCGGATTACCAATTTTCTGGACGGTTCGATCGCGTTCGAGCAAACCGATGTTGAATTTCCCCAAACCTGGACGCAGAACGCGACCAATATCGTCGCCCAGAAATATTTTTACGGCATGCCCGGCGAGGCTGACCGTGAAGATTCGCTCAGGCATTTGATAGACCGGGTCGCCGACACCATTACCCGGCACGGCCAGCGGGAAGGCTATTTCATAGACGATGAGGAAGCGGAAAACTTCAACCAGGAACTCAAACACTTGTTGGTGAATCAGAAAGCTTCCTTTAATTCGCCGGTCTGGTTCAATATCGGCGCCCCGGACCGCGCCCAACAAGCCAGCGCCTGCTTCATTCTTTCCGTCGAAGACACCATGGAGTCGATTCTGACCTGGTACCAGGAAGAAGGCATGATCTTCAAAGGCGGTTCCGGTTCCGGAGTCAACCTGAGCAAACTCCGCTCCTCCCAGGAACAATTGCAATCCAGTGCCGGCTATGCGTCCGGTCCGGTGAGTTTCATGCGCGGGGCGGACGCGGTTGCCGGGACCATCAAATCCGGCGGTAAAACCCGCCGGGCAGCCAAAATGGTTATCCTGGACGTGGACCATCCCGACGTGGAAGAGTTCGTGTGGACCAAAGCCCGGGAAGAACGGAAAATCCACGCTCTCAGCCAGGCCGGATTCGACATGAGTCTGGACGGCCGGGACATGATCTCGGTCCAGTACCAGAACGCCAATAACTCGGTCCGGGTAACCGACGAGTTTATGCGGGCAGTCGAAAATGACGAAGAGTGGCAGCTGAAAGCTGTTAAAACCGGTGAGGCGATCAAAACCATCCGGGCCCGTGATCTCTGGCGCGACATTGCCCAATCGGCCTGGGAATGCGCCGACCCCGGTTTGCAGTTCGACACCAATATCAACAGCTGGAATACTGCCAGCAATACCGCCCGCATCAACGGCTCCAACCCCTGCAGCGAATACATGCACATCGACAACTCCGCCTGCAATCTGGCTTCTTTGAACTTGATGAAATTCCTCCGTGATGACGGCACCATGGATTTGGATAGTTATCGGCACGCGGTGGACATTCTATTTACCGCTCAGGAAATCCTGGTCGGATATTCCAGTTATCCCACCGACAAGATCGATCAGAACGCCCGCGACTTCCGTGAAATCGGGCTCGGCTATGCCAATCTGGGCGCTTTGTTGATGGCCTTGGGGCTGCCCTACGACTCGGACGAAGGCCGGGCGCACGCAGCAACACTGACCGCCATTATGACCGGGCAAGCTTACGCTACCAGTGCCAAAATCGCCCGGCGGATGGGCCCATTTGCCGGATATGAGACCAATCAGGCGCCGACTAACGCCGTACTGGCCCAACATCGGGATGAGGTGTCCCGCATCAACCCCACTCACGTACCCGAAGATTTACTCAGTACCGCCCAGAGCGTGTGGGATGAAGCGGTTGAACAGGGCCGGCTGCACGGGGTCCGCAATTCGCAGGCGACGGTCCTGGCTCCCACCGGCACCGTCGGCTTCATGATGGATTGCGACACTACCGGCGTCGAACCGGATCTGGGGTTGGTCAAGGTCAAGAAACTGGTCGGCGGCGGCAGCATGAACATCGTCAACCGTACGGTGCCGCGCGCCTTAAAGAACCTTGGCTTCACCGAGGAACAAACCCAGGAAATTGTGGATTATATTGACGAGCAGAAAACCATCATCGGGGCGCCGCATATCAAGCGCGAGCACTTGCCGGTCTTTGCCTGCTCCATGGGTGAGAACGCCATCCACTACAGGGGACATGTCCGGATGATGGGCGCGGTCCAGCCGTTCATCAGCGGGGCGATATCCAAGACGGTCAATATGCCCGAGGACGTAACGGTCGACGATGTTGCCGACTTGCATCTGGAATCCTGGAAACTTGGATTGAAAGCCGTTGCCATTTACCGGGACAATTGCAAATCAGGCCAACCGCTTTCCACGGCCCAAAAAGACGAGAATAAAGACGACAATCAAGATGACAATCAAGACGAAGACAGCGACAACCAAGCACCGAGCACGGAGGACGACACCCAAGCAACGGGGGAGGGCGAGCCAAGCACCCAACACGGGGATTCCAGTTCCCAGGTGAACCCTGCCAGCCGTACTTCGGATGCAGAAGCCGACTCCGGCGGATTCGTGGTTAAATCTCCCTTACGCCGGCAACCGCCCCGGCAGCGGACTGCCCGGATTTTCGAGTTCAGCGTCGGCGGCTCCCGCGGGTTTTTGACGGTGGGCGAGTTCGAGAACGGCGAGCCGGCCGAACTGTTCATTACCATGGCCAAACAAGGCTCAACCCTGAGCGGATTGATGGACGCGTTCGCCATTTCAATTAGCAATGGCTTGCAATACGGGGTACCGCTGACATTCTACGTCCGCAAGTACATGGCCATGAGTTTCGCGCCCAACGGCATGACCGACGACGCCTCCATCCCCATGGCAAGCTCGGTTGTCGATTACATCTTCCGCAAGCTGGCTTTGGAATACCTGCCTCATGAGGACTTGGTTGAACTGGGGCTGGTTGATAAAGCGGCGGGAGACGACCGGCAAGCGACGCTGCCAGTAGAAGAAGCCGCCCCAGAAGATGCTCAAGAAGACACCAGCCAACAGGAATCGGATGCCGAGGGCATGGAAGGGGCTGATGAACCGGCCATGGATGCGGCTTCGGAGGCAACCGGCAACCACGGGACGCCGGGCGCCCAAAAAGAAACCCATGACGCGCCGCTGTGCTATAACTGCGGCAACGTAACCGTCCGGTCAGGTAGTTGTCACGTCTGTATGGCCTGCGGCAGCACCACCGGGTGCAGCTAGAGGGAGCCGAAAACCGCAGCGAGTCGGGAAAGAATAGGAGATGGGTGAGGATAATTATTCACCGCCCGCTCTTACGGGGCATGTTACAATACCCGTATGGTTTACATACTGTATCGGGGCCGCTCCGAACACGAACGCCAGGCAACGCAACTACAACAGCGGCTTCAGCAGCGGCGGATTTTTCCAGAAATGCTCGATGTCGATAGTCGGGAAGGGGCGGCCAAGTCTCAAACCTACGCTATTATGCAATACCCAGCTGTATTGGCGGTGCGGGACACCGACGGCCAAGTAATCCAAACCTGGTCCGGCCAGGTGCCGACGGTCTCCGACGTCGAATTTTTTGCCCGCAGTAACATCTAGATGTCAGCTGCCGCAAAAACCAGCGTCTTGAGTCGCCTTCCCAGGCCGAGTATACTAAATCCAATGAACGCGGCTCACCTATATCGGGGGTACATGAAGCACCTATGGGCTTTCGATGCTTCGCCAGGGTATTCATCCGGAGCTCCCGTCAATACCGCGCGTGCGGTGTCTTAGATAACAGGAGTAGCGCCTTATGAGCGGGCAACAGACCAACAAACACCAATTTGCTGAGCTTGAAGAGCAAATGCTCGAGGTGTGGCAGCAAGAGGATACCTTTCATCAGAGCATCCAAAATCGCCGGAACGCGGAGCGGTTCAGCTTTCTGGACGGGCCGCCGTATGCCAACGGCTTACCCCACCACGGGCATGTTGTCTCCTCGCTGGTCAAAGACGCGGTCGCCCGGTACAAAACCATGCAAGGCTATTACGTGCCCCGCCAGGCCGGTTGGGATTGCCACGGGTTGCCGGTGGAGCAGAAGATCGAGAAAGAGCTCGGCTTCAATAGTCGCCAGGAAATCGAGGAGTACGGAATTGATAAGTTCAACCAAGCCTGCCGGGAATCAGTTTTCCGCTATAAGACCGAATGGGAACAGTTCATTTCCCGTCTGGGCCGCTGGGTGGATTTCCAAAACGCCTATGCCACGCTGGAAAACGAATACATCGAATCCATCTGGTGGGTATTCAAACAGATATGGGAGCAGGACTTGGTCTATGAAGATTACAAATCGCTTCCCTACTGCCCTCGCTGCGCCACGCCGCTGGCCAATTTCGAAGTTAATCAGGGCTATCAAGACAACGTGCCCGACCCTAGTGTCTATGTCAAATTCCAGCTGACGGATGAAGATGCGGCCTTGGTCGCTTGGACGACTACCCCCTGGACACTGCCCGGTAACGCGGCTTTGGCCGTCCGTCCCGAGGCGACCTACGCTAAGGTGGTCCACAACCAGGAAACGCTCATCGTGGCCAAGGAACGGCTGGAGATACTCAATGGTGAGTACCATCTGAAGGAGGAAATTGCCGGCAGCCAATTGGTGGGCCGGACCTACCATCCGTTATTCCAGCTTAACCGGGACCAATTCGACTTTAACGACAATGCCTATTCAGTATGTGGCGCGGACTTTGTTGGCTTGGAGGAAGGGACCGGCGTGGTGCATATCGCCCCGGCCTTTGGCGGAGACGATCTGGAAATAGCGGTCGCCCGAGATATACCGATTTTACAGACCATCGACTCCCAAGGTTTCGTTCCCACCGGCATCGGGCTGGAGACTCTGGAAGGCAGCTACTTCAAGCAAGCCGACCCACCTGTCTTGGAAGCACTCGGCCCGGCCCTATTGCACTCGGAAACCATACACCACACCTATCCGTTTTGCTGGCGCTGCGACGAGCCCCTGATGTATTACGCCCTGACGACGTGGTTTATCAAAACCGATCAGGAGCAATTAGTCAAAAACAACCAGAAGATTAACTGGGTGCCCGGCCACATTAAAAGCGGCCGTTTCGGCAAATGGTTGGCGGGAGCACCCGACTGGTCGTTCTCCCGGAACCGGTACTGGGGGGCGCCGCTGCCGATATGGCGGAGTGAAGACGGCGAAGTGGTGGTCATCGGCAGCATCGAGGAGTTGCGCCAGCGGGCCATCAACCCCGAAGTTATCGACGATCTGCACCGGCCCGACATAGACCAGGTCCGGATCAAAACCGACAGCAACAAGGAAGCGGCCAGGGTGGAGGAGGTCTTCGATGTTTGGTTCGAGTCCGGCGCCGCGCCGTATGCCAGCTATCACTATCCGTTTGAAAATCAGCAAGAGTTCGAGCACGCCTTCCCGGCCGATTTCATCGCTGAAGGCATCGACCAAACTCGGGGGTGGTTCTATACCCTGCATGTGGAAGCCAGCAGCCTGTTTGACGAGCCGGCCTTCCGGAACGCGGTGGTTTCCGGTTGGGTGGTGGCCGCTGACGGACAAAAATTAAGCAAGAAACTAAAGAATTACACCCCAGTCGACGAAGTCTTCGACCATTACGGGGCGGACACGCTGCGGTATTTCATGGCAACGAGTCCGGTGGTAAACGGCGAGGACGTGCGGTTTTCGACCGATTATCTGCGCGACATTCAGCGCAATGTCTTCGCCACGCTTTTCAACACCTACAATTTCTTCACCATGTATGCGGGCGTAGATAACTGGGCGCCTCCCGGGCAGTTACGGGAGCCGGAAACGGACAATCCACTGGATAGGTGGATTATCGCCCGGTTGCATCAGACCGTTGCGCAAACAACCAAGCAGGCGGATAATTTCCAAATCATGAAAGCCGCGGCGCCGGTCAAGGACTTGATCGACGACCTCTCCAATTGGTATGTCCGCCGGTCGCGCCGGCGATTTTGGAGAAGCGGCAATGACGCCGATAAGGAGCAAGCCTATACCACGCTGCATTACGCCTTGGTTCGGGTATGCCAGTTGTTGGCTCCGTGGGCACCCTTTTTGAGCGATTATATTTACCGGCAAATCCGCGGCGGTGGCATGCCGGACAGTGTGCACTTGACGGATTGGCCTGAAGCCGGCGAGGTCGATGAAGCACTTACGGGGCAAATGGAAACGACCAGGGAGATTATCGCCGAAGGGCTGGCCCGGAGAGCGGAGAAGGGCGTTAAAGTCAGACAGCCGCTGGCAAGTGTTAAGGCCCGGGGCTTTTCTAGGGTGCCCGAGGAATTGGTGCCGATTATCGGCGATGAGTTGAACATTAAAGATTTTTCCCAGTCTGAGGCGGAAGACGAGCAGGGGGAAAAAGTGGTGGAACTGGACGGGCATATTACCGACGAACTCAAACGGGAGGGCTTGGCCCGGGACGTAATCCGGCAGGTGCAGCAATTCCGCAAACAGTCCGGGTTGGAGGTGGATGATCGGATTCAGCTCTGGCTGACCACCGATGACGCTGAGCTCCAACAGGCTATCGGTGAACATGCAGATACCATCCGGAATGAAACCCTGGCCAACCAGGTGCACACCGAAGGCGAGGCGGCCCACACCGTGGATCTGGAAGGTGCCCAGCTGCACATGGCGCTTCAGAAGGATCCCACGAGCTAAACTTCCGCAAGCGACGCCGGATCAATTTGCTATAATACCACCAGTCTATGCGAAAGCGACTCCTACACCCCCAAGTTGCCACGGAAGTGCGGCGAATGCAGCGGGCGGGTTTCTTTATTGCCTACGGCCAGCCGGATATCGGCAAAAAGACCGCTCTCGTGGAGTCATTGCCGTCCGCGGCGGTCAGCCTCATCACCCCCCAAGAGGGCAAGGTGAGCATCACGCTCCAGCAGGTCCAGGAAGCCAGCAGTGGCTTTCATCTGCGCTCCGGTGCCGACCGGGAGTACTTGGTTATCGACGATGCCCATTGTTTGACTGAGTATGCGCAGAATTATTTACTCAAGAACCTGGAAGAGCTGCCCGGACACGTGACGGTCATCATGGTGACGCATATGCCGCATATGCTCCTGGCGACCGTCCAGTCCCGGGGATTTTTCGTCCATCTCCCCGCACCGGGAGCCGATGAGGTTCGGGAGTGGCTCGAAACCGCCGACCTCGCGCCCGAACACCGATCGATGCTTTGGGAGGTGGTGGGCAACAAACCTGCCGCCCTGAATCGGTATATACAGGATGAAGCACTGCTCCAGACCACAAGTCAGCAACACCAGTATTTTGAGCAATTGTGTAAGGGATCCTTGTATGAACGGCTTCGGGCGGCAACTCAGTTACAACCAGCCATGCCCGCCGTCTTGGACAACGTCGCCCACTTCGCCCGGGTTCGCTTGCGCCAGGAAGGTGGCCAATGGGCCCAAGTGGTCCGGCTCGTCGAACACGGACAACGACTGGCGGCGGCTAACTGTAACAAGAAGACCATCCTGGATGTCATTGCTATGGGAGTGCGTCATGACTAATCTGCTGCTGTTGGTGCTGGCGGCCGTCGGGGCAATGATCGCCATCCGGACCTATAACCGGCAGCAAGTCCACGATGTCGAAAAGCCTCGGCAATCCCAACGGATAGCACGACTGTGGGAATACTTTGAAATGACGTCGCGGCGGCAAAACTGGGATGCGGCCGAACGTTCGCTTTTGCAAATACTCAAATACGACCACAAAAACACCGCCGCCTATAATCAACTAGGCATGATGTATGTACGAGCCGAAAGATTCGACGACGCGATTGCCTGTTTCGACATCGCCTCCAGTCTCGCCCCTTCAGTTGCCAGTCTATACAACCTCGGCCTGGTGCACTTTCGCGTTGGCAATTACCAAGAAGCCGCTTCGGCTTTACAAAAAGTGGTCGATCTGGAACCGACTTCCAAGCGGATGCTGGTATTTGCCCGGGTACTTCAGCAGCTGGGTGAATACAAAAAAGTCGTCGACGTGCTTAAGCGAACGGTCGATATGGATCCCAACGAGCGCAATCTCGCCTATTTGGCAGAAGCATATGATGACACCAAGCAGTACAAAAAAGCCGAGGAAGTGCGCCAGCAGTTGCAGCAGACACGCCAAGAACCAGCGCCCACCTTTTCATCTGAGCAATTACAAACGCTTAAATAAGCGTTTTCCCTCGATGCTCGTCCAAAATTTCTTGCCGCAAACACCATATCTATCCCCAAAATCGCCAAAGGGGAGGTATGCAATAAGCCCAGATCCCGATCCAATTGTCATCCCGGACCCCGCCCGCACTGAGCAAGGTCGAAGTGATCCGGGATCAGTTTCGGAATCAGCTTTGAAGCCGATCCTGAAACAGATCCTGAAATAGATCCTGAAACAAGCCTGCCTGTCGGCAGACAGGTTCAGGATGACATATTCAGGAATGATATTCAGTCCGGTTTTATTGCAGGGTTTTAATAATGGTTCCAGGTTCTACACCTGTGAACACCTCCTTGTTGTTTACTGCATCCGAGGTATTCAATAAGCCGGGAGACTATACGTGCTTCTTTATCAACAGTCGTTGAAGCGATATACTAGGGGAGTATTACGCCGGGATAGCTCAGCTGGCCAGAGCGCATCCATGGTAAGGATGAGGTCACGGGTTCGAATCCCGTTCCCGGCTCCAACATCTGAAAAAATTGAAAACTTCTCGCCCGGCTAGTCGTCTGGGTATGGATACGTCTTCTGCAACAGAACTTTCACACAACATGTATCTGCCGGGATAGCTCAGTGGAAGAGCAACTGTTTTGTAAACAGTAGGTCGGGGGTTCGAATCCCCCTCCCGGCTCCAGGGTAAAACAGCCGGGGTTGCCGGTGTCACCCACCAACCAAAGTTACGGGGAGGCGTTTCAATCGCCTCCAATGGGCCGGCGTTGACACCTGCCTATATGTAGTAGAATGGAAATTACGCCGGGTTAGCGAAGCGGCCAAACGCACCTGACTGTAAATCAGGCGGCTTCATGCCTTCGGGGGTTCGAATCCCTCACCCGGCACCATGCTTCTCCGCCTAGCTTCGTGGTAAGCTGTGGCGAGCAGAAGCATCCATCAACCTCTCATGTATACGTAAGTTTTGGATTGCTCCCCCAAGGTTTGCGTGCGGGGCAATTCTCCAGTAAAATCCACCAGCGAAGGAAGAAAGAATAGTTCCAGAGAGGATCGGCGACTATGGCCCAGAAGAAAGGCGTGCGACAGGTTATCGCGCTGGAATGCACCGAAACCGGACATCGTACGTATACCACCACCAAGAATACGCAAAACACTCAGGAACGTTTGGAGTTGCGCAAATTCAACCCGCTCCTGCGGCGGCACACCATCTATCGTGAGTCCCGCAAGAAGTTGCATTGATGGCACATACCCTCCAGCTGCACCATGGGGATTACTTTTGAGAGGGAAAAGGAGACGAAGTTATGGAGACGGATTTTAATCGGCGAACAGATGAGCAAATCGCCTTTGATCGGCACAAAGCAGAAATCGACGAGCTGCTGTCGTGGGCGCAAAGTCAATGCGGAAGCCGGGACGCCCAATCAGTGCTGGCAACGCTATTTCGCAGTGCCTCTAATCCTGAGTTGGTATTCAGACGTATACACGAAGTAATTGTCCCGTATGCCCAATCCGCCTATTCCGCCTCCGACGATCATCCCGGAGCCTGTGAGGGCGGAGCCCACCAAATGCTGCAGGTGTATATGGACGAGCAAATGCCGGATTATGAGAGTACATTCCAGGACGGAAACCCACAGAAGGAAAGTCATTGGCCGGAAGGCCCGTATATAGATGCATCTGAGGTAGCGCCTAAAGGACCGGATACGCCGTGAAGACACTTATATTCGACATCGAAACGGTGGGGGAAAAATTCCAGGACATGGACGCGGAAACCCAGGAAGCGCTGACCTCATGGATACAGGAAACCAGCCAGAGCCAGCAGCAGTACCAACTGGAATTGGATCGGCTCAAGAACCGGATGGGATTTTCACCACTACACGGGGAAATCGTATCTTTGGCTACGCTGGATGGGAGCGAGGAAAGCGGCGGGGTTTACTTCCAGGCCCCGGACGCGGAAATTAATGAATTCTCTCGTGACGGGGTGAAATTCAGACCCATGGATGAGGCCGGGATATTGGAAAAATTCTGGGAACTCGTTACCGAATACCAAGCGGTTGCCGGCTTCAACAGTCGTGGTTTTGACGGGCCGTTTCTCAACATCCGTTCGGCGGTGCACGGCATACGTCCCAGCACCGACATCATGCAAGGCCGGTATTTATACCAGCAAAAATACAGCATCAAGCACATCGATCTCTACGACCAGTTCACCTATTACGGATCTATGCGGACCAAGGGCAATCTGCATCTGTGGACCCGGGCGTTTGGTATCGGGAGCCCCAAATCCGGCGACATCCATGGCAGCGAAGTGGGTGAGTACTTCCAAGCCGGCAAGTATACCGATATCGCCCACTACAACTTAGGCGACGTCTACGCTACCCGGGATTTGTACCGCATCTGGCGGGATTACCTGGACTTTCAAACCTAGCCAACCGATCTTCCCGGAGTATTAATCATTAATCAATGAGGTAAAGTATGGAATATTCTCCGTCAGAATCAGAAAATAATGAAACACAAGAAAGCGAGGCCGGAGTGGGATATCCGGCTACGCCGGAGCGCGAAGTAATCGACGAAATGCACGGGGAACAAATCCGCGATCCGTACCGTTGGTTGGAAGACGAGACGAAACCTGAGGTGTATGCATGGGCGGAAGCGCAAAATGAATTTAGGAAAAATTATCTTGAATCCATAGACACGGAGACAGTTTACCAGGAAATATTACGTGAACAGGATGTTTTTATAAGGAGCTCCCCGTTCCGGAGGGGTGAGCGGTATTTTTGGTGGGAGCGGCAACCTGGTCAACAACATCATGTATTGTTTTCTGCTGTTAATCCGGACACCGAAGAAGATAAGAAAATGGTTTTCGATGTAAACGAACTGAGTGAGGACGGCTCGATAGCGGATAGCTTCTTTCGTATTTCACGCCATGGCAGCTACGGGGTATACGGCTTGATGGAAGGAGGCGATGAACGCGACCGGATATTTATTAAAGATTTACGGAGCGGCTCCGAAAGTGAGTTCTATTACGGCCGGACTTTTACGATGAATTGGCGTGATGATGAAAGCGGTTTTTACTACAGCAGAAGCAACTATGAAGATTATGGTGGCGACCCGAGTGATGAAACGCATTACCAGCAGGTGTATTTTCATAAGATCGGAGACAATAGGGAAGATGACCGCCTTATTTTCAATGCGGTAGACCATCTCCCCAAAGATGCAAGCGTTGCCGCACATGATTCAGAGGATGGACATTTTGTGGCGATCAACGCCAGTCTTGGCTCAGGAGGCAATGAGCAGCATGTTTATCTGTATGATGTCGACAATGAGGAAATTAAAGAACTAGTTCCCGAAATTGAGTCACATACGAGAGTGCAATTATTAGGTGGGTATGTATATCTGTATACTGATCATGAAGCCCACAATCATCGAATATTACGAACAACCCCTGAAAACGCGGAAGCGCCTGTCGATGATTGGGAGGAATTTTTACCGGAGGATCCGCAAAGACAACTTTACGGTTGGGCTCCAACTAAAAAGGAAATATTGGCTATCTATACCTACAACGCAGTGGACCAAGTAGACCGATATAGCCGGCAGGATGGATCATATATCGATTCACTCGACATTCCCGGACTTGCCAGCGTGGGAGGCTTGCGCACCAATCGAGACGACGAAGATTTCTACTATACGGTTAATACATTCTTTAGTCCGTCGACGCACTACTATTTCAACCCGGAAACCGGGGCGTCCGAGCTTTTCTATGAAGATCCCAGAAGTTTAGACAAAGAGAAATACACTGCTCAGCAGCGTTGGTACACATCCAAAGATGGTGAAAAAATTCCGATGTTTTTCATTGCTCCGCGTAACTACAGCGAATCCGTCAATAATCCGGTGCTGCTTACCGGGTATGGCGGTTTTAACTTGCAGACCCAACCGGGCTTCGTTGGTTCCCTGAAGCCATGGCTCCAGCGCGGAGGAACCATAGCCAAACCGAACTTACGCGGTGGCGGCGAGTTCGGTGAAGCGTGGCACGAAGCCGGTATGGGCGAGAACAAGCAAAATACATTTAATGATTTTATTGCTGCTGCCGAACATTTGGTGGAAGAAAATATCACAAGGCCGGAAAAGATAGCGATTAAGGGTGGGAGTAACGGTGGTTTACTGGTTGGCGCCAGCATTACACAACGCCCCGATCTATTCAAAGCCGCTGTCTGCGCTGTGCCGCTTCTTGATATGTACCGCTACCATAAATTCCTAATGGCCCGTCGTTGGACACACGAATACGGCCACCCGGAGAATAAACAAGAGTTCGAATGGTTGAAAAGGTATAGCCCGTATCACCATGTCGACAGCCAACAGAAGTATCCGGATACGCTTTTTACGGCCGGGATGAATGACACCCGCGTACATCCGCTCCATGCCTGGAAAATGGCTGCCAAATTACAGAATGGGCACCCTGATAATATAGCTTTGCTGCGCACCGAAATGGCGGCTGGCCATGGACCCGGAAAAGGATTTTATGATGCGCTCCATGATTTTGCTGAAGAGCTTGCCTTTATAATGCACCGGCTCGGTATAGATATCGGGGAAAGTACTGACGTTTGAAAAAACCAGAGGAGTCTGGCAATAATAGGGATGTGGCTATAGGGGTGTAGCTCAGCTGGCCAGAGCAGCGGTCTCCAAAACCGCAGGTCGGGGGTTCGAATCCCTCCACCCCTGCCACTCGACTCACTTTATGCGAGACTCCTCTTATGGAACATAAAACACCGAATGAATTAATAGAGGAAATAAAATCACAAAACTGTGAAGAAGGTCTAAAGGCAGCGTTCGCATTAGCGGTTTTGCATGACGAAGATGCCGCAGGACCTTTGATACAAACAGTCGGTGTCGGCGGTGATGAAAATTGGGTTGTGCGGAGTCAGGCCTGTGTAGCTTTACTGATTATTGGCGAGAAAGCAATACCAGACATAACAAAGGCATTAACGGAAGATGAGAATTATCGTGTCAGGGCAGGCATGGCAGAAGTGTTGGGAATGATGCGCAGCAGTGAAGGAGTGGGAGATCTTCTCAATGCACTTGAAGATGAACATTATAAAGTCCGCAAGTATGCAGTATTGGCTTTTCGTCGTATTGAACAGGTCGATGAAACTGTAACAGAAAAAGTTAGAAAGTTGCGCTCTCAAGAAACAAATCAGGAAGTATTAGAAGCGATAGATGCATTCAATACTAAGCTGGGAATATCATAACTTTTATCCGCCATAAGAAAACCACGTCCGTAAGGGCGTGGATGAAGGCGCCGCCGCTGTCTTTGCCTCCATGCGGTAGCATGGAGGCATGACCGTGCGCTATCGTCACCATACGGAACTATATCGAACACCAGGGCCGGGAAGACAGCGGCCAAGCGGAGCTTGAATTAACGTGAAACCACGTCCGTAAGGGCGTGGTAGTTCATTTTCGGAAGGCCGGGAACCCGGTCAATTACAACAACTACATTTACATTCTAAACAAAAACCGTTTAAATTAATGTAAATAAGGTGCTTAATGTTATGAATTCTGGCTTTTTGCAAAAACTTCAGTGCCCGGAGTGCGGAACCGGCCTTGAAGAAAACAATAATACTTTGCTGTGCCCTGATTGCAATGAAAATTTTCCCATAGTGAATAACGTAGCGGTACTGTGCAGGCAAGAGCGATTGGGTAATTTCTTCAACCAGGAATCGCTACAGGAGTATATTGGGGGAGACAAAGAATCAACCTCAGACACGGGGGACTACGTGGAAGGCTTGAAGAAAATCGCAGCGTTCGTGTAACAGGATGATTACCAAAAAGAGTACATGGTGAACGCATGCGACCGAAGCGATCTCAATAACGATGAAATAGAACGCGCCAACCAGCGGACATGTGAAATACTCGCGGATAAAGCTCATATTGCGGAGGCAAACACCATACTGGATTGGCCGACCGGGAAAGGGTGTTTTCTCCGCACCATGCTGGACAAAGTGCAGCAAGATTCGATTATCATATGTCTTGATATCGACTTCGTAGAGCTCGCTTCCTTGAAAGCGTATCTTGATAACCAAGGGAAAGGGAGCAATGTCTACTTCGTGGATGCAGATGCTCGCGATATGCCGTTTCAGAGCAATGTCTTCGATGCGGTAACGGCTTGGGGCGGCTTCATTGAAGTGCCCGAAGCGCCGAAAGCGGTATCAGAAAGCTATCGAGTACTCAAACAAGGCGGTTATTTCGCAGGAGACGGCGAAGTATACGAAGAAAATTCCGAAAGTATACGAGTAGCCGAGCGAATCGGGGTTGGCTACCTTATTAGCCGGGAAAGAATAGAGAACTGCATAGCTGATTCCGGATTCCGTGACATATATACTGAATCAGTGTTCGAGGACTATGACAGAACAGAACCCGGTCCCGATAGATGTCCGCTACCCGCCTGCGGTGACTGGTTCGGCATAATCGTAGCTTCCGGCAGGAAATGATTATCATTGATAATTAATCTAACTAACTTATTAATAAGAACAGGAAAAGTTTACGCGATTATTCTGCGGCATAAGAAGGTAATTCAATACTGGATATCTTTCCATCTACACGTAAACTGAATCCCACACCGTCCGTGCATGAATCTACAGCTTCTCTCAAGACAGGAGCATCCCAAAAACCGACCGGTCCTTGAGGCTCATAGCCCAGGGTTGGCACATGGAACAGGCCGGCGGCATGCTCACGATACACGCTGAGCGCGTTGATCATGGCTGCAACCGGTACGTCGAGTTCTTGGGCGGCATATACCACTTCCGCTGCTGTTTCGCAGTGGGCGGCCTCAGGGCCAACCAGCGCGAGGCCTGCGAGCTGGTCGCAATATTCCTCCTCAGCAGAGTTATAGGGAGAGGCGTGCCAGTAGGAATTCACGGGGGTATGGGGAATGGTGCGGCGATCGGAAAAGTAGATATGGCCGAATTCATGGGCGAGACGGAAGGCAGATCTACCAGTCGGAGAGCAAGTATCCGCCTTTTGCTCGAAGGGTGTGGGATCAGGGTCTATATGGGCAGACCAACCACCTTTAGGCCTAGGAGCGAGCTTGGCCTGCGCACCTTTTAACGAGGTTTTGATGTCTTCGTGGCTGACTTTGACTTGAAGCGAAGTTGCGACATCAAGGAGCTCCTCCCACGTGAGGCGTGAATGAACCCCCTTCCACTCAGAAGTTACCTCCAGTAGTTGGCTCTTCGAAGGAGGCGCCCAGAACGTTATCTCGGGCTGGCTTCCGAAGGTTTCGGATGCTGCAAGATGAGTAGGTGGTCTCCCAAACTTGTCCCACATATCAGGAAATATTGTAGCAAACACGACGCTAGTGGTAGCCGTGCCCCGCTAAACGCTCCCTACTCAAATGCGGATTATTACTCGTGCTCATTGCGGAAAGTAGTCGCTTGTGTGTGCAATCGAGTTTACCCCTTAATTATGGAATGAAAAAAAACAAAATGCAGTGCCGAAGTAAAAGCAAAGAGGATGACGGAAAAAAGAAAGTAATTGAAAAAGAGAATATTGACACTGGCGCCTGGACAAGTAAAACTACTGGTATGCAGCTCATATTGGATGTGACATGACAAGCTACCAATACATTCTCCAATTTACCATAAACAGTAAACTTGCTCCCGTTGCACCCGGTCAATATGTCAAGGATAACACCGATGTCCTTGCCAAATGAGCGATTTCCGAGCGGCAGCTGGTTGAATGGAGCTAGGAGGGGCGCCGAGCAGCGAGTTGGAGAAGGCGGGGAAATAGCTTGGCCGCGTCCAGCCCTCCGATGCGTTCCGGCCCAGGGTGTAGCGGAACGCCTGGCGCAGTCCGTGGCAAGCCAGGGTCCCGACTCGTGGGATCCACTTGTCCTCGTGGAGCGATTGCGGATACCGGTGCGGTATCAACCACTTAGGGCTGCCGAAGGTGGTCTTGAAGCCGCCATAGTGAGTAGCTTAGATCACGAATTCGAAATTGTGTGCGATGAGTGGTTGCCCGATCAAGATTCCGATCGCTTGAGGTTTCGGGTCGCTCACGAATTAGCGCATACCTTGTTTTTCAATTGGTCAGATAACCCGCCTAGTAGAGTTAGTGAACGCACGGATGAAGAAGAAAGATTCTGCGACGAATTCGCAGAAGCACTTCTAGCTGAAAGCGAACGTTTGCCACCGTCCGACTATTAGGTGTCAGTATATCACCATAATGTTGATTGCTCGCTGAACAGCGGAAGACGATACTTGGTGAAACTCACCAAGTATACTCCAACAAAGAACCGACTCAATTCTCCAAAGAAGTATTGTATTTTGGCGTAATACAGAATTTTAGGGCCCAAAAATTGTACTTTTTACCCATACTAAGCCACAATATACGCAATAATTTCAAAGGAGTGGAATTGTGGCTAAAAAAAGTGCCCCCGATGCGACTCTGACCGTACC
>PXOU01000019.1:78876-80557 GCA_003022365.1 Candidatus Saccharibacteria bacterium QS_5_54_17
GGGCCACGGTGCATAGAGGAGCCAGACGGTCACTCAGAAACAAGATTATCCTGGAGGTCATTACCCGGGTACACAAACCCTAAAATTCCGTATTACGCCGTAGTTTTAAATATGATAGCTCATAGTTAAATTGTATGTTTAAAAAATTAATTATAAATTTTTATATTTAAATTTATAGATATATATTTACATAAACGTGTAAGTATGAAAAAATATAGTTATGGGTAATACAGATCCATACCAATCAGGTACTGAGCAAACCGCATATGCCAACGAGGGGTATGCGTACAAGTATTTTTTGCCGTCTTATGCCCCTCGAACTGTACAGATAACCAGTCCGAAATTATCACGACTACTAGAGGAGGCTACGCATATGCTGGGAGAGTTAAATGCGTATGCTCGGTTCGTGCCGGACATCGATTTCTTTATTCGCATGCATGAAATTAAGGAAGCTACCGCCTCCAGCCGTATAGAAGGAACGAAAACCAACTTAGATGAAGCACTCATGGACGCAGAGGATATCATGCCTGAACGTCGGGATGATTGGCAGGAAGTACAAAATTACATCCAAGCAATGAATCACGCTGTCAACAGGTTAGAAAAATTACCGGTTTCCAAACGACTTTTAAACGAAACTCATGAAATTTTGCTTAGTGGTGTCAGGGGAGAAGAGAAACAACCCGGCGCAATTCGTGAGTCGCAAAACTGGATCGGGGGTGCCACGCTCAAGGATGCCCGATTTATCCCACCGGCGCATCAAGATTTACCCGATTTATTAACTGATCTGGAAGAGTTCTTACATGAAGATGATTTGAACATGTCCTTACTTGTAAAAGCGGGTATAGCTCATTACCAATTTGAAACGATTCACCCGTATCTGGATGGGAATGGCCGAATCGGCAGGCTATTAATCATACTTTACTTGATAGAGCAAAAGTTGCTCGATCGGCCAATCCTGTACTTATCACAGTTCTTTGATCGATATAAGCAGGAGTACTATGAAGCACTCGACACGGTTCGTGCTCAAAATGATCTGGAACAGTGGTTACGCTTTTTTTTGGTTGGGATTACCGAAACATCCCGTCAGGCAATTCATACATTGCAATCTATACAATCGCTTCAGGAAACTCATCGTCAGGAAATTCTAAAACTCGGTCGCCGAAGCGAGAACGCTTCCGCGCTCTTGGAGCGTTTATATACTGATCCTATTATTTCGGTTAGTGAGGCTGCTGAAGAACTTGACGTTACACCTCCTACGGCAAATAGTTTAGTAAAAGAGCTTCACAAGCTCGGTATGCTTAAAGAGATTACTGGTTTTTCGCGCAACAGGATATTTATATATGAACCATACATCCGGTTGTTCACTGATTATGTAGTTGAAGACAACCGCAACGGAAGAGAAAATTGACATTTCCTCGCTTCTAGTTCTATTCCTAATACGAACATCTAACCGGAAAAGCTACAATCCGGTAGGGGGGGGGAGCAAAAACAAAAATAATAATCCAAGTAAAAAGTCCCGGATAAATTCAATGTTTGGCATTTATATACTTGTGGGTAATGATATGCGAAACTTCATTAAAAAGGTAATTCGTAACAATTCCGGACCTAAATCTCTTTAATCATATCATATGCGGTGGTGCGCAACAGTGCTTCAATAAGCGGTATTAGGTCTTGGTCGCGG
>PXOU01000020.1 GCA_003022365.1 Candidatus Saccharibacteria bacterium QS_5_54_17
CAGCAAGATGGTATGCACGGCCGAATTGACAATGTGGACATCTATTTTTCATACCTAAATCGTACCAATTTTGGTCCGATTTAGTTACGAATTACCTTTCCTTTTCCTCTCCTGTTTCCTCTCCTGTTGCCGTCGGATAGCCTCTTTAATAATCGGCTCAGTGGGCTCTAAATCCGCATTAGGCACCATAAAGATTTCGCCGTCCTCGGCCTCTCGGTAATGAGGTTGAGGCGGCGGCGGGCCTGTTACCCAGGGAGTGGCTTCACCTATTCTGTTCTCTTCCTCTCTTGACCGGCCAGACTCTTCCCTCACTTGATCTGAGCTGGCCTGCTGCTCGCTTTCGGGATTTGGTCTCTGCTCTGCGTTCATTGCGAACCTCCTCTACATGGACCTACCAAAGCGGGCTACGGAGTATCCCACGTAGTGCAACGGTTTACAAGGACATGCTTGTGATTACAACCATGCGGTTCCATAGTACAACCTTACCACAAGCAAAGCTGCTGTAAGCCCCGCGAAAGTCTCACCGCAAATGCCACTACGCCTGCACTCTCTCTAACACCACTCCTTACACCGCCAAGTCCTCCTCCCCGCGGAGCGCCAAAGACGTAAGCATAAACATCTTGTAGTAGTACCGATCCACACGCGGGATGAACCATTCGGTGTCAACGTCCGAGGAAAACCGCTGCCATTCGCCACCTACAAACTCTATACCCTCCGCACGAGCAGAATTGCATCTGCCTGAAAATAAATCCAAACCCTCCTTTACCCCAATCTGCACTAATCCCTCCACCTCACCAGGGTCGGGGTCGAATTCGAAAGACTGCAGCGGAACCTCAAGTAAGTATACATGGCAAAACTCGCGATTAACCTTATCACCGACCTTAGCTACTTCTGTCCGCAGTCCAAGGTCTCGCATAGCCTGGAACTCCACCTCAAGCCGCAATTCTTCCGCTATCTCTCGAACCCCGTCTTCAACGTTCTCACCAGCCTGATAATGACCTGCAGCAGAAATGTCCAGAGCATTCGGGAACAATTCTTTGTCTCTACCGCGTTTCTGGAACAGCAGATAGCCGCCGTCTCCCTGCCGCCCGTACATCCAGCAATGAATAGAATGATGCCACAAGCCGATGCGGTGCGCTAAACTCTTGGATGCTACCCCCAGAGGATTATGCCCATCATCAAAGACGTCGATCATCTCATCCGCCATAACCCCTTCTCCTTGTCTGTTGTTGGGTTCTCATGCACGCAGGCCGACAACCCATGTGCTCGGGAATTCATGGTTTCTCTCGTAATCGACAGCCCCGGTTTTCGTGCGCGCAACTTCCATACCACATCCCACCACAAAGCTAGAAAAGCTTTTGCTGATTTCCACCTCGGCCTACTATTCTTTGCTTGCCACTTAAGGACATGTCGCCACGGCCTGATAGGCGTACCAAGTGCCCCGTTAGTGCTCTGCCGTCAACCGCATATGTGCGATCGTTACCAGCTCTTAAGAGGAGTACTTGACCAACACACCCTATGATACTACCCGTGATCACATCCGGGGAATGAACGTACTCGATTAGGATCAGATCCCGGGTGTCCTGAAATTCTCCCCGTATCCGGAACTGCGGGACGTTATATACAAAATTTACTATAGGAGTCACTCGCTCCCATATCAGACTAGGCAGCAATTCATAAATCTCGTCCACACTAGTCGATAGCGTCCGCTGCGATTCTTCCTGTTCAGGCAAGTCCCAGAGGTATTGTAACTTTTGATGGAGCTGGATACTCTGACGCACGCCAATATCCTTGGCCACACTTCTTTCTAGTTCGCGGACATCATCTCCCGACCCTTTCACAAACATTAAAGCAGCAGCAGCGCCTTGTTCTAGGAGTCTTTGCCGACTCCGCCAAGTAGCAGCAACTCCAACTTTCAATGTCGAACGACCGAACAGTGCGATATACGCTATATGATCTTGTTCTCTTAGCCGGGCCTCTCCATAAGAGCCAGTAGGTATGCCCGTACGCGCATAGAAATTGGCCCCCGCTCTACTGCATCGGGTGCAGAGGTGATCTCGCCCACCTGCGACTGGACTGCGACGCGGGCAGGGAATCCTCCGTTGACTAACGGCATCAAAACTTCCTATGCAGAGCGCCGCGCCTAGGATGCTGATACTCAAGATCTGGCCCCTATCCAAAGGGTGGCGCTCGTAACTTCCGCTGTCGGGTTCGCTAAGCAACTCCAGAGCCGGCTCGCCCTCGTCCCAATACAGGCCCGTAATGTAACCCACACCGCATTCGTTCATCGCCAACCACCAGCGCAGATTGTAGCACGAATGAGACGAAAGCAGGCAGTTCCCCGCCACGGCGGCCGGATCCGAGCGCCCGGAACTTGCCGCTGTGGGGAACGTCCGTTCCTATGGGCCGGGTTTGAGTAGCAATCGTTTGGTGGAGATGGGGGGATTCGAACCCCCGGCCTCCTGCATGCGAAGCAGGCGCTCTCGCCACTGAGCTACATCCCCGTAAATATTTGTGATGCCTCAACTTTATATGAAAGGACTTGGCCCCACACGGAACATAACACCCTATCAGATAATAAGGTATGCCTCTAACCTTCCACCTGAGGCGGGCGCTTGCCCTGTAGTGAGCTTTGCGCTGGTTCAGGGCTTTTCCGACCAATAATGCCCCATGATCAGTACTAAGTATAAAGTATCGCCCGTCAGGTATAAAGATAGGGGTCGGAACTGACTAGGTTTATATCTTATCAGACAACGATGGGGATATTGTCTTTTGCAACCGGGAAATCATAATTTACCGATTTATTTTGGCAGTTCTCTACCACTGGAAGGTCTTGCCGCCGGCTACTATGGTATCGCCGCGTTCAACACCGAAACGTTCCAGTTCCCGGTCAATGCCTTTCTTGCGCAGAATATCGCGGAAACGCTGGACGGCTTCCTGGTTGGAGAAGTCAGTTCGTTCGGCGAACCGCCCGATCTTCTCACCGTGGACAACATACTGGCCGGAGATTTGTTCTACCCACCAAGCGTCAGGGTCGTCGCCCAGGGTTATGGTTGGTATATCATCGGTTTCCCCCTCCTCTTCTTGAGCTTCCGGAACGGAACGTGAGAGCTCAAGCGCCTGACGCAATAGCGCGTCCAGGCCTTTACGGGCGACACTGGAGACCGGATACACATTCTCCACACCCGCTTCACCCAATAGTTCCATCTGGGCGGCCAGTGTCTCCTCATCGATCGCGTCGATACGTGTGAGCGCGACTAGATGCGGTTTGGAGGCCACATCAATGGCGTATGAAGACAACTCTTGCCGCAGCGTACGGTAATCCGACACTACGTCCTCGGACAGGCTGTCGATTAAATACAGCAACGTTTTGGTGCGTTCTATATGCCGGAGAAACCCATCGCCCAATCCCTTTCCGCCGCTGGCACCGCTTATGAGCCCGGGGATATCCGCAAAAACCAAAGCAGTCCCGCCTACATCCACCACGCCGAGATTGGGCTCAAGGGTGGTAAAGGCGTAATCAGCAATGGCCGGTTTGGCATTACTAATGACGGAGAGTAGCGTCGATTTGCCGGCGTTGGGTAAGCCGACAAGTCCGATGTCCGCCACCGTTTTTAATTCGAATCGGAGCGTTTTTTCTTCACCCGATTCGCCTAATTCGGCCATACGCGGTGCCTGGCGGGTCGAACTCGTAAAGTGGGCGTTCCCGAATCCGCCCCCGCCGCCTTTCCCGATCAGCGCAGTTTGGCCCGGTTCATCCAAATCGGCCACCACTGAGTCGCCTTCGTAAATGATAGTCCCCACCGGGACGTTGACTTCCAGATCTTCACCGGATTTCCCCCGGCCCCTGTTAGTCTTGCCTGCTTCGCCGTTTTCCGCGCTCAGGGTTTTCTCATGGCGAAACCCCGAAAGCGTGTGGGTGTTGGTCTCAGCACGGACCACAACATCGCCGCCTTTACCGCCATCACCGCCGTCGGGACCGCCTTTGGCCACGTATTTTTCTCTCCGGAAACTGGTAACACCGTCACCCCCTTTTCCGGCCCGGACCCGGACATCCACTGCATCAACAAACATAGACTGTCTCCAGTATAGCAAGTACCGGAATTGGTGTCCGTGTGAGGAGAGGCGCCTCTATTGAGAAATGTACTTGTATTTACTGGCGGGAACCCAATCAGAGGTACCGACCCTGCCCCATCCGGCAACACCATTCATATCAGAAATTTTGATCTTACTGCCGTCATCACTGACTTCTTCTACGATCGCCACGTGCCCGACACCGTAGGCCATGTAATCATTCTGAGCGATTGCGCGCGGTTTCGGTGTTTGGGAAACGTTCCATCCGCTTGCCGCAGCCCGATCATCCCAATTCGTGGCGTTGCCCCAGTTGCTCGGCACGTCGATTTGATTGGCCACGTACCACGTGCAGTATCCGTGGGCGTATCCATTGCCGACATATTGCGGCGAGAAGCTACTGGCGATATAGTTATCGACTACATTAGACTCCGGTGAATAGGACGGCCGCTCAGATTCAGGCAATACGCCATCGGGAACGATGATGTCTTCCCCTTCTGGGAGCCCATCGACCTCGGCGTCGTTGATGCTGACGATCTGGCGGGCGTTGGATTTATACCGATCAGCCAATTTTTGGGGCGTATCGTCGGATTCGACCGTATGCAACACGCCATCGACCGGCAGAATGGTGAGCGTATCCCCCGCCTCCACCGTCTCCTGTTCAGTCAAATCGTTCGCCCAGCGCACGGTCCGGGTGGTAATGTTGAACTTCTGAGCAATAGAAGAAACGGTATCCTCTTCGGTAACCGTATATTCAGTCATATCTTCCCGGGATACCGTGTCCGTGGACACCGTACTCACCTTGGAAAGCTTGCTGGCGTTGGCGGCCATGAGTTTTTGCTGATTACTCAAGTCCTTGGCGTCCGAGGTTACCTGTTTGGCCAATGCCGGACTGACACCGCCGGCTACGTTGGCGGCCACGTATGCGGAAATAGTGTCACTGGTCGTCCGCTTCTGTGAAGAGGTAATGACCCGGGAGGCGTTCTGTTCAGTATAGTCAGTCATCTGGCCGCTCAGCGTGACTGTGGAGAGTATCATAACCACCACCATGCCGTGTATGGCATAGGCGCCGAGATACTTTAGCTTGCGTAAGTCGTAAACTACGTTCGTAAACTGCTGGGATAGGCGATTACTCATGGTAAACGCATACCGTGCCTGTTTAATACTAATAGTCATCTCCAATCTCTCCTGTTACCAGGAGAGTACACCACATGTGCTCATATCATCACCTCGACCGTTACGTATCGGTGAAACACATATGGTGGTCCTATCGCACCCCTGTCAATCTCCGGTATTAGATGCGATATGATGTGCTTAAGCATACCAAGAAAACTGCACCGCGTCAATATGCTTTTAATCCCTTCACCAAGCTTCAAATCCCAACATTTGCAGGGGTGAATATTTGACAAAATAATTTTATGGTTTTTTAAGATCCTGAAACCCCGTATTTTTCAATGTACTGCTGATGTTGATCACGGGTTTCGGCGAACCGCGTCACTCCTTCTTTCCCGGTTACGAAAAACCGGTATTCGGTATCTGCCGGCTGCGCCACGGCCCGCATAGCGTCCTGGGTAACCGAGGCGATCGGTCCCGGGGGTAAACCGGTGGTTTTATAGGTGTTATAGGGAGAATCCACCTCAGGAGAGGCTTCTACGCCCAGTTTCCGGGCCGCATACTGGAACGTCGGGTCGGCTTCCAGCGGTTGTTCATTCTCCAATCGATCCAGGAATACCTGGGCGACTTTTGCCCGTTGCTTTGGTTTGGCTACTTCTTTCTGGACGATAGAGGAAAGTGTCAAGCCTTCATGCACTGATAGCCCCTGGGCTTGCCACTGGCTTCGCAGCCGGGAGGTGAGGTGCTTCCCGGTGTTTTTTAAAATCATCCGCACCATATCAGCAGCTTGGGCGTTGGCAGATATATGATAGGTGTCAGGATAAAGGTAACCCTCCAAGCTCGCCCCTTCCGGTTTGAAATCCAGAACGCGGGCCTGGTAGTCACGATCTAAAGCCGTCCGTATATTCGCCCGTTTGAATCCGTTTTTGGCTAAAACAGTGCTGATCTCCCCTAAATCAGCACCGCTGGGTATACGCACTACTTTGTTTTGCACCTGTCCTTGGGTTAGTTTTTCCAAAACCTGCGCTGCTGCCTGGTCCGGGCCAAACCGATAGAAGCCGGATTTGATATTGGCCGTTTGTCCGCGGTAGCGGGTATAGAAGTAAAACACCGTCTCGCTCGGGACGACTCCCTCCTCCTCAAGCGTGTTGGCAACCTCACCCGCGGTCGCCCCGTCCGGCACAACTACATAAGAATCTTCCCGGGTGGAGGCAACCGGTTGCAGTTGGCGATACACCCACCACGAGCCGACTCCCGCTCCCGCAACCAGGATGACGAAGGCGATGATTATGATTTGCTTCATATCGATTGTAGGTAATCGCCCAGAATGAGCGTGGCTGCCAAACTGTCCGTATCGGCGTCGGGGAATCGCTGCCGCAATTCACCCGTATAATGGGAAGTAAGGGTTTCGTCCTGCAGTACTATCGGGCATTGTAACTGGTTTTTCAATTCGGCCACAAATCGCCGGACCTCGCGGCTTTGTCGGGTTTCCTCACCGGACATATTCCGCGGCAAACCGACCACGATAGTGCTAACCTGCTGGGTTTCGACCGTCGAGCGGATTTGCTCGAAAATATGATCATCGTGTACAAACGCGCCGAACGGTTCCGGTAAACGGGCGCGCCCGTCCGCGCGGGCACATCCCACCCGTTTTTTACCCCAATCAATCGCCAGTATCATCGCCATCCGGATCAGCGACTTCGAATATGATTTCTATTTTGCCGTGGTCCTGGGGAACACTGCCGACCCATAAGGGGGAAAGGTTAACTTTGGCGGTCGTGACATTGGGCTTAGCTTCTATAAACTCGATGGTCTGACTATATGACTTGCCGGCTATCTGGTTTTTTAGTTCATCAGTGGAGATATCCGGACCGAGTACACCGCTGGCCCGGACCAAGTACGACCCCCTGGCTTCTTGGTTCCGCTGGAACTGGACATCTTCCAGCCCATTATCAATAACCCCCAGCTCCTGACCTTTTTTGACCTGTTGGCGGTATATATGCGCCAGCAAGGCCTCTAAATCTGACTGCTGCACGCCCAATAACGTATAGGTAACTTGCAGGATAAGGCGAGCCTTGCCTTCGGCTTCCTCGCCCGGGGCGGGTTCACTAGTAGCCTTGGTGATGTTTTTCCGGAAGGAGGCATCGACGATGTAGTGGCTATCATCGAACTGATTGCGCAGCGTTTTCTTGACAGTTTCCCGTTCCTGGTTGAGTAATTGCTGCCGGGCAGTTTGAATGTCACTTTCCGTTACCGTGGGCACTTCCTCGGAACTCCCACCCGTCATTTGTTCCTCGCTTTGCCCGTTTATTCCGTTGGAACCAGACGGAAATCCTTCCACAGTAAACGAGGTCGGATCGATATTATATTGGCTACCGATTTGATCGGCGGTAACTGATACCGTAACTTGAGACGATTGGCACGATCCCTGGTCCACTGAAGCCGGGGCTATATCAAACGCAACATCATTCACAAATACGTACCCCCCTTGGGAAGTTATGGCAGTACCTTTCTCTACCGTAGTCGTGCTTTCGGTTTCATAACAGTCATTGGTTATGGTGACCTCTCCGCTCGCTTTGTCTCCAACTGTAGTTGTACCGCTCGGTTGAAACGTCTTGCTCAAAGTCCGGCCTTCCTGATGGGGCGTGGCCGCCAACCTACGTTCATCCGCCTCGGACGTTTCCGCTTTCGGATCCAAGGTGATGTCCTCCTCGGCACTTACCTCTCTGGTCACGCCTTGGATGCGTATAGTCGCCTTCGGCGCCAGGAAAAGCGCCCACCACAAGAACACGGCCAAGAGCACCAATAGGACGATGCCGATCAATAGATATTTTTTGAAGCGGTCAAAATCAGGAACATTTTGGTTGGTCTTTTTGCCGGAGGATTTCCCGGGCGTTTTCGGCTCGGTTTCCTCGCCTGCCTCCACCCCCGCGGCTGCCTCATCAGCCGAGGTGTAATCTTTTTCAGTGGCTTCCGAACCCTCGATGACCGCACTCGGCATTGCCTGGCGCGAATCCTGGGGTTGCGGCACTTCGGGCTCGCTCTCCAGGTTGGGCGCCGTTAAAATTTTAAGCTGGCTGGCGATATTGAGAATGAACGGATCCTTGGTAACGACCACCAACTCATTATCATTGGCCGTCACGGCTTTCTGGATCAACTTCAGATTGACCACGCTTTGAAGCGTGGTCGAGCGTTTGGGCGGAATCAACGCGATCCGGTTGGACTCGATCGACTCGAGTTTGCTGATGATAGCCGTAATCTCTTCGTCGCTGTCGAAATAAATCTGTTTCATCAGTTCTGCATCGCCTTGTTTATTTTATTGGCAACTTTATGGCCCGTCGTTTCCATCGTGAGCGCGTCAAGGCCGACATTAAGCAACCCCATCGGGGTAATATAGGAATGGTCAGTTACTTCACCGGTTTTGTCAACGACGCGATTGACTTGATCGGGCCGGATGTGATTGACAGTTATGCGCTCAGCTATGGGCACATTTTCCCGCCATGAGCTACTTTCCAGCGCCTTAGGTATGTACGGCAAGCCCGAACCGCCCCCGCATAGCAAAATTTTACTGGGAAGTTGATCGACCGTGTCGAATTCACCGAGTGCCAACTCAACTCCGCTTAACCATACTTTTACGGTGGGGACCAGCGCTTTCCGGACATCTTCGTCCTTGGCTTCAGCGGTTACGTCGCACTTACGTTTTTCCGCTTCTTCAAAGGATATATCGAGATTCTTGGCAACCGCGCTCGTAAAACTGCGGCCGCCGATACCGAACATGCGCGTTCCCTCCACGCCTCCTTCGTTGACGAGCGCGATGTCAGTGGTGCCGCCCCCGACGTCGATAAATACCGCCCCGAACGTTTCCCCGTGCTCAGCACTAACCGATTTGGCTACCGCAAACGGTTCGGCCGTAATCCCCAGCAGATTCAGGTTCAACTCGCGTGCCACCCGCTCCAGCGCGCCGATGTGCACCATGGGCGCAAAGGCACAAAACATCTGTACTTTTACGTCCTTCCCCTGGAAACCAACCGGGTTGGTGACGTTGTATCCATCGATGGAAAAATTCACCACCGCCGCGTTGACCATAGTGATTTCAATGTTTTCCACACCCGACTCCCAGGAAAGTTCGGCACGCGCCCGTTCCAACGCCCGGTTTTGCACCCGTTCCATGATTTCATCCATTTCACCGCTGTCTATGGCTTGTTGGGAATCGGGCCGTTTGTAATTTATCGAGGTTGAACTCCCTTTTACCAGTTCACCGGCGATGCCAACCACCGCGTTATGTACCCTGACTTCGGCCATTTCCTCGGCAGCCGAGAGCGCGGTGTCGCAATTATCCACCACCCCGCCGATATCCGCAATTGCGCCCGAGTGCATATCGCTCAATTTCTGGTGCTGCCGAGCAACACCCACTACTTCAACCGCGGATTCACCGGCGGCTTCATCTTCAGTCACCCGCCCGACCAACGCTTTTACGTATTCAGTTCCTATATCCAGCGCTACAATGTGTTGATCCTGGTTTTTTCGGTTAAAAATGCGCTGTTTGAGCGTTTCAAATGCCATGGTATTCCCGTGTTTGCGATCTATTCACTATTTCCATTATACTAAAAACATAATCAGTTAAAACTCTTGTTGTGGACGGCATGGGCGGGTACTCGAACAAACGCGAGGTATATAAACTCGGGTCTGTTTTCATTTTGGTAATTCGTAACAATTCCGGACCTAAATCTCTTTAATCATATCATATGCGGTGGTGCGCAACAGTGCTTCAATAAGCGGTATTAGGTCTTGGTCG
>PXOU01000021.1 GCA_003022365.1 Candidatus Saccharibacteria bacterium QS_5_54_17
CCCCTTTCATGTCTTAAGTTTGTATAGCTAGAGACAAGTATACGGGTGTCGCCCTATATATTTAAACGACGTGTCGCATCGTTAGTGAGAATTATGCGCCAGTACCCGGTTCCCCGAATACACATATTTCCGGCACGCCTTGGCGCCACATAAACCCGTGACTATGGCGCAACTGATAGGTACAATGAATGATGCGGATTACGATAAAGAGAGATGATAAAGGAGAGATGATATATGGGGAAAACGTTTTGGATCTTATTAGTCGGGGTGGTAGCCATTTTGGTGGGCGCCTTTCTGCTAGTTCGTGAGCCATCCGATAATTCAACTGCTTCCGGGGCCGTCGACAACCCGCTGGAAGTAACCGAGGAAGATCACACCAAAGGACCGGAAGACGCGCCAGTGACGTTAATCGAATACGGCGATTTCCAGTGCCCCCATTGCGCCAGCGCGGAACCGGAACTCAAACAACTCAGGCAGGATTTTCAGGGCGAACTACGTTTCGTATACCGCCACTTCCCGCTCACCGGTACCCACCCCAACGCCCGAGCAGCCGCCAAAGCCAGCGAAGCAGCGGCCCGGCAGGATGATTTCTGGGCCATGCACGATCTCTTGTTTGCCCGGCAACAAGAGTGGAGCAGCAGCAGGAACGTCCGGGAAACATTCCTCGGCTACGCCGAGCAACTGGGGCTGGATATGAAGCAGTACGAGAAGGACTTCGAGGCTGCCGGATCGGACGTGGACCATGACCGCCGCACCGGTGAGCAGCTAGACGTAGGCAGCACGCCAACCTTCTTTGTCAATGGCGAAAAGGTCACGCAAAATAACTTGCGGGAACGGATCCAGTCCATTATCGAAAACTCCTCGGGCAACAGTGATTCTTCCGGGGATACTTCCAGCGGCCGATAACCTTCACTTATCGTCATTTTGAATATAGGCCAGATGCGAGTTACGAGCTCGCCGAAAATGTTCATGGGCGGGTACGCCATGCCTTTTCAGCCGGCGACTAACTTCCAGACTTCCCAAGTAGTGCGGCATCATGACATAGGAGGCGCCCATATCGTATAGCTCCTGGGCTTCGTGGGATTCCTCGGCTTTAGCCACGATCAAAACATCCGAGTGTCGGTGCATTACGTGAGAAACGATGGTGGCGTTGACCGTGAAATCGGTGGCAGTTATCACAATCATTTTGGCCTTTTCCAAGGGTAAATCTTCCAGGAACTCCGTATCATTGCCGTCCCCGTACACCGCGTCCACGCCTTCCCGGTTCAGCGTGTCCACTACTTCCGGACTATGGTCAACGACCAGGTGTCGCTGTCCTAATTTCTGAAATCCACTCAAAAAGCTACGGCTTCCCGACTTAAACCCGAATATAATCACGTCATATTCTTCAGCCACATCAGGCTCCGAACGTACGTTTTTGCGTTCAAAAATCTTTAACCAGGGCGCCAGCCATTCGTATACCGTATCCGAATACATGATCAGGTACGTCGAACAGGCGATGGTGATCATGGCGACCATGGTCAACATAGCCACAATTTGATCGGAAATGTGGCCATTGTCCCGGGCCAGAATGATGAGTATCAAGGAGAACTCGCTGACTTGGGCGACCGTTAATCCTGCTTTGAACCCGGTCTTGCGCGTAAAGTTCAACACCCCCATGATTGACATCACGATGATCGGGTTGCCGATGAGGATGACAATCGAGAGTACCAGCGCAGGCCATGCGCCCGCGCCGATACTGGAGAGATGCAGTTCGCTTCCCAGCACGATGAAAAACAACACGATGAAGAAGTCCCGCAGTGGCCGCATACGGGAAGATATCTCAAACGCGTAAGAGGAATTGGCCAAGGCGATACCGGCCGCCAAAGCGCCGATTTCGATCTTAAATCCGATGACATCGGCAATGGCCGCCACACCAAAACCCCATCCTATGGAAAACAGAAATAATAGTTCCTGGGATTGGGCCAGAAAGTTCTGTAAGCGCGGGAGCACGTAACGAGCCGTCAGCACGATGGCGCATATAAAAAGTACCCCGGCGAGGAGGGTTTGGGTTAAAGTCGCCGACAACGGCTGTTGCTGGGCAAAAGCACTGACCACAATCAATACTGAGACCGCGACGATGTCCTGTATCAACAAGAAGCCCGTGGCGACCTTACCGTATAGCCGATGCGTGTCCCGTTTATCCGAAAGCAGTTTCAGAATAATAATGGTACTTGAGAACGCCATGGCTATCGCCACATACACGGCAGGAGTCGTCCCCAGACCAAGCGAAGAGGCCACCAGAAATGCCAGGACTCCCGTGAACAGGATTTGCCCCAGTCCGGTGACGACGGCAATCTTGCCGACTTCCCGTATAATTTTGGGATTTAGTCCTAATCCGATGATAAACAGCAACAGCACGATGCCCATGTTGGAAAACAGCTGGACAACCTGCTGGGAGTCCACCAAATCAAAGACTGCCGGGCCTACTAAGATGCCGGTGATGATATGGCCGATGATAAGCGGCTGGCGGAACAAATGCATCACCCCGGCAACGACAGTGGCGACTACTAACAGCCGGCTGATTTCAAGAAAAATTTCCATGAAAAGGTATTGGTGTAATCTTATTGCACTCGGATACCAACTGAGTGCAGTTGTGTGTACTGAACCACGCGTATAACCATGGCGACCCCTTTGCCACGCCCCGGAACGCACTAACCATTTTGTAGCGCCATCACCTCGAGCGTTTGTAATTTTTATTTTATACTGACACAGCCAGTAACGGCTATGCTATCGTGAGCTTAATTGTGCCTCATCCGTTCCTGTTATGTCAATAAGAGCCTGGGTGCCGTAGCACCTCCGGCTTGATTGTGTTCGCCCAAGTTATGGTTGTATTCTGTAAAAGTAGGGACCCTGAAGAACAAACACCATAAACCCCACATGAATTTATTTTTATTCATCGCCGCCGTATTTATCATTACACTGCTGGCGGGGCAATTGCTGGAGAAAATCAGAGTACCTTGGATTTTCGCGGCGCTCCTGGTGGGCACCGTATTGGCAGTATATAACCCGTTTACTGATATCACGACTTCGCCGACATTCGAGACGCTGGCGCGACTGGGTATGTATTTTCTGCTATTTTTGGTCGGTTTTGAGTTGAATCTGAACCAGTTGCGGCAAAAAAGAAGTTTTATCATCAGGTCGGTCTTGTGCATTATCGCCCTGGAGGGGCTGCTTGGCTCTTTGGTAGTGCACTTCGTCTTCGACTACGGGTGGCTGGTTTCAGGCCTGGTGGCGCTCAGTTTCGCTACCGTGGGCGAAGCCATTCTGGTGCCGATTCTGCACGAATTCAGGCTTATAAACACCTCACTCGGCCAAGCCATCATCGGTATTGGTACCGGTGATGATCTGATCGAAATCCTGCTCCTTTTGGTGGCAACCATCCTGGTGGGCGCGGGTTCAGGAGGCAATGTATTGCTCATCATCGGCTCACTTGGCATGTTGATTCTGTTGACGCTGGGGTTCGCCTTGTTCAGGAAAGAAGCCAAACAATTCAAATTCGCCAGCATCGAAACGCTGTTTTTGTTCGTACTGTTCATATTCTTTGTTTTTATCGGCGTGGGGGAATACGGAGAAGCAGCACCCCTGGCAGCTATTTTGGCCGGTGTGTCGGTCCGGTATTCCGTTCCGCGCCAGCGTTTAGAGTTCATTGACAACGAGGTTAAATCTTTAGCCTACGGTTTATTCGCTCCGCTGTTTTTTGTCTGGATCGGGGCCAGCATGAACGTCGAATATCTCTTCTCTTTCCCGCTCCTGATATTGCTGGTGGTTGCCGTTTCCAAGGGCGCCAAACTGATGGGAAGTTATATCACGGGCCGGAAAGAGCTCGGCAAACACGGAGCCATACTGCTTGGCATCGGTTTGTCCGTCCGTTTCAGCACCAGCATCATCATTGTCAAATTTCTGTTTGATAACGGGATTATCGGCCAGGATATCTATTCAGTAATCATCGCCTCCAGTATCGTGTTTAAATTTATCGTACCGACGCTGTTTTCCTTTCTCTCCAGTCGCTGGAGCGGGGAACCCGCTCTCCAGGGGTAATTGCTTACTTCAGCAAGGCACTACTTTTTGTTGACCACGTTCCGGGGTTCATGCTGGAGGTACTGCTTGATGTTCTCGGCCGTTTCCTGGCGAATCCGGCCTATCGCTTCCTGGCTGTTGAATCCATTATGGGGCGTGATGATCACGTTCGGCATACGAAGTAGGGCGTCGTGTTCGGTACTCAAGAGCAAATCCTGCCGGCTCACGTCCGGGTGCAACAAGGCAATCTCCTCATCGAGTCGTAATAATTGCTCGCCTTCCAGCACATCTAATCCGGCTGCTCCGATATGACCGGAAAACAGCGCCTCAATTAGTGCCCCGGTGTCAATTAAATCGCCGGCCGCCGTATTGAGCAGTACGGCCCCTTGTTTCATTTGCGCCAGCCGGTCAGCGTTCATCATATGCCTGGTCTCTTGATTGCCGGGCGCGTGCAAACTCAGAATGTCGCTATTTTCCAGGACGTGGTCAAAGGAGGCATAGGCAATGTGTTCATTAGGCGGCTGCTGGGGGTCGTAGCCGATCACATCCATCCCCAGCGCGGCCGCAACCCGGGACAGGTAGCCTCCGACGCGTCCACACCCCACAATACCGATGGTTTTGCCCGCCACTTCAAATCCCGTAACCTGAGTATGATCCACCACGCGTGCCTGAACGTGCTGGGTAGTTTCACCTAATTGGCGGGCCAGAGCGAGCAGCAACATAATCGTATGCTCGGCCACCGTAGCCTCAATGTGGGCAGGAACCGTACTCACCAGAACATCGCTGGCATCAGCGGCCTGGGTATCTATATGGTTGACACCGGTAGAGCGACTGGCGATATACTCCAATTCCGGCAACTTTGCCAGGGCACGAGCGCTGACATCGGAAGTGACGGAAACCGAGACGATCGTCGCGTCCTGATGCCGCGAAGCGGTTACCTCCGTGAGCGGTTCGTCGGTGTATTCCGTAGCAACGTTGAAAACGTTCTTCAGCCGCCGAGTGTAATACGGTTTATGCTCGGCCCATGTATCAAAGAAAACGATCTTTTGCCCGGACACGCACTACCCCCTTCATGTCACTCTCCAGTGTAAGCGTTCCCACCATACGGGTAAACCTTTGCACCCCGCGGATACCTCGACTGCTTAATGTGACAGAAACTTATTGAACACCTCCTGGTCATTGCGAAGACGTCATGCCTGAAATAAATTCAGGATGACAGGAACAGGAAGCAAGCAGCAAGAAGTAAGAAGTAAGTGAAAAACGCAAAACCGCTCTGTCATTCCGGCCGCTGAGCCGGAATCCATAAAATCGATAGGGTCCTGAAACAGATCCTGAAACAAGTTCAGGATGACATCTTCAGGATGACGTCTTTAGAGCCTGTTGCTTCTCACTCCCTGTCTGCCGTCTACCCCTCTACTGTCTGCGGCTGCTGCCGGGAGACTATATGCGACTGCTGTTTTCCCTGGGATTTTGGTGTTAGCCGTAGATGATTTGGGAATTATGTATAATGGCTAAAACATCCTGGATAAACGGGTTTTGGGTTTGTAGCTGATAACACGTCCGTTGGCCATGGCGCTCTTTCCGGACCACACCGGCATATTCCAGCATCCGCATATGCTGGGAAATCGCGGCCGAAGACAGCGACAAGGCGTCGGCTAATTCACCGACGGAGATATTTTCATACTGTTCCAGGAGTTGGACAATCTGCAGTCGGCTGTTGTCACTGAGACTATAAAATATATCTTGTATTTCGCCCATACATTTAAGTAATTAAGCATATACCTAAATTTAAATCATCTACGCGACATTCTGCAAGCAACCACTGGGGTCCCGTTGTGGAAAATCCCTATCAAGTTGGCGGCTTATAGTCGGCGAGAAGATCATCTTCGAACTGTCGGATGCCTGACATATCCTTCTCATAGCCACTTACATCCGGGAAATCAAGATTTTGGATACGCTCCCATACCGCACCGATAAGCGAAGCAACCCGGCTAACGTCGGCATCCTCCATCGCCAGTTCCAGCGTGACGATGTCATCTTTGTAGGGACGGACAAATTCCAATGTGCCCCGGTCAACCGTATACTCCGACCAACTTCTGGAGTTTTCCACCAGCAGCTTATAAAATATCAGTTGTGTCTGGTATCGCCAGGCTTTCAGCGCCTCGTGGTCATTGTTTTTACTCCATCCGGTAAGCGGCTTGCCGGTTTTGAAATCATACACTTGGCACGAGGAGTCCTGATTAAGTACCATCTTATCGATAGCACCGCTGAGACGCGCTCCCTCTACCGTAACTCCCTGGTTTTTGAAATTGGTTTCTATTAAATGTCCAGGCTCGAAGGTATGTTTGCGCGCTCCGAGGTAGCGGGGCAGTTCCTTTCTGCCCTGGTCGCGGTATTTTTCATATTCGTGTTCCCGCATCCGCTGCTGCCTTAGAAACCCCTCGAATGCGTCCAGAATGGCTTCGTCTTCCAGTGGCCACCCGTTTTCTATATACCGATATGCCTCCCGCAAGGTAGCGTGGACCGCGCTTCCGTAGGCGGCCGAAGCGGTCTGGGCTTGCGGGAATCGGAGCATACTTTCCAGTAAAAAGGTGTGCGGTCCGCTCCAAACCACATTAAGAAATTTCAGGAAATGGGTTACATTAAGCTGGTAGGTATCCAATATGGGCTTCAGAACGGCGTGAGCATCACTGGTTCGCGGTAGCGGATGATACGATTGCCAACTCCGTTCCAAGGCGTCGGCGACCGCCTCCGGCTCCAATGACTCCTGAGTGAATTGACTGTGGTCAAGAAATGGCACCAGCGGGGACGGTTTCCCGGCGTTGTCTCGCTCGTACCCGGTTATATACAAATTCGACCGGGCGCGCGTCATGGCAACGAAGAACAAGCGTAATTGGTCATCAAGCGCGTCTCCAGCAGGTTTGATCGGCATATTACCCGGAAAGGTGATGCGATTTCTGTCTTTGCTTTTGGCCCAAACTGACTCTTGCCCGTCAATAATGAATACCGTGTCGTATTCCTGGCCTTTGGCTTTGTGCGCGGTCAAAACGTGTACGGCGTCCTCACTGCTGACGAACGGCGTTTCATCCACGATCGGCATGTCGTTTTCCCGGTGTAGTTCGATGAATTCCACGAAATCACGCAAATAAATAACTTCCCGGCTGCGATACCCTTGCAGCCGCTCACGTAACAGCCGCAGGGCCGAGAGAAAAGCCACATATTCACCCCGGTTGTGATCGAACCGCTGGTCGGAAAAATGGTACTCCCGGTATGGACTCCTGAATTCGTCTCCTTTACGGGAGCCGATGAGCCGATCCAGTACATACTCCAGCGGCTCAGAGGCGGCCCGTTGTGAACATTCCAGTAGAAATCGGGCGATTTTGGCTATATACGGGTCTTGGCTCTCGAGCATAATGTCCAGCCAATGCATCCGCTGCTGGTAGGCTTGGGAACTGATCCGCCAGATATCAACGGGGTCAATCTGCCAAAACGGGAAACTCAATACCCGGCTTACGTACTCATTGGCTCGCTCGTGTTCGCCTTCGGCAAGCGCCTGCACCGCGTATGTTAACTCGATCAATTGGGTTATATGGTGTTCTTCCAGCACGTTCTGGCGACGTTCGTAGACGACCGGAACGTCAAGCGTGCGTAGATGCGGCATAAGCTGCTCTAAAGAGGCGTGTTGCCGGCCAATGACGGCGATGTTCCCAGCAGCCATACCATCATCATCGATAAGCCGGCGTATCTCCCGGGCAACCCAGGTGTATTCATGTACCGGTGTTTCCATCCGGGCGTACACGATCGTCCCATCTCCACTCGAGCCAGCAGCCCGCAAAGTCTTCTCGACTTCCGGGAGCGCCGTCTCCAGCCTGGTTTCGCCCTGGGTGATAACCGGGCGAGCCACATCCAGTAGATTTTGCCGGGACCGATAATTTTCACGCAAAGTCACGACCGGTGCTTCCGGATACATATCCCGGAAATGAAGTATGTTGCTTACCTCAGCTCCCTGGAATTTATAAATCGCTTGATCATCGTCTCCGACCACCATGAAATCCGGATTGCCTTCATGCACGGGGTTATCAGCAAGCGCGTACAAAATCCGCAGTTGGACGTCATTGCTGTCTTGGAATTCATCCACCAATAGGAATTGGTACTGTTCTTGCAGTTCATACCGGAATTCGGGGTAGGTTTCCAGCACGTGGAGCACCTGGAGCACCATATCCGCGAAATCATAGCGCTCCCGTAGATGCAACTCTGCCTGATACCGCTGGTAAACTTCCGCTAACGCATACAGGCGTTCGTTATTAGCCCGGTCTTTGAAAACATATTGGTTATGCTCGTTTTTTTGTAACCACACCGACTTCCAGGCAGTTATCGGTTTGGTCGACCCGCTTTCCTCAGCTTCAGACACGGCGGTTTCCAAAGAGTTCCTGATAACCGTATGCAAAGGTTGAAATGGCTCCGGTATATCGGCCTCCCGCCCTTGGGGCATCGCCTCCAGTGCTTCTCGGACGCCGGGAATATGCGATTTGCTGAACCGGGTAACGTTAAACGCTTCCCCCAGCAACGGCTCAAACTTGTCTATAACCGCCTGGTTGTCGTCCAGAATTGTCCGCAACCCATGAGCGTCCAAACCTGCTTTTTTAAGATTTTCAATTGCCTGAATGATGGCCTTAATGTAGACGAACGAATCGTTCATGGTGGAGGTCAACGGATTGTCATAGGGGAGATTTTGCAGAATCTCGCGCACGATTTCCATTTGCAAAACCTCATCCGAGGGAGTGAACTGGGCTCCGTTGTAAAAATACTGCGGGTACTGGTTAATAACTTCTACCCCGAAACTATGGAATGTATGGATGGCAACTTTGTGCGCATCGATACCGATAAGCCCTAACAACCGCTCACGCATGGCCATGGCTGCCGATTCGGTAAAGGTAAGACACAGGATATTCCTGGGCAGCACATCGCTGGTGCGTAAAATATTGGCCACCCGCATACTCAGCAATTGGGTTTTACCGGTACCGGGACCCGCTACTACCATCAATGGACCGTAAACGGTGTCGACTGCTTCTTTCTGGGGTTTATTCAGTTTTTGATACTCTTGGTCGAATTGCGACATGACACCCAGTATAACAGTATGTAGCGTTGCCCCGAGTTGCCTGGGTAATTTTTCTCGGGGCCCAAAATGCCCAGGCTGCATTCAACGCAGCACGGCATGGTCAGGCGACGTGAAGACTTTTGATCAGGACTTTCGGATCAGTTCGATTGGGCGAAGGTATCCTCAATTGCTTTGGTGTCGAGTTCTTTGTCTACTTCGAATGATCGCAAGTATTCCTCTACGTCCGCCAGATCACCGGAATCGTTAACCTCCGGCGGTTGCGAGGGAGACGCTTGATCGGCCACCTCTTTTTGTCCCTGGTAAACACTCCAACCCGCTAAAGCCAGTAAACCGACTATCGCGATTACTAGCACCACTTCAACGGGACTGAAACCTTGATTTCTATTGCCCATTTCCTACCTCCTCATCTGGCGCGTTATCAGCGCCGGTTGAATCATCGCCGGAGCCATTTTGGTTCTCTCCCTGTTGATCCGCGTTATCCGCTTCTTGGGCCCGCATGGACTGGATGAGGGCCACGAGTTCATCCCGGTAGGCATGCAGGGCCTCCCGTGCTTGGGTAACCGCCAGGCGGAACCCGTCCAGTTGCTCTCCGACATTCGGGTTATCACAATCCAGTTCGAATTGGTAATCCTCAACGACGCCGACCGCGGCTGCTGCCTCTGCTTGTGCTTCATCTACGGAGGCTTTTTTGGCTTCGTAATCTGAAACAACTACCTGTTCGCTTTCAACAAACCCTTGCACGTTGTCATAGACGCGGTCTATCGCGTCTTTGAGTGCCGTGGCCTGAGTTGCCAATTTGGGGATAACCCGCTGGAGTTGCTCCTTCTTGCGTTCACAGACTTCTTGTTTGACTTCTTGCTTGCGCTCGGCTACTTTTTGCTCAATTTTCTCGCGCCGCTCCCGGGTGTCTTCCTGGGCTGCTTGGGAATCTTGTTGCGACTCCTCGCCTCGGGACTCCTCCCGTTGTCGGGTGTCGCGTTGTTCTGAGCGTCTTTGCTGTTGCTCCGACTGCTGTTGCCGTGAATCATACCGCTGCTGTTGCGCAGTTACCGGACCCCCGGTAAAAGCGACCAGCAAAACACCAGCTAAGCTTAAACTCAAGAGTTTTTTCATATTTTACCCTCCGAATTTGTATCCCATTATGTACGGGCGAGTATGACAAACCTGTTATGCTTATGCAATGTTGCGTATAGTCTCCCGGCAGCAAAACGCAGACAGCAGACAGGGAGTGAGAAGCAACAGGCTTTGAACCTGTCATTCCTGAAACAAGTTCAGGACAGGCTCTGAATTTATTTCAGGATCTATTTCATAGCCGATTCCGAACCAAGTTCGCAGTGACAGAGGAGGTTCGCAGTGACAGAGAGGCTTTGCATTCTTCCACTTGCTTCTTACTTCTTACTGCTTGCTTCTTGTTCGCCTCATCCCGAAACCCCGGCCCCTTGTATATAACCAACTAGTTGAGCAACGACATGCCGCCGATAAGTGGCAGTTTCTTTTTGTGGCCATTGGATACATTTATGACGGCTATCAACACGATTGCGACACCGAGAAGGAAGCCGAAGAAAGCAATAATCCAACCCAATATCGGAATAATATTACCAATTACCCCAACAATTGCCCAATAAATAAGCAGGGCCAGTTGTTGATTGGCGTGAAATTTGGCAAACTCGTTGTTTTTCAGGTCCTCCATGACAGCCGGGAGGAAAAATAATATAGGGACTATATAGCCAAGGATCGCTATCGTTTTGGCGTTACTTCCGGCGCCATCCGCTTGCTGCTGGACATCCCGCTTGGCCTCCTGTCCGGATTCTACATCCCTCTGCTGAGGTGTGTTCTGTGTGTTTTGTGCTTCATTGATATTTTCGGTATTTTGTGGCTCCGCCATATCTGGACGCTCGCTATTTATTGTTTTAATCATAACATATGCATATCCTGCCCGCGAGCAAAAAATGAGCGGACATAGGGTATAATCGGTATACATGCAGGAATGGCCACAATTGATCGGTGCCCATACTGCCGCCTTGTGCCTGAACGCGGCAGGGTTCGAAGCCTACATCATCGGTGGTGCCGTTCGGGATATGCTGCTGGGGTACACCCCCAAAGATTTTGACTTGGTTACCGATGCCACTCCCGATCAAGTCACCAGTATACCCGATTTCAAGCGTCCCCGATATATCGACACTTCCCAGGCGTATGGAGTCACCCGCGTCCGGGTCCCGGTTTCACTGGAAGCCGGCGATAGCCAGGACGTTGAGTTGGAAATCGCCACCTACCGGCGGGACGTAGCGGCCCACTTGGGCCGGACCCGGACCAAAGTCGAGTTCGCGCACCTCGAGGATGATGTCCAACGCCGCGACTTCACGGTGAACGCCTTGGCACTGGATCCG
Organism: Candidatus Saccharibacteria bacterium QS_5_54_17; assembly: GCA_003022365.1. Taxonomy (GTDB): domain Bacteria; phylum Patescibacteriota; class Saccharimonadia; order QS-5-54-17; family QS-5-54-17; genus QS-5-54-17. The sequence continues at coordinate 11,566 of PXOU01000021.1, forward strand.
GCTACCTACCAATTAATCGATATCATCGACGGATTATCCGATCTGGAACATAGGTTGTTGCGATTTATCGGCGAACCCGCCACCCGGATCCAAGAAGATCCGCTCCGCGTACTTCGGGCGATCCGGCTAAAAAACCAGCTGGCGTTCGATTACGAGGAGGCGACCTATGAGGCGTTGGAGCAAGCGATCGGGCGGCAGGCACTGGATGATATCGCCCCGGATCGAATTCGATTCGAGTTAACTTACATGCTGGCCCATAAGCGGCGGTTATCCGCTTTGGGTGATCTGGACGGATTAGGGGCCTTGGAGGCGTTACTCCCGGAAGTAACCGCCCAGAAAGGAGTCAGTCAACCCGAAACCATCCACGCCGAAGGGGACGTATGGCAACACTGCCTGCTGACCATGCAATATCTTCCCAATATCATCAGCCCTCGCCTGGCGTGGGCGGCGTTACTCCATGACGTCGGCAAAGTTACCACGGCTCGTTCAGCCGAGGATACCGGGGACCGGATCCGTTTTGATCGCCATTACGAGGCGGGCGCGGAAATTGCCCGCCAGGTCTTGAGGCGAATCGGTTTTGGTAAACGATTCCGAAACGAAGTGGCCTGGATGGTGCGTCATCACTTGGCCATCGACGATCTCCCCCGGATGCGCCCTGGCCGGGCCAAACACATGATGAGCCACCCCGCTTTCGCCGACCTACTCCAACTGCACAAAGCCGACGCCCACGCCGCGTGGAGCACCGATGCATCCGGAGCCGTGGACACCGGCCCGGCCGATTTTTCCCAACTTGAACAGATGTGGGCGGAGTTCCAGCGAGAACAACACCAGCACCCGCCATCGCTTAAGCACGATCTGGGCATAGACGGCAATTGGCTTTTGCAAAATTTCGGGCTTTCCCGGGGCCCACACATCGGAGAGGTCTTGAATGTACTGGAAGAAAAATACCTCGATGATGAGATCACCACTCCCGAAGACGCCCAAGCAGCGGTTCGGGATTACCTAAGAAGCGGCCAGGGAGACAATGGATAATTCGAACCTGTTTCGATTTTAATTTTACCGGAATTCCGTATTGTCTTTCCCAACCCAGACGTATTCCCATAGCTCGGCCTGCGGACCCAAATTTTCCACACCTTCCGGATAGCTGGGTAAAAAGCCGTATTGGCGAGCCTTGGCGTAATCTTTTTTGCTCAGCCACTGGAAGGCTTCCGTTTGCCCGAATTCCTCGAACGATTTAGAAGAGGCGCTGTCACTGATGTCGATCGTATACCCGCTATGATGCTTGGAATATCCGGGGATCGAGTATTCGCGTAATATCTCCTCAATTACCGGGTCGGCTTTGCCGCTGGCAATCTGTTGCGCCGTGTACGGGCTTCCCTGTTTTTCTTTCCCGCGTTTCCGCAGCTGCGAGTCGAAAATGATCCGTTGCGTTTGTATGGAACGATGGCCGGATACCAAGTCAAGATATATACCCTCTTCACCTGCTGCCTGCTTCAGTTTTTTCCATGCGTTCAGAGCTTCGGGCTGAAGCTTCTCTCCGTTTATCTCTTTTAACGGACCTGTCGGGGTATATTGCAAACGATACCCCCGGTCTTCGGCTCGTTTCTGGATATGCCTATCAGCCGCTTGATTGCCGACGATCTCCGGCGGCTCGGTAATCCGTTCCGCCCCGGAAAACTCTACTTCATAATAGCGCTGGACGAATCGTTGTTCGATAGGCTTCCGGGATTCCCCGTTTTCTTGCTGAGCATTCCGGGATTGCTGTGTCGACGCTTCGTCCGTTGCTCGTGATTGTTGCCACTGCCAGCCATACCACCCGGCCCCGACCAATGCGACGGCGATGACGATTGTCAAAAGTACCTTAGGCCATCGTTTTTTCCGGGGGTGTTTATCCATGAGACGCTCGTATCCATTGTATACCGATATTGTAGCAACCTTTTACCGGCTCCGACACACCGACGTCTTGGCACCCTGGACTTAGTGTGACAAAAACTTATTGAACAGTTCCTTGTCATTGCGAAGACGTCACTGCTGAAATAAATTCAGGATGACACCCCTCTCTGTCATTCCGAACTTGTTTCGGAATCAGCTTTGAAATAGATCTTGCAATAGACCCTGAAACTGATCCCGGATCGTGGTCCAGGATGACATATTCAGAGCCTGTTGCTTCTCACTCCCTGTCTGCTGTCTGCTGTCTGCATGTTGCTGCCGGCAGACTATACGCCTGGGTTGTATATGGGGGTTGCTGCTTTCGGCTTAAAACGTGGCCCCGTCGATATATTTAAGCCTATAAACAATCTGGTATAATCAGTGGTATGCGAGCAATCAACGCCCTCTTAAATCGTTTCAATATGTACTTGGTGGTACGTGCCTATCTAGGGGCCCTGGTATTGCTGGCGATCGGCTTGAGTTTGTTAGATATCCTGCCTTACCAGGTGCTGAATATTATCGGCATGAACCTATACCTGGTCGCGGTATGCGTGGGGGTTAACTGGGTTTTGGCGCGGTTTTTCCGGGCTGACACCAGTCTGGACTCCCCACTCATCACGGCCTTGATCCTCACCTTGATTCTGGGCCCGCTTTCCTTAGCCGAGCACTGGTTCTACCTGGGCGCCCTAGCCGTTATCGCCATGGCTTCCAAATACCTACTCGCCTGGCATGGTAAGCACGTGTTCAATCCGGCCGCCGTGGCCGTGGTGGCCGCTTCCGTCGTCTTCAGCCAGGGCGCCAGTTGGTGGGTGGGGACACCGCTGCTGGTGCCGTTGATAGTAATAGGCGGGGCGCCCGTCATCCAAAAAATCCAGCGTTGGCGCTTGGTCCTGATTTTTATCGGTGCTTATACGCTTTTCATACTGGCGGCCGGAGTATGGATGGGTACGGTATCCGAGTTCTCCACGGCGGGAAGGATAATCGCCCTTCCCCTTGCCTCTTCACCGCTGCTTTTTTTCGCCTTCGTCATGCTGGTGGAGCCGGCCACCTCACCCCGGAAAAAATGGCCGCAAATATACTTCGCCGTCGGCACGGCCGCTTTGGTCGTCATCTTCCAATACTGGCTCGGAATCGTCTACGCCTTCACCTTGGCGCTTTTGGTTGGCAATGTGGCGGCCCGGCTTATGGAGCCCTCGCTGCGGTATAAACTGACGCTCGACTCCACTATAGAGGAGACCGAGGACACCATGAGTTTCCAGTTCAAAAAACCCAAAGACTTCCATTACGCACCGGGGCAATTTATGGTTTGGTCCTTGCCGCACCGGCATCCGGACCTGCGCGGAACCAGGCGCTGGTTCACCCTCTCCTCCTCCCCGACCGAAGAACAACTGATGATTACTATGCGGTTCAGCGACGAGTCCAGTAGCTTCAAACAAGCCATTCGGCATATGGAGCCGGGCGATCACATGACCGCCAACGGGCCGGGCGGAGAGTTCACGCTGCCGGAAGATCCGGATCAACCGCTGATATGGCTGGCCGGCGGCATCGGTATCACGCCGTTCCGCAGCATGGCAAAGCATCTCTACGACACCGGCGAAACTCGTGACATCACCCTGTTTTACGGCAACCCGACCGTCGAATCCATCGTCTTCAAAGACATGTTCGACTCTGTAGCCCCGACCATCGGTCTGAAACCGGTCTACGCGATTACTGACGAAACACCCGAGAGCGAGGAATACGAATCCGGGATCATCGATGCCGATATGATCAAGCGCCACGCGCCCGGCTACGCCCGGGCCATGTTTTACCTTTCCGGACCGCAGCCCATGGTCGAGGCAATGGAAACCATGCTCCGCAGCCTAGGCATTAAACGGGACCGGATCACCACTGATTACTTCCCCGGTTACGGGGACGAACAATAAAGCTGGTGACCCGTGCCGGGTCCACATCCTGCCTTGGGCCGGTAGTGTTGTTTTATAGATACCTAAGACGCGAGACGAATTCTGGATCATATCCATAGGTTGTTTAATTGGCACCTCTCCAGACACCAGAGGACACCTTCGCCCAAAGAGCCCCGACCTCTATGGGGAGAATCGGATGGGAAGTTTCAGCGCGTCATCTCGTTCCGGTTGGCCGCTGGGGTTGGATTTGCGGAGTATAAGCTGTCCTTGCCCGCTCCGTCCCTGCTGCGGGTATTTCACCGTTGCCTGGAAAGGCACCAAGTTTTCTGTCCTATGATCCCCTTGGAGTCGAGCCGGTGTGCGGGCGATTACTTCTCCCCGGCCGTCCGTTAATTCCACAGGGAAATCACCCTCAAAAGCCCACCTACCTTTTACTTCTCCTTTGATGGTCAGCGGACTGGAAACAACGCTGTTCTTGTGTGGTCGCCGCATCCGGACCGGATCGCCACCACTGGAGGTATATTCGACCGTTTGCTCCCGGTCGCCTCCCGGATGCTGATCTTCCGTGGCTGGTGAGTCATCCCGGTCTTCTCTCCGGTATTTTTTTTGGTCTTTTTTGGCAGTCTTGTCTTCGGTGAAGCTATGGCCATCCGGGCCGTGACACCGACGCGGGTCGCTTTCTTGGATCGGGTAACCGGCCGCGGCGCATTCTTCAAACGAGCTTACCTGGCGGATGCTGTCCTGGGTGGCCCGATACCATAACCACCCCACCCCTCCTATTACGATCACAATCGCAATGATTAGGCATGTCTTTAGGGTAGTAAGACCCTTATTAGCGGATGGCATGTTGCAGGCGCCTTATGTCTCATCAGTATACACCGATATATGTCAGAAGACCACAAACGCCCCCACCCCCATGGCCAATATTTGCCCTGGCCTCCCGAGCAGCACTGATTTCAAACAGGAAACGACCCGGAGGTTATCTAGCAGAACTCACAGCCGCCGGATTGCTTCTTGGCTTCCGACTTCCGCTTTTCTTGGGATTGTTCCCGGGCGGACGCCTGTTTCTGCTCCTGGGCATTCTGGTTTTGCGCCTGAGCCTGTTTTTGGTTTTTCTTTTTGGGATTAAATCCGAGAATCGCCATGGTTTTTTCCTAGCACATTATGCCTATGCTTGTCAATAACTGGCCGCCGATTGCTGGCCCAGCGATAGGCGCTTCAGTACCGAACGGACTGTCCGCATAATCACGAACAAAACAGCTGCCGATCCGCCGATATAGAGCCAATTACCGCTGCTGATCGGTGCAAGTTCAAATAGTCCGCTTAACAGCGGCACATACAACACGGCTAGCACAATCCCCAGGGAAGAAGCGATGGCTACCAACAACCACGGATTGGATAGCCAACCGATCCGGAAGTCGGAACGGATATTCACCAGCCGCACCATTTCCAGCACCACCATGGCCACGAATGCCGATGACATAGCGGCCCCCAGCCCGGACGCGTCCAAATTATAGGCGAACTGCACGAGCACGATGACGCTCATCAACGCCCCGAAGATGAACATTTCTATCCATAGCTTGGTGTTGATAATGCTGCCTTGGAACCGGTGAGGGAGATACTTCATGATACCCCGCTCGGCCGGATCGCTGCCCAGCGCGATGGCCGGCAAGCCATCGGTGACGATGTTAATGAACAGCAAGTGCACCGCCGTCAATATCAGGTTCTGGAACACCACCACCCCGAAAAAGACCGCCAGCACTTCGGCGATATTGGCGCTAAGTAAGTAATTGACGAACTTGCGGACATTGTCGAATATTCCTCGCCCCTCCTCGACCGCGGCCACGATGGTTAGAAATTGGTCATCCAGCAAAATCAAATCGGCTGCTTCCTTGCTAACGTCACTGCCGGTGATGCCCATGGCCACCCCGATATCGGCAGCTTTGATGGCCGGGGCATCATTGACGCCGTCCCCGGTCACGGCAACCTGGTGGCCGTGTTTTTTGAGCGCCCGGACAATCCGGATCTTATGTTCGGGGTTAACCCGGGCGTAAATGGCGATGTTTTCCGCCTTGTCTTCAAATGCTTCCTGGGTTAATTCGTCCAATTCGGTGCCCGATATCGCCTCCCCTTCGATGCCGATCTCGCTGGCAATCGCCCGGGCAGTGTCTATGTGATCTCCGGTCACCATGATGACCCGCATGCCGCTTTCCCCGCTCACCCGGTTGATAACTTCTTTTATTTCCGTCCGTGGCGGATCCATCATGCCCTGGAGGCCAGCGAAAACCAATTTGGATTCGATCGCCTCCTGATCGTCGGGTCGTGTTTTCACCTGTTTATACGCGAATCCCAGTACCCGGAGTGCCTGTAGCGACATGGTTTGGTTTTGCTCGAGGATATCCTGCTTGCGCTCCTCAGTCAGTTGCTGCTCCTGGCCGTTTATCAGAATATGGGTGGCCTTATCCAGTACCGCCTCAGGTGACCCTTTGGTATAGACGGCGTAGCCATCTTCGGTTTGGTGCACCGTCGACATCATTTTCCGAGCCGAAGAAAACGGTATTTCGTTAACGCGGGGTTCGGCTTGGTTGGCTTGTTCGGGGGTAATACCAGCTTTGGCTGCCGAGACCAGTAAGGCGCCTTCGGTCGGATCACCGGTGATCCCCTCATCCGCCAATGCGGCGTTATTACACAGCAATCCGATCTTGAGAATCGGTTTCAGTTTCCCCAAATCGTTTAGTTGCCGCTTGTTCCAGTAAAAGGCGCCTTCGGTTTTATATCCCGAACCTTCCACCTGATAACTCTGGCCATTGACCCGGATTTCCCGGACCGTCATTTCGCCCCGAGTCAAGGTGCCGGTTTTGTCCGAGCAAATGGTGTCGGTTGAGCCCAGCGCTTCCACCGCGGACAACTTCCGGACCAAAGCATTGCGCCCGGCCATACGCCGTGCTCCCAGCGCCAGTGAAATGCGGACCACGAAGGCAAGCCCCTCTGGAATAGCCGCCACCGCCAGGGCGACCGCAGCAGTAAAGGCCAGTACCAGCCGGTGCAGCAGTCCGGCCTCTTGTATCTGAGCATCGGCCAGAAAAATGATGATAAATACGATGATGGAGATGAACAGCACCCCCACTCCGATCCGCCGTCCCAGTCGATCCAGCTTTTTCTGCATCGGGGTAAGGTCTTGTTCGGCCGTGTCCACCATGCCGGCAATCTGGCCGATCTGGCTATTTTCCCCGGTTGCCACCACCAGCCCTTCACCGCTGCCAGTATTAACAAACGTCCCCGAAAACAACATATCCGACTGGTCGCCCAGCGCAGCCGCCTCTTCCACCGGTTCGGTCTGTTTGCTTACCGGCATGGATTCACCGGTCAAGGAACTTTCATCAACTTCCAGGGAATTGACCGTTGTTAATCGGATATCGGCGGCTGCTTTCTCTCCTTCCTGGAACAACACCAGGTCACCGGGCACCAGCCGGGAAGATTCGATGTCCCTGATTTCCCCGCCCCGCCGTACTCGTGCCGTATGTCCGACCAGATTCCGAAGCGCTTCCACGGTCCGTTCGGCTTTGTATTCGTTCAGAAAGCCGACGATGGCAATCGCCAATACGATGGCGAATATCAGCACGCCCTCTTTGATGCTGCCGTCGCTTTCTATAATCCCCAATCCCAGCGAGATAACGGCCGCCACCAACAACACGATGATCAACACATCCTTGAATTGGTTTAAGAAAAGCCGCCACGCCGAAATGGTATGGGTGGCATCGAAGGTATTGGGTCCGTACTGCTCCAGCCGTTTTTGGGCCTCCTGGTTGTCCAACCCGTTTTCGGGCGTGACTTCCAGCCGCGAACTCACGGCCCGAACGGTTTGTTTGTGAAACTCCTGACTCATAGCCCGCACCTTGACTTGACAGGTGCCACAATGTAAAACTTAAAAGAAAGCATTGCCTTTATAATACATAAAATAGACCCGTGATAAAAACATGCAGGACTGGCTACTGGATCTTTTGCAAACCAACGACTTAAACCAGGCGATTTCCGCCCTTTCCTTTACCTCGGTCGCGACCGCGGTCGTTTTGTTGGTCATCCTGGTAACGCTGGCAGCCTTTTTGCGGGACCGTTTTCCTGCTTCCAAACCGTGGCTTTTCTGGAGTATGGCAACCATCGTGCTGGTGGTGACTTTCATCTTGATCGGTTCGACCGTCTATCTGAACACCGTTTCCACCAGCGGCGGTCCGGTGCATCGGCACGCGGACTTTGAAATGTGGGCGTGCGGGGAAGAGTTGGAACTGGAAGACCCCAGCGAATTTTTATCCAACAAGATCGGCACCCCCGTGTTGCACGAGCACAACGACAAGCGGATTCATCTGGAAGGCGTGGTCGTGGAGCCGCGTGATGGCAGTTTGGGGAAATTCATGAAAGTAACCGGCGGCTCTATTACCCGGAATTCGATCGTATTTCCCACCAACGACGGCGGGCGAAGTTTCATCAACGGGGAGACATGCCAGGGGCGGCCGAGCGAACTACAGGTGTTCGTCTACCAGACTACTGAAAACGGCTATTACACGCTCCGCAAGCTGGAAAATCCCCCGGAATACACCATCAGCGACGAGAGCGTCGTCCCACCGGGCGACTGCATCATCATGGAGTTCGCGCCACCCAAGCAAACCACCAGTAAAATGTGCCGGCAATACGAAGTGGCCCTGGATATCGGAGACCTGAAAGGGAGGAAACCGGAATGATCAGCCTACCGACCGTTACCGTTGTACTCCTCTCAGCCGCTATTGATTCCATTAATCCGTGTGCGATCGGTGTGCTGATACTCATGATTTCGGTCGTCATGGGCGGGGGTAAATCGACCAAACGGCTCCTGTTGCTCGGCGGCGCCTACATATTCGCCATCTTCCTGACCTATCTAGTAGCGGGCTTGGGGATGGTCTACTTCTTCAGCAACATACCCATCGCCTTAGCCGAATATCTGTCACTCTTTGTGGGAGCTCTGGTTATCGCGGCCGGCCTATTCGAGATCAAGGATTACTTCTGGTACGGGCGCGGGTTTTCCCTGCAAATACCGGGTTATTTCGCCAAAAAGATCCATGAGTACTCCAGCTCCAAAGCGACCTTCGGCGGCGTCATGTTCCTGGGCGCATTCGTAGCGGCGGTCGAACTTCCCTGCACTGGTGCCCCGTACTTAGCTATCATCACCATTCTCTCGGTCGACTTCAGCATCTGGGCTTTCCTGCTACTGGTGTTGTACAATCTGGTCTTCGTCCTGCCCCTGATTATCATCCTGCTGATGGTCGCCGGCGGAGCCAAGCTTAGTTCGGTCAAGAAGTGGAAAGAAGAAAGCAAGGGCGTCATGCGGCTGTTTCTGGGCTTCCTGTTGGTCGCCCTGGGCTGGCTGCTGATACTCATCGCCAATGGAACCATTAACTTCGGATGATGGGAGGGAAGTGATGCAATATGAAGCAAAAAGCATGAACTCAGGAAAAATAGCTAATCCTCACGTGACCCATGCCTTTCGGCACTGTTCATTATGTCTAATGCCAACTGACGGAGTCGCCCGATGAAGCATATCGTCAAACGCGGCAAGCATACCCAGGAATATGACGAACGAAAACTGTATGCCAGCATATTCGCTGCGGCCGTAGCAGTCCGGGTACCACAGCAAGAGGCCGAGTTGGTAGCCAAACAAGTCTGCCAGGACGTGAGCAACTGGTTGGCGGATAAACATGAGGTTACCGCCGGTGATATACACCGGCAAGCTGCCAAGCATCTAAGAGCCTATAATCCGGACGCGGGTTATATTTACGACACACACCGGGAGATATCATGAGCGCGCGGTATATGTATGATCTCATCGTCTTAGGAAGCGGGGCGGGCGGCAGCGTGGCCGCCAACCAAGCCGTCTCGGAGGGCAAACGGGTGGCGGTATTCGAGCCCGGCGACATTGGCGGCGAGTGCCCCAATTGGGCATGCGTGCCCACCAAAGCGTTACTCCACGGAGCCAAGATGTACACCATGGCCCAAGAGGCGAGCGATTATAGCATCAAAGCCAAGAAGAAGCCCGAGCTTGATTACAAGAAATTGCAGCGGTACAAAGATTTAGTCGTCTCCCGGACCGGCACCGCTGAAGGCGAAACGGCGCTCACCGAAGACGGCATTGCCGTGTACCGGAAGGAGGCCCGGTTCATCAATCCCCATGAAGTCACGGCCGGTGGCCGGCGCTACAGCGCGGCCAAAATCTTAATAGCAACCGGCACCCATAATTTCATTCCGCCCATTTCCGGGTTGGAAGAAGCCGGCTACGACACTTTCTTCGAGGCCGTTAACTACCAGGCCGCGCCCAAATCCATATTCATCGTCGGCGGCGGACCGATCGGATGCGAATTCGCCCACCTCTTCGCCTCTCTTGGCAGCAAAGTTCACCTAGCGGAAACCATGCCCCGCCTCCTGCCGGCCGAAGACACGGAGGTCGGAGAATTGGTCCGGGCAGTTTTCGAGGAAGACGGCGTCAACGTAGCAACCGAAGCCAAAGTTACCGGTGTCGTCAAGAAAGGCGGCCGAAAACTCGTCCACTACGAATCCGGCGGCGACAATACCGAGCACACCGTCACGGTCGACACCCTACTGCTGGCGACCGGTAAACGTCCCAATACCGACATCGGCCTGGAAAACGCCGGCGTGGATTACGACAAACACCGCATCAAGGTCAATCAACACATGCAGACCTCGGCCAGCAACATTTACGCCGCCGGTGACGTGGTGGGACCGTTCCAATTCACCCACACCGCTTCCTACCAGAGCCGGATCGCCGCCCACAACATGTTCCACACCAAACGCAAGTCAATCGCCCGGTATAATGCCATCCCCCGGTGTGTGTTCGTCACCCCCGAAGTGGCCACCGTCGGCGCCACCGAGGCCGAACTGGAGAAGAAAGGGGTTAAATACCGCACCGGCGCCGCCACCATCGACGCGCTCGGCCGGGCCAATACCGATGACCAACAGACCGGTTTCGTCAAGGTGTTGGCTGACAAAAACAATGTTATACGCGGCGCTTCCATTGTCTCACCCAGAGCCGGAGAAATGGTGCACGAGTTGACGTTGGCTATTAACGCGGGAGTAACCGCTACCACGCTGGCCCGGACGGTCCACGCCTTTCCCACCTACTCCGAAGCGGTCAAAATGGCCTGCGCGTTGATGGAGTAGTGTGATTATCGACATCCGGGGAGGCGTCCGATACTTGGGCGACCACGGCTCACTATACACGCTTTGTTGGATGCTTTTTAATGTAGCGGTAGGGAAGGGCTAACCTGTTTATGGACAGACAGCAACCAAGAAAACCGAAACTTGCAACGGGAACTATCATACTCATGGCGGTCGTGGTGCTGGTTTTGTTGTTCGCCGATCTCTTCACCCACCAACATTCCGGCGATCACCACGGGGATCACCACGGGATTCGTATCGATAGCCAAGCCAGGGAAACATTGCTGTAAAATCCGTTCTTCACGTATAGTCTCCCGGCTTATTGAACACCTCGGATGCAGTAAACAACAAGGAGGTGTTTACGGGCGTAGAACCCGGAACCGTTATCAAAACCCGACAACAAAAACCGAACTGAATATGTCATCCTGAACCTGTCTGCCGGCAGGCAGGCTTGTTTCAGGATCTATTTCATAACCATATCAGGTTAATAGATTCCGGCTCGGGGGCCGGAATGACAAAGAGGATTGTCATCCTGAAGATGTCATCCTGAACTTGTTTCAGGATCTGTTTCAGGATCAGAACCGATTCCGAAACTTACTTCTTACTGCTTGCTTCTGGTTCCTGTCATCCCGGACCCCGATCCGGGATCGTTTCCCTGTTGCAGAATGAGATTCCGAAACAAGTTCGGAATGACAAAGAGAGGAGGTAGGAATAACACACTTTTATTTCCACTTACTTCTTACTTCCTGTTTCCTGTATACCGTCTACTGTCTGCCGACTACCTCCCCTGCAGTAAACAACAAGGAGGTGTTTAATAAGTTTCTGTCATATTAAGCCCTCACTATTTACGGGCTTGCCGAACCTACTATCCCCGGCATAGAAGACCAAGAATCATCACGGCAGGAATGACGCGTAACAGATAGTTTGTTGATTAATGGTTTTATTCAACTTCTACTAAACGAGCACTGTTGACTACCTCCGAAGGATAGCTCTTGTAGTGAAAATCGCCAATCGTAACCGTTACTTCCTGGCCTTCCTGTCCGGACAATTTCGACTCTACTTCCGACTCGTTATCAAAACAGAAGTGATCTCGTTTGTCACCTTCCGTTCTGGGCAATCTATCCTTTGCGGGATCGGCAAGGTCTTCCAGGCACAGGCCTTCTATAACACCGGAGCGTTTTACATAGGTTCCTTTTACGGAAACTTCTCCATTGAATTTGGCTGACACATTATCATCACGTAATTCCTGTTGCTCACCTTGGACTTCTTCCCGGAATTTTTCAACGCTGACAGCTTCCATGGTACCGACCTTATCGCCCGGCTCTAATTCGGTTGCTTTGAATACTATGGGTGCCGGTTCTTCCTTTTCTTTTTCATTCTTTTCATCTTTATTCTCATTATCTGTTCCGCTTTGCTCACGTATGAATGTTTGACTATCCTGGTTCGCTTGCCACCATGTACCCCCGGCAAAGCCGAGGACGGCTACTGCGACTACCACGAGCACCGTCCCTATTACCGTAAAGCCATTTTTCGTTCGCAGCATTGAAATCTCCTTTACTTACTGTATTGTAGCACATTTATGGTTTTTGGCGGGATTAAAACCAGTACTCTTAACGATAATCCGGGTTCTGGAAATCGAACCGGCAGCCGGCTTCCCATTCCGAACGCTGGTTGCCGGACTTTTGGCTTGCTTGGTATCGGATTAAACATGTCTACACGGCCCCGTAATCGGGACCGTGTACATCTTGCCCACCTTCGCCGTAGCGGGATTCTATGCTGATTGTTGGGCGGGCGCTTCGCCGGCGCTTTTGCCGAAACCAAGACCCAATGCCGCCAAGGCGATGACAGTGTGCAGCAGGTTGTCCGCCATGTTGACCGGTATCAGGCCAAGCAGCGTATCACCCTGCACGAAGCCAACCACGGCCACTAAAGCGTAGACGACACCAAACACTTGGAAGTATACCTTGGCGTAGGCATCGCTAGCCGCTCCGATCAAAGCTGCCAAACCCGACACCAAGTGGATGGCGTTATGGAGCGGAGATACCTCGAATATGCCTAGCAAGAGGCCGCCTTCGGTGGTAACACCGGGAACGAACCCGAGTACTCCCACCAGTAAAAACACCACCGCGAATACCATTGAAAATTGTTTAAGACCCATATATTACCTCATTAATTTAATTTATAAGCTTATTTTAGCAAAAGGTGTCCCCTCACGCAACGCGCGCCAAGGCAGTCCTCCTCAGAATAAAAACATGTAGACGGGCGAGGAAAGAATGGCCAATACTTGAAAATATTCGGAAGCTCCCTTTATGTGAAGCCTCACGGACGCCCTGTATAATATTATATATGCCGAACAGTCCAGAAACGAAGAACAACACGGGTGAGCCCAGTGTAACGGAAAGAGCCGAGCTCGTGAAAAGCTATGCCGATTCAACCTACGCCCTGCTGGAAGCTATTGATAATCAAAACGGTGTTGAATTGGCAACTTTGCTCGATGAAAGCTTGTTTGCGGTGCCAGTGTATGATGAACATCGAGGACATGGAGTTGGTAAATATCCTGATCAAGAAGACGAGCAAGACCCGGCTTCTCAGCTGGCAGTCTGCCCACTACACCCCGGCGATGAGGGGGATTGGTATTGGTGGATATTCCAAAAGGACGAAACAGGTTCGCCTCGCCCCTTGGCCCGTTATAACGAAAGCTACCGGACAATTTTTTTACCAATCGGTGCTGAGTTACGTGATGAGGCAAAAGGTCTGGTGATGAGCCATGAATTATTCCACGCCTACCAGCATAAATTGCGAGACTACCAACCGAATGATGAACGTTATACTCACTGGGAAGAAGAGCGCGACGCCCTGGAATTTGAAACAAGGCTGGCTGCAGAAAACTCGGAACAATTTAGCGAGCTACTCCAGAAGCACACAGCTTAGGTGCGAGCAGAGACAGAAGTTGACAAAAACAAAGACGAACTAGCAAATATTCCAAAACCCCACATAGAGCAATTGGACGATATTACAGCTCGTCATGCCGGTGATCAGCATTTATTCTGGAATTTGCTGTATTACGGGGCCACCTCACGGTATTTTGATGAAATTTACGGCGAAAATGCGGCATACCATAAGGCACGATTCCTGCAGCAAACACACCGCCACTGATATGTAATACAGGGAGTTTTGCGGGCTGGGAAAGGTTAGGCACTACCCTGGGGGTAAAATTCCATTTAGTACCGGATATCATCGGGTATCTCCTGGAACTTGTCCAGGTTGCGGGCGAGGACACGCTCTAGGCCAGTGTCCATCATACGGCGGGCTAATAGGGCGTGGTCAACAGCGCCATATGGGAACTTGTCCAGGTTTTTGGCGAGGATTTCGGTACCTATCGAGCCCCTGTTCATCAGATCCTGAGCTAGTCGGGCATGGTCGACAGCGCCATCTTGGAATTTGTCCAAGTGGTCGGCGAGGATATCCTCCCGGCCATTGTCCATTATAATGCGGGCCAATTCCCCGTGGTCGAGGGCCTCGGATTGGAGGAATTTGTCCAGGTTTTTGGCGAGGGTGATTTGGCCGATTCTACTAGATTCGAGCAGATTCCGGGCCAATTGGGCCTGGTCAAATTCTTTTATCATTCTGTCCATGTCCGCTTCCGGATCCCGGTCTTGGAGTAGTTCACGTATTCGGGGGTCCTTGCCGTAGCCGAAACCCTGGATTTGGCCGTCGTACTCACGTAGGAAGTAGATGTCCGGGGCGGTCGGTCCTTGCCCTTGGCGGACACGGGCTTCGATATCGGTAACCCGGTTCATGTCCTCCGCGACCTGGAGGTATTCCTCGCCACCGGGCAGTTCCTGGAGGCGCTCCATGGCGATGTCGGTCATGGCCGGTTCCAGGTTCTGGTCGGTATCGATACCCCGGACTTCGGCCACCCGGCCGTTTTGTATCCGCACCGCTACCCGAGGGACGGTGGCTTGTCCTTTTTCGTCATAGGAATAGTAGACGTGGAAATCACCTCCTTTGAGGTGCTTCTCGGCCGAACTTTCCCCGGCAGTACACCAGCCAGTGCCATATCCTTGCAGGGACTGGGCTAGCTGGTGGGCTCGATCTGGTTCCTCTTCAGAGTCAAGCTGTTGATAGGTAGTCCATTCTCCGGTTGTGTTTTGCAGTTGTTCCGGGTCGGATGGGACAGATTCAGCCAAGGCATGGGAGTAGAGTTTGTTGAAGTTGGCCTGGTCTGCCAGTTGTTGGAGTTGTTCATCGTTCTGTTCTTGGCCTTTCAGGCGTCGGTTGAGCGTCTCGTAGACGTAGGCCAGGGCTTCGCGGTTGAGTTCCGGGTAGGGGGCGGTGGTCTTTTTGCTGCGGGTTCGAAACTTCCCTTTTTCTTTGTCGTAATCAGCCAATTTGAGGACGTTGCGCATAGTGTAGTAGCGGAACCAGGCTGGATAGTCGGCATCCGGGTCGTTGAGATACTCGGCCCAGGCGTTGAGACTGGCCGTTTGGTCGGCAATCAGAGCCTCCGAGTGCTGCCGGCGCATCTCGTCGTTGATCTCTATGTCGCCGTGTCCTTGCTGACGGGCGATTTCCCGTTGCCGGTCGAAGTAGCTTTCGGGAATGTCCTCGGGGTCCATGACGTGATGGGACAGCTGGGCCTGACGGTGCTCTTCTGAGCCACCCAGGAGCCCGTGTCGACCCACCAGTGAGCCCAGATAGGTAGCTACTCGTTGGTGGGGATCGTTGGGGACTGGCTCGGATTCTCGTTGGACGGCCCATTCCACCTCGCCCGACTTTTGCAGGTCCTGATAGGTGTCGGGAAGTAGTCCCGGTGGGGTTGCCTGTCCTGGTGAGGCTTCCTTGTTGTGAGGCATGGGTAGTGGCTCCGTGTGTTATGACTTTTTTGGGGTGTTTTGGGGATCAGTGTCCCTGTGTAGGTCTCCCAGGTAGGAGTGTCTGTTTGCAGTCGGGGAACCCGGCAACACCTCTGCTCTCCCGTGTCTACGCACACTTTATGGCATATTTTCCCGTTTTTGCAAGGAAGCGCAAAGTTCACCGCCAACGGGACTATCCCGGCACCTTCTCTTTAGCCTTGGGTGGACGATTTCAAATGGTCATCTATATGAGCAACGAGATCTTGCCATTCGTTTTCATGAGAATATGCTACGGTTATACGATTGTGCCGGGAATTTTTATTTGCCTGTTTGAATTCCTCTTGCGTCCATGTGGTGAGTCCAAGTTTTTCAATAATGTCCAACATCTGATTGCGGACTGCCGCTTTATCTTCATCTTTGGCTTCTTCATCGTATACGGTATCTATTTCCCAAAAATTACCTATTTCCGCACCTATCTTGATTGAGAAATCGAACGCATCAATTTGAAAATGGTAATTTTCTACCCGAGAAACAACAGCTTCTTCAACGTCAAGGAGTTTATAAAGATCTATAACTCGATACACTTCTTCTATAGTAATCGGTTTATCTACCTCCACTTTTTCTGAAGCGCAGGCATCTTCTGACTCAGTGGTATTCTTAAATACAATATAGGGCTGATCATCGCGAAACTTAATACGTATGTCCAAACTTCCTTGTGGATAAATCGTCATATTAAATTGGTGTCTAAACCTACTTACGGACGCTTTTTTAATGCATCTGTTCAAAAAATCATTTAAATTTTCTTCTAGTGGACCTCTGAATTCTAATTCGACTTGGGACATACTTACTCCTACTCCAAAACGGATATTAGGTTAACTTTATTGCAATTTGGCACTTATTTCCAGATACTGTCACCAAAAATTGTTACTATTATTCATAGTATCTATGTGCTTTATTTTGGAGTATGCTTATATGGGTAAATTCAAAATGACTTTTGTAGAAGCTGGTGATATTTTGCCAGAACATAAAGAGTTAAATCATCGGCAAGTATATGGCTGGATAAAAACTCTGGATGACAAAATAGTATTAGTTTCAAAAGACGGCAATAAATGGCAATTCCCGGGCGGCAAACCGGATACAGGCGAGTCACATCTGGAAACGCTGCAAAGAGAAGTTTACGAAGAGACCGGTATCAATGTAGAAAAACTAGAAACTGAACCAAGGTTCTTCGGATACTATGTAGTAGATGAAGTTAACGAAGATAGCGACGAAGTTGTAAATTCTTTCTTGCAGATACGTTACAAAATCGAACCACAGATAAGTAGCAACGATCTAACCCTTGAGCCGCAAGAAATCGACACGGAAGACTACATTAAGTACGCTGATTTCTTAACTATGGAAGAAGCGGAAGATTTAATTTTCTGGATGCGAGATTCAGACGAATTGAATGCATTCCTAGCTAGTTGAGCGCTTCTATATACCTGCCAACATTTTCTTCGAGCGGGCCTCTGAATTCTAATTCGACTTGGGACATAATTTACTCCTATTCCAAAACGATAAGTAGTAAGTGGTAAGCGGTTCGGAGGCTTTCCAGGCACTGGTAAATAGTGTTTTCTTCGTTTTTTGCGCAAATACCTCTAGTACACTCTTTTACATCCGTTTTACTCATGTCTTTGGTTCAGTCTGTATATCTTCAATTTTCTTGGCAGTTAATGCCGGGTCTTTTATCGTGTAGTAACGGTATTCACAATTACCTATAGAATGGCGCTTGGTATCCAACTCGAGTACCTTTATCAACAACTTTTCCATTACCGCTATCGTGCTGCTGTGGGAAACAACTAATACATTGCTTTTCCCGCTGGCTATAATTTCACTCAAAAAACCGTAGATCCTATGCTCGAATTCTGCCTGGTTTTCGCCAACGCCCCCGAATCGTACTTTATAGTCGCCATTTTTTATCTTACTCAACGTACTTTTAAGGTGTTCCTCCGCTGATTCGTGTGTTTCGCCATGAAGGTTGCCATAATCTAATTCTGAAAGCCTCTCATCGAAGACGTATTCTTCGCTGGAAACCTTGGTGCTGAAATTAAAAAATGTTTCTTTCGTTCTCTGGAACGGAGATATGTAAGCAATGTCAAAATTAATGTCATTCAGCGTCGATGCGAGATCGTTGCACTGGGTTTTCCCTTTTTCTGTTATTCCGCCATCGTCTTCTTTCGAAGAGAGTACACCTTTGGCATTAGCAACGCTCTCAGCATGTCTTACGAAATATATTTTCATTTGGAAATATATTCCTTTAGCGCCTCGAATATTTCCTCGCCGTCCGGCGTATTGAGCCATTTCACGTACCGAGGCAATTCATCGATATGGACGAATATCCTTTGCTGGACTTCGAACCCGTCCTTGCACGGAATAAATTCTTCTATTTTCTCGGGTCGGCAGGCATACCGTACTTGCAGCTCGCGGTCAGATCCGTTCTCTTCATCCTTAACTTCCACGGTTCCGAGTAAATGGATATCGCTCGCTTGTAGTTGCGCTTCTTCCTTCAATTCCCGTATGAACCCGTCTTGGGCGGCTTCGTTGACTTCCACGCCACCACCAACAGGAGTGAAGCGTTCTTCGCCTTTGTCTCTTACGAGCACGACTAAATCATCCTCAGTAACCACGAATCCGTACACTTGCTGTGCTTGTCCGGGCAATAACTTGCCTTTATGCCATGAATACTTCATGAAATGAGTCCTTCGACTTGTCGCTCAGGACATTCACTTCTCTCCACCGCTCCGGCCGAAGGCCATGAGCGAGCGAAGCGAGTCGAATGGCTCCGGGGGCCGGACTCGAACCGGCAACCTCCTCGTTAACAGCGAGATGCTCTACCGTTGAGCTACCCCGGAACGCATCCAGTATTTTACCCTGACAATGCTTGCCGGTAAATATTCTGTACGGGTTCACCACATCACGTACACATTGGAGCTGGTTTGTTACTGATACTTTCATAGTACTCTTCGGGCGTTAACATGCCTAGAGCTTCGTGAGGT